>CAZYSK010000039.1:0-22461 GCA_964649415.1 uncultured Anaerolineales bacterium
TCTGATTGGAGAAACAGGGTGAAGTGCGGGAACTTGTTCTCTTACGAACCCTAAGGGTCTCGCGCAGCGCCTCATAGCCCACCGGCCCGCGAAAGCAGGCCAGCGTGCTCAGCAGCTTCTGGCCCTCGGGCGCCAAGTTGGCGTAGGCCGTCTCGAGCACATGGTGCCGGCGCTGCACCAGATCGCCGCTCACGTCCAGGTGCCGCGCGGCGCGGACGTCGCCCGGCTGCCGCGGGTCGCGGCGGATCAGGCCGGCCAGCAGGCGCAGGCTCAGGGGGTGGTAGCCGTAGGGCGCGCAGGCGGCCTCGATCTCGGCCCGCGCGCCGCGCACGCCCTGGGCGCGGAACAAGGCCACCGCGTCGGCGGGCTGCATCTGGGTCAGCTCGACCTCGCGGCAGCCGGCCAGCAGGTAGCCGCCGCGGCACTCCAGCACGCGGGGGCGCAGGCGGGTGGTCAGCAGCACCCTGCTCCGGATGCCGGGCAGGCAGGCGATGGCGCGGAGGATGTATTCGGCGATGGGGCTGAGGCAGTCGGTGTTGCGTGTTTCGTGTTGCGTGTCGCGTGGGGCGTGGGGCGTGGGGTCGGTGTCGCCCTGGTAGGCGGCGTCTATACTGCCGTAGGCGCGCAGGGCGCGCTCGAAGCCGTCGAGGATGAGGAGCGTGCCGGGTGCGTGCAAGCTGCGCAGCAGCGCGTCGGCCTGTTGGCGCGGGTTCAGGTGGGACGCACCTTTCAGGTGGGACGCACCTCGGAGGTGCGTCCCACCTGAAAGGTACGCCAGCGTCTCCCGCAGGAAGGTGTCGAAATTGCGCTCGTCGTACAAGCCCCACCACACCACGCGGGGCCAGCGCGCGGGGTCTACGTCGTGGAGCAGCCAGTGCCAGGCCAGGGCGCTCTTGCCGAAGCCGCCCAGCGCGCGCAGCACCAGCAGCGGGCGCCCGTCTTTGCCCACCAGCCAGTCGCTCAGCATCTCGCGCTCGGCGGCCCGCCCGGTGAAGTTGGGCGGCATGGGGTAGGGGTGCTTCAGGCACCACCCGGCCCGCGCTGGCTCCGGCGGCGCTTCCTGCTCCGGCGGCGCGCCCAGCGCGGTCAGGAGCTGGGTCCAGGCGGTGGGCAGGCGGTCGGGCCGGGTGAAGTCCACCCAGGTCAGCATCGAGATGAACTCGGGGAGCTCGCACGCTTCCAGGCGCAGCGGCACCGTGCGCCGCTCCAACCCGGCGGGATCTTTGGTGCAGGTCAGCAGGCTCTCGTACAGCGTCCACCCGCTCTCGACCCAGGACTGCGTCAGCACCAGCAGCGTGTGGCGGCTGTCCCTGGCCGCGTCCTGCATGTTGACCAGGGCCGGCTTGCCGGCGATGAAGTCCCGGAAGTCGATGCAGGTTCGCAGCCCGGCCTCCTCCAGCCGGGGCAGCAGCGTGTCCGTCACCCAGGCTTCGTCCTCGTGGCTATAGGAGATGAAGACGTCGTAGACAAAGTCTGCCCCTTCGCTCATCGGTGCTCTCCTTGTCGAGGACTACGCTGCCAGGTGGCAGCCCGCTAACCTTCCGATCGCCGCAAACCAGTATACACCCCGTCCGCCCGCTTGCCAAGGCGCGCAACCGCTGGATTCAGACTTCCGAAGTCTTCAGTAGTTCATTTGACCCATCTAGCACCTTGCGGAAGCCGCGACCTATGCTACTTGGAGCTATGTCCTAGACTTCGGAAGTCTAATGTGACATGTCAAGCTACTCAGGTGGGACGCACTTCCTGGCCCGAAAACAGCGTTTGTAAGTCCTGGAAGTAGAATTCTTGAACGAAAACCAAGTGCGTCCCACCCTATTCACAGGATGGTCGCAGCTCACCCCCGATCCAGGACCGCCACCAGGCTCAGGTTTCCCTCGCGCCCCCCGGCGCGGAAGGTCTCGCGCACGCGGAAGCCACCCGCATCAGCCAGCGCGTCCAGCTCGGCCTCGTCCACCAGATGGCAGTAGCGCAATCCCCTGCCCCCCCGCTTCCAGTCCAGCAGGTAGTCGCCCGGTTCCAGCGCCTCCGCCGCGAGGCCCACCTCCGCCCAGTCCACGATCTTGCGCCGCATGCGGGCGCTACCGAGGAACTGCCAGGTGGAGAGCAGCAGGCAGCCGCCAGGCTCCAGGAGGGCGGCGACGTCGCGCAGCACCCGCAGCCGTAGCTCGAAGCCGGGGATGTGATGGAGGACCGCCAGGGCCACGGCACAGTCGAAGCGCGGGCACACCGCCCCGCCGGAGGACCCGGAACCCGCCGTAGGGGCAGGTCTTGTACCTGCCCGCGCCCCGGCACCCGGCGTAGGGGCAGGTGCGGATTGTTCCAATCCGTTTGTACCTGCCCGTGCCCCGGCCAGCGCCCTGGCCCAGCCGGGCCGGGCGACGTCGGCAACGCGTAACGCCGCCGAGATGGCCGCCAGTCCAGCGGCACGGGCGCGCGCCACCTCGACCAGCTCCGGCACGGCGTCGAAGCCCAGGTAGCTCACGCCGGGCCGCTCCCGGTCCAGCAGGAGCGCCAGGCGGCCATTGCCACAGCCCACGTCAAGCACCCTTGCACGCTGCGGAATATAGGGTAGAATGCAAGTCAGCGCCGGGTCGCGGACCGGCCTGCTGTCGGCGAAAGGCCGGGCGAACGACGCGTAGAACGCGCGATTCAGCGCCAGCAGTTTTTCAGCGGTCTCACTGTCCATCGAGCGGATTATAGCCGAGCCAGGCGCGCGAAGCAAGCAAGGGGTTTGGATAGACACGAGTGAAGAGACAGCGTGAACGGGCGTGGCGGGCAGCGCATCGGACGCCGTTCGACCTGGAACGGCATCGCGACTGGCTGATCGGCGTCCTGGACGACATACGCGCTACACCGGATATGCGAGGCCGCCGGTTGACGGCCATCCTGCGGCGGCATCCCCTGCCCGACGGCCGCGTCCCCTCCAAGAGCCACATCCTCAGCGGATACACCCAACTGTGCCAGGAGACGGGGGCAACGCCCGACCCCCGGCTGGTGCGCCGCCTGCGGGTGAAGCCCACGCGCACGATCTCAGGCGTAGCGCCGGTGACTGTGCTGACCGAGCCCTTCCCCTGCCCCGGGGAGTGCATCTTCTGCCCGGCCCCCGAGTCCATGCCCAAGAGCTACCTCCCCGACGAGCCCGGCGCGATGCGGGCCGCCTCCCACGATTTCGACCCCTACGCCCAGACCGCCAGCCGCATCACCGCCATGGCCAACATCGGGCACAACGTGGACAAGGTCGAGCTGCTGATCCTGGGCGGCACGTGGTCGTGCTACCCGCCGGAGTACCAAGAGTGGTTCGTGCGCCGCTGCCTGGACGCGATGAACGGGACGGAATCCGCCACGCTGGAGGAAGCCCAGCGGGCCAACGAGAGCGCCCCCCACCGCAACGTCGGGCTGGTGGTGGAAACCCGCCCCGACCACATCACGCCCGAGGAGGTACGCCGGCTGCGCTGGCTGGGCGTGACCAAGGTGCAGATCGGGGTGCAGAGCCTGAACGACGACATCCTGGCTCGCAACCGGCGCGGCCACACGGTCGCCCAGACGCGGCGCGCCATGCGCCTGCTGCGGCTGGCCGGGTTCAAGATCGTCGCCCACTGGATGCCCAACCTGCTGGGGGCCACGCCCGAGGGCGACCTGGAGGACTTCGGGCGATTGTGGGACGATCCCGCGCTGCGGCCCGACGAGCTGAAGATCTACCCCACGGCGCTCCTGTCCGACACGGAGCTCTACGAACTCTGGCAGCAGGGTGCGTACCGCCCTTACGACGAGGAGACGCTGGTGGACCTGCTGGCTCGCTGCAAGACGCACATCCCGCCCTACTGCCGCGTCAACCGGCTCATGCGCGACATCCCCTCGCCCAACATCGTGGCCGGGGTGAAGAAGACCAACCTGCGCCAGATCGTGCAGCGCCACATGGCCAAGGAGGGCCTGGCCTGCCGCTGCATCCGCTGTCGCGAGGTGCGCGGCGAGCCGGTGGACCCGAACGCGCTCGTCTTGGAGCGGCTGGACTACGAGACGGACGCCACGCGTGAATGCTTCCTCAGCTACACCACGCCGGACGATCGCCTGGCGGGCTTCCTGCGCCTCTCGCTGCCTTATGCCGAGGCCAAGCCCGCCATCGCTGAGCTGAGCGGCTGCGCGCTCGTGCGCGAGGTGCACATCTACGGCCCGGCGCAGGAGCTGGGCGACAGGCGCGCGGGAGCCGCCCAACACGCCGGGCTGGGCACGCGCCTGCTCGACGAGGCCCGGCGCATCGCGCGGCAGGCGGGATTCCGCCGCTTGGCCGTCATCGCCGCGGTCGGCACGCGGCCCTACTACCGCGCCCGCGGCTTCGACCAGGGAGAGCTATACGTCATCGCCGACCTGTGAGGCCGGGGCGGGCGGGCATCCACGCGTCGCGGGAACGCCGGACAGCAGACAGGCACCAGGAGGAAGATTGGAAGCCTCATCGAAGCGCAAACCCTTCGCGGTCGCCAACTGGAAGATGGCCATGACCATCCGCGAGAGCCTGGCCTTCGTGCGCCGGTTCTCCGCCGAGGCGGCCGGCCTGACCGGCGTCGTGGACGTCGTCCTATGTCCCCCCTACACCGCCCTCCACGCGGTGGCGCAGGCCCTGGCAGGCAGCCCGATCGCGCTCGGGGCGCAGGACCTGTGCGCCGCGCCGGGGAAGGCCCACACCGGCGAGGTCTCGGCCCCGCTGCTGGCCGACGTGGGCTGTCAATGGGTGCAGTTGGGCCACTGGGAAGTCCGTCGCCGCAGGGGCGAGACCGACGAGGACGTCAACCGCAAGATGCACGCGGCGCTCCAGTCCGGGCTGCGCCCCGTCCTGCTGGTGGGAGAGGCCACGTCAGAGCGCGGGCAGATCGAGGACGACCTGGCGCGCCGGCTGCCCCGTCTCTTCGCCGGCTGCCGGCCCGAACAGGTCGCCCGGTCAGCCGTCCTCTACGAGCCGGAATGGACGATCGGGGTGCGGGAACCGGCCCCGCCCGAATACGTCGCGGCGGGCTGCGGGTTCATCCGCCGCTGGATCGGCCGGGAACACGGTGCCAGCGCTGCGGAACAGGTGCGCCTGGTCTACGGCGGCAGCGTAGCGCCCGAGTACGCCGGCCCCCTGCTCGCCTCGCCCGATGTGGACGGGCTCGGGGCCGCCCGCAAAGGCCGGGTCCCCAGCGCCTTCCGTGACATCGTCAGGCTGATAGCGACAGCCAAGCACCTCGCCTAGCCCCACCAAAGAAACCAGGTTTTTGGCGATAGCGCATATAGCGTCCGCCATCGCATAAAAAACCTGGTTTCTTCTTCACGGCACCCGCGCCTCAAACCGTTTCCCGTCCCGTTTGCAGATCATCTGGATCACCCGGCGGCCCGACCCGGCGGCGGTGGGCACGCCGCCGCCCGGCTCCACCCACTGGCCGACCATGTAGAAGTTCTCGAGGCCGGGCAGGGTCTTGTCCATGCCTTTCCCCATCATCATGCCCATCGTCTCGGCGGTGATCATCCAGCCCTCAATAGAGCCCTGCCAGTTGCCCGTGTACCGCTCGGTGGTGATGGGCGTGGCCACGTCCACCACCTCGACCTGGTCCTCGATGCCGGGCAGGCGCTTCTCCAACTGCGCGATCACCTTGACGGCGATGTCCTTCTTCTCGGCGTCGTAGCGCTCGCGTTCCCGGTGCAGTTCCTGCCAGTAGGCGTAGTCGGAGTCGAAGCTGACGACGACGGCCGACTTGCCCGGCGGCGCCATGGTGGGGTCGTCGCAGAAGTGCCGCACGCCCATGCGCTCCCGCGCCTCGCCGGCGATCGTGAGCGGCGGCTCCAGCGGGAAGCTGACCATCTGCGGTTCGGCGGAGAGATCGCGCGCCACACCCAGCGATACCTGGACGATGGGTTGGAAGATGGGCCACTCCTCGTAATACCCGCGTATCTTGTCGTCGGCGTACCGGCCCGCCAGCATGTCGAAGATCGTCGCGTGGCCGTCGGCGGCCGAGATGACGATGTCCGCCCGGTGTTCGCGCGGACGTCCGTCGTCTGCCCCACCGGCCAGGCGCACGCCCACAGCCCGGTCGGCCTCGACCAGGATCTCCTCGACCCGCGCCCCATAGTGGATCTCGCCACCCAGGTCGAGATACCGGCGCTCGATCCCCCGGGCGAAATCCAGCGACCCACCGATGGGGTATCCGGCGTCGCGGTTGTGCATCCACGCCAGCGTCATCATAACCGCCATCATGGGAAAGCCGGGCAGGCCAAAGATCGCGCCGAACGCGTGGCGCAAGAATGGATCGCTGAAGCGGGTCACGTAGTCCTGCACCGTGATCTTGCCGTACTTCCGCAGAAGCGGCATAAAGGGCAGCATCCTGTACGCGGTCTTGACGGCGCCAAGCAGACTCGGCGACCCGCCGGGTTGCCCCATCGCATCCCCAAAGCGCGTGAAGCGGCGCAGGGCACCGGCAAACTCCTCGATCACCTCGGCATCCGCCGGGGCCAACTCCTTCATGTGCTGCTCAAGGCGGTCTATGTTGGTATAGACGATGAAGGTCTTGCCGCCCTCGCCCTCAACGCGCACGAACTCCTCGTGATCGACGAACTGCCGGCCCTGCGTCGCCCCCAACTCCTGCCAGATGCGGTTGAAGCTGCTGCCAGCGCCCGAGCCAACCAGCCAGTGGATGCACCCGTCGAAGGTGTATTCCTTGCGCTTCCAGGCGGTGCACAGCCCGCCCGGTTTGTCGTGCAGCTCGAATACTTGCGTGCGATAGCCGTTCATCTGGCCGTAGCATCCGGCAGACAGACCGGCGATGCCCGCCCCGATAATGATGATGGATTTCGACATATCTCCTCCCTTGCGCGCGGGCAGGCCCAGGGCCTGCCCCCCTGTGCTGCGAGCAAGATGCTCGCGGTCCCACGTGACAGCTATAGGATACCGCGTTTCCCCGGCTACTGCCTATCCTCCGACTAACAACAGGCCATCGAACAGGCAGTCCTCACGTATCCGAGCCTGCACGCACGTTGAGCCACTCCTGACCACCCACGTCCAGGCCGAACGAGGTGTCCAACGCGCCCTTGGGACACGTGTCGACGCACGCGAAGCACAGGATGCACTCGGTGGAAAGTACCCGCTGGCCGCGCTTGATGTACTCAAGGAGCGGTCCAGCACGACCAGCCACACCAGCCCCGGTTGAACAGGAGCGGGCCGGCGATCTTGGCGACCAGGTAGTGGATGACCGACCCGGCGAACAGGCCCGAGAGCAGGTAGAAGAAGAAGCCCTCGATCTGCGTGTTCTCGCGCTGGATCAGGCCCAGGTAGACGAGCATGTAGGCCCCCACCATGAACTGGGCCACCCTGCGTCCCCAGTGCTTGTGCCGTCGAGGAAGCGCGGCGTACAGACCGATGCCGGCGCCGATCGCCGTGCCGATGCAGGCGAAGTTGTACAGGTAGAAGATGGTGCCGGTGGTCCGCCACAGGACAATGGCGACCACCTAGAAGGCGACCATGATGACCACCGGTGTCTTCAGATGTGCGACGTTGAATCTATCTTCTGATCCCATAGGGCTCACGTCGCCGCTCCTTCGCGACTCACGCCGATTCGGGGGCGCCGAACAGGCTCCCCAGGCGCATCAGCACGCTCAGGTCGCCGGACGCCTGATAGTGCCCGTTCAGGAGAGCCTCGGTGCCGCTCATCTCTCCCCGAGAGATGGCCGTCCACACCTCGGCCGGGCTCTCAATCGTCAGCGTGGGCCGGTCCACCTCGCCTGGGTGGTAGGCGCAGTTCCCCGAACCGATCTCCAGGTAACCCGCGCCTCCACCCTCACCGCTGAGGCGGAACTGAATGGTCGCCTGCATGTCGCCGGCTGCCCCGGCATCGAAACCGAGCGGCATGGAGGCGATCAGCCGCAGACCGGCTGGCCCGTCCGCTGCCCCGACAGCACGCTCCCTGCTTCCAGCCGCCAGAGGAGCGGCGGCGGCCTCCCCACCCCGCCGTGCTGCCGCCCGCTGGGGATACCAGCGCGGAAACCACGCCGAGAAGAACACCGCCACCGCGAGCAGGGCACGCGGGCCAACCGCAACCAGGACGAGGCGCGCGGCCCCCTGCAAGTCTGCCATCATCGCCATCCCCTCCAGGAGCATCTGCACGGTGAAGACCCCACCCCAGACAGCGGTGATGATCTGGTTCGTCTCGACGAAGATGGGATTGTCCCAGAAGGCCTGGTCCCAGTCCTCCTTGGCGTAATCGAGGGTGAAGGGATTGCCCGCGAGAAGGGAGCCCCAGGCCACGGATGCCAGCGTCAGGTCCGACAGCACCCCGCCGTAGGACGCCAGCAGGTCGCTGCCCAGGACGAAGGTGACAAACGCGCTGATAGCCAGGAAAGCCAGGGACACCGCATCCAGGATCTTCACCTTGCGCCTGGCGAAGCGATACACATTGAGCGCCAGCGAGAAACCCAGCCCCGCCAGGATCGCGGCGCGCGTGTTCCCCATTCCTGTAAGCACCCAATAGATGATCCAGGGCACGAAGCCCAGGACCGTCCACACCATGCCAGGCACCCGAGGTCCCCTCTCCGCCAACTTCACGTCCCCGGCAGCCCCGAGAAGAGCTTGTCGAAGCGCATCATGAGCCCCATCTTGCCCTTGATGGAGTACTTGCCCGTCAGCATGGCCGTCGCGCCGTTCATCTCCCCCCGGCTGATGGCCATCCACACGTCGGTCGGGGTGTCGATCGTCAGCGTGGGCTCGGGGTGCTCCCCCTCGTACGTCATGCAGCTCCCGCCGGAGATGTCCAGGAAGTAGCTGCCCGCGCCATCCCCGGTGACGTGGAACTGAATCGTCGCCTCCAGGTCACCGCCCTCTGCGGGGTTGTAGCTTACCGCCATCCCGGCGACCAGGTCTCGCATCGAGTCCAGCGACTGAGGAGGCGGGAGCGGCACGAATTCCCCTGCCGGCAGCTGCGACGCGCCCGAGGACCGCGCCCCTGCAGTCTCGATCATCTCGACGCCCGAGCTCCGCCAGCGCATGTTGGCCATGTTGGCGTAGACGGCCGGATCCTCGATCAACGGGCGATCCAGCACCTCCTGGGTCTGCGGCGAGATGCTGCCCTGCTCCGCAACCTCGCGCCCGGCCTTGCGGGCGGCGTCGGCATACCAGGTCAGGCTGTCTTGCAATGCCGGCTGGCGCAGGAGCTCCCCACCGGCGCAGCAGATCGCCCCGGCCAGCTCCGAATCTGGCCCGCTGGTGAAGCAGCGGAAGGTCTCCACCAGGCCCGAGAAGTGCTGGCGCTCGGGGAAACCACAGTTGGAGATCAGCACGTATTGCCCCGGGGACCCGCCTTCGTATCGCCGGGGATGAAGGTACTGGTCACCCCGCTGGATGATGAACGGCTGCAACAGGGGCATAGCCATCCGGTCCATGAAGTCTTTCATCAGGCCCGAGACGGTGAAGACGTAGAGTGGCGTGGCGAAGACCAGCACGTCAGCCCCCCTCACCTTCTGGATCAACTCGGGCATGTCGTCCTTGTGGACGCAAACGCCCGGCGTCTTGATCCAGCACGAGAAGCAGCCCAGGCAGTGTTCGATGTGCTTGCCCTTGAGGTACACGACCTCGGTCTCCGCACCTGCTTCGCGCGCCCCTTCCAGGAAGGGCAGCAGGATGCGATCGGTGTTGCTCTTGGGGCCCCGCGGGCTCCCGTTGACGGCCAGAAACCTCATCTTGTCTTGTCTTCTCCTATCGTTGGGTGCGGATCCCTCAAGCCGAGGGATGCGCCGTGTTCTTGATCCGTTCCAGTACGCTTTCGACCCATTCCAATTGAGCCTGCATCAGCTTGATCCCACATTCCAGCGTGAGCATCCAGAAGAACATCTCCCGTGGGGACCCTACCGTCTCGACGTAGGCGGCCGCCTGCTCGGGAATCGCATCGTAGCCCTGCAGGACGGCCCGCGTCTGCTCGGCCCAGTGCTCAAGCATCGCCAGGATCTCCTCGTCGCTCAATTGGCCGGCGAAGAACACCTGGATCAGTTGTGCGCTACGCGTTTGCTTCTCAGGGAGCGGGACGGTGAGCCAGCGACGCAGTTCGCGTTGCCCGTCCTCGGTGATGTAGTAGACTTTGCGATCGGGGTAGCCTTGCTGCTCGACGGCCTCTACCTCCGCCCACCCCTGCTCCTCCAGCCGGGCCAGCGTGCGGTAGATCTGGCTCTGGTCGGCCGGCCAGAAATGGCGCACCGAGGTATCGAACGCCTTTTTCAGATCGTACCCCGAGAGGGGGGCGTAGTTCAGGAAGCCAAGAATCGCGTGTTTGAGGGACATCGCTCATTCTCCTATGGGACAGCTCTAGTATATGATCTATCCTATATTGGACTAATCATATACTACCACAAGAGTGAGCAGTTGTCAAGCAATTCGCGGGGTACGCTTCCCAACTGACCACTCCCCGGCAGTTGCAGGCAAGGCCTTGCACGCATGCGTGGACTGTGCTATCATCGATGAACTCAACAGGGCGTTTTCCAGGGAGATGCACTGCGCGAACGAATGCCGTCATGCCCCCGACCACCAACTGATCTCGGTGCTCAGCGCCACCCGGAAGAGACTGAGCATCCGAAGCGGCAATCGCTTGCTTGTGGACACCCAACACAGACTTCGGAGGATAGAGAATGCCTGCACAAACCATCGAGGTTGGATTTGAAGGGCCATTCTCCTGGCTTGGTGGGAACGGAGCACCTCCTATCTCAGAAACGGAGGCCGGAAAGAAGAGCGGCGTTTACCTATGGACGGTGCAACTTGACGAGGGAGAACTTGTATACTACGCGATCGTTCAAAAACAACTTGGCACTTTGATATGCGTTTTCCGAGTGAAATCACGTAAAAAGTACGACGTTGTTTCTGAACAACGCCTACGTAGGTCAAACTGGTCGCAGGTTTGCGCAACGAATGCTTGAGCATTTCAGAGAGCATATGTCTGGCGGCTATCACCTATACAAGCCCCAGGAATTCAGCAGTGGCCGCAAAGTTCTGTTGTGGCCTGGGCGATATGGTCCTGACAGGGAGCCATCCCTGTCAGTTTTCATCCAACACTTTCCAGGCCTAGCGTCAGCGATTGTGGATCTGTGCAAGTTGTACCGCTTCTTCGTTGCGCCGCTGGATTGCGAAAGGCGACTACGTGAGCGGATTGAAGCGGGGATAGCGACGTGTCTTTACGAGCAGCAAGGAATGGTGGGGGAGTTTCAAGACCAAGGTATCGTCTATCGCCCACGACTGGACACCGAGGAGACGGTTCAAGCGTTGGTCCACTGTACACACAATCTAGTCGGTGTTCCCAAGTCTCTACAAATCTGAGAACAGTCCTTCGGACCATCACACGTGTCAGCCCGCCGGCAGGGTGAAGCGAAACACCGAGCCCTGGCCGGGCACACTCTCCACGCCAATCGTCCCGCCGTGCATCTCTACGAGTTGCCTGGCGATCGCCAAGCCCAGGCCGGTGCCGCCGCCGGCCCGTGAGCGGGATTTCTCACCCCGCCAGAAGCGCTCGAAGATGTAGGGCAGATTCTCAGGCAGGATGCCCGTCCCTGTGTCGGCCACGCGCACCTCGACCACGCCCTCCCCATCGCCCTCGACAGGCGCGACCAGCGCCGCGGACAGGGTCACGTGCCCCCCCTGCGGTGTGTGGCGCAGCGCGTTGGTCAGCAGGTTGCCCAGCACCTGCGCGATACGTCGCGGGTCGGCATCCACCCGCGGCAGTTCAACGGGTAGATCGAGGGCCAGCGTCACGCCCCGGTCGGCGGCCTGGGGGCTGAAGTTGACGTAGGCATCGCCCAGCAGATCGCCCACGTCCGTTCGCCGCTTCTCCAGGCGCAGTTGGCCTGCCTCGGCCAACGCCAGCAAGCGCAGATCCTCCACCAGATGGGTCAGCAGGTTGGTCTCCTCCAGGATGGGCTCCAGGTGCTCGGGGGTAGCGGGGTAGACGCCGTCCAGCACCCCCTCCAGCTTGCCCCGGATGACGCTCAGCGGCGTACGCAGCTCGTGGGCCACGTCGGCGGTCATGCTACGTCGCAACTCATCGGCACGTGCCAGTTCCTCGGTCATCCGATTGAAGGCGACTCCCAGTTCCCTCAGCTCCCCCTGATAGCGGACAGGAACGCGCACGCTGAGGTCTCCCGCGGCCACGGCGCGCGTCGCCTCCGTCAGTTCTACCACCGGACGGCTGATGATGCGAGAGAGGCCCAGACCGATCACCAGGGCGAACCCGCCAATGGCCACACCGGTCCTCAAGAACCGGCTCAGCGCCGCTCTGAACAGTGTGTGGAGCCCTTCCCCAAAACGAACGAATGGAGCCAGCATCAGGAGCCCGACCGGTTGGCCATCCACCACAACCGGAGTCGCTATGGTCCGTTCCCCGCGGCGCAGCGTACGGCCCAGCGCGTCGTCATCACTGGACACGACGACCAGCCCATCAGGCGTGGCCAAGACGTAGTCCGGCTGCCAGGACGCGTCCCAGGGGCCCCAATCGGCCCCGCAGGGGTATTCAGCCACGAAAGCGTCCACACCCTGCCAGTCTCCCTGCCGGGCATAGTAGCCGGCGAGACGGTCCGCCCAGACGCTCACCACCGGCGACGGATACTGACGGTTGAAGGCCTCCAAATTGCTCAGGGCGACGTGACCGGCCAGAATCGTCCCGCCGCCGACCAGAACGATAAGCAGGAAGAAGGCAGCGATGAGCTGCCAGAAGAAGCGCACGTGAGGCCTTGGTCTGACAGACCCTAAAGGTTTCGGAAAACCTTTAGGGTCTCCTGAAGGTGAATTCATCGCCTGTACCCCCTCGGCTTCTCATTCCGCCAGCTTGTAGCCGACGCCGTAGACCGTCAGGATGTAGCGAGGCTGGCGCGGGTCCGGCTCGATCTTGCGGCGCAGGTTCTTGACGTGGGAGTCAATCGCCCGGTCGTAGCCGGCATAGGCCACGTCGTAGACCAGGTCCAGGAACTGCGCCCGGGTGAAGGGCCGCCCGGGGCTCCGGGCCATGAGTGCCAGCAGATCGAACTCAGTGGGCGTGAGAGAGACCGGCTGGCCGTCCACGGTCACGCTGCGGTTGCCCAGATCGACCACCAGGTTCTCAATGCGGATGACGTCGGAGCGCTGCACCTCGTCCCCGGCACGGCGCAGCACCGCCCGCACGCGGGCCACGACTTCGCGAGGGCTGAAAGGCTTGGTCACGTAGTCGTCCGCCCCCAACTCGAGGCCGATGAGCCTGTCGGCCTCCTCGGTGCGGGCCGTCAGCATGATAATCGGCGTGCCGGTCAGCGCCGGGTCCCGACGCACGCTCCGGCACACGTCCAGGCCGTCGACTCCTCCGGGCAACATCAGGTCGAGGACGATCAGGTCAGGCCGCTCGTGGCGGGCCAGCGTCAAGGCCGTCTGGCCGTCACGGGCGGTGAGCACGCGGTAGCCCGCCTGCTTCAGGTAGTCCTGCACCAGTTCGACGATCTTATGCTCATCATCTACGACGAGAATCGTCTGATACGCCATGCGCCACAGCTCCTGGAGTCCCTTCACACACCATTATACACGCGGGCCGGTAGATTGGTAGTTGGTAGATTGGTACGGCACGCATCAGCTATCCAGTCCACCAATCTGCCCCGCAGTTCCACATCACTCGTAGCGCAGCGCCTCGATGGGTTTCAACCCAGCCGCCTGGTTGGCGGGATAGATGCCGAAGAACAGCCCCACCGCCAGCGAGAAACCCACGGCCAACAGGACCGAATCCAGCGTGACCACCGAATCCATGACGCCGGTCATGTCCACGATCTGGGCCAGTCCGATGCCCAGCAGGACACCGAGCGTCCCGCCCACCACGCTGAGCACCACGGCCTCCATCAGGAACTGCAGCAAGATGTCCGACTTCCGCGCCCCCACCGCCTTGCGGATGCCGATCTCCCGCGTTCGCTCCGTCACCGAAACCAGCATGATGTTCATGATGCCGATACCGCCCACCAGCAGGCTGATCCCCGCGATGGAGCCCAGGAAGACGGTCATGACGCTCGTGACCTCATTGGCCATACTCAGCAAGTCGGCCTGGTTGATCACGCTGAAGTCCGCCTCCTCGTCTGGGGCCACGTCGTGACGCGCCCGCAGCAACGTCTCCAGTTGGCCCTCGGCCGCTTCGGCCCGGTCCTCTGAGACCGCCATGACGTTGATCCGGGTCACCATGAGCTCACCCCGCGCGTTGCGCCCATCGAAGATCTTGGTTTGGGCCGTGGAGATAGGCACGAACACCGTATCGTCCGCGCTGCCCATCGCGGAGCCGCCCTTCTCCTCCAGGACACCGATCACGGTCAGGGGGACGCGTCTACCCTCGGACGCACCATCCCCGCCGGCCCCATCAGGCATAGACACCTTGATCTTCTGTCCCAGTGGATCGAAGCCGCCAAACAGATCCCGCGCCGCCTGGTAGCCCAGCACCGCCACGTTGCCGCGGCCATCCACGTCCCGATCCTCGATGAAACGCCCCCGCGCCACCGCTAGCTCGAACATACCGAGGTAATCGGACGTCGTGCCCGTGACGGAGGTGTTGGTATTGCTGTCGCCGAAGATCACCTGCGTGCCCCGGGTGAACTCCGGGGCCACCGCCGCGGCATCGGGGACGTTGCCGGATTCGGCGATGGCCTCCGCGTCGGCATACGTGAGCGTGGCCGCGCTGCCCGAGGCACTCTGCACGCCGCCGTGCATCGTGATAGCCCCTGGAACTACGAAGAGCAGATTGGTGCCGACGCTGCTGATCTGGTCGGTGATGGTTGCCTGGGCACCCTCACCGACGGACATGAGCGCGATGACCGCTGCCACGCCGATGATCACGCCCAGCATCGTCAGCGCCGAGCGCATCTTGTTTACAGTTAGCCCATTCAGGGCCACTCGAAGGTTGTCCATTAAGTCCGCTATCATTTCTCACCTCAACGTGCGTCTAGATCCGGTGATGGCGCGCGCCACAAGAATGGCGCGTTCTCAGTTCTCGACCATCCCATCTCGAAGGCGGATGATGTGTTCCGCCTGAGCGCTGATTTCCTCGTCGTGAGTGACCATCACGATCGTGATGCCTCTCTCCTCGTGCAAGCGATGCAGGATCTCCATCACCTCGTTGCCCGCCGTGGAATCCAGGTTACCCGTCGGCTCGTCGGCCATGACGATGGCAGGGCTGTTGACCAGCGCGCGGGCGATCGCGACCCGCTGCTGCTGCCCGCCCGAGAGCTCCGTCGGCAGGTGGTGGATGCGGTCGCCCAGTCCCACCATCTCCAGCGCCTCGCGCGCGCGTCGCTCCCGCTCCGACCCGGATATCCGCATCCCATTACGGTAGTACTGCATCGGCAGCATCACCTGGTTCAGCGCGCTCGTCCGGGCCAACAGGTTGAAGCTTTGGAAGACGAAACCGATCTGGCGATTACGGATGGCCGCCAATTGGTCATCGTCCAGCTCCCCCACCTCGATGCCGTCCAGCCGGTAGTCGCCCGAGGTCGGCGTGTCCAGGCAGCCGATGATGTGCATCAGCGTGGACTTGCCGGAGCCAGACGGCCCCATGATGGCCACCCACTCGCCCGCCTCGATGCGCAGCGACAACCCGCGCAGGGCACGGACCTCGACCTCGCCCATCTGGTACACCTTAGTGGCGTTCTCGATCTCGATCAAGCTCATGTTAGCTTCCTCCGCCCAGCATTCGCATCGGGCCAGGCATCCATTCGTCGGTATCCCGAGATGCCGCAGGGACGACGAGCACGACGTCCCCCTCCGCCAGGCCGGCGGTGATCTCCACCTCGGTGTCCGTGATCAACCCCAGTTCTACCTCTACCGGCTTGCTCCGATCGCCCAGCCATCGATCCACGTAGGCCGTCTCTCCCTCGACCCGCACGGCCCGCAGCGGCACGATGAGTGCATCCTCCCGGCTGGCCGTGGCGATCTCCACGTTGGCCGTCATCCCGGAACGCACGTCTCCGGCGAAGCCCTGATCTGCGAGCCCGGCCAAGCTGTCGCCTGCCACCAGGCGAACGGTCACCGGGTACAGAACCACGCCGGATGAGATGTACGCTTTCGGGGCCACGTACGTGACCTCGCCGGGCAGTTCGAGGCCCGGGAAGGCATCCAGGGTCACCCGTGCCGCTTGTCCAACCGCCACCTGCACGACATCGGTCTCGTCGAGACTGACGGCTGCTTCCAGCGCCGAGAGATCACTCAGCACGAGCACAGGTTGCCCGGGGCCGGCCATCTCGCCCGCTTCCACGTCCAGAGCAGTGATCGTCCCCGCCGTGGGCGCGCTCAGCGTAGCCCGTTCCAGTTGGAGCCGGGCCTGATCCAGGGCCACACGCGCCTGATCCACCGCCGCCTCCGCAGCCTGTATTTCCTCGTCTGCCGCCCCTGCGAGCAGGAGGTCGAGTTGCGCCTGGGCCGCGTCCTGTTGCGCCGACGCGGCTGCCACGTTGGCCTGGGCCGCACGTACCTCATCGGCATCGGAACCGGCCATCAGCTCGTCGAGCTGCTTCTGGGCTGCGTCCACCCCTACCTCGGCGGCCCACAGATCGTAGCGCGCCTGCTCCACCTGGTCCTCGTCGCCCTCGGTCCTGTCGTAGGTGATCACGGCGAGCCTGTGGTCCAGTTGAGCCGCCGCGATCTGGGCTTCAGCGGCAGCGATCTCCGCCTCGTCAGGGCCTGCGGTCACCTGATCCCGATTGGCGACGGCGGCGCTTACCTGACCCCGCGCAGCGGCCAGATTGGCCTCCTCGGCCGCCACCCGCTCCAGTTGTGGCGCAGCCAGCAACTGCGCCAGTTGCCCCTCGGCCACGGCCAGCGCCGCCTCTGAGCGGGCCACCTGCAACGCCAGATCATCCGTCTCCAGCCGGACCAGCGCTTGCCCCGCCTCCACGACCTGTCCCTCTTCGACGAGAATCTCGGCCACCTCGCCCCCCGACAGGAACGCCAACGCCACCTGGGCGTTCGGCTCCAGTACGCCGGTGCTCTCGACCACGACTTCCAACGTCTCCCGTCGCACAACGGCTGTCTCCATGGACTCCATCGCCTGGGCCGTTCCGCTGCCGGGGCTTCCCGCGAATTGCCAACCGGCGACACCCAACCCAGCGACTCCCACGACGACCACCGCGATAATCCACCATTTCCTGCTCATACGCCTTCTCCTGATCTAGTACCCTGTAGAGACCCCAAAGGTTTGAGAAACTTTAGGGAGAGTTCTCACCGCCAAGCATCCCGAATGGACCCTGGAACTCCGCGCTGGAGCCGGCAGCGGCTGGGATCACCACGACCTCGTCGCCCTCGGCCAGGCCGACCGTGATCCCAACCTCGGTATCGGTCACCAGCCCCAGCTCGACTGCTACCTGCTCGACCCGCCCGCCGCTGAGCCGCTCCACGTAGGCGCGCTCTCCCTCGCTGTGGACCGCCCGCAGCGGGACAATCACCGCGTTCTCCTGCGTCGCGACGGAGATCTCCACCTCGGCCGTCATCCCGGCCATCAGGCCACCAGAAGCGGATTCCGTCTCCGCCGTCAAGTTGCCAGACGGTGACAGGCGAACCGTGACCGGGTAGAGCACCACGCCGGCCTGGCTCTCGGCCACCGACGCGACGCGTGTCACCTGCCCTGCTATCTGGACGCCTGGAAGGGCGTCCACCGTCACCCGGACCTCCTGCCCGACCGCCACTCGCGCCACGTCGGTCTCATCCAGGCTGACCTCCACGTCCAGCGCCGCCAGGTCGCTCAGTACGACGATGGCCTGGTTCGCGTTGACGATCTGGCCCGGTTGCAGGTCCAGAGAGGTCACGATGCCGGCCATCGGCGCGGTCAGCGTGGCCTTCTCCAGTGCCAGCTGCGCCTCATCGAGCCGGACGCGTGCCTCGTCAACCGACGCCTGGGAGGTGTCGATCTGCTCCTGCGTGGCCCCCGCCAACAGCAGCTCAAGCTGCGCCTGGGAGGCATCCCGCTGCGCCGCCGACACCGCCACGTCGGCCTGCGCGGCGCGCTCCTGGTTGACGTCCGGTCCGTCCATCAGGTCGTCGAGCCGGGCCTGGGCCAGAGCCAGCGAAGCATCGGCGGCCGCCAGGGCATAGCGGGCCTGCTCCTCCGGTGCGCCCAGTGCGGGGCAGATGACCATCTCCTCGGGAAGGATCGTGCCATCCCGCATCCGCGTACCGGCCTCGATCGTGACGCACGTCATCGTGTTCTCGTGCCTGTCAAAAGCACCGTGCTGCTCCGCTATAGCGGATGCCAACTCAGCCTCGGCAGAGGCGATCTCCCCCCCGTCGGCCCCGGCGACGAGCTGGTCCCGGCTGGCGGCCGACGCGCTGACCTGAGCCGCCATCGCCCGCACGTTGGCATCCTGGGCCGTCACCTCCTCCGGCCGTGCAGGAGCCAACAACTGCGCCAGTTGCGCCTCGGCCGCGGCCAGCGTCGCCTCCGCCTGGGCCACTTGCAGCGCCAGTTCATCCGTCTCCAGCCGGACCAGGGCCTGTCCCGCTTCCACGAACTGCCCTTCTTCAACCAGCACGGCCGCCACCCGCCCACCCGAAGAGGAGGACAGCGAAACCTCCGTGTGAGGCAGCAGGTTGCCGGTGGCCTCCACCGCGACCTCCAGGGTGCCCTCCCGTGCTATCGCAGTCTCATCCGGCGTCCCGGCTTCCTCTTGCGCGCCCGGCAGGCTGCTACAGCCAACAACGACCAGCGCGGCGATCAAGACGACTGCCGCAACGATACCCCACCATTTCCTGCCCATACATTTCCTCCTATCGAAGATCAGGGCCAGTCTACCCGGGAACTGTGGAGGAATTATGGAGATTCGGTGGAAAGATGTTGGAGATATGGTCCACCAGCTCTTACGTGCAGGAACAGATTTGACAAACACCACCAGGTGCATATCATTGCTGTAGCGACGGATGTCCGCGTTCGCTAGTTCGTAGTGAGGGCGGATGCAGACATCCGTACGTAGGTCCGCCGAACGGACGTCTGCGTCCGCGCCGTCCCATGCATCCGCGCCGTCCGCGTTCGTAGTGAGGCACGCAGGTCCGCCGGAGTGCCGTCTGTATCCGCGCCGTCTGCGTTCGTAGTGAGGCACGTAGGTCTGCCGGAGTGCCGTTTCAGTTCGCTAGTTCGTAGTGAGGGCGGATGCAGACATCCGTACGTAGGTCTGCCGAACGGACGTCTGCGTCCGCGCCGTCCCATGCGTCCGAGCCGTCGTGAGCGGCCCAGGCGGTCACCCCAAGACAACACAAGGAGCGATATGTCCACGCAAGGGCAGAGAGACAGGGGCGTAGTGAGCGACATACGCGACAGAGAAGATCTCACCTCTCGGGAAATCATGGACGAACTGTGGAAGCGGGACGCGAGTTTCGTGCGCTCCTACGACCGGGCGTTCAAATGGGTGTTCCTGGCGCTCGGGGTGCTGTGGTTCCTTCCCGGCATTGCCCGGCGGTCCGGCTGGCAGTTCTTGAACTCCCTGGCCGGGTTGCCAGCGGTGGTCTTCCCGCTTGGCGTGATCGCCGTGGCCGTGCTCCTCTTCCTGGCCGCGATAGCGCTAGAGACGTGGCTCAACTGGATGAGACAGCAACAAGGGGGCTGCCACGACACGCACGAAACGGTAGCCATCGTCCGCGAAGGCCCATACCGCGTGATCCGGCACCCGGGATACCTGGCCGAGATGGTCTACTTCGGCCTGGCCCCAATCGTCTTCAGCAGAATGGTGCCTTTCACAATCCTGGCCGCGGTCGCCATCGGGCTGGCGCTGGCCAGCTTCGCATATCTGATCCGCGTGGAGGATAGCTTCAACGTGAGGAAGTGGGGAGATGGGTACCGGGAATACATGGCTGACGTGCCGGCCGTCAACTTCGTGAGGGGACTGAAGCGACTCCGGGAATGAGCGGCCTACCACACCCCCGGCAACAGGCGGTAGCGCACACGCCGGGCATAGGCCGGATAGCCTTCGAGCTCCTCCTGCAGCGTCCTGTCCTCCAGCGCCGTCCGCACGATTGTGAGCAGCACGACCAGCACACCCGGAATGAGCGCCCACAGCGAGCCTAGCATAAAGGGCGTCGCCAGCTCAAACGCGATCGTGCCGCTGTAGCCCGGGTGCCGCACGCACCGGTAAGGGCCGCCGGTGGCCACCGCGTGCTGCCGATCCTCCTGGATACGCACGACCTTGGAGAAAAACGCGTTCGCCGTCATCGCCCACGTCCCCAGGGCATATCCCAACGCCGCGACGACCAGCGCGACGATCTGAAGCGCAAGGGGCATACCGGGCCACGCGCGCGCCGTCCACCCCCGGCGCACGTCCAGCCCAGCCAGGATGTACTTGGCCAGCGTGACCAAGCCGACGACGCCAAGCAACGCCGTGTCCCAGGCCTTGGCGTCCTTCGCGCGCGTGACGCGCTCGATCAGCAGATCTGGGCTCGTGGGAATCAGGAGCACCGCGTTGGCGCCGACCCAGGCCGCGTACACACCGACCAGCGCCCACCCCATCGCCCAATCCAGTCGCCACGCGGACGCGAACAGGATCACAGCCACCATCACCACGCCCATGGATTCCCTCACCAGCCACCGGGTGACCCCGCGCTTCGTCTCAGATTCACGATCCGGCTGTTGAACGGGAGTCTTGGCATTCATTTCAGGCACGCCCCGAACGCGCACGTGCCTCGTTGACGGACAGCAACAGCAGCAGGCCCACCACCAGGAAGGCGATGACCGGCAAGACGGCCACCCGCTGTCCCAACTGCTCCGCAAACGGTGCTCCACCCTCGATGGCCTTGAACCACAGGAAAGAGGCCCGCTCGCCCTGCGACTGGAACCAGATGGCAGATTCCGCCGCCACCCAGCCGTAGATGGTTGGCCCGATGAAGGACGACGTGCGACCGGCCACGGCGAAGAAGCCGTAGAACTCTGCGCTCCGCCCGGGCGGGCTGAGCATGGCGACCATGGCGCGACTGACGGATTGAACGGCCGACAGGGCACACCCCGCCACCCCGCCGATGATGTAGAAGCCGGTCACCGTCTCGTTCACAAACAGACCCACGACTGCAACCAGCATGAGCAAGATGAAGATGACCACAGACATCTTGCCGCTCAGGCGATCGGCCAGCACGCCGGAGACGTACGCCCCGATGACGCTCGTCACCTGGACGATGATCATGAATATGATCAGTTGCTGCTGATTGAGGCCAAACATCACAGCGCCGAAGATGGCGGCGAAGTTGACCGTCATCAGAATGCCGTCGTTGTAGATCAGGAAAGCGACGATGAACTTCGTGAACTCCCGGTGCCGTTTGACCATCCGGAACGTGCGGAGCAGGCGTTTGGACGCGATGGTGACGTAGGATTCGCCGGGCGGCACCCGCCTGCGCTTGGCGCGCTCGCGCAGCCACAGAAACAGGGGACTGGCAAAGAGCGCGAAGTACAGGGCCGTGATGATCAGCGATGCGCGGACGATCCCCGTGCCCTCGAACGTCATGACCAGCACCAGCACCAGGAGCAGGCAGACAATCCCCCCAACCAGACCGATCGCCCAGCCGTAGCCCGACACCCGTCCCATCTCCTCGAGCTCAGAGACCTCCGGCAGCAGCGAGTTATAGAAGACCTGGCCGCTGCGGTACCCGATCTCGGCCAGGATGAAGAACAGCATGCCGGTCAGCACGTCCCCTTTGCGGACGAAGAAGAGCAGGGCCGTAGAGAGGCAGGCCAGGCCGGTGAACACCAGGAGAAAGCGTTTCTTGCGGCCGGCGAAGTCGGCGATGACGCCCAGCACGGGGGAGATGATCGCCACGACGAGCATGGCAATGCCTACGGACAAGCCCCACAGCCGCGACCCCTCGACGCCGCCGACCACGTGATCCTTGAAATAGGCGGCGTAGATGGCTAACAGAACGACGGCGGCGTAGGCTGAACTGCCGATGTCGTACGAATACCAAGCCCAACGCGAGCGATGGGCCAAAGATGTTTTCTGAGCACTCGTTTGCATGATCCCCTCCATGAGCGTGGCGCGTGCGGACGTCTATCTTTGCAGTAAACTATAACCCCCAGCCTTGCATTCCGACACGCTCACACAGGGACAACCCGCCAGCGTCGCGCAGCCGGACCGCTCGGATTGGAACAATCCGCAGCATCCCTGCCCGCATGCGCCACCCTGATACGGGGACTAGCCTCGGGGAAACTGCCGCAGAGAATCAGACAACCCCAATTCGGACCGCGGGCATCCTGCCCGCATGCGCCACCCTGATACACGAACTAGCCTCGGGGAAACTGCCGCAGAGGATCAGACAACCCCAGTCCGGACCGCGGGCATCCTGCCCGCATGCGCCACCCTGATACGGGGACTAGCCTCAGGGAAACTGCCGCAGAGAATCAGACAACCCCAATTCGGACCGCGGGCATCCTGCCCGCATGCGCCCTCCCTGCACACGAACTAGCCTCGGGGAAACTGCCGCAGAGAATCAGACAACCCCAATTCGGACCGCGG
>CAZYSK010000039.1:22561-50937 GCA_964649415.1 uncultured Anaerolineales bacterium
CGCAGAGAATCAGACAACCCCAATTCGGACCGCGGGCATCCTGCCCGCATGCGCCACCCTGATACACGAACTAGCCTCGGCGAAACGCGCAACGCGGACGTGGATCATACGCCGGTGAACACTATGCCAGCAAGGATGCAGCGGATGCCCGACCGTCTGCGGTCGGCGGCATCCGGGCGGTCCGTGGATGTTACGTGCTCACCCGCGATTTGTCACTGCCCCAAGATCGGCAGCACCGAGCCACCCTGCGGCAGCACGGCTACGCTGGCTCCAGGGCCTGCCCCACCAAGCGCGGCATCTACGGCTGCACGCAGATCGTCGAAAGGCACCATGCCACATTGCCGGACGGCGTCGGCCGGCATCGCGGAGACCAGATACACCTCGGCCCATTTCAGCACCGAGGCGATGGCAGCCGCCTTGTGTCCACCCAAGACGAACTTCTGCTGGATGCGCTGCAACAGATCGTCCGGCGAGCCCGCCTCCCTCATCCACGTCTCGAACGTCTGATTGCCGTAGCCCTCGCTACACTCGGCCACCAGGACGATAGTCCCCCCGCGCCGCACGGCGTGCGCCGCGTTGTCCAGCGCCTTCTGCGCCTGGTACAGGTTCACGTCCTTGGGATACCCACCCGCGCTCACCAGAACGACGTCCGCGCGCCGGGGGATCGGAACCGTGCTCCGTCGCTTCACCAGCTCACACCCCGCCCGATGGGCGGCGGTTACATCCCCTGCCACAGCCTCGAGGATGCGATGCTGGCCGTCTACCACCACGTTGAGGATGAAGTCCACGCCGAGCATGGTGACGCCCTCCTCGATGTCGGCACGCACCGGGTTGTCCGCCAGTCGCCCGGTGCTCGCCTCGGGCCGCACCATCATAGCGTGATTGGCGCTCACGGTCGCCTCCGACGCGCACCCGGGAAGAATCGCTTTGGCACCTCCAGAGAAGCCAGCGAAGTAGTGCAGTTCCAGGTTGCCCAGGCAAACCCGCAAGTCAGCCTCGACGACGGGCCGGAAGAACTCGACCGGCGTGCCGGCAGAGGTGACACCCAGCCGGACGACGTCCGAGGGATCGTGGTTCATCACCCGCACGCGGCGGTACACATCCGCGCCAACCGCGGTTTCCAACTCAGACGCGGTCATCGGCCGGTGGAGCCCAAGTGCGGCGACGATGCTCACATCCTCGTCGGGCACACCGGCCGCCGCCAGCTCGTCCAGCACGGGGGGGAGCAAGCGTGCGGATGGACATGGTCGGGTCAGGTCGCTGGTGACGACCACGACCCCCTGGCCCGACCGTACCAGATCGCGCAGGCGCGGGCCGCCGACCGGATGGGCCAACGCGTCGCGCAGGAGCGCCTCCGGACGCCCCGCTTCAGCGGGGGTCTCCGTCCCGTCCCTCTGCCCCACGCGCTCCCGCGGCGCAAAGACCCCAAGCAGGCTGGCGGCCGGCACCTGGACCCGGAGTCTAGAGTGGCCAAAGCCGAGTTCAAGCTCAGTGACTTCCATGCAGCACCCGGATTCCGTTTATCCGACTCCCTTATGAGGGTAGCGCAGCGACTCGATCCCCATATGAGGATAGCGCAGCGGCCCCCGCCCCTGGCGGCCTGCGGCCCGGCGCAGCGCCTCGACCACCGGCAGGGTCTGTCCCGAAAGGAACCTCACCATGCCCCCACCCGACGTGCACACGTAGCCCATCCGCTCGCGCACGCCGAACCGGCCCGCCGCGGCCACGCTGTCGCCGCCGCCGATGACCGAGTAGCCCGGCGCATCGGCAATCGCGGTCCAGAGCCCCTCGGTCCCGGCCTGGCTCACCGGCCGCTCGTAGATGCCGGCTGGGCCGTTGACGAAGATCGTCGCCGCCTGCCGGACGACCTCCACGTAGCGCGAGAGCGTCCGCTCGCCGATGTCCACGAGGAGTAGATCCGCCGGCAAGTCATCCAGGCCGATCTCCTTTCGCCCCCCGTCGTCCACCGCGAAGTCAACGGGGCAGAGAACGCGATCACTGTGGCGTTTCAGCAGCTCGCGCGCCCGGTCGATGAAGGGCGTCAACCCTTTGTCGTGAATCAGTTGCTCGGTGGGGCCGCCCAGTTGACGGCCCTGCGCCATCAACATCACCTCGCCGGTGAGACCGGAGGTCAACACGTGATCGGCCGTTCCCCCCTCCAGCACGCGTTCCATCATGCTGAAGGCGTCCGCGATGCGGCTGCCTCCCAGCACGAACACACACGGAACCGCGGGGGCATCCCGAATCCGGGTCAAGGCGTTCAGCTCCTCGACGAAGAGACGCCCCCCCGCGGCCGGCAACACCTCAGCGAAGCCGATCAGCGACGGGGCGGAGCGGTGCGCGGCGGCAATCGCCTCGCAGACGAAGCAGTCCGCCAGCGGGGCCAGGTTGCGCACCAGTCGCGTCTGCGCCATCTGCTCGGGCGTCAGTTTGACGAAGTTGACGAACGTGGACACTTCCTCCGTCAGGTAGCGCACGTTGTTCAGCAGCAGCAGTTCACCGGGCCGGAGCGCCTCGATCCGCGCCATCGCGGTGGGCCCGGCGATATCGTCCACGAAGGCCACGGGCCGCCCCATTAGCTCCGCCAGGCGCTCCGCGTGGGGGGCGAGTGAGACCAGGCTGCGATAGTCCTCCGTGTCCCCCTGGTGGGCCAGCATCGCGACCCGCGCCCCGGCCTCCGAGAGCTCTCGGACCGTGGGGACGCTCTTGCGAATGCGGTTGTCATCCGCCAGTCGCCCCGTCTGATGGTCAATCGGCGAGTTGATGTCCAGTCGCACGATGACCGTCTTGTCCTGGAAATCGAAATCGTCCAGCGTGAGGATCTCGGATGCCATCATCCCCCTCGTATCAATGTCCTGTGCCCGCCTAGCGCCCGGCCTTCAGTCCTAGATACCCGTTGGTCAGCCCGACGGCCTCCAGCCGGTCCGTCTGCATCTCCAGGCAGGCACGCACGCCGTCCACTGTCTCGGGGATCGTGACCGCCTCCTGGGGGATGTTGATCGCGAACAGGATATCGTCGCCCGAGAAGCCAATGCACTCCTCCCACACTGCGATCTCGTACATATCGCCGCGCTTGTTGCCCAGGTCGCGGGCGTATTTGAAAAGCGAGGTGTTTGAGTTGAACCCGTCGGCGATACGCACGACGCGGATGCGCGGGTGGGCACGGAAGAGGTCCAGCAGCGATGCCTTGCTGATCGACTTCTTGGGCGTGGCCACGATGCTGATGATGTGACCGTGGGTCACGGGGGTGTGCACTAAGAACCCGGTCGCGTCCACGTGCGGCATGATCATCATCAAGTCCACCGCCTGATGATTCGGCACCGGCTCTACCTTCAACAGATCCACCAGGCCCCGGTGCGTGTCTCCAGGATCGGCCACGCGGCGGATGATCGTGATGGCCACTTTCTCCACACCGACCTCACGGTCCACGGCGTCCACCGCACGGATCAGACCGGTCGTGTTGCACGACGTCAGCTTCAGGAAGTCTTGACCGATGCCCTTCTCGTAATTGGCGTAGCCGTGGAAGAAGATGTCAGCGATGTCGTTTTTCTCACCCCCCTGGAAGATGCCCTTGACGCCGTGCTTCCGATAGAGCTCCTTGTTCCTAGCGCCAATCCCGGCCGGCGTGGCATCCAGCGCGACGTCGACCTGATCTAGGAACTCATCGAAGGTACCCGTCACGGAGATGCCCAGCGCGTCAAACTCCGGCTTGCGCGACGGGTCCACCAGGTACAGATCGTACGCCATGCCACTCTCGTGGAGCGCCCTGACCGCTAGCGTGGGGGCCAGGTCCACGACGCCGACCAGGTCCATGTCCCCTTGAGGTGCCACACCATCGGCCAGGCGTGTACCGATGGTCCCATATCCCACAACGCCAACTTTCGGCTTGCTCATCATTGCCTCCTATGTATCACACGGATTGGAACAATCCCGGATTGGGACAATCCGCCGTATCCCGCTATCCGCCAGCCGCGAGAACAGACTGCGCAGCCTCGGCGATGTGCTGGGGTGACATGCCGTACTTGCACAACAGATCGGCGTTCCCACCGCACTCGCCGTAGCAATCTCGTATTCCGACACGCTTCATCCGCGCCGGTGCATGTTCCACCAGCACCTCGGCCACCGCGCTGCCTAGGCCGCCGTATATGTTGTGGTTCTCCGCCGTGACGATCCCACCCGTCTCCTCGGCGGCGGCCACGATCGCTTCCACGTCAACCGGCTTCAGCGTCGGCATGTGCAGCACGCGCGCCGCTATGCCCAACCGGGCAAGCAGGTCCGCAGCCTCCACGCATTGAGACGTCATCATACCGCTGCCGATCAAGGTGACGTCGCTTCCACTGCGCACCTGGACTCCCTTGCCCAGCGCGAACTCATACGGCTGCCCGCCATCCGACCCGTCGGGTGAAACGCGGGGCCACACGTCGCGCGTCACCCGCAGGTAGACCGGCCCGTCGTATGCGACGATGGCGCGCACCACCTGCGCCATCTCCACGTCATCGCCGGGGTCCACAACCACCATGTGCGGGATCGCGCGCATGATACCCACGTCCTCCACCGCCTGGTGCGTGGCCCCGTTGTTGCCGCTCACGATCCCGCTGTACGCCCCGACGATCTTCACGTTCGTGCGACAGTGGGCCACGGAGATTGCCACTTGATCGCAGGCACGCCGGGACGCGAAGACCGCGAACGTGCTGACGAAAGGGACCTTACCCATAAGCGCCATCCCCGCCGCCACACCCATCATGTTCTGCTCAGCAACCCCCATCTGGAAGAAACGCTCGGGGAATGCCTCCTTGAAGTACGTGACCCGGGTAGAACTGGCCAGATCTGCATCCAAGACAACGATGTCGGGGTTTTCCCGCGCCAGCTCCACTAACGTGTGGCCAAACGCTTCCCTTGGGGCCTTTATCACGCGACTCCTCCTACGATCCGCGCCCGGCACAACCCAGGTCCGCCCATGCCTGCGCCAGTTGCTCCGCGTCGGGCGGCTTCCCATGCCAGGCGGACTTGCCCTCCATGTAAGACACGCCCTTGCCCTTGACCGTGTGCGCGACGATGATGCATGGCTTGCCCTCGATCTGTTTCGCCGATTCGAGGGCATCGATGATCTGCTGCATGTCGTGCCCATCTATCTCGATCACGTGCCACCCGAAACTGCGCCACTTGTCGGTGATCGGCGCGATATCCATGATCTCATCCAGCGTCCCGAAAAGCTGCACCCGGTTGTAGTCCAGCACCACCGTCAGGTTGTCCACGCTGTAGTGCGCAGCCGTCTGCGCCGCCTCCCACACCTCGCCCTCCTGGTTCTCCCCGTCCCCGATCAGGCAATACACGTGGAACGCTCCGTCATCTAACCTGGCCGCCAGTGCGATGCCCAGGGCCACAGATATGCCCTGCCCCAGCGCCCCGGTCGAGATCTCCACGCCGGGCACCATGTGCATATCAGGATGCACCTGAAGCGTGCTGTCGATACGCCCAAAGGTCTTAAGCAGGTCGGTCGACAAGAATCCCCGCTCGGCCAACACAGCGTACAAGCCCGCCGCACCGTGGCCCTTGGACAGGACGAACCGGTCCCGGTCCGCCCAGTCTGGACGCTCTGGGTCTACGCGCATGACGTGGAAGTACAGCGCCGTGAGAATGTCGGCCTCCGACAGGGAGCCTCCTGGATGCCCTGCTCTGGACTCCGAGACCGTCCGCACGACGTGGCACCGGACTCTCCGGGCGGTTTCCTCAAGCCGATGGATTTCCTGTCTTGATAGACTGGCCATTGTTGCGTCTTCGTATACCTTTCCGTGCTCCCGTAGACCCTAATCCCGAAACCTTTA
Source organism: uncultured Anaerolineales bacterium (assembly GCA_964649415.1). Classification (GTDB taxonomy): domain Bacteria; phylum Chloroflexota; class Anaerolineae; order B4-G1; family B4-G1; genus CAZYSK01. Next base: position 28,387 of record CAZYSK010000039.1, read on the forward strand.
GGGTCTGCTAGATCTCACCCCGGACAAGTCGCCGCACCCGGTCGGCAATGTGAGTCTCATTCACGATGATGAAATCCTCCAGGTGCCTGGCGAAGGGCGTGGGCACTGAGGGCGCACAGACCCGCTGGATGGGCGCGTCGATGTAGTCAAAGCCCTTGTCGGCGACCTGGGCGATCACCTCGGCCGCGAAACCGCCGCGCTCCGGCGACTCGTGAGCCACCACCAGCCTCGACGTCTTCTTGACCGAATCCACGATCGTTTCGACGTCAAGGGGGAACAGCGTCCTGGGGTCGATCACCTCCAGGCTGATCCCCTCCTGCGCCAGCATCTCCGCCGCCTGCAGCGCCATGAGCACCGTCCGCGACGTGGCCACGACCGTACAGTCCGTGCCTTCGCGCTTAACGTCCACCACGCCGAACGGAATCGTATACTCCTCATCCGGCACCGGTCCTTCCGTGTTGTACAGGAGCTTATGCTCGATGAACATGACAGGATCGTTCAGCCGGATGGCCGTCTTCAACAGGCCCTTCGCATCGTAGGGCGTCGAAGGCATCGCCACCAGGAGGCCGGGTATGTGGACGAACCAGGCCTCGAGGCTCTGCGCGTGGTGCGCAGCGGACGAGCGCCCCATGCCGCCCTGCGTGCGGATAACCAGCGGCACCTGCGCCTGCCCGCCGGACATATAGCGGATCTTGGCCGCCTGATTGGCGATCTGATCCATGGGGAGCGTGCTGAAGTCAATATACATCAGCTCCACGACCGGCCGCATGCCCGTCAGCGCTGCACCCACGCCAGCACCGACGAAGCCCAGCTCGCTGATAGGCGTCTGGCGGACGCGGTCGGTCCCAAACTCGGGCGAAAGCCCCAGCGTGACCTTGTAGGCGCTGCCGAAGGGATCCGCGATATCCTCACCCATGAGGAACACCCGCTCGTCCCGCAGCATCTCCTCCCGCAGAGCCTCTCGAAGGGCATCGCGATAGCTGATCTCTCTCAGGTGCTTGACGTCTGCCATCACCGTCCCCCCTCGTCCAGTGGATTCCCCAGGTAATCGAAGTGGCCGTATACGTCGGTCAGTGCATCCTCAGGCGGAGGCTTGGGGCTCGATTTCGCGAACGCGATGGCTTCCTCCAATTCCTTCGCCACGTCAGCGGCCATCTGATCATCCTCGTCCTCGCTCATGTATCCCCACGCGCGTAGCTGCCGGCCCAACTTGAGCGTCGCGTCTCGCTCGCGCCACATCTCCCGCTCCTCCTTCGGCATATAGAGGGCGGGATCGCCGACGTAGTGCCCCAGGAAACGATACGTCTTCGCCTCGATGAAACTAGGACCGCCGCCCGCCCTGGCGCGCTCCACGGCCTTCTCCGCCGCCCGGTACACCGCGACCGCATCCATCCCATCCGTGCACTCCGCCGCTACGTTGTACGTGGAGACACGGCGCGCCAACTCGCACTTGAAGGCCGTCTTATCCCAGGGATGCGACAACCCGTACAGGTTGTTCTGACACACGAAGATGATGGGTACCTGCCAGAGCGCAGAAAGGTTGAGCGCCTCGTGGAAGCCCCCTTCGGCAGTAGCACCGTCACCGAAGAAGCAGACCGCCACCTGGTCCGTCCCGCGCATCTTGATGGAGAGAGCGATGCCAGGTGCGGTGGGCAGGCTGCCGCTGACGATGCCGGTGGCGCCGATGATGCCCTGGCTGAAATCGGCGATGTGCATCGAGCCACCCTTGCCCTTGCAGTAGCCGTTCGCCCGGCCGTACAACTCGGCAAACATGTACTTCACGTCGCAGCCCTTGGCGATCACGTCGTGATGACCACGGTGCGTGCTGGTGATGTAGTCGTCCTTGCGCAAAGCGGTGCAGACACCCACAGGCACCGCTTCCTGTCCCTGCGACAGGTGCAGAAACCCGGTAATCTCGCCGGCCTCGAAATGCTCTTTGGCCCGGTCCTCAAAACCCCGGATCAACCGCATACGCCGGTACATGCCCAGCAGTTGTTCCTGCGTCAGGTCGTCGGGAGGCCCCTCTTCCGGATGCATTTCGTTCGCCGAGTGCTGCCGAACGCTGCGCTCGTCTTTATCCGCCATCTTTTCGCTCATCACTCCCTCATCATACAACCTTCTAAAGGGTAGACGCCTGCGTCCGCTTACAGCAGCAGTAAAGGGTCCCGGAGCAACTGCGCGACGTGCTCCAGGAACCGGGCCGCAGGTGCTCCGTCAATCACCCGATGGTCACATGCCAGGCTCAGCATCATCATCGGTCGAACGCCCAATGCGTCGCTCGGATGACCCCCTTCCGCCTCGTCAGTTCCTGCATCAGGGTGGCTCAGCGACTCAATCACTACCGGCTTGCGCACGATGCGCCCCACCCCCAGGATACAGCATTCTGGCAAGTTGATCACCGGAGTAAAACCCTCAACGCCAAGCATCCCCAGGTTGGTGATCGTGAAGGTGCCCCCGCTCAGATCGTCGGGCAGGCACCGGCCCGAACGGGCGGCCTCGATCAGCCGGGCGCTCTCGGCCGCAATCTGGGGTATGCTCAGGGTATCGGCGTGGTGGACCACCGGCACCAGCAGCCCCCTGTCCGTGTCCACCGCAACGCCAATGTGGATGCAATCGAGTTGCTCAATGTGTCCATCGCCCATGCGAGCGTTCGCTTCGGGGTAGTCCCGCAGCGCGGTAGCGCAAACCCGGGTCAGGATGTCGTTGTATGCGACCGGTGTGCCCTGGGCACTGAAACGCGCACGCAGGTCGATCATCGCGGTGGCGTCCACCTCGCGGAAAAGCGTGACCCGGGCCGTCGTGTGTGCACTCGCCGCCATGCGCTCGGACACGGTGCCACGCACACCGGTGAGCGGGATGACACCAGAGATGCCGGTCGCAACTCTCGCCGGCCGCGACACCGGCGTCGCCCCAGGCGCAACTCGGCCCTGAATCAAAGCGGAGGCTGCTGAGATCACGTCCGCCTGCACAATCCGCCCCTGGGGGCCACTGCCCACGATGCGCGAGAGATCCAGGCCCAAGGCAGCCGCCAGTTGGGCGGCGACCGGAGAGGCCACCGGCGGTACCGGTGCCACCCCAGACGGCGCCGCCAGCGCGCGTGTCACGTCCACCGCCACGACGCGCCCGCCTGCGCCGCTGCCAGCAAGCGTCCTCAGGTCCACACCCGCCTCGTGCGCCATCGCCCGCGCCTTCCAGGACGCTCGGACCACACCGGGTTGCAGGGCCCCTGGCCGCGGCCAACGCGCAGATGCTCGTGAGCGGTCATCGCCCGCATCGGACCGCCCGGATGTCTGCATCCACTGCATCCCTGCCGGCATGATGTCCGCGGCGACCGCACCAGTTCCCGCCCTGGGGAGTCCCCAGTCTGGCGACAAGGATTCACCGGGAGACACAGCCACGGCCAACGTGGTGCCCACAGCCGCTTCCTGACCGGCTGGCACCAGGACGCGGGCCAGTCTACCCTCGTGATGGGCCTCGACGGCGACGGTCGCCTTGTCCGTCTCAACCTCCAGGATCTCCTGGCCCGAAGTGAAGTGCTCCCCCACTCCGACCAGCCAGTTGACCACCGTTCCTGTTTCCATTGTCAGCCCCAGCTGGGGCATCTTGACCTCAAATGGCACGAACCTCACTCCTCGCCCATGGCACTCAGCTTTCGGCTTCGATGGCTCGCACGGTCTCACGCCAGACCTGTTCGTCGTGGAGCGAGATCAACTTGCGCACTGCAAACTCGATCTGGCGCATGCACACGTCGCGCCAGATCCCACTTTCGATGAACTCCGTGTGTCCTTCTTGGGAATGAATGCTGTGGCCAATCAGGTCTCGGCAATCCGCGGACCCATGCACCGCTTCGAACTCGTCGATGAAGCGATCGATTATCCACCGGGCAATGCGTTTGGCGTTCTTGTGGCCCGTCACGCGCTGCTCGGCCAGTCTCCCGACGGCCATGGCTGCACCGGAGACCGCTCCACAGATCCCTCCCCGCCAGGCGACCCCGCCGTTCAGCACCATCGCTGCAGAGGAGTCAGTGGCGTTCGACAGCCCGAAGACCTCCTGAAGCACCACGCAGGTCGTCTCCGCGCAGCCATAGACGTTATCCTCGGTCAAGAAGTACGCGCGCGCTCTCTTGATAGCCTCGCCCTCGGTCATCCCTCATCACCCTCCGGCTCCACGGGAGGTTTTCCAAGGTCCTCAATGTGACGTCGCATGGCGTTCATTGCCCTCTGGGGATCGCGTGTCTTCAGGGCATTCAGCAGTTCCTCGTGACGCGCGGCCAGGTGCTCCAGATCGAAGGTGGACATCTTTGCCGTGACGATGGTCCAATACCCAAACTGCAGCGTCTGCCACAGCTGATACAGCAAGCTGTTCCCGGCGACCTGCAAGATGGTCTCGTGGAAGTCGTTGTCCAACTCGGTCATCCGGTCCAGGTCTTGCTTTCTCCCCGCGTCCACCATCTGGTCCAGAATGCGTTCTAACGTCTCCACGTCATCGTCGTTCAGACGGGTGGCCGCCAGGCGGGCGGACAGGGCCTCCAGGGCAGCGCGCACAGTGTAGACCTCCCAAAGCTCATCGGGGGTAAAGGATCGCACCGAGGTGCCCCGGTAGGGTTCGGACTCCAGGAACCCCATCCGGGCCAGGTCGCGTATCGCCTCACGCACCGGCGCTTGGCTGACCCCAAGTTGACGTGCCAGCGCGCTCTCAACGATGCGATCGCCGGGCTTGAACTCACCCCCCATAATCGCATCGATGATGAAGGCCTTGACCTGGTCGCTGAGCACGACACGTGTAAGGTGCGTTCCATTCTCCTCGGAATTCGGTCTCGTCTGCGCTATGCTCATTCTCTCCCTTTCCGCTCTTCACACATCAGTCCATATCAAACTGGTATCCGCACGCCCCGCCCCGGGACCGCTCGGATTGGAATGATCCGCAGCATCCTTGCTAGCTCATTTGGGACCGCGAGCATCCTTGCTCGCTCATTCTGCGATTCTCACCACCGTCTCCGGACGCCCGGCGGACGCACGATCAGTGCCCGCTTCAGCAGGGAATCCCGCCCGCCGCCCGGCACGGGTCACATCAGCTTCTCAACCTCGTCCAGCACGATCTGGGGATTCTTGGCTCGTATCATGTAGTAGGAACGCTCGGCAAAGCGATGGCAGAAGTCGGCGCGCTTGCTGCGCAACACGTCGGAGTCAATGATGGGCATCGCCAGGCCGGGTGCCAACAGTTGATTGAGTCCGAAGTAGTTCATCACCGAATGATAGGTCTGGTATTCCCGCTCAAAGCGGATCATCTCCACCACCTTGGTGTCGAAATGGCCGTCAATAGCGGGTAGGATGACCAGATCCACGTTGCTATCCTCATCGAAAGGGACGAACTCCGGCGTCTTGTCAAAGAACTTGGCGACACCCTCGTCCTGATTGGGCAGATCAGCCCGTTCTGTGCCCTTGGCACGTTTGCGGAGGAAGACAGTCTTGGAGCCCATCACGGCCCACCCGCGCTCGTCGGTGACCGTCGTCTCGGTAGATATGAGCAACCCGCCCCGGCGGCACCCTTCTATCTGCGACATGGTCTTGCCATGGTTCGATTCCCCGCCCAGGAACATGATCGTGAGATCACGATAGCGAACAGCAGAGGCGTGGAACGGATGCAGACCCACCGCTTCCATCCGCAGGGCGAGCATGGAGACGACGATCTTCTGAAGCTCACCCTGAAACCACTCGCCGTCGAGGATCAGCGTGTCGTCCTCGTAGCGGATAGCCTTGCGTTCGGCTTCCTGATACCACACCACGTCAGGGATGTTTCGCGAGACTTCCGGCTCGATCCGCACGCTCGCCAGGCGGTAGTCCAGGAAAGTCATATCCTCAAGCACATGCGCTAGCGACTGTGAGCCATGGACGTCAACGCGCAAGCGAGCCGCGCCACTCGACATTTCTTCGGAAAGCTGCAACATACTCCACTCCTTACAAGCAAGTGATGGGGCGGCTCTGAAGCAGGTAGACACGTCCGCCCTCAATGCCCCACTCGATGTCCTGGGGACAGCCGAAGTGTTCCTCAATCCTATTGCCTAGGTCAACCAGCTCCCGCAGCTCGGCATCTGTGAGGACGCGAGCCGACACCCTGTCCGGTGGCACCTCTGACTTCATCACCCCGTGACCGTCGCCCCCGCGAGTATACATGAGGGGCTTCCTGGGCACAAACGCGTGGAGGACCTCGTATGTCTCACGGTCCAACTTGTAGTGATCGGGCGTCAAGGCACCCGAGACGACACCCTCGCCCAGACCCCACACCGCCTCGATCACCATGTTGAAGCGATTGCGCGTGACCGGATCCACGGTGAATATCACACCGGATTTCTCCGCGTCGACCATCTGCTGCACGACCACGGCCATAGAGACCTGCGTGCCGTCGAACCCCCTCTGGTGGCGGTAGAATATCGCCTGGGACGTGTACAGAGAGGACCAGCATCGCAGCACCGCATCAAGCAGGTCGTCTGCGCCCGTGACGTTGAGAATCGTCTCCTGTTGGCCGGCAAAGCTGGCGCCTGCCAGATCCTCCGCAGTCGCGCTCGAACGCACGGCCACCCGGACGCCAGCCGGGCACCCTTCGTTCGCGGATGTCGCCCTGTCCGCTCCCATTGCCCCATATCGGTGCAGGATCGCGGCGCACAGGTCACCATTAAGAGGAATGTCGGCAAACAGGGCGCGGATCTCCCGCTCGGCTTTCTTTAAGCCTCGGGCGCTGGTGTAGTCCAGTTCCGCCAGCAGCGCATTGATGCGAGCGTCCAGGCCGCAGTCCTCCGCGACTTTCCGATAAGCCTGAGCACAGATGACGAAGCCTGGAGGGACGGGCAAGCCGGCCTGGACCATGTCCCCCAGGTTGGCCCCCTTGCCTCCGGCCGTCGGCACATCCTCGCGACAGATCTCGCCAAACAGCGTGCAAGCGTTTTCAGTCATGGAGTTCACCCTACTGTGTCGCGGTCACGCCGCCGTCGGCGAATATGATCTGCCCGGTGACAAAGTCGGAGGCAGGTGCCGCCAGGTAGATGGCCATCGCCGCCAGGTCGATCGGTTCGCAAATGCGCCCCAACGGGATCCGGTCAACCAGGGGATTGTAGAAATCGGGATCCTCCAGGTATTGCTTGACCAGCTCGGTACGCGTGAACGTGGGCGCAATGCCGTTGACCGTGATGTCGTACTTGGCCCACTCGGTCGCCAGTTGCTTGACCATCAGGTTCATCCCGCCCTTGCTCGAACAGTACGAAATGTAGCCCCGCCGGATGCCGAGCATGCTGCGAACGGAGGTGATGTGGACGTGCTTCCCACCCCCGCGAGGAATCTGTACCCGGGCCACTGCCTGAGAGAGAAAGAACGCGGCCTTCAGGTTGAGGTCAACGACGCGGTCCCAATCTGCCTCGGCATACTCCTCGGCCGGCGCCTCCTTGTGCGTGCCGACGCAATTGATCAGCACATCAATAGCACCGAAGCGATCGGCAACGTCAGGCACAAACTGACGCACGCGCTCGATGTCACGTATGTCCAGCTCGGCCCCCCAGGCACGTGCGCCCGCGGATTCGATCTCATCTGCCAGCGCCTCGCACTTGGCCCCGGTGCGCCCACAGACCACCACCGTTGCGCCGAAGGCGGCCAGACCCTCGCAGATGGCACTGCCGATTCCCCCTGCGCCACCAGCTACCATGGCAACCTTTCCATCCAAGCTGTACAGATTCCGATAGTCCTCGAACGATGTCATTTCGCCTCCTCCAGCATCTCCTTCATCAAACGGACGGCCGTTTCCCCGACCTCTGGATCGTTTAGGTGCGTGTCTAGTTCAACCACTTCCACGCGAGCAGGGACATGTGCCCGGAAGGTCTCAATGAACGCCCGGTCTGCGGCCGGATCATGCAATGGCTGCCCCTTCATGGCAAACCAACCAAATGCATGCAGCGGCAATATGGCAGCGGATGGCCCCTGGGACTCGGCCAGGCACTCTGCAATCAATCGCGCTACCGCAGCCATCTCGTCCGGTGACGTGCGTACCAGCGTGATCGTCGGCGTGTGGACCATGGTCGCGCGCCCCTGGTATTTGTCCGGCACTTGTTCCAGAGATCCCTCGATGATGAAGTCTAACCCACCAGGCGCGACGACCTGGGGAATGCCGCGACGTCCAGCCGCTTTCATCCGATCCGGACCGGCCGAAAACGGGCCATCGGCCAGGAACTGCATCATCTCGCCCGGCGTTATGTCAAACACGCCCTCGATCAGGCCATCCTCAACCAACTCCTCCATTGAGCGTCCACCGGTGCCGACGGAATGAAACGCGATCACCTCATTCAGGTCTGGATCCATCAGCGCCTGAATCTGCCCGACCAACACGGTGGACACGCCCAGCATGGAGGCAGCCAACACCCGCTTCCCCCCGCGCCGCACCGGCCCACCGACCCGGCTCATGGCGACGATGGCGGCCGCTGCATTGGTGAAGATTGGGCGGGTCACGGCATTGATCCCCAGTATGTCGGCCACCGAGTGCATGAGCGTCACGTCCTTCGTATCCACGTAGGGGCCGAACGGGTTGTGGCCACTGGCCATGGTGGAGACCATCAACTTAGGCACTCCCACGGGCAGGGACTGCATCACACGCGTGCTGAGCGCGGTGCCACGCGAGCCCCCCACAGAAAGCACCCCGCCCAACTGCCCGTCGCGGAACAACTGCCCCACGATGCGACTGGCACCTTCGGCCATGACGACCAGGGCACGAGACTTGTCCCCTCCCTGAATCAGCTCCTCTATGCTGCTATCCGCTGCCTCGGCCACCTGGTGCCGGGTGACGTCCGTCTCGACCGTTGCTTCTCCCAGCACACCTGTGTCGACGACGAGCGGTTCACCGCCCTCCGCGCGAACCGTCCGGCGCAGGAATGCTATCTCTGCGCCCTTCGTATCCAGCGTCCCAAGAATGGCTACGTATCTGGGCATACCCTACCTACCCTCGCGGATTGCTCCAATCCAACTGATTTTCCAAGGCGGACGCCCGCGTCCGTGGACGCCCCCCCCGTTCGTAGTACGACAATGTCACATTAGACTTCCGAGGTCTCCAGGAGTTCATTCAATCCGCCTAACACCCTGCGGAAGCCACGATTTCTGCTACTCGGAGCTATGTCCTAGACCTCGGAAGTCTGAGGCCAGCTAATGTGACATTGTCAAGGTAGCAAGGCACAAAGGTCTGCCGGAGTGCCGTCCCTTCGTCCCCCGGACGCCCGACCAATCTACCAACTTACCAGTCTACCAATCTACCAGCCCACCAACCCACCAACGTCCGCTCCACCGCCGACCGCAGACGGTCGGGGGGGGGGAGACCGTCCGCGATCGACCCCGGTACAGACGCGCCTAGTCCTCGACGATGGCCACAGCGCGGACCGGTGCAGCCGTGGTGCCCTTCCACTTGATGGGCAAGACCGAAACGGTGAAACCGTACGGCTGGGGAATGGCATCCAGATTGGTCATGTTCTCCAGGTGATAGTACTCCCGCTCGCGCATCACCAGGTGGGCCGGCCAGAACTCTTTGGTCTCGAACATGGACTTTACAGGACGGTCCCACGTCGGGGCATCAATACCCACCATCTTGATGCCCTGATCCAGCAGCCAATGAGTTGACTCCCCCGTCATACCACAGTGCTCGGTCAGGTAGCGCAGCTCGGTGTTGTAGCGCGATGCGCCGGTCTTGACCAGCACGATGTCCAGCGGCTTCAGCGTGTAGCCGATCTTCTCCAGCGCCTCTTGGCAGTCCTCCGCCGTGATTCCGTACCCGACCGGCTTATCACTGAAGTCGAGGACCACGCCGTCGCCGTAGCAATACTCCAGCGGAATGCCATCAGGGCCGGGCGCATCGTCGCGCAGATGCCTCAGCGAGTCCACGTGAGTGCCCACGTGGTCCCCGAGTACAACCACGTAGTGGGCCGTCAGCCAGGTCGCCCCATATTCGGCGGCGCCGATGTTGGTGGCAAACTCCTCCCAGCTTTCCAGCATCGCCATGATCGGGCGTGCCACACGCGGGAAGACAACCATGTCCCCGCTTACTTCCATACTCAGATCGATTAGTTGGGTCATTGTAACCTCCCTATGATAATATGTTAGAGTCGGACCGCCGGCATCCTGCCGGCATGCTACCAGAACGTGACCGTCCCGCCATCGTTGATTGCATGATCCAGGTCGATGACTGAGACCGGAACCTCGCCCGCGTCACTGTAGTAGATCATCGCGTTCAGACTCATCTGCCCGGTCTGCGGGTTCACGAACAGCGCGCGGAACCCGCCATACTTGGCATCCAACTCATCCAGCAACTCTCGGATGGTGGCCACACAAGTCTGATAGCTCTCTTCCAGGATGCCGGTGATCGTGGTGACGTGCGCAATGTATCGGAGATCGAGCTGCCGGGTGCTTTCCGTACGCTTCATCACTCCACCTCAACTCCCAGCGCGTCAAGTTCATCTGCGACATCGCCGAGTCCCAGTTCCTCAAGCCTCTGACGGGTCGGAACGGACGTGGCGACGCTCCAGCCGTTCGCCTCATAGTACTCGTCGAGCATGGGATCGAAGATCTCCGGATCCAACTTGCGATATCCGAAGTACGGCACATCCTCCGTCGCCATCCGAAGCGGCGGCTGGTCATCGACCCGACGATACCCCTCCCGCACGTTGAAGGCCCGATCCAGGTTCATCAACCGCTCACCGGCCATCACGAACTCCGGATAGTCCATCTCGACGCCCGTCGCTGCCTCGAACAGGTGCCACCAGGGCCGCATGTCCAGCCCCAGTGTATCCCGCACCAGGAACACACAGCTAGGGAGGCTCTCGATGATCGCCCGGCTGATACTGAACCAACGCAGAAGCTTCCCTTTCTGTTCCGGATTGCGCCCCTGGAACGCCAGCCTCAGGTCCAGGTCAATGCCCAGTTCGGCCAGCTCGTCTTTCGATATGAGACTCGGGTTGCACGGATAAGGTGGGTACCAACGCGTGTGATCAGGGCCGACCTCGCTCACTGCAACGCCCAGGGCGACCATGTACAGATTTCGCTCGGCGATTCCCTCTAGCTCCTGGCCCTTCACGCACAGGCAGAAACGCTCCGAACCCTGGCCCACGATCTTGGCGGCCTCGGCGCATCCTCTGGCCAGCAGGTCGCCAAAGCCCTCACGCATGGCGATCTTGCGGATCAGGTCAACCAGGCCGTCCGGGTCAGGCACACCGAAGCGGAGCTCCAGCCCATCGGTGTCCGCCCTGGTCAGCAGGCCGTTCTCATAGCACTCCATCGCCCAGGACAGCGTGTAGCCCACGTGGAAGATGTCCAGCCCGTACTCGTTGCACAGCCCCGAGAGCACCAGGATCAGATCCAGATCGTCGTTGTCGATCAGCGAGCCAAACGTGACCGGTTGACCCGCCCAGTAGCTGCCGCCCTTGAAGCCCTGATACTTGCCCGACTTGATCTCGTGCAGTTTGTAGCAGGCGGTCCACGGACAGCACCAGCATGCCTTCGCCTTGGTCACGTAGTTGTCCAGGTAATTCTCACACGAGATGCGTGTGGCCTTGTCGAAGTCCCAGCGCATCTCGCGCGCGTTCCGCGTCATCAGGTTCCCGATGTCGGTGAACAGCCGGGAGAGCACCGGCGCACCGTAGGTCGACCATACAGGTGTCCACATGTCCCGCGATGTCGCCAGGTCCAGCCGTGAGCGCAGCACTTTGTAGGCATCCAGGAAGGCATCGTAGTCGGCCACTCGGATTCCCTGGGATCCACGCACGGCGATCGCCTTCAAACCCTTGCTGGCCATCACCTCGCCACAACCCGCGCGCCCCCCGCTGTTGTTGAGGTTCCCGAAGATAGGGCTCGCGTGCACCAGGTTCTCGGCCGCAGGCCCGATGTAGCGAAGCTGCACGTCTGGATCAGACAACTCTCGCCGCAGCGCCGCGTCCGTCTCGTTCGTCTTGAGCCCCCACAGGTGGGCAGCGTCACGGACCTCGGCCGTCCCGTCGGAGATATAGAGATAGACCGGACGGTCCGACTGCCCCCGAATCGCCAGGTAGTCGACGCCAGCTCTTCGCATCTCTGGGCCGAAAAACCCGCCGAAACTCCCCTCAGCCACGGTACCACGCGGTGACTTGCAGGCCACCGACATGCGCCCCATCCCCACCGGCAGCCCGTCCATCGGACCGGTGCCGAAGAACAACACGTTGTCGGGTCCCAGCGCATCGGTGCCGACCTTCACCTCATCAAAGAGCAGCCGTGCATTGACGCCCCGGCACCCCAGATACTTCCTCGTCCACGCCTCTGGAAGGGTCTCCAGCCGGGTGCTGCCATCGGCCAGATTCACCCACAAGATCGTCTGCACACTGTTGTCTCGCGCTGCCATGTGTCAATCTCCATCTGCCGGCGCTGCCGCCGTACGGTGTTCATCAGACACACCACCGCCCCTCGCAGTAGGGGCGCGGTCTCCGCGCCCGACGTCCGCCGCCTTCGCGTCGGACCGCCAGGGCAGAGGCCACTTCCAAGGCGCAATCACCTTGAACAGACTGTGCGCCTCCCGGGCCTCCTCCAGCTCCAGTCGCCTGGCCACGGCCTCGTCCCGTTCCGCGTATATCAGTGCACCGGTGGGGCACACGGCGACACACGTGGGGCCGCCATCCTCGTAGAGTGGACGTACGCAGCGCCCATTGCAGTCCACTATTGGGATGTCCTGTTCCCCCCCCGGAACCGTGACCACACGGATGCGGGCCTGCTTGACGTCGAACACGCCGTCAGCCAGCGACGAGCAGAAGGTCTCGCACAGCCGGCACCCGTTGCATAGATTCTCAATGACATAGATGCGCTTCATAACGATATCCCTCTAGAGGCAGACGCCCGCGTCCGCCCCATTTGACCGTCCACGTTGGTAGATTGGTAAGCTGGTAGAGGAGTTTGGGGTTTGGGCTTTGGGACTTGGGATTTGCCACCCTTCCTACGTGATGTCGATGCCGTTCCGCTCGAGATCGTCCGCGATGTCCCCTAGCCCCAATTCCTCCAGCCGCGCGCGCGTCGGTATCCCGGTCTCAGGGTTCCAGCCCTGCACGGTATACCATGCCTCCTTCATTGGCTCCAGGATGTCGTAAACCTTGCCTTTGGACGGACCCTCAGGCATGGGATCCTCCGTGAAACGAGGCGGCAGCGTGTCGTCGTCGGCGGTCAGACCAAGCCGGCAGTTGTGTGCCCGTTCCACGTTGGTCACCCGGGCGCTCGCCTCCAGCAGTTCCTCGCCGCTGAGCTCGAACCCGGTGGCTGCCGTGTAGAGCTGTGGGATGACCTCCACCGTCCTATGCAGCGCCACATCCGGCGTCTCGGTGTAGTACGTGTAGGCAAACTTGCACACGCCCATCAGGTCCGGGACGGCGATAACACCCTGCCAATAGCGGAGCTTGCTGGCCGCCTCGTGCAGCGGCAGTTCGTCCAGCGCGTAGCCGCCGGGACACGATATGCGCAGGTGATCGGCGCCGCGCGGCCCGACCGCATAGCGGAAGTTGTACACCTTGACGGCCCGCGCGTCAAGCGGCGCCGGCGTCATGCCCTTCACGTGTACGGCGTATCGCTCTGAGCCACGCCCGATCTCCTGCGCAGCGACGTGGACGCCGTCCGCCAGCAGATCGGCGAACGCGCCCTCACGGAAGGCAATCCGCCGGACCAACTCCAGCATAGCCTGGTAGTTGCCCCACTCCAGTTCCAGCCCATCCGTGTCACCTTGGGTGAGAATGCCGCGCTGATACAGCTCCATACTGAAGGCGATCACGCCCCCCAGGTCGATTGTATCCATCCCGTAGCGGTTGGCCAGATCGTTGCCCTTGAGAATCGCGGCTATGTTGTCGATACCCAACCCGGAACCGAACGCCACGGACGTACTGTACTCGGGACCGCCGACCTCGAAGCTGCCGAACTCGCCCCCGGTTACCCGGCAGTAGCGGTCTGGTTTGAGCGCACATTGGTAACAACCGGTCGTCTTGATCTGGTACGTCTCGGCCAGCGCTACATCGTCGATCTTCTCCTTGCCCTCAAACTGGCCAAATTGGTAATTACGCGTGTTCATACCGCCGATCTTGCTATGATGCTCCATCAGCGTGCCCAGCGTACCCCGCACGCTGAAATCCTTGGCCCGTTTGTCGTTCCGTTCTATCTCCCGCAGCCCGGCGACGAGATGCTTGAAGGCGTCGGGGTCGTACAGCGGGACCGTCCCCTTGGCACGCACGGCGATGGCCTTCAACTGTTTGGAGCCCATCACAGCGCCCAGGCCGGTACGGGCCGCGGCGTGGTCCTTATCGACGATGACGCCCGCCAGGCGGACCAGGTTCTCACCGGCCTGCCCGATGGCTGCGACGCGGAACCCCTTTCCCGCCTCGCGCTGGATGGCATCGGTCACCTCGTGAACGTCCTGGCCCCACAGATGGCGGGCGTCGCGCAGTTCCACGTGGTCGCCGTCGATCTGGAGATACACCGGGTGCGGCGACCGGCCGCGGATCACAAGCAGGCTGTATCCGGCCCGCTTCAGCATCGCTCCGAAGAACCCGCCTGAGTTCGCGTCTCCCAGAATGCCCGTCAGCGGAGAGCGTCCGGCGACAAGGAAACGCGCAGAAGAAGGCGCCGGTGTCCCCGTCAACGCTCCCGGCGCGATGATCACGACGTTCTCCGGCCCGAGGGGATCGACATCCTTGGGAATGAGATCGTACTGCAACCGCGAGGTGAAACCACGTCCGCCGATATAGGTCCTGGCGAACTCCTCGTCCAGCGGCTCCTTCTCGATCACGCCCCTGGTCAAATCCACCTGTAGCGCCGTCCCCGTGTACCCACCCCGGACCCCCGGCGAATGTCCGCTCATACTCATCAACCTCCCATCCACATCATATCTCACTCCTGGGGCTCAGCGCTTTTCTTAGACAGGTCTGGAAGGGGCGGGGATTGGGCCTGCGCACAGCATCTTGTTAGCAACGTGTCCACCCAATCCTAGTCGCCCCCGCCAGACCCATCTGGTGTCAGCAGACGCACGATCAACGGGGCGTCCACGGACTTGGAAGCAGGCAGCCCCAGGCTCCGCCTCTACCTGACGATCTCAACCATGCCCGTGTTGCCGTCCACACGGAGTCGATCGCCGGTCTTGATACGGTGAGTGGCGTCGCCGGTGCCGACCACGCCCGGGATGCCGAACTCACGCGCCACCACGGCCGTGTGGCACAGCACGCCACCGGTGTCGGTGACCACGCCCTTGATCTTGCTGAAGACGACCACCCAGGCCGGGTTGGTCATCTGGCACACCATGATCTCTCCCGGCTTGACCTGATCGAACTCGTCCGTCGAGAGCACCAGCCGGGCCAATCCCTCGGCGATGCCTGCCGCTGCAGGAAGACCCTGCACCTGGTCAGCGGGCAGTTCCTCGCCCTTCTGCGCGCGCTCGAACCGCTCCGGCCACCCCCACAGGGTATGGTACGGCTCGACGTACATCGACCAGTGCGTCGCCGTGCCGATCCAGTCCCGCGGGCGGATCTTGAACGCGTCCTCGAACTTGCGTCGCGCTCCCTTGATCACGCTGAGACCGTCGTAGCCCTCCGGATTGTCCTCGTTCTTGGGGTTGGCCACGTAGGCCCGAAGTTGATCGTACTCGAGGAACATGATGTCCTCGGGATCGGGGAAGTACCCCTCCGCGACCATCCGCCGGCCAATGGCCATCAGGACCAGCCGCACCCGGCCAAACGTGCCCTGGTCGATGTAGAAGTGATGGTCCGGCGTCAGCGGCATCATCTTCGTGGCCAACGTAACCGCGGTCTCGAGCTTCTTCCGCTGCTCCTCCGTGGCGTCCTCGGGGACCATGGCCAGCAACTCCTCGACAGCCGCGTTGTGGTCATCCACCATCTTCTTGTACTGCGCGGGGAAGTCGTAGTCCGAGGCCAGGTAGCCCTTGATCGTCTCAACGGCCGGGCTGATGTCCTCGACCCACAGCTTGTTGATGTACTCGTGGGGGTACATCGTCGCCTTGACGCCGAACTCCTCCACGTACCCGTGAACGTCCGCCAGGAACGCCCGCCCCTTGTCGCTCTTCTCCAGTTCGGGGATGATCACGGACGCCGTATCGCCAGCGTCGAACACCGCTTTCAACTCACCGTCGCCCTTGACCTGTTCCTTGAGCTTCCACAGGGCCTCGAGGCTATCCCAGTTGCGATCCTTGATGGAGACCAGGACGCGCCCCACGAGCGAGGGATCAACCTCACCGACGACCTCGCCGACCGCCGCCTGCAGGTCCATAGACGACTGGAACTGGGCCAGGTTCAGGATCCAGTGAATGCAGAAGTGCCGGTACTGCATATCGATGGCCTCTTCCAGATAGACCATCAACTCTTGCAGCGTGGCCGATTCCGTGTCGAAGTTGTCGATGTACTCGAAGTTGCGCAGCATCTCGGGCAGGAAGCGCTCCTGCCACCAATCCAGGAACTTGTCCGCGTACGTGGGCATGATCCACATGTAGTACGGGCCAAGCATCTGCGCCGACTCCGCCTCACGGGGAACGATCGCGCTGTAGAGATAGCCGTTCGCCCGCTTGCCGATCCACGCCTTGCCCAGCGGGAAGCCGAAGCGCCGGTACATGTAGTCCAGCGTCGGACCCCACCAGCCATCGAGACTCCAATACATAGGGGAGATGGGCCGGCCGCAGTGGTTGTCGTCGAAGAACCAGAAGAGCCCCCTCTCTTCCTCGCTCTCCCACTCCACGGGGAAGCTCTCGTCGCCGAAGAACGTAGCGAGAACTTCGTTTTCTGACATCGTATTACCTCCTTCTGGTCGCTCAGTCTGTTTGGAACGAGGCCCCTCGCTGCCCCGCTCCAAGTATGTTGCCATCGCGTACAGATAACATCCGTCAGATCAACGCCATAGCACTCCCTGCGAGAGAAGAGAATACATGGCGACAAAACCACTCCGTGCCGCAGGTGGACGCTGGTGGAGCATGTTGGCGGCTAGGCCGACACCTTGCGTGGGAACGTGATGGTGACGTTAAACCAGCCAAACACCATGCCCAGCCAGCCACAGACGATTGCCCAGGCACCTGCGATCAGGGGAGCCACGAGAGCTGCAGCGCCGCCTGCGAACGGGAAGCTGCCTGTGAAGTAGACGCCCAGCATCATCGCCATGCCGTTGAAGTAGGCCAGCGAGCATTCCTGGAACGCAGGTACGAAACGCATGATGTAGACCATCACCGCAACAGCTAGACCGAACCCAACGTTGAGTCCAATGTACGGACCCATGAACTGGCCGAACAGAGCGGAAAGGAACATGCCAGCGGTGGAGAACAAGGCACCGGCAGCATACGGACCGAGGATCTTCTTGAACGCTCCCGGATTGGCCCCATACACGAAGTACTGAGCCCACACAATGAAGCTGCACCACAGCGGGACGTTCCAGTTACCCATGAACATGCCCAGGGGCAGCGGCAGTAAGGCCGTGATCATCGTGGCCAGCCAGAACGGGATAGTCTCCATCAATATTACACACCTGGCAGGCAGGTTTGTCAAGGCCAGATAAGGTCATGCCTGGCGCAATCACATTCGGCCGCCTGTTGGGACGCTGTCCCTGGAGGAACATCGAAAACACGCCCTGGGTAGGGCAAGGGTTCCGCGAAAAGGCTGGTACTGGCCCTCAGATGGGAGATGGTTCTCCAAATGCAATCGCCCTACGCAACCGGAGGCAATCACTTGCACATGGATCAGACCCATGGTATAATTGGTACAGTGATATATTTATATATGTAAATATACACACCCTTACAAACACCAGCGACGACAGGGGGTGGTCTCCCGCAGATTCATTGATGCAAACGCCCCCCGTAGTTTCACCGCAAAGACCGCCAAGAACGCAGAGGAAAGCCGGAAGTCTTTGCGAGCTTTGCGCGCTCTGCGGTGAGGAGAATCCACCAACACCAACAAGGTGGACTACCCGAAAGGGGCAGAACATGAAAGTAGCCGTTGCGTCCATGGGGACCGTGCCCGAAGCGTGGGTCGGCATTCGGTTCGGGTTCTGTTCTCAGTTCCTCGTCTTCGACCTGGACACGATGGAGTACGTCGTCGTGAGCGTTCCCCCGCACGCGGAGACGCCCGAGCGCGTGAGCCTGGCCGCGATCCGCGCCGTCGCGAAGCAGGGCGTCACCGCCGTCATCACCGGGCACATCAAGGACCT
Organism: uncultured Anaerolineales bacterium; assembly: GCA_964649415.1. Taxonomy (GTDB): domain Bacteria; phylum Chloroflexota; class Anaerolineae; order B4-G1; family B4-G1; genus CAZYSK01. The sequence continues at coordinate 46,602 of CAZYSK010000039.1, forward strand.
GTGTCGCCAGACCCTGCTGAACCTGGGCATCGACGTCATCGACGGCGTCGAGGGCATGACGGTGGGCGAAGCCATCGAGCGCTACAAAGCCACCGGCATGGAGACGCGCGAATCGCGGCAGGGCATAACCACCCGCGTGGCCGTCGTCTCGCACGGCGAGGGGCTGGATGCCCCGATGGAGCTGCGATTCGGCATCTGCGCCTCCTTCGTCGTCGTGGATCCGCGCACCATGGCGTGGGAGGTGATCCAGGTGGAGCCGGACGGGCCCAGCAAGAACGTGAACATGGAGGGTATCCGCGCCGTGGCCCGGAGCGGCGCTAACGTGCTCATCACACCCCAAATCCATCCCGAGTGCTGCATGGCGCTCCAGGCCCTGGCGGTCGAGGTATACCTGGCCCCCGAGGGCATCACCGTCCGCGAGGCCATCGAACGCTACGAGCAGGGCAAGCTGGAACACTCGCAAGTCACGCCCTTCGGAAACCCGCGATGATGCGGGATAGGAGGCAGAATATGAAGATCGGAGTGATGGTTATGGAAGGGCCGTATCAGCACCAAGCCGCCGACACGGCCTACCACTTCGTCAAAGCCGCGTTGGCCCGGGGGCACGAAGTCACCGGCATCTTCCTGTACACCGACGGCGTCAACGCCATCAACGGGTACATCAAGCCGCCGGGCGAACGCAACATCGCCGAGCGCTTCAGCGAGCTGGCAGCGCAGGGCATCGACGTGGTCGCGTGCACCGCCTGCGCCCGTTTCCGAGGGTTCCGGCGCGACATGCTCGCCGAGGGCGTGAAACTGGGCGGCCTGGGCGCGCTGGCCGAGTATCTGAGGGGCACCGATCGCTTCGTGACCTTCGGGGACTGAGTCCAAGATCAAGGGAAGAACAATGACAGAGGAACAGGGACAGATGAGCAACAAAGTCGCCGTGCTGATGCGCAAGGCCCCCTACGGATCGGTATACGCCGCCGAGGGGTTCCGCTCGATCATGGGCATCGGCGTGTTTGAGATGGACATCAGCGTCGTCTTCCTGGACGACGGCGTCTACACGCTGGTCAAGGGTCAGGACGCGACCGGGCTGGACATGAAGGCCCTGGGCGACGGCTTCCCGATGCTGCCCGACTTCGGCGTGACCCAGTTCTACGTGCACACGCCGTCGCTCAGCGAGCGCGGGTTGACGCCCGATGACCTGGTGATGGACGTGGAACCTCTGGACGACGCCGGCGTGGCCCGCGTCCTCGCGTCGTGCGGAACCGTGCTGCCCTTCTAGGCCCCAGGGAGAGATTGAAGCGCCATAAGAATGGCGCCTTTGTAAGGATAATGACATGCTATACACAGTCAACAAATCCCCGCTGATGTTCGGCAATCTCAAGTCCGCGCTGCGCATCGCGCCGCCCGGCGATCCGATCCTGCTGTACGAAGACGGCGTGTACGCCGCCGCCGGGGCGGCCGCGAGCGAGGCCCTGATCCGGCAGGCGTTGAAGGACCATCGAGTCTACGCGCTGCGTGCCGACCTGGAGGCGCGGGGCCTCACTTCGTTGATCGACGGTATCGAGCCCATAGACTACGACGGTTTCGTCGAATTGGTGGAGCAGCACCCCGTGGTGCCGTGGCTCTGACGTAATCTGACATACAGGGAGGTCAAGGACAGATGGATTTTCACGTGGATATGGTACAGGATTCGATCGGCCAGATGTGCCCTATGCCCATCGCCTTTCTGGCCCGGAACATGAAGAAGCTGGACGCCGGACAGGTGCTCGAGGTCCAGGCCGACGACGAAGGCGCGCAGGCGGACATCCCGGCCTGGTGCGAGCAGACGGGCAACGAGTTCCTGGGCCAGGAACCCGCCGACGGCTACGTCCGGTATTTCGTGCGCAAGCAGGCAGGGTGAGCCCCGATGCCTGAAACCAACAACCGGGCAGCGATCGTCGTGTTCAGCGGCGACATGGACAAGGTCTTCGCCGCGCTGATCATCGCCACAGGCTGCGCCGCCGCCGGCATGGACACGACGCTCTTCTTCACCTTCTGGGGCTTGAACGCCATCAAGACGGGAGCCCCCATCCAGGCCCGAGGTCTCTTGGGCAAGATGATGGGCATCCTGAACCGCGGCGGCATCAAGCGCCTGAACCCGTCCCGCTTCAGCTTCGGCGGCATCGGCAGGGTCCTGTTCAGCAAGATGATGCGCGACAAGAACGTGGCCTCGCTCGAGGACCTGCTGGAGACGGCCGTCGCCCTGGACGTGCACCTGCTGGCCTGCAAGATGAGCATGGACGTGCTGGAGATCGGGCGCGACGACCTGATCCCCGAGGTGGAGAACGTCGTCGGCGTGGCGACTTTCGTCAAGGAGGCAGCCAACGCCGGGGTCCAGTTGTTCATCTGAGCCTGCCCGGGGGAATCTCCAAATGGACCCGACACTGATCGAAGAAGTCAACCTATTGCACGCCCAGATGTGCCAGGCGCTGGCCGACCCCACGCGCATCCTGATCCTGTACTTCCTGGCCGAGCGTCCGCGCCACGTGAACGAGCTGGTGGACGTGCTGGACGTGCGGCAGCCCACCGTCTCGCACCACCTGAAGATACTGCGCAATCGGGGCCTGGTCACGGCCACGAGGGAGGGAAACGCCGTGCGCTACGCGCTGCGCGATCACCGCGTGGTCGAGGCGCTCGATCTGCTGCGCGCCGTCATAAGCGACGTGCTGACCGACCGGGCCAGGCTGGCCGACGCGATATTGGGATAGCGCGGACGCGGACGTCCGCCTCTAGAAAATCGTATGTGCGGACGCAGACGTCCACCTCTAGAAAATCGTATGTGCGGGGAGGGGCCTATTGCCCTGCCGGCCCCCCACCCTCCTGAAATGCCCGGCGCATCACAGGGTTCCGCGCCAGGTACGCGTCTGCGATCTCCGGGGGGACGGTGTTCAGCGGGCAGGAGAGGTTCACGCACCGCCCCAGCAGGTACCAGCCGTAGCCGCCCTGGATCACGCCCAGAACGGCCGGGATCGCGAAGACACCGAACATCCCCACGAAGTGCAGCAGATCGCGACGGTTGAAACGGCACTTCAGGTGCCCGGTGAGGGCGCAATCCGCGCACTCGGCCTCCGGCCGCCAGGTGCAGATGTCGTACGGGTTATTGGGACTCGTCACTGGTCCTCAATCCTTTCATCAGGGCCTCGATGAAGCCCTGGCTGATGCGATCCATATCTATGTCCGGCATCATCATGTGATAGGCGGCCAGACCGTCATAGGCCGCCATGATCATCCACGCCAACGCGTCCGCGTCGACCGGCTTGAACTCGCCGGCCCGGATGCCCTGCTCGAAGATGGCCACAATCACCTGGCGATAGCGGGCGATCATGTCGGCCCAAAACGCGGTCACCTCCTCGCGGCGCTCGCTCTGGGTCCAGAACTCGACGAGCAGGCCGAAGTAGCTCTCGATCTCGTGACACACCTCGACCAGGCACCGCGCCCCAACGCGCAGGCGCTCGGTGGCCGTCCCGCACGCCGCTATGGCCGCCATCGACCTCTCGGCCACCCGCTCCATCACCGAACTCAGCGCCGCCTCGAACAGGTCGTCCTTGCTCTTGAAATACCAGTAGATAGCGCCTTTGCTCAAGCCGCTGCCGGCGACGATGTCGTCCATCGTCGTGTTGGCGTAGCCATGGCGGCCGAAGCACGCCAGGGCCGCCTCGATGATCTGCGCGCAGCGGGCGATGACCGCCCACGATGACCTGGTCGTGGCCGGCGGCAGATGCAATGCTCATACGGGCATCGGCGATCCCTACCTGCCTTTTCTGGAGATTCTGCAACTACTCACCGGCGACATCGAGACCCCGCAGGCCGGCGGTGCCCTCACGCCGGAACAGGCCCGCCGTCTGTGGGCCACGTGGCCAGCTGCGGTGCAGGCGCTGGTCGAGGTCGGCCCAGATCTGCTCGGCAGCTTCGTGTCGGGGGCAACCCTGCTGGCCCGCGTTCGGGCGTACGTGCCGTGTTCGGGGAGGGGCAGCGTAGCGGACCGGCTGGAGGAGCTGATGGAACGGCAAGCAGGCGGCCTGGACGCGGCTGCCGCGCAGCAGGGGGGCATCTTCGGACAGATCACTCACGTGCTACGGTCCCTTTCGCGCCAGCAGCCATTGGTCCTCGTGCTGGACGACCTACAATGGGCAGATGCCGGGTCGATCAGCCTGCTGTTTCACCTGGGGCGGCGGTTGGCTGGCAGTCGCATATTGGTGGTCGGCGCGTACCGGCCGGGCGAGCTGGCGCTCATCCCTCAAGACCATCAAGACCCTAAGTAATGGTTCAAAAACAACTTCGTATTATGGTATAATACCCTCATATTGCA
>CAZYSK010000040.1:0-49987 GCA_964649415.1 uncultured Anaerolineales bacterium
GCGCACGATGGACGATGTCTTGCCAGATATCACGACTGTGCTTGCTGATAGCATCCAACGTGCGCCCCAAGCGGTCGTCATTGAACTTCTTTGCCGACACACCCAGGTGGTAGACCCGCACCGTTCGTGCCAACCAATCGGCCACACGGTAGAGCGGTCGTGGCGCGACCAGCCGATTGAGGATCAGGACCATCGCCACGGTGCCGTGGTTCACTTCCGCGGCTGTGGGACAGTGACGGTTGATGATGTCTCGTACCTGGAGCACTTCCAGCAAGCCGCACAGCACAGGCAATGCACCCACATGACGGCGTAACTGAGCCCGAGTCAGCCAGTCCACGACCTGCGCCATCGTCAACGCGCCGCGTAAAGCCAGTTTGACCAAGCGAGACGCCCATGCAACGCGATGACGGGGCCGCCGGAGAACACGCCGCTGTCGTCGGGCGATCACGCGCAGACGATACTTCCAGCAAAACAGCGGGCCGTCTCGCCAGTGAGGAGTGATGCCCCCCGACAACGCTGGTGGCTCGGAGGCTGGTGCATCCAGGCTGCTTCCTGGTGCACGTAGGAAAACGAAGATCACGATGATCCAGATCAGCCAGGCTAGAACTTGCGTATACTGTGATTTTGTGGCAAACTTCATTTGGAATCGCTCCGGCAAGTGTGAGTTGGGCAACCCATACTTTGCCACAAAAGGGGCGATTCCGCGAGTTTGTCTCTCTATTCGATTGTCAATGTGCGAAATCTAGGCTAAGATCCAGTGTCCCTTTACTTCTCTGTTGTCTTGCACAACTCGACGAGTAGCTTTGGCCCAATATCCTCAACAATAGTGTCAGGTTTGGCCCAGTATGTTCTCAACAAGCTGCCCAGTTTTCGGTGAATAAGCGCCCAAACTGCCCCGTCTTGGTCCAATGTTCAGTACAACCTACACGCGCGCGATCAGTCGCCGTCCAGCCCGCGCTATCGGAATCGGCACTCAGGGCCGGACGTGATCCTCTCCGGAAACTGGACGCCGGGCCGCTAGCCGATGTCCAGCTGAACGCCCTCCATGACAATGGGAATCCCGTTGGCTGCGTGGTTCTGTGACCAGGACGTGGCCCGCATCACCTGCACGCCGCCTCTCTCCAGCGCGAAAGGCCAACGCTGCAGGCCCGCTTCTGCCAGCGCCTCGGTCACCGCACCCTGCTGTTCCTCAGGGCAGTAGAGCATCAGAAATCCGCCACCGCCTGCCCCGGTCACTGTGCCACCGGTCGCGCCGTGTTGCCGCGCCGTCCGGTAGCACTGGTCCAGGAACGGGTTGGTGATCCCTTCTACCAACTGGCGTTTCTCCAGCCACGAGCGGTGGAGCAGCTCTCCAAAGGACGCTATGTCGCCTCGTTGGAGTGCAGTCTGGATCTCCCGCGCCAACGCCTTGATGGCGTCGAGCCTGCGGATCGTCTCCCGGTCTCCCTTCTGGCTGGCCTCTTGCTGATGCCGCAGAATCGTCGAGGACTGGCTGGATGTGCCGGTGAAGAAGAGCATCAGCCCGTTCTCCAGCGCCTCGCGTGTCGGTGCGGAGATATGCAGCGGCTCGACGTTCACCCCGTCACGGGAGAATGTGATGCAGTTGAGGCCGCCGAAGGCGGCTGCGTACTGGTCCTGCTTGCCCACTGGCATGCCCATCTTGTCGATCTCGATGTAGCAGGCCAGTTCTCCGACTTCCGCCGAGCCCAGATCGAGCCCGCACCAGAAGGCCAGGGCTTTGATCATTGAGACGGCCACGCTGCCAGACGATCCCAGGCCGGTGCCCGGTGGCACCTGGGGGGCCAGGAAGATCGTCACCCCGTCGCGAACGTTGAAGTAGTTTGTGATGGCCTTTGGGAGCCGCAGGTCACGGTTCCAGATCAGATCCTCGCATACAGCAGGTTGGCTCGCCGGCCGGTGGTCGGCTGAGATGATCTGTATCTCATCTGATGGGCCCGGGCTGAGGATGGTGTATACGTGGTAGCCGATCGTCGTGCTGACGACCAGGCCCCCATGCCGCTCGTAGTAGGCGGGCAGGTCTGTCCCGCCTCCTCCGAAACTGATGCGCACTGGCGCTCTCGCGATCACAGTCATTCAGAAACCTCCTTGCGCCGAATTTAAGAATCTAGGCAGGCCTCGGTGCGTCGAAGCGCCGCCTGAGTAGTGTTCTAGATCAGTCTGATGCCGGGCCAGGTGCCACACCTGCAGGCATGGCGCATGGCTGGCCGGACGTGCTCACCGTCGGACCGGCCTAGCCTTCCGCTGCCCCATCTTAGGGTCGGTGAGCTTGTCGGCGGGCCTGTTCGTCCACCGGTTTCATTGTATGAGCTAATCGTCAGTGTTCGGTGACTAGTATCCTGGAAATCGGCTAGAGATGGAGAGCCTCTGTGTCCGAGGAACTTGTCTCCCTTGCCTCCTCCACCGGCTGACCAAAGGTTGACCTTTTCCCCGTATGTTGTATCATCTTCCCTAGATGCCCCCCGTCGTCAACACTCTCAAGACCAGAAGGCCGTGACTGCCGTCTGTCTCTTCCCATCCCCGGGGCCGTGTGAACGCGTCGAGGAGTTCCGGCAGACAATGACCGAAGCGCTGATACACAAGGTTGACTGCGTGAGGCTCTCTGTGCCCGACCTTGAGTCTGGTCTGTCCTTCTATCGCGACCGGCTGGGGCTTGATCTCATCTGGCGCACCGAGCAGGCGCTGGGCCTGCGGTTGCCCGAGGACGAGACGGAGATCGTGCTCCATATCGAGCCGCAAAAGCCCGAGATCGACCTGCTGGTTGCGTGCGCGGATGAGGCCGCCGCCCAGGTTGAGGCGGCCGGCGGCGCAGTGCTCGTGCCCCCCTTTGATATCCAGATCGGGCGCTGCGTGCTGGTGTAGGATCCCTGGGGGAACGAGCTCGTGCTCCTGGATGCGACGAAAGGGTTGCTGGTTACGGACCCAGATGGCAACGTCATCGGTGCCGAGCCCACCTGAGCGGCCTGCCAGGGCTTTCATGCCTGGTGATGAGGCTTGCACTGCAATGGAGCGGTCTCGCCTTTGGGCATCAGTGATTCGTGGTGGTAGAGGATGATACCCACAGAGGAATTCTGGCGCATCATGGCGGCCTATGGCGCGGGGATCATGCCTGCCCAGTTTGTCTTCTACGTGGCCGGGATTCTGTGCGTCGGATGGCTCCTTCTCAACCCCGGCAGGATCACGAGCCTCCTGGCGAAGCTCTATCTGTCGTTGGCATTCACCTGGAATGGCGTGGCGTTCTACTTCACACTGGCCAGGGGTATGGCCGGCGATAGCTACGGAAACTACGTGATCGGTTCTGTGTTCATGTTTGTATCGGTGCTGTTTGTGGTCGACTTGTTCAGGCAGAGGATGCGCTTCTCACTCCCGGCGTTCGGATGGCGAAGACACGCTACGTGGGTGCTGACGCTGCTGGTGTTCGGCTACCCGCTGTTCGGGCGCGCGTTGGGACGTGACGTCACCAGCCTGCTGTTTCCGGGCGCTTTTCCGTGCCCGACGACGGCTCTCGGTTTGCTCCTGCTGACTACTGCTCTGCCACAGGTTGACAGGACAATCTACGTGCTGCTGCTCCTGTGCGCGATTCCGTTCACGCCCTTCGTCCAGATCGCTCGACACGGTGTCTACGAGGACGTGATTCTGCTGGGTCGGTGTCTATAGCCTGGCGCTGCTATTGGCGCATCGGAGGGTTGAGAAGCTGCCCACGTAGCGTGCTAGAGGAGACGTGGCCCGCTCCAACGAGAATTGGGCTCTTTGCTGGTGTTTCCCCATGCGGGATTTTCGGTTATAATGGCATGGAGGAAAGGAAAATGAGAGCGCGTAAGAGAACTGTTATCAGCCTGCTTGCGGCTTCGCTGGCCGGACTCGTGGGCGTCGTGGGCACCCTGGTACTGCTTGCGGATGGGGTCACTGCCGGATCCCCGCGCGACGCCGTGAACCTCCCGGTCGCCGGCGCCTGGACCGGCCTCGGCGTAGGCATGGACGAGGCCCGGCTCGCTGCGCTGGCCGCGGATGCGGGCGCCTTGGATCACTTCGTCTTTGGCCCCATTGGTCAGCAGACGGCGGGCACCGCGTTCAGCGTCACACTTACGGCCTACGATGACGAAAGCGCCGTCGTGACCGAGTACAGCGGTACGGTCGTGCTGTCGGACACGACCGGCACGCTCGTGCCGGCGCTGGCAGACGGTTTCGTGGCTGGCGTTTGGACGGGGACTGTGACGATCACGCGCACAGGCAGCAGCGTCGTGATCACGGCCACGGATGGCGCCGTGTCCGATGCGAGCACCCCCTTCGTGGTGCAACCGGCAGGGCTGGACCGCTTCGCCCTCAACCCGGTTGGTGATCAGACGGCGGGTACCGCATTCAACCTGACCCTCACCGCCTACGATGCCTACGATAACGTGAAGACCAACTACGGCGGCCCGGCGATGCTCTTGGATACGACTGGGACGCTGGTGCCGGCGACGGCGAGCGGATTCACGGCCGGCGCGTGGACGGGAAACGCGACCATCACGCGCACGGGGAGCGGTATCGTGATTACGGCCACGGACGGTGCCGTGTCGACCAACACCAACCCCTTCGCCGTGGACCCTGCCGAATTGGACCATATTGTCCTCTCTCCCCCGGCGTCCACCATCTTCGCCTGGCAGGTCCGCCCCTACACCGTGGAGGCCTTTGACGTCTACGGCAACAGCCGGGGCGACGTCACAGCGGTGAACACGACGTTCAGCATCGTGGAGAGTGGCCACGGCGGCTACTGGACGGACAACGTCTACCACCCGTTCATCCACGGCGATTGGACGGCGCGGGCCGTCCACACCGGGACGCAGGTGGCGACAGACGACGCCGATCTGACCGTCCTGGGTCCAGTCCTGCGGCTGGACAAGAGCGGTGAGCCGGACGTCGTGGAGGCGGGTGCGTTGATCACCTACACGCTGACTTGTTCTAACACGGGGAACCTGACGGCCACCAACGTCATCGTCACCGAGACGCTCGACTCCAACAGCGTCTACAGCTCTGCCTCGCTGACACCGGACGGCGGGTTACCTGATGCACCCTACTGGGTGCTGGGTGAGCTCGCTCCCGACGAGATCAAGCGCATCACCGTCTATGTCTCCGCTGTTCGGCCCTTGACCAACGGCACGCGGCTGACCAACACGGCCTGGTTGGACGCCTATTGGCTGGGTGAGGGGCGCACCGAGCCACTCTCCGCGATTCTGGGTACGACTGTCCATTCCCGCCCGGTGTTGGCGTTCAGCAAGGCGGACGCACCGGACCCGGTCAACGCCAGTGGGACGCTGCGCTATACGCTGGTCATCACCAACAGCGGCAACGAAAACGCCACTTCGGTGACCGTTGTCGAGGACTACGATTCCAACACGCGGTTCGAGTTCGCCGTTCCAGAGCCCGACGGTGGCAGTGGAAACCGGCAGTGGACATTCCCTGTGCTGGTGGTTGATGAACCGCAGTTCGTCGACGTCTTCGTCCGCGTGACCGACACGCTGCCGGTGGGCACGATCCTGAACAACCAGGCGACGATGGACAGCGACCAGACCTCGCCCATGGTTGCCACCGAGGCCACCGAGGTGACCTCGTCGCCGGAGTTGACGGTCAACAAGTGGGACGTGCCGGATGACGACGTTGAGGCCGGCGAGACGCTCGTGTACGTGATCAACTACCAGGCCTCCGGCACGGCAGACGCTGAGGATGTGTTGATCACGGACACCTACGACAGCCGGGTGACCTTCCTCTGGGCCGATCGGGACCCCATCATATCGACCGACGAGGTCTGGGTCTGGGACATCGGGGACCTGGATGTGGGTGATAGTGGCAACATTTATGTGGAGGTGCGTGTAGACAAACCGCTCTCGAACGGCACTGTGCTCACCAACCGCGTGACAATCGACAGCGTGCACACGTCACCACAGAGCTATGTCGAGACCACGCGCGTTAGCTCGGCTCCCGTTCTGGATCTCACCGTCACCGACCAGCCTGATCCTGTTGTGCCCGGTGCCCCGCTGAACTACACCGTGCGCTACACCAACACCGGCAATGCCGATGCGACGCATGTCGTCATCACCGCCACCCTCGACGCCAACACGACCTTCGTCGACGCGTCGGTGCCGCCTGCGGGCGGCGCGGGCGATGTGTGGTACTGGGAGATAGACAAGATCGCCTCCTCGGATTTCCAGGGTGGCCATGGCTACGGGGTGTTGGTTATCGAGACCGAAGTGACGCTGCCTCTCACCAATGGCACACCGCTCGATCTCGTCGTTCAGCTCTCGGACGCGCAGGGCGACCTGCTGGAGGCTACATCCCGGACCACCGTATCCAGTGCGCCACTCCTCTCCCTGCTCAAGAGCAACGGCGTCACCGCGGTCGAAGCCGGCGACTTGCTCACGTACACGCTCACCTGTGACAACGCGGGGACCGAGAACGCCTACAGCGTCATCATCACCGACACGCTGCCCGACCACGTCTCCTACGTCGCGTGCGAGACCCCGGTCGGAGACTGCCAGCCCAAACCGCCGGCCCAGCCGGATGCGGTCGTCTTTAGTATTCCCACCATCGCGGCGCCGTCCAGCGTGGAGGCGCGGCTGACCGTGCGGGTTGATGACCCGCTTCTGGCAGGCGCCGAGTCCCTGGTCAACACCGCCAGGATGGCGCATCCATCGCTGCCCGGCCCCGTGGATGTACAGGACGTGGATCCCATCACGACGCGGCCCGACCTGAGGGTGGTGGCGGACCACGCGCCGAGCATCTTCTCTCCCGGGAAGCGCATGGTCTACACGGTGACCTACAGCAACGAAGGCAGAATGGACGCCCAGGGCGTGACCATCAGCACCATACTGCCAGACGACACCTTGTACGTCGGTCACAGCTGGGATTCCTCCGGCGGCCAGGCCTACACGTATCAGGTGGGCGAGGTGCTCGCGGGCTCTCCCACGCATACGATCAAGTTGGAGGTCGAGTATCCGGAGGATGATCCACAGGAGATCGGATCGAGCGAATTCAACACGCCCTTCACCATCGCGGGGAGCGGCGGGGTAGGTGATGACGCCAACCCCGGCGACAACACGGCGTACGTCTACATCGGTGTGCCCGATCTGGTGATCGCGGATTTCACGGTGCAACCCTATCCGCTCCGGGCGGACGTGCCGGTCACCTTCACCGTCAAAATCACGAATCAGGGGACTGGCTGGGCCTGGAACCCGGACAACGGGGCCGGTTCGAGCGTGGACGTATACATCTCCGAGGTGGAGTCCTACCCCTTTGTTGGCTACAGCGAGAAGGACATCTGGCAGGGCATGCCGCCGCTGTCTCCCGGCGCAACCCACACCTTGATCATCACGGCCACGCGGAGCCCTACCGGGATGATCGAGGGGCCAATCCGCTTCACGAAGCAGGAGATCCAGGACGAGATCGGCGCCGGGGATCTGTACGCCAAGGTGGATAGCTACGGGGTCTATCCCTACGGGCTTGTGCCTGAGGATGACGAGTACAACAACGTCGGCGTGTTGCCCCGGCCCGGGACATTCCGCTGGCGCGCCTACCTGCCGTTCACCCTGAGGTGAGTCGGGGTGAGTTGCCGTGCGTCACGGGGCGCCTACAACGCCCTCTTCCGCTCGCAGCGCGTGCGGTGCATCTGGCAACTCCCTGACTTCGCATCTGTGGCTTCAGCCATCTGAAGCCAGTTCCCTTGCAGACGCGACGGCATACCAGATTCCCCCGAGTAGTCCGACCAGCAGGTTTGTCAGGGCGTAGTTGGCCAGCGACATAGCCACTGCCGTGCCATCCGGCACCCCCAGAGGGCCAAATAGCAGCACGTAGGTCTGCTCGCGAACGCCAAGACCCCCGATTGAGATGGGCAAGGCCAGCGAGAAAGAGATGATGGGCGTGAACAGCACGAATAGGCTCGGTGGTTGGTCCACGTTCAGACCGCGGGCGATCAACAGGTTGAAGAGGATCAGGAGCAGATCGAAAGCCAGGGACACGAGGCAGGCTCTGCCCAGCGCCCTGTATCCTAACTGAGACACCGAGCGGTAGAAGCGCTCCAGCCTATCCTGACCGGGCAGGCGCACCTTGCCGCCCAGCCAAGGGATCAGGGGCGTGCCCATCACGACCCAACCGCCGATCACCCCGCATAGCGTCCCCAGTCCGATGACGGGCGCCCAGCCATCGGGGAGCAGAGCGGCACTGAATGGCAGCGCCACTATGGCCAGGACGAAGAGCACCCACAGGCCGGTGGCGCGGTCCACAAGCGTGGTGCCGATTGACTCGGGCGCGCGGCCCGTGGCGCGCGCCAGTCTGGCCATTCTGACAGCGTCTCCCCCCAGGCCGGTTGGAAGGAAGATGTTGAAGAAAGCGCCGACGAAATAGAGATGCACCAGCACCCCCAGCGGCGCTTCTATGCCCAGCCCCTGGAGCAGCACCTGCCAACGTACCGCCCGCAGCGCTGTGCCCACAATCATCAGTGTCGCTGCAGCCGCCAGGTATCCCCAGCGTGCCTGAGACACCACCTGCCAAAGCTGTCCCAGGTCGACGTGAAACACCAACAGGTAGGTGATCAGTCCTGCACTGACGACGAGTCTCAGGATGTTGAACAGGTGTTTCTTCATGCGGTACATGCAACACAGACGCGGGAGACCTGACAGGTTCCAGGAAGCCTGTCGGGTCTCCTCGATTCCAGGAGAGTGAGAAGCTGCAGCAAGAGGGCGAGGGGCCTAGTGCTCCCGGCTCAGTCCAGCGCTGTGGTGCTCTGCGCGAACAGACCCGTCGCCCGCGAAGTAGTAGCCCATTCCCCAGCGCGTGCGGATGTACTGTGGATTGGCCGGATCCTCCTCGAGCTTGCGCCGCAGGTAGCGAACGTATACGCTGAGGTAACCCACTTCCTCCGCGTACTCTGGGCCCCAAACACTGGTGAGTAATTCCCTGTGGGGTACGATACGCCCCTTCTGGCTGACCAGGTATAGCAACAGGCGCGACTCGGTGGGAGTGAGTGAGATGGCTTCCCCGCCCCGCCTGACCGTTCCGTCCCTGAGGTCAATACAGAGGCTGCCATCGTCGTAGACGTCCCGCCAGTCGTTGGAAGAGTTCGTCCTGGATCGGCGCAGAACGGTGCGGATGCGTGCCTTCAGCTCGTCGAAGCTGCACGGCTTGGTCAGATAGTCATCGGCTCCCAAGGAGAGTCCCTTGAGTACATCCGCGCGGTCGGTCCTCGCGGTGAGCATGATGATTGGCGTATCGCACATGTTGCGGAGTCGCTGACACGTGAGCCACCCATCCATCTCTGGCATCATGACGTCCAGGATGATGACGTCGGGGCGCGACTCATAGGCTTTCTTCAGCCCATCCTTGCCGCTGTTGGCAGTGGAAACAGAGAACCCCTCACGCTCCAGTCCAAGCCGCAGGAGAGTAAGCAGTCCAGAATCGTCGTCTATTACCAGTACTTTCTCTTTCATCCTCTTTGCCTCTTGTCAGAGAGCCATCGTAAGTAGCTGTTCTCGCTGCCCCTCATCATATCTACGTACTATCCCGTGTTGCGATTCCGTGGCTTGCCGGTCCGTTGTGAGATGTGATACTTTCCCTATATTATCCTTAACTACCAAACACTATAGCAGATGCTCGTAAGTGATAGGTGAACAAAAGGTCACAAAACAGCAATAGGCCCCCTCCAACAAGCAGGGGGCCGGGCGACCGATGCTATGTACCGGATGGCCTACAGCAAATCCTCGGCGTCGAAATAATACCCGCCGCCTCGGACGGTGTGAAGGTACTGGGGCTCGCGCGGATCTGGTTCGATCTTCCTCCGCAGCCGATAGATGTATTGCTTGACCAGGTCTGGTTCCCCGATCCATTCTGGCCCCCAGACTCTGGTCAGGATGGCGTCAGGGCTCAGCACCTTTCCGGCGTGACGCGTCAACAGCCGGAGCACTTCGAACTCCTTGGGGGTCAGATACACGGTCTGGTTGCCAATCACCAATTCGTGGCGGTCGCAGTCCAGCATAATCGAGGATGCCGGGAATAGATAGTCACTCTCATCCTCCGCGCGTTCGCCTGAACGCCGCAGGCAAGCATTCAGACGGCTGAGCAACTCCGAGCGATCGAAGGGCTTGACCACGTAGTCGTCCGCGCCGAGAGACAGGCCACGTACGATGTCTTTGATCGTGCCCTTGGCCGTGACGAAGATGATAGGTACCTCCGTCATCTCGCGCAAGCGGCGGCACGCTTCGAAGCCATCTACCCCGGGCATCATCACGTCCAGCAGAATCGCATCTGGGTGCGTCTGATAGGCAGAGCGCAGTGCTGAAAGCGCGTCCTCAGCCACCACGACGTCAAAGCCGTCGGCGATTAGCATGGCTTTCAGGATCGCCACTACATCTGGGTGATCATCTACAACAAGAACGCGGAATTGGCGACGCATATTCCCTTCCTCTTGAATCTAAGTCCCGAAAATAGATGTCGTAATGAAACCCCTAATGCTTTATTATAATACGGAACGCCCGCCTTGTCCATCGCGGCTGTTACCTGCAATTGGCAAGTTCTATCATCTGTGCTAGAATAGCCTTGCAGGGCGGGTATCAGACAGCGCGTGAGGAGGGTAGCGTGGGAAGCGAAGGAGCCCAGAAGGAGCTCCATGCCCGGCATCACTCCCAGGACGTAATATCTCCACAGGCGTGGCTTGTCGCGATCACCCTGGCCGCGACAGTGCTTCTCATGTGCGCTGCCATTCTCCCGGCGTGGCGTACCGTCCGCGCCCCCTTCTTGGGCTTGTTCACTGAGCCAACCTTGGTGGTCAACGGGGCCGGTGATCCCACCTGGCCAGGCTACGCGGCCGGCCTGCGGTATACGGATCACTTGCTTGCAGTCGACGGCCGGCCCCTGGAGAGCACCACCGCGTTGATGCGCCTGCTGTCTCGGTACAAACCCGGTGACGTTGTTACGGTGACAGCACGGGACAGGGATGGCGCACAGCGTGACGTGGCCGTGCGACTCGAGTCCATTCCTTCCCAGGCGGTGCTCAGTTTCTTTGTTCTTCCCTACGTCCTGGGACTGGCCTATTTGGGGATTGGCACTTGGGTTTTCCTGTCGCGGCTGCATGCACCGGGCGGGCAGGTCTTTGGCATGCTGTGCGCGGTCGTCGCGCTGGACTTAGGGCTGCTTTTCGATCTCTACACCGCGCACTGGTTCCCCCGTGTGTGGGTCACGGCGCTCTCGCTGAGCGGCAGCGTAGCCATTCACCTGGCACTCGTGTTTCCTCAGCGGGTGCGTTTCCTGGATCGTGCACCCGCGCTGCGTTACCTGGCGTATGTACCCGGTGTTCTCATCGTCGTGCTCAATCAGTTCGCCATTCTGGATTTCGATACACCGCGGGCGTATTTCGACACCTGGCTCGTGGCCTTCATCTTCGCGAGTATGAGTGTGCTCATTCTTCTGGCGATGATGGTTCACCGCCTCCGTCGCTCTAAATCCCCCATCGTTCAAGCTCAGGCGCGCACCATCTTGTGGGGCAGTCTGTTGGCCTTTGGTCCCATTGCGGCCTGGTTCGTCGTCTTTCGCGTCGTCGAATGGGCGCTCCCAGCGGCCCTGATTCTGCCCTGGTTGGCGCTATTCCCTCTCTCGGTCGCGTATGCTATCCTGCGCTATCGCCTGTTCGACATCAACCTGGTCGTCAGCCGGGGCGCTGTCTACGCGTTTCTCAGCATCACCCTGGTCGGCGCGTACTTCTTCGTGCTGCATCTGGTCCGCCTCGTGTTTGGTGTATCCCTGCAGCAGGTCAACCACCCGCTCGTGCTTGGTGTCTTTGTGCTTCTGCTGGTGTTCCTCGCGAACCCGGCGCGCGCGCATCTGGATCGCGTCCTGGACCGTGCCCTCCTGGGGCGTGTGGTTGACCATCGCGAACTGGTGAGCCGCTTCGTCAACCGCTTGACTGAAACCACGAAACTGGATTCGGTCCTTGAGGTTGTCCGTGAGACGTTGGAGGCAGGCTGGCAGTTGGAGTGCGCCGCGCTGTTTCTGTACGATCCGCGTCGTGGGTGCTATGAACCGCGTGCCATCGGGAGCACTGAACTTCCAGACGTAGCCTTTTCACAAGATGGCCCCCTGGCCGATCAGATGCTCCGCAGGCGTGAGAGCATATACCTCTATCGAGATCGGCCGTTGCCCCCTCACCTGTCCGCCGAACGCGAGGCATTGGACCCCTTGCGGCCTGCGCTCTTCGTCCCTGTGCCGGGACATGGCTGGCTGACGCTGGGTCCGCACCACAACGGTACACCCTTCTATTCAGACGACTTGACCGTCTTGGAATCACTGGGTTCGCAAGTCGCGGTGGCACTGGAGAAGGTCCGCCTCTTCAGCGACCTGGAGCGGCGTATGACAGAGGCGGACGTGTTGTATTGGGTGGGCCAGGCCGTCAACTTCACCATGGGTGTGGATGACCTACTGGAGCTGATCTACGCCCAGACCGGACGCGTTCTGGACACGAGTAACTTCTACATCGCGCTGCGCAATCCGGAGAAGGACACACTGTCCTTCGCGTTCTATGTCGAACAAGGCGAGCGACTGTACAGGAATGACGAGTGGTCGGTAGACGTCGGCCTGACAGGCGAGATCACCCGCACCGACCGCCCTATCGTGACGGGCGACTACATTGAGGAGTGTCTGCGCCGGGGCGTTGAGCCTGGAGGCCGGCCGGGAAAAGCTTGGATGGGCGTGCCGATCAATGCCGGTGACCAAGTTCTCGGGGTGATGACAGTCTCCAGTTTCGACCCTGACGTCACCTACTCGCCCGATCAACTGACTTTCTTCTCCGCGATTGCGGATCAGGCCGCCGCGATCCTCGACAAGGCGCGCCTATATCGCGAGATGGAACAATACGCTCAACAGTTGGCTGCCCTGAATGAGGTCGGCAGCGTCATCACCTCGACCTTGGACCTGCAGACGGTGTTGCACCTGATCATGGACACGGCGGTTGAACTGATTCAAGCCGAGGCCGGTTCGCTGCTGTTGGTAGATCAGGACACTGACGCACTGGTGTTTGAGGTGACCGCAGGGCCGGGTTCCGCCGATCTGGTGGGCACGCGCCTGCCTCCCGGTACGGGCGTTGTGGGCGCAGTGGTCCAGGAAGGCCAGCCGACGATCATCAGGGATGCGCATTCCGATGAGCGTTGGTACGGAGGCGTGGATGATCGTACAGGCTTTATCACGCATTCCGTAATTGCCGTGCCCATGGTCAGCCGGCGGCATACCATCGGCGTGATTCAGCTTCTCAATCGGCGCGATGGCGTGCCATTTGACCAGGACGACGAGCGGTTGCTGACGGCGTTTGCCACTAACGCCGCCGTCTCTATCGAGAACGCCCGGCTATTCACGCAGACGGATCAGGCCCTCGCTGCACGGGTAGAAGAGCTCTCAATGATGCAGCGCATTGACCGGGAACTCAATGCCACCCTGGAGTATCGCCGGGTAATGGGCCTGACCTTGGAGTGGGCGCTGAGGATGACCGGGTCCGATGTAGGGCTTGTAGCTGCTGTCGTGGATACCGAGGACGGCGCGCGCGGTCTGCGCTTCCTGGCCAACCAGGGGTATCCAGAGGATGCAGTAGCGGCCTACGAGGAGCAACTCTGGCCGCTGGATCAGGGCATCATTGGGCGCGTGGTGCGCACCGGCAAGTCAGCGCTCGTGGAGGATGTCAGTAGCGATCCGGACTACGTGCCGGCGGTGCCGGATGTGGTGGCTCAATTGACGGTGCCGATTCGATGCGAGGATCAAATCGTTGGCGTCATCGCGGTTGAGTCTCTGCAGCCAGACCGCCTGGACCGAGAGGCGCGCGAGTTTGTCGCGCGCCTGGCCGACCACGCGGCCATTTCCATCGAGAATGCCCGCCTCTTTGAACAGGTACGCCGTGCCAACGAGGCCAAGACCGAGTTCGTCTCGTTCGTATCCCATGAACTAAAGCAGCCGATGACCTCTATCAAGGGCTACACGGACTTGCTGGTCAAAGGGGCTGCCGGGGATCTGAACGAGAGCCAATACCGTTTTCTTGAGACTGTGCAGTCGAATGTGTCTCGTATGAACACGCTCGTCAGTGACCTGCTGGATATCTCGCGCATTGAGAGTGGGCGGCTGCGGCTGGAGTCTGGGGACGTGTCCATTGAGTGGGTCATCAGAGACGTGCTTCAAGCGATCCGCGGACAGATCGAAGCTAAGCAGCAGGCACTGGAGGTGGATGTCTTGCCCGGCTTGCCGCCTGTGAGAGGGGATCGAGATCGGTTGGTGCAGATTCTGACTAACCTGGTGAGCAATGCGCACAAGTATACGCCCTCGGGGGGCCATATCACAGTTCGAGCTGAGGGATGGTCGGATGGCAAAGAGAGGGCGGAATCGCCAGGGTTTGTGCTGTGCTCGGTGACCGACACGGGAATCGGCATAGCGTCTGAGGATCAGAAGCGTCTCTTCACCAAGTACTTCCGGGCCGATGACCCCACCGTGCGCAGCGTGGCAGGTACCGGCCTGGGACTTGTCATCACCAAGAGCTTGGTGGAGCTACACGGTGGTGAGATATGGGTCGAGAGCGAGCCAGGCGAGGGGAGCACCTTCTCATTCGCCATCCCTGCTACTCAGGGGGAGCATCGACACTGGATTACCGGCGCGTCTTGAACACCGCGGACGTGTGAGTCACCAGGCGTCTTGCTAGCCTGTTTGCCGATCTACCGTCTACGCTTCCCTGAACCGAGCCTCGAGTTGCTCCAGTAGCTCCGCTGCCTCTACGAGCTTGTCCAGCGGGTTCTCCGCGGCCTTGAAATACCGATAGTCACACGGCATCACGTCGAGCGTGCGTACGAGGTCGTCGTGATGGTCTTGCACCGCCCTCTCGCTGACGCCGTAGAGACCGGCAATCGCCTGCCGTTTCACCGGGCGCAGGTTGACTTTGCGCACTGTGTAGTCGAGCGCTGCTGCCCACGTGTCTGACTTGCGCACAGTGAGCGTCTCGCGCCCAAGAGCGATTTGGTACTCCATCCACATCTGAATGGCGGCACCGATCTCTTCCAGCGGCATCCCTGCCTTGGTCATCTTGTCCGTAAGTGCCAACTCCACCTTGTCCATGCCACTGGCAAAGAGCCGTTCGAACCGGTTGGCCAGTGGGGAATCAGGCTCCAATCGCATAAACTCGGCCAGCGCGCGCAAAGCCTGGTCGAAATCGCCACTGCGGGCCAGAGCTCGTGCTAGATGGAGTTGATAATCCGCTTCGTCAGGGACTAGGCGGGCAGCAGACTGGAGGCACTTGATCGCCCGCTCGATATCCCATTCCTCGTAGGCCTCAAGGCCCTGCGCCTTGTGCCTGTCTGCTTTGCGACGGTCTGCCGTACTGGATTGCTGCTTTGCCATCACGATCGCTCCTTACAACCTGTGAAGCCGTGTGCGCCGTGGATCCGGGAGGCGCGAGAGCTATGGGTCCTTGAGTGAGTGGTTCAGACCGCTGCCTTGGTTTCTGTGCGGTCTTCTCAACCGCGTTCAAGCTGAATTATAGCATAGTCATCAAGGACGGGCAACGTTGTCAATTGCGCTTTTGCAAAATCCCTGGCCGTGATATAATCGCGCTAGCCCTGCAAAACGGGCTACTTATGTGCAGTTGGGAGGCGCTAATGAGTCGGTGTTGCCATCCCCTGAAGGCCTGCCTGGTTGTGCTTGCGTTGTTGCTGCTGACTCCCAGTTGCACCACGAGCGACGAACAGGGGCCACTTTTTCAGGACGACTTCAGTAGCCAGGACGGCGGGTGGGGCGTGGCCCAGCGCGACGAGTCCGAGCGCGACTACGAACAAGACAAGTACTTCATCGAATCGCGCGAGCCGAACTGGTTTGCCTGGGCCTACCCGGGCTTGGATTTCGATGACGTGAGCCTGGAGATCGATGTCTATTTGGACCCTGATTCCCCAGATGGCCACTACGGCGTGCTCTGTCGTCATGCGGATGAGGACAATTTCTATTACTTTGGCGTTAGCGCGGATGGCTACTATGCAATCTTCCGCCGGATGGACGGCGGTGCCCTTGAAGTTCTCACCGGAGATGGTACCGGCATGGTTCCCTCGCCAGCCATCAACACAGGTGGAGATGCGAACCATCTGCTGGCGGTCTGCCGGGGAGACGAGTTGAGCCTCTACGTCAACGACGAGCTGCTGGAGACGGTCACTGATGACGTCCACGCCCGAGGTGATGTGGGGCTTGGGGCCGGGAGTGGCCCGGATGGGAGCTTCCGGGTTCTGTTCGACGATCTTGCTGTGGCTGCGCCATAGCAGGCAGCGTGGGGCAGTATGTCGTAGGAACGCATCAAACGCGAGAGGATCGTCACATGCCGGTGACAACGGCGAGGCAGATTGTTGCAGTACTTGTGGCACTGCTCGTCTCGGTGGTCGCGTGCGGGAAGGGCGAGCAGCCGCCCTGGGCCGACGATTTCTCCGACCCTGCCAGCGGCTGGCACGCCGAGATGGATGCATCTGCGGAGGTTGGGTATCACGAGGGCGTGATGCGCGTCCTTGTCAAATCACCCAACCGCCTCGCGTGGGCCTCTGCCGGGCGTGACTACTCCGATTCTCACATCGCCGTTGAGGCTACACAAGTCGGGGGCCCCGACGACAATGAGTACGGCGTGCTCGTGCGTATGCAAGACCCGGACCATTTCTACCGCTTCTCGATCAGCGGGGATGGTTACTACCTGGTCAGCAAGTATGACGATGGAGAATGGGTGGCGTTGAGTGACGATTGGAGCAGTCCGCCTGACCCGGATGCCATTCGGCTTGGCGCTGCAACCAATCTGCTTGAGGTCATCTGTCAGGGCGCCACGATGACGTTTGTCGTCAACGGCGTTCAGTTGGTGCAGGTCGAGAACGGCGCCTATTCGCGGGGCGACATAGGCCTTTATGCCGGCTCATTCTTCGAGCCCGGGGTCGAGGTACACTTCGACAACCTTCGCGTGGAGATGCCGTGACGGAAGCTGTTGCCACGGTTCACCGGCGGTCAAGCGACTCCACCGCGCGGCCAAGTGATGGATTGATGAACGTCTGTCTACAGAGTGTGGGTTGTCGCCTCAACACGAGTGAGATCCAGGCGATGTCCCGCCGCTTCGCGGCGGCAGGACATTGTATCGTGTCAGACCCCACCCGGGCCAACGTCTGCATCGTCAACACTTGCGCTGTGACTTCGGCGGCCGAGCGCAAGTCGCGTCGCCGGATCAGGGCCCTGGCCCGCGCCAACCCGCGTGCTCGCATCGCGGTCACGGGCTGCTATGCGACGCTGTCGCCTCAGCGTATTGCCGGCTTGCCGGGTGTGTCCTGGGTCATCTCCAACACTGAGAAGGATCGGCTGGTGGAGATCGTGGCCTCAGCCCTGCTCCCCCGCTTGCGAGAAGCGCTCAGGTGGGGGCCGGCTCGCACGCGAGCGTTCATCAAAGTCCAGGATGGCTGTGACAACCATTGCACCTATTGCATCGTGCGCCTGTTGCGTGGACCAGCCCGCAGCCGTCCGATTGACGCTATCGTCGCCGAGGTGCGCGCGCTCGTCGCGGCCGGTTGTCGGGAGGCTGTCCTGACCGGTGTGAACCTGGGGGCCTATGGTCGCGATCTGGGACACTCGAGTAGCCTCAGGGTGTTGGTTGAGGCACTGTTAGCCCGCACTGACCTGCCCCGGCTGCGCCTCTCGTCTCTGGAGCCCTGGGACCTGGATGAGCATTTCTTCGATCTGTGGGAAGACGCGCGCCTGTGTCGCCAACTGCATCTGCCACTCCAGTCTGGCTGCGACGAAACCCTGCATCGCATGGGCCGCCGGATCACCACAGCCAGGTTCGCCCGTCTGGTGAAGGCCGCTCGGGCTGCTGTTCCGGATTTGGCCGTGACCACTGACGTGATCGTCGGCTTCCCCGGCGAGGATGAGGACGCCTTTCGCACCAGTTACGATTTCGTGGTGGCGATGGGATTCGCGCGGTTGCACGTTTTCCCCTATTCCCCGAGGCCCAATACGGCTGCTCTCCACCTGCCGGCTCAGGTGCCGGGTTCCGTGCGTCGTGCACGGGCGCGCGTGATGCGCATGCTGGGCGCTCGACAGGCGTTCCAGTTCAGCCGGCGCTTTGTGGGTCGGAAGATGATGATCCTATGGGAACACTGCCGTCGCGATGGCCTCTGGATGGGTCTGACCGACAATTACCTGCGGGTTGGCACGCACGCGCCTGGCAACCTCCATAACAGACTTATCGAGACACGCCTGGTGGCGGCGCGGAATGGCTATCTGGTGGGTGAGTTGATCGGGTGAGTCGCTGGCAGTGCGATAGGCCGACGCGTGCTCATCCCCCATCGGTAGTTGATCGGTGTTTTGTGTACAACCGCACTTTTTGGGCGGACATCCATCGGACCGCCCGCCTGGATAATCACGAGGAGGAAGGAGAGCATGTTAGTCAGGAACCGAATGACCCCCAATCCAGAGACTGTCAAGACCGATACGAGTCTCAAGGATGCTCTAGACCTGGTCCGCAGCAGGCCGTTCCGCCATCTGCCGGTGATGGACCAGGAAGGCAAACTCGCTGGCATTGTGACTGAGAAGAGCCTGGTCTACGCCTCGCCTACGCCTACGACGACCCTCAGCGTGTTTGAGGTGGATTACATTCTGTCGCGCACGAAAGTCGGACAGGTCATACAGGGCGAGGTCATCACAGTGGGACCTGGTCTGCCTGTTGAGGAGGCGGCGCGCATCATGGTGGACCGGCGTATCGGTTGCCTCCCTGTCGTTGAAGATGGCGAGCTGATCGGCATTATCAGTGATACCGATATCTTCCGTGCTTTTGTCGAGGGACTGGGAGGTGGCCATCCCTCGTTGCGCGTGACCGTCGTCGTCCCGGAGGAGGTAGGTAGCCTGGCACGGGTCACGAGCCGCGTTGCGGCCCTGGGAGGCAACATCTACTCGCTGGGCATGTTCTGGGGCCAGCATCCCGAGGACCGGGTTGTTGCTTTCCGGTTGGAGGGCGTGGATCGGGAAACCGCTGTGCAGGGGCTGGAGGCCGACGGCATCCAGGTTGTGCACGTTTGGGAGTCGGAGGGGGAATAGAACGGAAAGTCGTATTGAGAGGTAGCCCTGCACCGGCTCTTTGGGCCGGTGTGACCAACCCGAGTTGAAATACATCCGAATGCGCGAATGCGCCGTTTTGCTTGACAAGTCGCCTGTGCGCGGTTATAATGAGCCGACAAATAAACTGGGTATAGAGAGGGGGGAAACGAGTGACCAAGGTCATGATTGAGAACGGCGAGTCCTTTGATTCCTTGTTGAGGCGCTTCAACAAGAAAGTGCAATCCGATCGTGTGATGTCAGAAGCGCGCCGTCGCCGCTTCTTTGAGAAGCCGAGCGTGATTCGCAAGCGCAAGAAGGCGGCCAAGCTGCGCAAGAGCCGTCGGCAGACGTATAAGGACAAGCGAATGCGCTATTAGGTCTGACAGCCCTTGGGCCTGCTATCACGGCTTGGGCCTAATGGCAACCGCCAGGTGTAGCGGCGTCAGACTTTGGCGCATCAGGCCGAGTATAGAAACAGATTGCGAGAATGGATCTGCTTGTGAGCCTTAAGCAACAGTTGCGGCAGGATCTCAAGGAAGCGCTGCGTGCTCATGATGAGCGTCGCAAGTCAGTCATACGTATGGCATTGGCTGCGATCGTCAACGCAGAGGTGGCTCACGGTGGCGAGCTCGATGATGCTGGCGTGATCGCAGTGCTGCGTAAGGAGGCCCGCCAACGGAACGACACCATTGCCGAATTGCAGGATGCCAACAGGTCTGAACGGCTCGTCGATGAGAAGGCAGAGTTGGCGATCCTTGACAGCTACCTGCCTGGGCTGCTCTCGCGTGAGGAAATCGCTGATGAGGCCCGGCGCGTGATCGCGGAGGTTGGAGCAGACGGAATGGGGCAGATGGGCCCGGTGATGCGCCAGCTTATGCCCGAGCTAAAAGGACGTGCCGATGGCCGGATCGTGAACGAAGTCGTGCGCGAATTGCTGTCCGGCTAGGACGCATCCATCAGGTACGTCATCGTATTGCTAGACGAGAGGGAGCGCCGCGTGTGCTCCCTTTTGTTGGTTCCAGCCCATGAGCATGAATGTAGTGGACGCCAAAGGCAATGGAAGAGAACGCGTGTCACACCAGGCTAGTCAGCGCTGGTGGGTGTGGCTGCGCCTGATTTTGCTGGGTGTGTTTTTGGCAGCCGTCACCGGTGTGGTGATGGCCTTGCCGCTGCTGCCCTCAGGCCGTGTCGTGCTGGACAAGGGAGAGATCGCCCCCGAGGACGTCCGAGCCCCTCAATCGGCGTTCTACGTCAGTGCCATCCTCCTGGAGCAGAAGCAACAGGAGGCTGCTGCCCAAGTCCTGGCCGCGTACACGCGCCCTGATCCTGAACTGGCCCGCCAACAACTCAACCGAACTCGTCAGGTGCTTGACTACCTGGGGTCGGTGCGGGCCGATACACTCGCTTCCTCTGCGCAGAAGCGAGGTTGGATCCTCGCCGTGCCGGAACTTGCCGATATGTCGGTAGATACGCTGGATAGTCTTCTCGCTCTCTCCGATGCGAGTTGGGATCGCGTTCAACACGAGACCCTGGCTGTCATCGACCAGGAAATGCGCCGCGAAATTCGCGAGGGCTTCCTGGAGATGGCTCTCGTGGAAGTGCCCGCTCTGGTCGCTCTCGACTTGTCGGCAGAGGAGACAGAGAGCACCATTGCCCTGGTGCGGCACTTCCTGGTGCCCAACTCCTTCCTGGATCTCGCGGCCACGGCGGAAGCTCAAGCCCGTGCTCGTGAGAGGGTGGCTGCTGATCTCGAATCCTCAACCATCAGGTACGAGCCAGGTCAGATGGTTGTGCGCGAGGGGGAACGTGTCTCGGCGCTTCACATTGAGGCGCTCGATCAGCTCGGGCTACGGCAGCCCCAGGTGAAGTGGACTGCCGTAACCGGCGCTGGCGTGCTGGCCGTCGTGACGACCCTGTTGATGTTACTCTACCTGGCGCGCTTTCAGGCCGCTATACTCTGGGACGGTCAACAGTTGCTCCTTCTTGTGCTGCTTACGTCCTTCTCCGTGCTTGGAGCTGGGCTCATCGTGCCGGGAGGTGTAGTGCTGCGCTATCTCGCTCCGGCACCGGCCCTGGCCATGTTGGCTGCTGCAGCACTTGGCCCTCACGCGGGTGTGGCTACGGCTTTCTTCCTGGGCGTGGTTGTGGGCGTCGTTGCCGATTACTCTCTCGAGATGTTCACCTACACGGCGTGTGCCGGCCTGTTGGCCGCGTTGGCCTTGGTACGCGTTCAGCGCATCAGTGCCTTGTTTCGTGCGGGCGCCTTTGTAGCTCTGGCGAACGTCGTCACCATCGTCATCTTTCATCTGCCGCAGGGAATCGATCAGCCCGTCGATCTGCTGCTTCTGTCTGCGAGTGGCTTGGGTAACGCGGGAATCTCGGCCAGCTTGGCGTTGGGAGGACTCTTCCTGATTGGCCCGCTGTTCGATGTCACGACTACGATGCGCCTCATCGAGTTGAGCCGTCCCGATCATCCTCTCCTTCAGCGACTGTTGCGCGAAGCATCCGCTACGTACCACCATAGTCTGATGGTTGCCAACCTGGCCGAGCGCGCAGCCGAGCGCATTGGGGCGGATCCTTTGCTCACCCGTGTGGGGGCATATTATCACGACGTGGGCAAGATCGCCCGCCCGTATTTCTTCACCGAGAACCAGGCCTCTGGTGTGAATCCGCACGATCGGCTCGACCCGCGCACCAGTGCCGAGGTTATTGTCAGCCACGTCAAGGATGGGCTGGACCTGGCGCGCCGCTATCGGCTGCCGCGCCGTATTCGTGCTTTCATCCCTGAACACCATGGCACGAATCGCGCCAGCTTCCTCTATCACAAAGCTGTGGAGCTCGCGGGTGACGAGGCGCTGGTGGATGAGAACGCCTTTCGCTATCCCGGGCCTAAGCCGCAGAGCAAGGAGACTGCTCTGGCGATGCTGGCCGATGGCTGCGAGGCCGCCGTGCGTTCTATGCGTCCGGCCAATGCTGAGGAAGTAGCGGAGATCGTCAACCGTGTTGTGGCGGAGCGTGTGGCCGATGGCCAACTGAATGAATGTGATTTGACTTTGCGCGATCTGGAAATCGCTCGGGATGCCTTGATCTCTGGCCTCAAGGGGGTCTTCCATCCGCGCATCCAATACCCGCAATCGGGGAGAGTGGCTGAGCCGTGAAAACGAGATCTGAGAATGGTATTGGCTTCTACACCGTAGATATAAAGATTGGCGGGCAGTTTCGGGCGCACGTTGAACTCGAACCCATACGCCAGGCTGCGCTCGAGACTTTGGTCCATGAGCACGTACAAGGATCTTGCGAGTTGGCCGTGGTTGTGACCGACGATGAGGCGTTGCACGAACTCAATCGCCGTCACCGGGGTGTGGATGCCCCGACCGATGTGCTGGCTTTCCCGGACGAGACCCGGGGGCCGTTTGTCGGTGCGCCGGGCGTGCCGCGCTACCTGGGGGATGTCGTCATTTCTTTCTGTCGAGCCGAGGCTCAGGCCGCCGAGGCCGGACACGATACCCAGGCAGAGCTGCAATTGCTGACTGTGCACGCCGTGTTGCATCTCCTGGGGTACGATGACGTGACGGAGGAGCAGCGGGCGCACATGTGGGCCGTGCAGGCTGAGATTCTCCAGATCCTGGAAGTCGAAGCGCATCCCCCGGCGTGAGTACCTATGCGCAGCCGGAATATCATCGAGAGCTTTCGTTTCGCGTTTTCTGGCCTGTGGTATGCCCTGCGTACCCAGCGCAACACGCGTATCCATTTGACCATTGCTGCCATGGCGATCGCCATGGGATTGTGGCTGGGGCTATCGCTCACCGAGTGGGCTGTGGTGACGTTGACCATCGGCTTCGTGTTGGTCAGCGAGATGCTGAATACTGTGGCTGAAACCCTGGTGGACTTAGTCAGTCCCGGGTACCATCCACTGGCGGGGGTGATCAAAGACGTGACGGCGGGGGCGGTGCTTCTTACGGCCGTCGTCTCCGTGATTGTAGGGCTGCTGGTGCTTGGCCCACCGCTGTGGGCACGGCTGTTCGGTACGGGCGTGATGGACTGAATGGTCGCAGGTGATTGATTAGAGGGGAGAGACGAGATCGCATGTGTGCACATCAACCGGTATACCTGACTCCTGAGGGCTTGGAGGACTTGCGGCGTGAACTGGACCATCTGGTCAACGTCAAGCGTCCGGCGCTGGCCGAGCGGCTGCACCGGGCAATCCAACAGGGTGACCTGTCGGAGAATGCGGACTACATAGCTGCCAAAGAGGAACAGGGCTTCCTGGAAGGACGGATTCAGCAAGTCGAGATGATGCTGCGACACGCGGCGATCATTGAGGACAATGGCCCCAGCGACCAGGTTGCTCTGGGAAGTCGGGTTACCGTGCTTGAGGAAGGTGAGCACGTTGAGGAGACCTTTCGCATTGTCGGGCCGGCAGAGGCGAATCCCATTGACGGCAAGGTGTCCAATGAGTCTCCACTGGGACAGGCATTGCTGGAGCATCGCGCAGGGGATACCGTCACCATCGCGGCCCCCCAGGGACGGGTGATCTTCCAGATTCTCGAAGTCCGGTGAATCGCGAGCTGCATGGCCTGCCCGAGCAGGTGAGTCGCTCGCTGTGAACCCCTGAGAGGCTCGCATGTCGCTGATTGATGTCCGCCGCCTTCGCAAGTCCTATCCGGACGGATGGGAGTTGCGAGATGTCAGCTTCACCGTCGAGGAAGGCGAGATACTTTGCTTGCTTGGTCCATCCGGCTGTGGCAAGACGACGCTCTTGCGTCTCCTGGCAGGCTTGGAGATGCCCGATAGTGGCCAGGTATTGATGGGTGGGCAGGATGTGACTCGCGTGCCTCCTCACTTGCGGGGCTTTGGACTGATGTTTCAGGACTATGCCCTTTTCCCGCACAAGGATGTCTTCGCTAATGTTGCCTTCGGCTTGCGGATGCAGCGCTTGAGCCGTGAGGACGTGGCGTCTCGGGTGGTCGAAGCGCTGGATCTGGTTGGCCTGACGGGCTTCGAGCATCGCGACGTGAACCAACTCTCGGGCGGGGAGCGGCAGCGTGTGGCACTCGCCCGCAGCCTGGCCCCGCAGCCGCGCCTGCTTACGCTCGACGAGCCGCTGGGCGCACTGGATCGAGCGCTGCGTGAGCGACTGATGGAGGAGTTGCCCGGTATCCTTCACCACGCTGGTGTAACCACCATCACCGTCACCCATGACCAAGAGGAGGCTTTTGCTCTTGCCGACCGGCTGGTGCTGATGAAGAGCGGGGGAGTAGTACAGGTAGGGACGCCCGAGGCGGTCTACCGGCGACCGGCGTCCGGTTGGGCAGCCCGTTTTCTGGGACTGACGAACCTCTTGGAAGCCCACCCTGTGGGGCGTGGACGTGTGGATACGGCAGTTGGCGTGTTGTGCCTGTGCGACACTGCGATGCAGCCCCTTGATCGGGGAACCGACATGCAGGTGCTCATTCGCCCGGATGGAGCGCGGTTGGGCAAGTCGGGGCCGAACGCGCTGCATGGAACGGTCACGGAACGTTCGTTCCGTGGTGAATACTACCGTGTGAGCATGCGCCATTCCAGCGGGGTCGAACTAACTTTCAGTTTTCCTGCCAGGCTTTCCCTGCCCGCCCTTGACGAGCCGATTGCGCTCTCTGTGGATCCTCAGGCGCTGATGCTTCTGCCGTTGGGATGATTGGGCAGGGCGTGCGTGCACCGATCTGCGTCAGCGACTGACGTACTCAGATCAGTGCATTGCGCCGTACGATGTCCCGTATCTCGCGTACCAGCTGGGGTGTGTCAATGTCTTTGAGCAGGTAGCGCGAGACGCCCATACGGCGCGCCTCTATTCGCTCCTCAGCGTCTGGATACGACGTCAGGACGATCACGTTGGAGCAGGGACACTGCTGGGTCAGACCACGCAACGCTTCTAGCCCTTGTCCGTCGACTCGTTTGATCTCCAAGAGCACGACGTCGGGCTTCAATTCCAGCGTTTCTTGCAGGCCGGTCTCCCAGCAGCCCGTGCAGCCGACAACATCTACGCCAGCCGCGGTGCTCAATCGGGCAGCCAGCGCCTCTCGCACGGTATCGTGGTCGTCAATGATGAGTAGTCGCGCAGGTGACATGTTCCTTCGGTCCAATCCTGCTCCTGAGGTTACACACACTATAGTGCAGAGAGCGACGGGTTGTTAGTGTCATCTGTCCCCGTTTTTCCCTGACTTTCGTACCATGGCCTTCCGTGGTTTGACGATCCCTGCTCCTCATGGTATCCTGTCTACCGATGAATGCAGAGAGGCCGATTAGGGCCATAGGTCTGTTATCAGGTGGGCTCGATAGCATCCTGGCCGTCCGGATCATGCTAGAGCAGAAGATTGCGGTTACCGCGCTGCACTTCCGCACAGGTTTCTCGTATGCAGCAGATCCCTCCGATGCTGAGCGCGCTGCCGATATGCTGGGGGTACCGTTGGAGGTCATAGACGTCTCTGATGGCTATCTCCCGCTCGTGCTCAATCCGCGCTATGGTTACGGATCAGGCATGAACCCGTGTGTAGACTGTCGCATCTATCTGCTGCGCCGGGCGAAGACCTGGATGGAGAAGCACGGCCATCGATTCGTCTTCACCGGTGAGGTGGTCGGCCAGCGTCCCAAGAGCCAGATGCGACCTACGCTAAATTCCGTCGAGCGAGAGAGTGGACTCCGAGGCTATTTGCTCCGGCCGCTCTCGGCCAAGCTGCTCAAGCCGACCGTGCCCGAGGAACGCGGTTGGGTGGATCGGGACAAGCTATATGACATCAGTGGACGGGGCCGCAAGGCCCAGATTGCGCTGGCGAAGCAGTTTGGTATCACGGACTACCCTCAGCCCTCTGGTGGCTGCTGTTACCTAATCCATAAGGTGTACTCCCGTCGCTTGCGCGACTTCCTGGATCGCGAAGGCGCGCAAGCCCTGACTGTCGAGGTGGCGCAGTCCCTGGCTGTGGGGAGGCACATCCGCTTGCCTTCAGGGCGCAAGGTCATCGTCGGACGGCGTGAGGCGGAGAATGATTATCTGGAGAGCTGTGGCTTGCGCGGTGTTCTGCTCACCACGGTGGACTGTCCGGGCCCCATGACGTTGGTCCCGGGCGCGCCCACGTCCGAGGAAATTGAGCTGGCAGCGCAAATCACAGCCGGGTACTCTGGTTGCGGCGATCAGCCCACCGTGCATATCGAGGTGCGGGGTGGGGATGGACCGGTGAGTGTGCTGACGGTTGGGCCGATGAAGCGAGAACAGGCCCAGGCGCTGATGGTGTGAGCCTGGCGTCTCTGACCAGATCAGCACCCATTACCTGCTGATGGGTGGGCGGCTTCCCATCTCAAGGCGCGGAGGGGGCCGCCAGCGCGGCGAGTTTGCCCTCAGTATGAGGATGAAGTATAATCTGTTCTACTCTACGGGCTTTGGATAGCAGAGGAAGCGGAATTGCGACAGGTAGCAATGGTTCACGCAATCCTGGTCGTCGAGGGGCGGAAACGCACGGCGGACCGTCTGTCGCCCGTACTCGACGAGCAGGGGTATCACGTTCTCACCGCTCGCACACGCAGGGACGCTTTGGCGAAGACACAGGATGCGAGTCCGGCGGTGATCCTGCTGGATGCCCCTTCACTTCGTTTCAGCAGTCGGCGCTTCTGTAGCACCCTGCGAGATGATGGCGTTGACATACCGGTGCTCATGCTGGTGGCAGAGGGAAAGAAGATCGACCGCAGCGTCGGCGCGCGTGGATATATGCACTACCCTGTTTCTGCCAAAAAACTCGTGAATCGCATAACCAGGATGCTGCCTGCCCCCGATGACGATCTGCTTCGCGTCGGTGATGTGGTGCTCAACGTCAAGCTGCGATGTGTTGTGACTGGTGAACGGGAAAGCCATCTCACTCCCAGGCAGGCCCGTCTGCTTGAAGTGCTCATGCGTCACCCCGGCGAGGTTCTGACCCGGGCATTCTTGATGAAGCAAGTTTGGGACACTGATTACATGGGCGATACACGCACTCTCGATGTGCACATCCACTGGGTGCGCAAAGCGATTGAAAAGGACCACAAATCACCGGTCCATTTGTGCACGATCCGTGGCGTGGGCTATCGTTTTGAGGCATTGGATAGCTAAGGGTGCAGCAGACTTGCCCAAATCCCACTTTGTGGTACAATCTGACCGGGTTTGTACGAATACACACGTCTCCTGACCGGCGAGGGCGTGCCAGATGAGCAGCCAATCTGGTCTCTTGGCGGGACGACGGAGGCGGAGGGAAAAGAAAACGGTATAGGGAGGTTCCTCCATGGCTCGCATTTCCATGAAAGCACTCCTGGAGACTGGAGTGCACTTTGGTCATCGCACGCGGCGCTGGAATCCGAAGATGAAGCCCTACATCTTCACAGAGCGTAATGGCGTGCACATCATAGACTTGCAGCAGACCATCACTGCGCTTGAACATTTCTCCAAGCTGATCCAGGACACCGTGAGCGCTGGTGGGTCGGTCCTTTTCGTGGGCACGAAGCGACAGGCGCAGGACACGATTCCTTATGAGGCAGAGCGCTGTGGGATGCCCTACGTCAGTCAGCGCTGGCTGGGCGGCACGTTGACCAACTGGCGCACCATCCGGCAGCGCATTGACTATCTGCTCAACTTGGAAGCTCGTCGTGACCGGGGTGACTTTGAGCGCCTGACGAAGAAAGAGGCTCTGGGCCTCCAACGCCAAATCGAGAAACTTAATAACCGGCTGGGCGGCATAAAGCAAATGCGCGATCTTCCTGAGTTGCTTTATGTCGTGGATGTGCGCCGGGAGACCACCGCGGTGAAAGAGGCCAACAAGCTGGGCATTCCTGTTATTGCCATCGTGGACACAAACTGCGATCCGGACATGATTGACTACTTGATCCCAGCCAACGATGATGCCATCCGCGCCATCAAGCTGATCACTTCACTGATGGCAGATGCTGTGCTAGAGGGCGTGAACCAGCGCGAGGCACTCGAACCGGAAGAGCTTGAGGCCGAGCAGATCGGTGTCGAGGATGAGAAGTATCTCAGCGCTGCTACCTTGGCTCGCTTGAAGGAGTTGACGTTCGAGGAGGAAGCTCGCAAGGCAGAGCCCGGTGCGCAGGAGCCGCAGGCTGAAGAATCGGCCGAGAGTGTGGCGGCGGATGCTGCTGCGGAAGAGCTAGCCGGTGATGAACCGGGCGAGTCCGACGAGGAGTCGAGCGAGCCAGTGAGTGAGGCCGCGGATGAACCCGTGGATGAGCCGGTGAGTGTTGCTCCCCCAGAGGAGCAGCCTCAGGTGGCTGACGAATCCTGAGCATAGTCTACAGCATCCATCTGTAGTCTTAAGCCAATAGAACAGTAGGAGAACAGAACTTGGAAATCACCGCTGCAATGGTCAAAGAAATACGGCAGGCAACCGGTGCCGGCGTGTTGGACTGCCGCAAAGCCTTGGAAAACTCGGAGGGCGACTTCGATTCCGCCGTCACCCTCCTACGTGAGAAGGGATTGGCCGAGGCCGCTAAACGCGTCGGCCGTGAGGCGTCGGATGGTCTGCTGGAGGCGTACGTTCATCCTGGTAGTCGTGTCGCTGTGTTGCTGGAGCTGAATTGCGAGACCGATTTCGTCGCTCGTACGGAAGAGTTCAAGGCTCTCGCCCACGGCTTGGCGCTCCACATCGCGTTTGCCGCGCCACGTTACGTGACTCGTGACGAAGTGCCGGAGGATGTGCTCGAAAGCGAGCGGGCCACCTATCGGTCCCGTGCTATTGAGGAGGGGAAGCCCGAGCGAGTCTTGGATCGCATCGTTGATGGACGGTTGGAGAAGTTCTATGAGCAGACCTGCTTGATGGGACAGCCGTTCGTCAAGGACGAGGATAAGACCGTGCAGGATCTGATCACAGAAGCCATTGCCAGATTCGGTGAGAACATCGTCGTGCGCCGTTTCGTGCGCTATGAAGTGGGAGAAGGCCTGGCCTGATCCATCATTCAGCTCTCAATACAGAGTGGTATGGCTGTCGCAAAGTACAAGCGGGTTCTGCTCAAACTAGGTGGCGAGGCGCTGGCCGGGGCGGATGGGTTTGGCATCGACCCGGACAGGGCGGAGGAAGTCGCTGCTACGGTTTCGGCCGTGCGCGACTTGGAAGTGGAAGTCGCCATTGTCCTGGGTGCAGGCAACATCTGGCGTGGGCGTGACGGTCTTGCACATGGGATGGACCGTGCCACGGCAGACCACATGGGTATGTTGGCCACTGTGATGAACGCGTTGGCTCTGGCCGATGCGTTGGGACGTATGGGCGTCATCACCCGCGTGCAGACTGCTATCGAAATGCGTGCCGTTGCTGAGCCCTATATCCGTCTGCGTGCGATCCGGCATCTGGAAAAGGGACGTGTAGTCATCCTTGGTGGTGGTACGGGAAATCCCTATTTCACCACAGACACTGCGGCGGCACTGAGGGCCATGGAGATTGACGCGGATTTGCTGATCAAGGCGACCAAAGTGGACGGGGTCTACACTGCAGATCCGCACGAGGACCCCAACGCCGAGCGCTTCGATTGCCTGGCGTATATGCAGGCTCTCGAAATGCGGGTAGGTGTCATGGACGCTACAGCAATCTCACTGTGTATGGAGAACGACCTGCCGATAGTTGTGCTCAACCTGTGGCAGCCCCATAGCTTGGAACAGGCTGTGCTTGGGGAAGCGGTTGGGACAGTGATCTCCTGGTAGCTGTGAGCAGGGACGAGGCGACTGGACGACGAAAATGATCAAAGAGCTTATCCACGATACAGAAGCGAGCATGCGGAAGACCATTGAGGTTTTGGAGGCTGATCTGCGTACCATTCGTACAGGCCGGGCGTCCCCATCGTTGGTAGAACGTGTCATGGTGGAGTACTACGGCACGCTCACTCCCCTCAAGCAGTTAGCTGTCATATCCGCACCTGAGCCCCAGTTGCTCACCATTCGGCCCTATGATCCGTCGTCGTTGAGCGATATCGAGCGTGCCATCCTCAAGTCCGAATTGGGCCTTACGCCTAGCAATGATGGCAGGATCATCCGCCTCCCCATCCCCCGCCTTACCGAGGAGCGGCGGCGAGATCTTGCGAAACTGGTTCGTCAACGGATAGAGGAGGGGAAGGTAGCCCTGCGGAACATCCGGCGCGACGCACTGGATGACATGCGTGAATTCGAGAAAGAGAAGCTCGTTTCTGAGGATGATTTCTATCGCGGCAAGGACGGGCTTCAGGATCTCACCAATCGCTACGGTGTGCAGATGGATGAGATCAGTGCCCGCAAGCAGCGGGAGGTCATGGAAGGCTAGGGCGACCCTCTAGGAGCTTCCTCGGATAACCTACGATAATGCCCTCTGAGTCACGAGATAATCAGCGGCATCCGCCCTTGGAACGGATACCTCAACATGTGGGTATCATCATGGATGGCAACGGCCGCTGGGCACGGGCGCGGGGTCTGCCTCGATCGGCCGGGCATCGCGCGGGAGTCGAGAACCTCCGCAGTGTGTTGCGCGCGGCGGTC
Organism: uncultured Anaerolineales bacterium; assembly: GCA_964649415.1. Lineage (GTDB taxonomy): Bacteria > Chloroflexota > Anaerolineae > B4-G1 > B4-G1 > CAZYSK01. The sequence continues at coordinate 30,617 of CAZYSK010000040.1, forward strand.
AAGTTTGGCATCCCTGTGCTGACGATCTATGCCTTCTCCACAGAGAATTGGGCCCGTCCTAGAGGCGAGGTGAGAACCCTGTTGGCCATTCTCGAGCGAGTCATTGACCGCGAGCTCGCTGAGTTGCACGAGGAAGGCGTTCAACTGCGCCATATCGGTCGCCTGGAACGCCTGTCGGAGGAACTGCAGCGGAAGATTCGGGACGCCGTCGAGCTGACGAAAGACAACCAGCGGCTGATTCTTAACGTGGGTTTCGATTACGGTGGGCGGGCCGAACTGGTGGACGCAGTGCGCCGTATCGTTGCCGACGGTGTACCCGCTGAGCAGATAGACGAATCTCTCGTCGGGCGCTACCTCTATACAGCAGGCTTGCCTGATCCCGATCTGATTATTCGCACCAGCGGGGAAATGCGGATCAGTAATTTCCTTGTCTGGCAGGGAGCGTACGCTGAGTTCTACGTGACTCCGGCTCTGTGGCCCGACTTTGGAGAGGATGAGCTTTACGAGGCCTTGAAGAGTTACAACCAACGCGATCGTCGCTTTGGTTTGGTGTCGTGAGCTGCCAAGCGATGCCCAGCGCTCCATTATTAGATTGTACCCTGGTACCACACAGCCTCAGCATTGCCGGACGCCCCGGTTTGTCGGAGGTTCCTCGGCTTCGTTAGCGAGTAACAACCGCTGGATGCCCCGATCTATTGGGGGCTTCTAGGGAGAGACATCACCCTCGCAGGATGCGGGGTGGCTGTTTCGGTGACAAGAGCTTTCCTGGCCCTACGCATGGGAAAAACCAACGAGGATACAATAGCTGGGTTGTGTGGCCAGACCTTGCTGTCGGGGGCAGCTTGATCTGTGCTACGAACACGCCTGCTCACGGCCATTGTTCTGGTCCCGATCGTTGTCTATTGCATCTACCTAGGCGACTTGCCGTTTCTGGCACTGGTGACGTTGTTGCTGACACTGGCCGAAATTGAGTTCTGTCACCTGGTAGCCCGCGATGGTTTCCGTCCCGCTACGGTCTTTGGGGTCGCGATGGTCTGGGTGTTCCTGATAGATGCCCAGTTCTCGGCACTGGGATTGTTGAGACCGGGTCTGGCGTTGATTCTGTTGGGCTCCCTGACCTGGCAGCTATTGCATCGCCGGGGCTCGCCTGTGGCTGATTGGGCGCTGACGGTGGCAGGAGGACTCTATCTGGGTTTTTGTGGCTCCTGCTTGCTTGGGCTAAGGGGTCTGTGGCCGGACGGTCTCTGGTGGACAATGACCGTCGTGTCGGCCATTCTGCTGGCCGATAGCGGCGCGTACTTCGTTGGAATGGCGTGGGGGCGGCGGAAGCTAGCACCGTCGCTGAGTCCTGGCAAGACGTGGGAGGGATACCTGGCAGGTATCGTCTTCGGTGGGCTGATGACAGCGCTGCTGGCTGCCCTATGGCGTATTGGGGCGGGCGAGGGGACGGCCATTAGTGGTCTACATGGCTTGATTCTGGGGACACTGATCGCTGTCTTTGCCCCTCTAGGCGATCTGGCTGTCTCAATGGTCAAGCGACAGGTCGGCGTGGGAGACAGCGGTACCGTAATCCCGGGCCACGGTGGCGCTCTGGACCGGATGGATAGCCTCTTGTGGGCGGCGGTGCTGGGTTACTACTACGTGCAGGCATTTGTACTTTGAGGATTATACACAGCGACTGAGGAGCAAGAGCAGTGGACAATGAGCGACGTGTACGGGACATTTACCATAAGGGTGTCATCCTTTGCAAGCCAGATACCCCTCTCCAGGAAGTCGTGAGGGTGATGGCCGATACCGAAGTCCATGCCCTCGTGGTCGCGGGGCGCGAGGGGGAATCGCCGGTGGGTGTGGTGTCTCACACGGATGCGATTGCTCATTACGGTGAGGATCTGACCGCCATCCAGGCGGGCGACGTGATGACACCGGACGTGATCAGTATCTTGGAGGATGCCTCTGTCGCGGAAGCATCCGAGAAGCTGTTGGACAGTCATATCCATCGCTTGCTGGTGGTGAACGAGGATGGCAACCCATTGGGTATCCTGTCGACTACCGACATCATCCGGGAAATGCGCGGCACCCGCTGGGTGTGGTATTTGGACTGACGCGGGCACCTGGTCGCCAGAAGTGCGAGCAAGGATGCTCGCGGTCCGAGCTACCCGTTGGATGTGGTATTTGGAATAAGTAGGCCCTGTAGGGGCGACTCTTGTGGTCGCCCTGACCGGGCCGTGAAGATGAAGAGAGGGAAGTAGCGGTGCCTGCCGGAGCCCGGGAGGCTGGTGCACTTCTATCTCGACTGCAATCGAGAACTGCGCGCGTGGGCGGAGTAGCACATATCCCGCTTCGACGGGCATAGAGCGCTATCACACTTGAGGAAAGAAAAATGGCTAGAAAGAACACTGGAAACGAACTGGATATCGCAGGCCTGGAGACTAAGACCCTAGCTGAACTCCGCGAAATGGCCAAGGAGTGGGAGATCTCCGGCTACAGTCGGCTCAAGAAGGAGGACCTCATTCTGCGCCTGCTGCGGGCGAAGGCAGAGCGCGAGGGGTTGAGGTTCGGCGGCGGTGTGTTGGACATCGTGGACGACAACAAAGGCTACTTGCGCTGCGACCACTACAAGCCCGGCCCCAGAGACGTGTATGTGTCGCAGTCTCAGATCCGGCGTTTCGGATTGCGCACCGGCGATATGGTTGTCGGGCAGGTCCGGCCGCCGAAAGATAGCGAGAAGTACTTTAGCCTCCTGCGCGTGGAGGCCGTGAACGGCGTGGACCCGGAGGCGGCGAAGCAGCGCCCGGTCTTTGAGGGGCTGACGCCCATCTTTCCCGATGAACGTTTCATATTGGAGACCGCTCCCCATAACCTGACGACCCGGCTGCTAAGTATGGTGGCTCCGATCGGGAAAGGGCAGCGTGGGCTCATCGTGTCGCCGCCAAAGGCCGGCAAGACGACTGTGCTCAAGCATATCGCCAACGGCATCACGGCGAATCACCCTGAGGCACATCTGATGGTCGCCCTCATCGGCGAGCGGCCTGAGGAGGTCACCGACATGGACCGCTCGGTGGATGCTGAGGTCATCAGTTCGACCTTTGATGAGCCGGTGAAGAGCCACGCCAGGGTGGCAGAAATCGCCCTGGCCCGGGCGAAACGGCTGGTGGAAGACCAGCGCGATGTGGTCATCCTGCTCGACAGCATCACGCGCCTCTCTCGTGCCTACAACCTGGTCGTGCAGCCCAGCGGCCGTACGCTCTCCGGCGGCCTCGATCCGGCAGCTCTCTACCCGCCCAAGCACTTCTTCGGCGCGGCGCGCAACATTGAAGAAGGCGGCAGCCTGACCATCATCGCCACCTGCTTGATCGACACCGGCAGCCGGATGGACGATATGATCTACGAGGAGTTCAAGGGCACCGGCAACATGGAGCTTCACCTGAGCCGCAGGCTCCAGGAGCGCCGTATCTTCCCGGCCTTTGACATAGAGCGCTCTGGCACACGGCGTGAGGAATTGCTGATTGATGAGGTGGCGCTGCAGAATATATGGACGATGCGGCAGTACTTCCTGGACTCTCAGTCATCCGGCTACACCGTGGTGCAAGCTATCCAGCAGTTGCTACGTTTGCTGAGGAACACCGGCAGCAACGAGGAGTTCCTCGAGCAGTTCGCCAGAATGGACAAGTGAAGCTAGTGCGGCCAGGCACGTGCTTTCTGGCATCTCGCTCGCCCGCCGCGTTCAAGCGCCCGTGGAGTTCTCCAAGAAATCCCGTATTGCCCTGGCTACCTCTGCCGGATGCTCCAGCATGACCATGTGAGCGGCTCCCTGGATGATCTCCAGGCGAGCACCGGTGATCTGCTCTCCCAGGAACCGTGCATACTTGGTTGGCGTAAGCTGGTCATCGGACCCTGCGATCACCAGCGTGGGGACGTGGATCTCGGTCAGACGGTGCATCACGTCGAATCGGTCACAGGCGGTGAAGTCGTTCAGGAGTACGTCAGGTCCGGCCTGCAAGAGAGCCTGTCTTCCTAGCTCAACCAGTGCGGGCTTGGTCGCCGGGCGCCAGGCGTAGCGGGTGATGAGAGCCACACTTTCCTCGAAGGCTTCGCGGATCCCCGCCAGGATGGCCGGCGCCACGCGTAGCCGTGCACCGGTTGCTACCAGCACCAGCCCAGCTACGCAGTCGGGGAAGTCCAGGGCCAATGTCTGGGCGATGGCCCCGCCCATTGAGTGACCGGCGACCACGGCCTGTTGGATTCCCATCGTTCGAAGAAAGGCGAGTACAGCCTCCGCGTAGCCTTCAACCGTGGCGCATCCACCTCTCTGCGATCGCCCGTGCCCAGGCAGGTCGAGTGTGTAGGTACTGGCGCCAGCCAACCGACGCACTTCGGCGGGCCAATGCAAGCGGGTTCCACCTGCCCCGTGTACCAGCACCAGGGTGGGGGCGTCCTCTGGCCCTTGGCTCAGCGTATAGTGCAGCGTCCCCCTACTTGTCTTCACGTCAGGCATGAGTCACCTCTCGAGCGGTACCATCTCACCCCGTACCCCTGTCTCCCCCGGCGGCTGTAGGCAGCGTGTCAAGTGTCCTTCCTTGCAGCGCGCGTCGCATTGCCTCGCGCTCGTCCCACGGATACTCGGATGTGCCGAAGCACATGCTCTGCTCGTGTCCCTTGCCACAGGCGATCACCACGTCGCCCGCGCGAGCCATTTGGCACGCTCGCAGAATCGCCTCCCCCCTGTCGCGGACGCACCACAGGTTCACGCCTTCGCGTTTGCCTGCGGCAGTGGCTGCCGAGGCAATCTCGGCCAGGATATCGTCCAGGCTCTCGGTACGAGGGTCCTCCGCGGTGAGGATAACCAGGTCGGCCAGCTCCCCTGCGGTGTGCCCCATCATCGTCCGCTTCTTCACGTCGCGCAGCCCAGCACAGCCGAAGACGACGATCACGCGACCACTTCCCTCGTCTGTCGCCTGCGCCATCCGCGCGGCGGTTGTCAGGGCCTGACGGAGCGCGTTAGGCGTGTGTGCGAAGTCCACGATGGCCACGAAATCCTGTCCGGCCTCAATCCGTTCCATCCGGCCCGGCACGCCCTGCACCGCGGCTATGCCCCTGCAGATCGTCTCGGGTGGGATCTTCAACGCCACACCCACGGCTGCCGCCGCCAGCACGTTGCTGACGTTGTACGTTCCCACCAGCGGAGTTAGCACCTGTGCCTGTCCTCCTGGCACGTGGAGTGTGAAGCGGGTCGCGTCGGGCGCGTGACGGATGTCGTGGGCGCTTACGTCGGCCTCGCCCGTCACCGAGTAGGTGACCTGCCGCCCGGTCGGGATACGGTGTAGGTACTCGTAAGAGCTGTCATCCCGATTCAAGACCGCTACCTTCTCGGGCATCGCCTGCTTGCGGAAGGAGTATGTGAGGCCCTGGAAGAGTCTAGCTTTGGCTTGCCGGTAGGCTGCCTGTGTGCCGTGGAAGTCGAGGTGCTCGTGGGTGACATTCGTCACGGCGGCGACGTCGAACGCGCAGCCGGTCACGCGATGCTGAGCCAGCCCGTGGGACGTGACCTCCAACACGGCGTGCGTAGCCCCGGACTTGACCATGCGGGCCAGGTAGCGCTGGACATCAGGTGGATCGGGGGTTGTGGTGTGAAGGCCGGTGTCGGCCTCTTCCTCGCCGATACGGGCGCTCACCGTGCTGATCATCCCGGCATTGAGGCCGGCGGCGCGGAGGATGGCGTAGATGAGGCTCACGGTGGTGGTCTTGCCATCGGTGCCCGTGATGCCGATCAGCGTCATCTCGTGGGAGGGGAAGCCGTGCCAGGCTGCGCACAGCCAACCCCATGCCTCGCGCGCGTTGGGGACACGCACGTAGGTGAAAGCCTCACGCGGCAGGGACAGAACGTCCACAGGTCGCTCCCCGACGATGGCTACTGCTCCCCTGGCCACCGCCCCGGTGATAAATCGGTGACCATCCACGCTGACGCCGGGGATGGCGACAAAAAGACTTCCCGGTTGCGCCCGTCGTGAATCGGCGACGATGCCGGATATCTCAACATCGTCGCCGTACCGTCCCACAACAGTGGGCAAACAAGCTATCAATTCGGCCAGTCTCATACGTCAGCCTGACCTTTTCACACGCCGACTAGCCTACTCTTCTGACGCGCCCTCTGCCTCCAGAATTGCCTTGCCTCCAGCCAGCGCTCTCAAGAGGTCACGCCGTTTCAACGCGCGCTTTCTGTCGATCTCCCTCGCGCCGACCTGATCGTCGGCCATCTTGCCCAGCGCCTCGATCCAGGCCGCGCTCTGGACCGGCGTGTGGCCGATGCGCCACCGCTCGACCACGACAGGCAACTCGGCGGCGTTAGTGAGCCGCTGGTGGACCACCGTCTTGGTCACTCCCTGCGACTCGAAGGTGACCTCGTAGTCCTCGTACTCGGGCTTGACCGGGCAGACCTGCATGCACGCCCCGCACTTGATGCAGAAATAGTCGGCCAGAACTAGGTCCCCCTTGTTGTTGATGCGCAGAGCGCGCGTGGGGCAGACATCGGCGCACGCGAAACACCCCTCGACGCACTGCTCGCGGCGCAGTTCCACTTTGCCCCGCCAGGGTTGTATGACGTGGAACGCGCCGTCGCTTGCGATCTCACATTGGCGGCAGCGGATGCAGTGCGTATCATCCACCACCAGAGTGCCTTGCTCTTCATCATAGCTGATGACGCTGGTGGGGCAGTTGTCGACTACGAAATCCTTCTTGCTCCAGTCGAAACGCTTCTTGTTGAACACCGTGGACTCGACCAACTCTGGAAACGCGCCATACTCCTGCACCGGGTTCTCACGTTCGCCGTTGATGGTCAAGGTGATCGCGTTCTTGGGGCACATCACCTCGCACATGCCGCACAGCACACATTTGTCTGGGTCTATGTCCACAGAAGGCTTCTTGGCCAGCCGCCCGTCCACGATCTCACCGTCTTTGTGGGTGACTGCCTCCTTGGGGCAAACCAGCGGCCCGATCTGACAGCCCACGCAGCGCTCGAGGTCCCACGTCATCACGTAGTGGCGGGTGACCATCGCGCGTTCGAGCGTGATTGTGTGCTCGTCGGTTCTCTTCTGCGTCACTCCTCGTTTACTCATAGTCGTCTCCGGATCCTATCCGTTCAATAGCTCTGCAAACGCCGCTTCGGCGCGCGCAGCCTTCTTCTATTCCTCACCGGCTCCCATCCACTCATCCTCGCGGAAAGTGACCAGCGGTAAAGGCTCCTCAATATCACGACCGGGCACGTAGTCGAATGTCTGCTGAACCTCCTGCCCGACAGTGCGGAACACGAGCCCTACGGGCAACCCCGCCGGACAGTCGCTGGTGCACATCCCACAACCGACGCAGGAGAGCGCCATGTGGTTGAGGCGCGTCAGGTGGAAAAGCATGGTGTCGGCCATCATCCGGTAGGCACCCTTGCTCTGTGCCCAGCGTACGTATTGCGCGGGCTCGTGCTCGTAGAGGGGGCTCTGGAAGAGACAGGTCTTGCAATAGCAGATGGGACAGACGGTCATGCAGTTGTGGCACCGCACACAGGCAGCGAACACACCCTCGATCCCTTCCTCCTTGAGCCGCTGTCGCATCTCCCCCAGGCGTGCGTCGCGCACCTGCGTGCGCTCTGCCACCACCTTGTCGACCATCGCTGCCCTGGTGTCATCATCCGCAGCTGCCGGGCTCAAGCCCAGCGTTTCCGCTACCTCATCGGGCAGAGTGATGGGAATCCCAGTGCTCAGGTCTGCGCCGAATAGTTCTATCGTGACGTCCGCCGCTTGGGCGTGAGGCTTCTCGCACATCTGACAGGCGTCGCGAAGCGCCGCGTTCGACGCCGAGGCATCGGCGCTCAGCCTGTCGTAGAGATCAAGCCAGAGTTGGTCTTGTGCCTGTGACGTCCTGGCCTGCTGCGTTTTCGCCGCGTAGTCTGCGACGTCGTAAGTGCCGGCGCAATCCACGCCGATGGTCAACAGGGCGTCCGATCTAGCCTGCTTGAGCTTGACCAGTTCGATCAGTGCCCGTAGTTCGCAGGGGCGCAGCACCGCGCCGATGCGTGCCTGTGGATCGTGGACCGTGACACGGCTCACGACGCGCGCTGCATTGATCCCCATGACCGGGGCCAGCGGATTCGCTGCGTCTAGCCGGTCAGGATCGGCCACCAGCATGGGAGTGACAGAGCCAGCCTGGGCCTCGACTGGCACCAGGAGCGCGTCCACCACCCCGGCTTCGAGCAGCCTTTTCAGGAACCCGCGTATTGCGGTCAATGGATCGTTGTTCTCAATTGCTACAATGGCTCTCATGCTTCCCTCGCGTCTTGCTGCTACACGGCCCATTTCCGGCGCATCGGACTGGGCCCCTTCTTCCTCAATGATTCGGTCATCTCCGTCACCGTCTCGGCGAAGCGCTGCCCTTCAGAGGCACTTATCCAGCGCAGCCATACCCGATCCTCGTCGAAGCCGGTGTTCTTGATGATTTCCTTCAGCGCGATCACGCGCCGCCGGGCTTTGTAGTTGCCCGACTGGTAGTGGCAGTCGCCAGGGTGGCAGCCACCGATGAGGACGCCGTCAACCCCGTCCAGGAGTGGTTTGAGCACGTAAGTGGGATCCACTGACCCAGAACACATCAACCGGACGATGCGCGCGTTAGGAGGATACTGGATACGCGACGTGCCTGCCAGATCGGCACCTGTGTATGTACACCAGTTGCACAGAAAGGCGACGATTTTGGGTTCGAAGTCGTTCATGTTGCCTCCTCCGGGGTTAGTGCCCCGGGTGATTTGCTTCAGCTGCCCGCCACCGACATAGCCTCGATCATCTGGTAGACCTGTCCGATTCCGAAGCCTTTCTGCTGGCTGGCCTTGTTGGGACAGGCGACGATGCACGCTCCGCATCCCTGGCACAATACCTCGATGACCTCCGCGCATGGCGCGTCCGGTTCCAGCACTCGGGCACCGTATGGGCAGGCGTCAACGCAGAGTCCACAAGCGGTGCACAGGAGCGGGTCGACAGTGGCGACAATGGACGTTGAGTCCAGTTCGTCCTTGGTGAGCAAGCTGACCGCGTGCACCGCCGCGCCATAGGCTTGGGCAATGGTCTCATCCAGGAAACGCGGAGAATGGGCGAGGCCACACAGGTACACGCCGTCCGCCGCGAAGTCCAGCGGTCGCAGCTTGACGTGGGCTTCCAGGAAGAAACTATCTTCGCTCAATGGCACCTTGAGCCGCTGAGCCACCACCTCGTTGTCCGTGTTTGCTTCGATGCCCGCGCTGAGTACCACCATGTCTGCATCCAGCGTGAACATCTCCCCTTCCGGCTGAACCACCACGTCAACGCGCAACTGGCCGTCTTCGCTCCGGACTTCCGGCTTCTCATCTTTATCCCATTGTAGGAAGACGACGCCCTGCTCGCGTGCCTGGCGGTAGTACCTTTCCTTGAACCCAAACGTGCGGATGTCCCGATACAGGATGAAGACATCCGTGTTTGGATTGCGCTCCTTGATCGCCAACGCGTTCTTGATCGCTTCGGTGCAGCATATGCGCGAGCAGTAGGGGTGCTCCTCGTCGCGAGAGCCTACACACTGAATCATCACCACAGACTTGATGGGTTGCTTCGTCAGGTCACCGTCCGCGATGCGCGCTTCCAGCTCCCGCTGCGTGATGACCCGCTCGTCCTCGCCGTAGAGGTACTCCTCGGGTTGGATCTCCTGAGCGCCTGTCGCCACGACGACCACGCCGTGCTCGATTTCCTCCTGCTGCTTGTCGGCCAGTTCGATCGTTGCGCGGTACTGTCCCACGTATCCGCTCATGTCGACGACCTCCGCGCCGGTCAGTACCGTGATGCGCGGGTTGACCGACACTGCCTCCACCCTCCGCTGCAGCAGCTCTTGCGGATCGCCACCGCCGGGCAGGGGGGTGTGGATGTACCGCAGGTTTCCTCCCAGTTTCTCTTCTCTCTCGACCAGTGTCACGTCGCATCCCTGTTCGGCAATAGAGAGCGCAGCTGTCATTCCGGCCAGCCCGCCGCCGATAACCAGCGCGCGGTGATTCACTGCGGACACGCCCTGGGCGAGAGGGCATAGCTGTCTTGCTTTGGCCACTGCCATCGTCACCAGTTCCTTCGCCTTCCCCGTCGCTACGTCAGGATCCTGCCGGTGCACCCACGAGTCTTGCTCGCGGATGTTGGCCATCTGGAACAGATGCGGGTTGAGGCCCGCGCTGCGGATCGTATCCTGGAACAGAGGCTCGTGCGTGCGTGGTGTGCAGGAGGCGACCACGACCCGGTTCAGGTCGTGCTCCAGGATCACTTCGCGGATGTGCTCCTGCGTGTCTTGCGAGCATGTGTAGAGGTTCTGCTCGGCGTATGCCACGTCCGGCAAGTCTGCGGTGAAGTCGATCACCTCGGGCACGTCCACTACGGAGCCAATGTTGATGCCGCAGTGGCAGACGAACACGCCCACCCGCGGTGGTTCCTGACTCACGTCTCTCTCCTCCGGCCAGACCTGCTCCCGCGCCAGCGAGCCGCGAGCGTCGGACAACAGCGCCGAAGCCCGTGCCGCCGCGCATGAGGCTTCGATCACCGTCTCCGGGATGTCCTTCGGCTCGCTGAAGGACCCGGCGACGAAGATGCCATCGGCGACAGAGCCATCCGGCCGCATCACTTGGGCTGGCCGAAGATCCGCGCCCTTAACGAAACCATACTCGTTGAGCGCTACATCCAGTCGTTCGGCCAGTTCGCGCGTGTCCTGCGATGGCCGCAACCCGATCGAGAGCACAACGAGATCGAATTCCTCCTCGACGTTGTTGCCATCAGGCGTGGCGTGCTGCAAGCGCAGGTTGCCTGTTCCCGGCACCTCCGTGACCCTGCTCACCATGCTGCGCACGTAGCGTACACCTTGCTCTTGCTCGGCCCGGTCGATGTAGCGCTCGAACCCCTTGCCGAAGGAGCGAACGTCCATGTAGAAAATCGATGGCTCGATGTTGGCGTCATGCTCCTTGGCGATGATGGCCTCTTTGGTCGCGTACATGCAGCAGACCGACGAGCAATACCCCTGATTGCACGTGATGTCGCGAGAGCCGACGCACTGGATAAAGGCTACCTTGCGCGGATGCTTGCCGTCCGACGGGCGCTGCACCACGCCGCCCCAGGGGCCGGAGGCCGATAGCATGCGCTCGAACTCGATGCTGGTGACGACGTTGGCGCATCGACCGTATCCCAACTCGGGCCGGATGTCGCCCGGCATCGTCTCCAATCCCGGCACCAGCAAGACGGCGCCCACGTTCAACTCGACGATTTCCTCGCGCATGTTGTGATCAATGCAGTGCTTCTGACACGCATACACGCATTGGTTGCACTCGGAGCAGATGCCGCACTGCAGGCAGCGCTGTGCCTCTGCGACCGCCTCCTCCTCGCTTACCGCCCCGCTCACCTCGCATAGGCTGTGGACTCGCTCGCCCACATCAGCCTCCACCAGTGTGCAGGCTCGTGTCACTTCCACGATCTCCCCGGCCTCTCGCCTGGCAGCGATGTCTTCCTCCGTCAACTCCGCGACCGGCAGCTTGGGCTCGGGACCGGGCATCGGTGCGCCCTGTACGTAGGCATCGATCGCCCGCGCGGCCTTGTGTCCGGCGCCGATGGCGTCCACGACGAACGCCATTCCGGTCACCGTGTCCCCGCCGGCGAAGATACCCTCGACGCTGGTCATCATCGTGTTCTCGTCCACCGCGATCTGCCGCCCGTTTGGTGTCCGGGAGACGCTCTCGGGTACACACGCCAGGTTTGGCCGCGCGCCGATGGCCGAGACGACTACGTCCGCTTCCATGATGAACTCCGACCCCTCGATCGGCACTGGACGCCGCCGCCCGCTTGGGTCAGGCTCGCCCAGCTCCATCCGGCAGCAGGTTAACCCGCAGACGTTCCCCTCTTCGTCGGCCTCTACCTCCACCGGCGACACCAGCCAGTCGAAGAGCACGCCATCCTCCCTGGCCTGGCGGTACTCTGTCTCCTGCGCCGGCATCTCCGTGTCGGTCCGGCGGTAGGCGACGCGTACCTCCGGCGCTTCGCCACCCCGTTCGTCCGCCTGCATCGTCCCGATGCGTAGCGCCGTGCAAGCTGCGTCCATCGCAACGTCGCCCCCACCCAGGACGATCACCTTCTTCCCCATCAGGTCGGGGTAGTACCCTATGTTGACCTCGCGCAGGAAGTCGTTCGCCGAAAGCATCTGGGGCAATTCGACGCCCGGGACGGGAGGGCGCACGTCGTCGTGCGCGCCGATGCCGACGAAGACGGCGTCGTACTCCTCTTTGAGTGCGACCACGTCGTCCACTCGCGTGTTAAGCTTCAGTTCAACACCCAGGTTGATGATCTCGTCTATCTCGCGCTGTAGAATCTCCGCAGGCAAACGGTACTCGGGAATGCCCACGCGCATCATTCCGCCTGCCACCGGCAGCGCTTCGAGAACCGTCACGTCATGGCCCTTGAACCTGAGGTCTTGCGCCACCGTCAGACCGGCCGGGCCGGAGCCGACGATAGCGATCTTTTTCCCTGTCGATTCCGCGGACGCAGCCGACCGCAGACGGTCGGAATCAGCGTCCGCATTGTCCGCTTCAATCTTGGGCCGGAAAGCCTCGGCTACCTCCTCCGGGTGCTCAAAAGCCCAGTCGGCGACGAAGCGCTTGAGTCGCATGATGCTGACCGGCTCGTCCACCTTGCCCCGCGAGCAGGCCGTCTCACATACGTGATTGCACACGCGTCCGCAGACCGCCGGGAACGGGTTGTCCTCCTTGATCGTGCGGTAGGCGTCCGCGAAGCGCCTTTCGCGGATGAGGGCGATGTAGCCCTGCGCCCGCTGCCCGGCTGGACACGCGTCGCGACAGGGCGCGACGCCGCGTTTCTCGATGACGTAAGCGTTCGGTATCGCCTGCGGGTAGAGCTTGTAGGCCGCCCGCCGCTCGGACATATCCGCGTTGAACTGGTCGGAGCGGATGATGGGGCATACAGCCGCGCAGTCGCCACAGCCGGTGCACTCGTCCACGTTCACGTAGCGCGGCTTCTGGCGCACGCGCGCAGTGAAGTTGCCAGGTTTGCCTTCCACGCTCTCCAACTCGGCGTAGGTCATCACCTCGACGTTGAGGTGGCGACCGCACTCCACCAACTTGGGCGAGAGAATACACATCGAGCAGTCATTGGTGGGGAACGTCTTGTCGAGCTGTGCCATCGTCCCACCGATGGCAGGGCTCTTGTCCAGCAGATATACTTTAAATCCGGCATCGCCCAGGTCAAGTGCGGCCTGAATCCCACCGATACCGGCACCTACGACCAACACCGCACCAACGTTACTATTGCCAGAGGGTTCTGTTAGCATCTCGTCCCCCAACTACTCACTGTTTGCTTCCTCTATTGACTTCCAGATCAACTCTGTCACGTCCATCACCCTCATGCGTGCCTTGCGTGCTATCTCATGGCGACGCACTGCTGACGTCAGCGTGCGCTCACATTGCTGGCAGGCAGAGGTGAGCACTTGTGCCTCTACCTCGCACGCCCGGTCAACCCGGCGTTTGGATACCTCGAACAGGACCTCAGGATCGAAACTCTCCAGGTTGCCTCCGCCGCCGCAGCATTCGGAGATCTGGCCAGAGCTGCTCATCTCCACGAATGTCACACCAGGGATGCTGCTCAGGACCCGGCGTGGCGCATCGAAGACACCGCTCTTGCGCCCCAGGTCACACGGGTCGTGATAGGTCACCTGCAGATCCAGCTTTCCCAACGGAATAGCCTCTTCTGCGATCAGATCGGCCAGCAACTCCGTGGCGTGCACGACCTCTATGCCAAGGTCTTCTCCCAGGACATCGGGATATATGAATTTCCACATGTGGTAGCACGAAGGACAGGCGAAGGTGACGCGCGAGGCACCCAGCTCCTTGACCTGAGTGACATTGTGCTGGATCAACTCCTTGGCCTCCGCCAGCCGCCCCATGGCGAGCAAGGGGTACCCACAACACCATTCCTGCCCACCCATCGTGGTGAAATCGACTCCGCTCGTCTCCAAGATAGAGACGAACGCCTGGGGTACGTGGTAGCTACGGGGGAAGAAAGACGCCACGCAGCCGACGAAGTAGATGGTCTCGGCTCCGCGTTTGCCCTCAAGCCCGGGTGGGATGTGCTCCAGGTTCTGGCTCCAGATCAGGCGGCCATCGTTGTCCTCACCCGTGATGTTGTGGCTGGTGTTGATCGTCTGGCCGAGGTTGTTGAGCCGCCCGATGCCCGTGCATAGCCGCTCGTCAATCACTGTTTCTGGTCGCTGAGAAAGGTAGTCAGCCAAGAGTTCCCGCAGTTGCTGGCAATCCTGAGCCCGGTAGCCCTCTTCTCCCGCGATTTCCTTGAGCGCGATCATCACCTCGGCGATGTCGATGTCGTTCGGGCAATGCGCGCCGCACATCTCGCACTCAAAGCAAAGCCAGGGGTCCCGGCTCGTCAGTATCCGTTCAGTCTGGCCGAGTTGGATCAGGCGCAGGATGCGGTCGGGTCCATACTCCATTGCGAATGCGGCCGGGCAGCCGGCCGTACACTTGTGACAGTGATAGCACAGCTGTATGGTCTGCCCGCTGAGATCGTTTACTTGGTCTATGAGCGATATTTCCTTAGCCAATTCCCTACTCCCCAATTTGCGCCCACTCGTCCTCTCGGAAGGTGACCAGTGGCAGAGGTTCCTCGACATCGTGACCAGGCGCGTAGTCGAATGCCTGCTGAATTTCCTGCCCGATGGTGCGGAACACAAGCCCTACGGGCAGATTCGCCGGGCAGTCGCTGGTGCACATACCGCAGCCGACGCAGGACAGTACCATGTGGTTCAGCCGGGTCAGATGGAAAAGCATCGTGTCGCCCGGCATCTGGTAGGCTCCCTTGCGCCGTGCCCATTCCACGTATTGGACCGGCTCGTGATCGAAAGCAGGGCTCTTGAACAGACAGGTCTTGCAGTAGCAGATGGGACAGACGGTCATACAGTTGTGGCATCGCACGCAGGTGGCCAATACCGCTTCGATGCCCTCTTCCTCGAGCCGCTGGCGCATCTCGCCGAAGCGTGCGTCGCGCACGCGCGTGCGCTCCGCCACCACTTTGTCAATCACCGCCGCTCTGGTACCGTCGTTCTCCTCGGGCTCTTCAGGGCTTACCCCCAGCGTTTCGGCCATCTCGTCGGGCAGCGTGACCGGAATGCCGGTGCCCAGATCCGCACCGAAGAGCTCAATCGTGACGTCTGCTGCCTCGACGTGGGGCTTCTCGCACATCTGACAGGCGTCGCGAAGGTCCCGGGCCGAAGCCAGGGCTACCGCTGCGCTACCCTCAGATGCAGACAAGTCGGCCATCAAGCCATCGTATAGGTCGCGCCAAAGCTTGTTCCTTGCCCGTGTCGTCGCGCTTTGGCTCTTTCTCTGCAGCGCTTTCTCCGTGTAGTCCGGAACGTCATACGTTCCCGCGCAGTCCATGCCGATGGTCACCAGGTTGTCAAGATTGGCCTGCTTGAGCTTGACCAGCTCGACCAGCGCCCGCAGTTCGCACGGGCGTAGCACTGCGCCGATGCGTACCCGCGGCTCGCGCACCGTGACGTGACCCACGGCACGGGCCGTGTTGATCCCCATTACCGGGGCCAGTGGATTGGCCGCGTCCAACAGATCAACGTCTGTCACCAGTGCCGGGGTGATAGCGCCCGAGGGCGTCTCCATCGGCACCAACAACGCGTCCACCACCTTTGTCTCCAGTAGCTGCTTGAGAAAACCGCGCACTGCCTTCAGCGTGTCTTTCTCAACCGGGATTGTGAATCTCATTCTTTCTCCTTCTTCCCTACCCTGGCTCCGCCGGGCGTGGAAACAGCGCTCCCACGTTGCGGTCAGAGATCGTGTTACGCAGCAAAGGAGCCGATCGGCCCCAGTGCCCTCACTTCTTCCTTGACCTCTTCCACCAGGCGGGGGAGCACGCCCCTTTCCGCCGTCGAGATGTGGGCCAGTCGCGCCCTCCCCCGTTTTCCAGCGGCCTCCAGGACTCTCTGGAGCACGCTGATTCTGTTCTCGGCCAAGTAATTGCCCCGCTTGTAGTGGCAATCCCCCAGGTGACAGCCGGCTATCAGCACGCCGTCTACTCCTTCCTGCAGGGCCATCAATACGTGTACCGGGTCCATTCTCCCCAGGCAGGGGATTCTCACGATCCCAATGTTAGGTTGAGCTTGAACTCTGGTGATGTCAGCCTGGTCGAGTTCGGAGTACAGACACCAGTCGCACAGAAAGACCACGATACGGGGCTCCCAATCTGGATTTCCTTGACTAGTGCTCAATGCTCACCGTCCTATCACCCTACTAGAGGTCTCTTGCGCAAACTCCCTGATCTGCGCGACGACACCGTCATCTTCGACGCCCACCACGCTGATGGCGGAGACGGGGCAGGTGACGGTGCATACGCCACATCCCTGGCAGAGGAACTTGTCCACCTTCGGCAAGGCCCTATGCTGTCTCATTACCTGCTGTATCGTCACCCACCTGGGCACCAACTCGATGGCCTGATAAGGGCAGGCTTGCACACACATCCCGCAGCTAGAGCAGGCTCGTTCGTTCACCTGGGCAACTGCTCTCACCGGCTCATATCCCTCGCGGATGGCCACGTGTCGGATAGCCTTCATCACGTCCGAGATATGGACCCCTTGAGGGCAGCGCTGGTAGCAGATGTCGCAGGCCGAGCAGAGCCAGATGACCGGGCTGGACAGAACCTGCTCCTTCATGCCCATGATCACCATCTTGATGATGCGGCGTGGGTTGTACGCATCCTCCACCCACTGGATGGGGCAGCTGGCGGTACAGGTCCCACAGGAGAAGCAGTGCACCAGGTCCTCGCCACCCGGGGCGTTGAGAACCTCGTCGGCAAACGATTCAGGCCTCGGTTCACCGTGGCTCACGTTAGCACCTCCGTCTGTATCATCGCCACCGCAAGGCGATCCGAGAACTCCAAAGCCTCCTCAACCTGTGGCACCTCGCGCATACGGCGAGCGCGCTTCTCCATCTGGGGCCGCAGTTTCTCGACTTCCTCGTGCAGTTGCTCCTTGGGGATCGAGTCCAGCAGTTCCTGCATCTCGTTGATCACCGCGGCGTACTTGTCTCCCTCGGCTGCGCTGATCCACGCGATGCGGAATCTACCGGGCGTCATACCCATCTTCTCGAATTGCTTCCGCAGCCGCTCGGCCCGCCTTTCGCCGACCGGTTGCCCGGTGATGTAGTGGCAGTCCTGTGTGTGGCAGCCGGAGAAGAGCACCGCGCCCGCACCCAGGCGAAACGCTTCGTAGATGAAATCCGAGTCCAAGCGCGCGGAACACATCACGCGCATGCCGCGCTCGTGGGCGGAGTATTCGAAGTGGCTCGTGCCGGCCATGTCGGCGCCGCCGTAGGAGCACCAGTGGCAACGGAACGCCAGAATCTTTTCCTCCGGGTTCTCGGCCAGGAGGGCACGGATCTGGGCCAGGATCTGCGCATCGGTGAAGTGCATCTGCGTGATGGCGTTGTGCGGGCACTCTGCCACACACCCGCCGCATCCGTGGCACTTGGCAGTGATCACCTTGGCTGGCTTGCCCCGCTCATACTCAATTGCGCCGTAGGGGCAGGCTCTCGAGCAGACACCGCATTTCTTGCCTTGAGCGCTGACACAGCGATCCTCCCACACGACGGCCACTGCCGGTTCGATCTCCCACTCATCGGAGTGGAGCACCCGCCCGGCTCGCGACGCCGCGGCCGATCCCTGTGCCACGCTGGAAGGGATGTCTTTGGCTCCTTGGCAAGCGCCCGCCAGGAAGACCCCATCGGTGGGGCTGTCCATCGGCCGCAGTTTGGGGTGATACTCCATGAACCAGCCGCCGGGACTCTGGGTGATGTTGAGCACCGAGCTGATCGTGTCCACGTCGGGCTGTGGTACCGCTGCCTGGTTGAGCATCACCATATCGTACTCGCGCTCGACGACCTGCCCCAGGTCCATATCCTCCGAATGCACGTAGAGGTTCTTCGTCTCGGGATCCTCGGTGATCAGGCTGGGGCGGCCATGGGTGAAGCGGATGCCCATCTCACGGGCGCGGTTGTAGAACTCCTCGTAACCCTTGGAGGGTGTGCGGATGTCCATGTAGTAGATGGTGATTTCCATCTCGGGATGCGACTGCTTCAGCAGCACCGCGTTCTTAATCCCGTACATGCAGCAGAAGTTCGAACACCAGGGGTTGAAGCGTTTGTCGCGCGAGCCGACGCAGTTGATAAAGGCGAGCTTTTTCGGGTTTTTGCCGTCGCTAGGCCGAATCAGGTTGCCAGCGGTGCAGCCAGCCGAGTTATTCAGCCGCTCCATTTCCATCGCCGTGATGACGTTGTCGAAGCGCCCGTAGCCGTATTCAGGTATCACACTCGGGTCGAAGTGGTCGTAGCCGGTGGCGACGATGATTGAGCCAATGTCCTCCCAGACCAGCTTGTCCTCCATCCCGAAGTCGATGGCATTCAGCTTGCCACAGGCCTCCACGCACTTGTAGCAGTGGATGCAGGCATCCATGTCGATGCCGTACACCAGGGGTACCGACTGGCTCATCGGCACGTAGGCTGCCTTGCGCGGAGCCAGATCCATCTCGAAGTAGTTCGGGACTTCGATGGGGCACACCTGCGCGCATTCGCCGCAGCCGTTGCAGCGATCCGCGTGCACGTACCGCGACTTCTCGCGCAATAGGACTTTGAAGTTGCCGACGAAGCCTTCGACTCGTTCGACTTCCGTATACGTTCTCACATCCACCTTGGGGTGACGCGACGCGTCAACCATTTTGGGGGCGAGAATTCATATACTACAGTCCATTGTGGGGAAGGTCTTGTTCAACTGGGCCATGACCCCCCCGATTGTCGGCCGCTTCTCGACCAGAACTGTCTCGATGCCCTGGTCGCCCAGATCCAGGGCTGCGCTGATGCCTGCCACACCTGCACCAATAACCATCGCCCGGTGTGTGACGGGCACCGAGATCATATCCAGTGGTGTGAGGAAACTGGCCTTGGCGACCGCTGCTGCCGTCAGGTCCTTGGCCTTCTCCAGTGCGCCCTCGGGGTCGTGGCCGTGCGCCCACGTACACTGCTCGCGGATGTTGGCCATCTCCATCAAGAACGGGTTGAGACCGGCCTCGGCGACGGTCGCACGGAAAGTTGGCTCGTGCATCCGCACCGAGCAGGCTGCCACCACCACCCGGTTCAGGTTGTACTTCTTGATGTCTTCCCTGATCAGGCTCTGTCCACTGTCTGCGCAGGCATACGGGGTGTCTACGGCGCGGACTACCCCGGGCAGCGTGGCGGCGTATTCGGCCACGGCCTTGGGCGGGATG
>CAZYSK010000041.1:0-49571 GCA_964649415.1 uncultured Anaerolineales bacterium
TGCTAAGGTTCGTTTCCCACCCTGAATTCGGGTTTGACTTTTACCGCACTCTATCTATTAGCGCAACGGGGCTTCCCGCGCGTATGCGCTAGATGGAAAGCCCCGCTGGTCCCTCAGCTGCGTTACCCAGGCCGATCTATGCATTACAGACATACGCCATTATACCGCCATACCGATGCACTGTCAAGTGATGCGGAATAAGCACAATGCACATAATGCTGAAAATACCACAAATAGACAGTTCTAACGGGTTACTGATATGTCAGTTTTCGTAATTAGAAGGGTACAAAGTCGCTGACTGTGCTCTCCAAGTCCAGATCGAGGCACAAGTACCGCTGGGTTGTCGCAATGGACGCATGCCCCAATAGTTTGGAGATTTGCGTCACCGGTACACCGGCCTCATACCCGAGTTGTGTATAAGTCCGGCGTAGATCGTGGGGCGCAAGCTCAGGCTTCCCGATTGCCGCGCCGTGCTGTCTCACAATCCCAAACAGCCCTACCGCGCTCAGGCTATCCCCGATACCGCCGGCCTGGTCAACGCTGCGCAGGATCGGGCCATCACCACCCACAACAGGTGCCC
The DNA here is from genome assembly GCA_964649415.1 of uncultured Anaerolineales bacterium. Taxonomy (GTDB): domain Bacteria; phylum Chloroflexota; class Anaerolineae; order B4-G1; family B4-G1; genus CAZYSK01. The sequence goes on from CAZYSK010000041.1 coordinate 581, forward strand.
ACTTGTCTATGGCGTTCGCCAGGTTGTCGGAGATAGGGACAACCCGGTCCTTGGCTCCCTTGCCCTGCACCTGCAAGACTGTGCGCATCTTGCCCTTGACAGGTTGCAGCTTGACGTCTGCGAACGTCAGCGCTACAGCCTCGGCTCTGCGCAGGCCAGCCGCTACAAGCAACCCCAGGGCCAGCCGGTCGCGTTCGCCTTTGGGATCATCCCCGCAACTGTCCAGGAGAGCCTTGACTTGGGCCGCATTCAGCCAGGTGTGGGCTTTCTGTCCCTTGGCGGGCTTTGTCGTGACAGCGTTCTGCAGGGCCTCGATTCTGTAGAGGCTCGCCTGTACTGCGTTCACGTTCTCAGGCGTAGCCATAGCCTTGAGGTTGTCCCCCAGGTTGTCGGTCAGCAGCCGCACCGCCGCCTTGAGAAACGCCCGCCCGCTGTTGCTCAGGCCCTCGGCGTAGGCCGTCAACTGGTCAGCGTCAAATAGATCACCGCCAGCGTCAAGGTAGCGCTCGATTACTCGGCCATACCGTTGCCTTGTACTCTCTGCCAGGTCCGCGTGCTTGATTGCCGCCAGCACACCGGATCGTTGTATGTTGCGTGTTATCGCTAGTTCTGTGTTCATCGCTCGCCCTCGGTTTTCCTATGGACTTAGGAACACAATGCTATGGATACCGTGCCCCCACTTGAGCCAATCGGCCACAAAAGCCGGGACGTCGCCATCCCCTCATAAACGCGCCCGCGCCCCTCGAGGCGCCGGCCTGGTCTGCATTAGTGCAGTGCTGTCCAGTCATCTACCGCGCGAAAGGAAGCGCAGTAATAGCGGCTTTCCCCGTCCCACCAAACGTCAATCCACCCGGTTGAATTGCAGCCGCCCAAATGCTCCTCGGGCATGCCCCATTGCCCGCCGCTGCACATGTCCCAGCTCGCACGGTCAAGGTTTTCTACTGACAACTGACCGTCGAAGTTCACGCACAGATCGCCCAGGCACTCCCCGCCCCGTTTGATTGAGGCGCGATAACCATGGTACTCTTTCCCCAGCTTCACCGGCTCCATCTCGTCGGGGCAATCGACTGGGACACCGCCGCCGCCCGGGGCGCTCAGGCCACCGCCCAGGTCGGGCAAGTCACCGCCGCCAGACTCCAACGCACACACCGCTGCACTCAAGACCAATAAAGCAAACCCTATCACCGCTACAAGTTTCTTCACATTGCACCCCCTTGCGTTAACCTGTTGCCAAACAACTCAGCCACAAAGGCGGGTATGTCACCATCCCCCGCCCCCGCTGTTTCCCGTCGTGACGTCGTGCTGTCGGTGATGTCGCGTGACGTGGGCGCTTCTGTCGTGACGTGGGCCGTGATGTGGTCGGGCATGGCCAGCCGCGCCAGTTCCGCCGTTACCTGCCGCCCCACCTTGTGCCCGTCTGGGGTCCGCTGCGGTTCCGTGAGCCACCCGCGCCGCTCCCAGCGTTGGGCCAGCTTGGTAAGCGCATACTTGCTTACCTGGTCCTTGTGCGCTTCATAGATCGCGTTGACCGTGAAAGCGCCGTCCAACTCTTTGACCGCGAATCGCACCAGCGCCCGCTCAGTGTCGGATAGCGCCGGCGTGGGTGGGGCCGCCACGTCCCCCAGGGCCTCAAGATCAACGCGCAAGGTCTGCACGCGCTCCCAGCGTGAACCGGTGAAGGTAAGCGCCAGCCCAGGCCGATTCAGTCCCTCGGCTCCCTTGCGTCCCAGGATCGCTTGACTCTCGATGTGGCTCCTACACTGAAACGCTATCGCTGTCGGCAGGTTGGCCCTGACTTGTGCGTCAATCACTCGTGCGCTTGGCAGCTGCGTGCCGACAATCAGACTGACACCCATTGCCCTACCCTTCCGCGCCACTTCGACAAGGGTCTCCATGGCGGGCGTCTTGGCGAAGTCTGCCGCTTCATCGACTACGAGCAAGAGCAGGCCCAGGCCGTCCAGATCGCGCCAATCGGCCACGCCCGCTTGAGCCATGAGCGCTTGTCGCCTTTGTCGCTCTTGCTCTACGTGCTCAATCAAGCGTTCCGCCTCATCGAGGTCATGCGCAATGGGCGCAAACAGGTGGGGAAGCCGCACGAACACCGCGCCGAAGTCCACTTGCTTTGTGTCGATGATTGCAACCTGAAACTGTGCGGGCGTATGCTTGGCGCATAGCTGCAAGACCACCGATTGCATCAGGTTCGTCTTGCCCTTCCCGCTTGCCCCCCCGCACAGGATCGCGCGATGGTTCCCGGCTACATCGAGCGTAACCGGTCCCCGTGTGCTGTGGCCCAGGGTGACGGTGTATGGTTCATCGGGGAGGTCTCCCAGGTCAAGCGGTATCATCGCCGGTAGGCGCTTGACGTGCTCCCCAGGCTGCCTTGCCACCTGCACCGCCAGGCCGCCCCCGTCGCTGACAATCACCCGCCGGCCTTGGAGCGCTGCCCGCCACTGTGCCCACAATCGCCGATCAAGCCACTGCTCACGGGCAATGCCCGCCAAGCGCTGCATGTCCAGGATGAATACCACGCGCTCAGGGAGCAAAAACGCATCGGCCACGGGGAAGGCGTGCCCGCCACGCTGGGGGCGCATTTTGAGCAAGCCACGTTGGGCAAGCGTGCCCGTGATGCCCTGCCAATACCGCGTTACTTCACTCTGCGCCATGTCCATGGTCTACTCCTCTACTTCCTGCCAGTCAGCGTCAATCACGTCCGCAACCCCAGGTGGTAGGACACCCAGCCGCGCCGCCTGGTCTAGCCGTCTTAGGGTCCGCACACTACGTAGGCCAGGGGCCGCCGCGCTGGGCGGCTCTGCCAAGGCGGGGGCTTGGTGTGCGCTGTGGCCGCCGCCCAACCTCGGGCGGGTCATCGCGTCCGCTACCTGGTCCCGCGCTGTGGTCCGCTCTTCCTGCTCTGCGCTCCTGAATCGGGGCGCTTGGGCTTCACCGCTTGCCAGCAACCGCGTAACGTGCCCTGGTTGCCTGTCGAGGTCTATCAGGTTCCACCCGCCGCGCCCGTCCTTCAACGCCAGGGGTTGCGCATCCCCCAGGATGGAGCGCTCAATCACTTGCGGTCTGTTTGCCAGTTCTCGGAAGCCGTACCAGATCAGCACGCCCAGGCCCACCACCGCCAGCAAGAGCACGAACGGTATACCGAAGTCACGCACCGCCCCCATGGTGCTTTCGCGCTTCTCTGCTTGGCGGGTCATGGTGGCATGCGCAACCTGTGCCGTCGCCCCCCAACTCTCAGCCGTCGCGGTCCGCCTATCTTCCCAGGCCGCCGCCGTCACCGTCGCCTGGTACGCCGCTTGCTGGGCTGTCGCTGTGGCTGCACCGCTCACGGCTTCCGCCGTGCCCGTCGCCCTGTGCTCCCACTCTTGGGCCGTTGCTGTCGTTTGACGCCCCCACTCTGCCGCTGTGGCCTCAATGGCCGCTGCCTGTTGCGTTAGCTGGACGCTGACCGCTTGCGCCGTCGCCTGAGCGCATTGGGTTGCGTTGGCACTCTGCTGTGTGGCCCAAACGGCCTTTTGCTCTAGATCGCGTTCGTGTGCCTGTGCCGTCCCCTGGGCATCCGCGGTCATCGCCACGTATTGACGCTGCGCTGCCGCTTCTGCCACCTCGCGGGTTGCACGTGCAACCGCTTCCGCTGCGCTCGCCTGGTCGATTGCACTCTCTGCCGCTTGCGCCGTCGCGTAGCGCTCAATAGCGATTGCTTGGGCCGTCGCCTTCAACGCTGGGGGCGCATCCGCGAAGATCGTTACGACTGCGGTCAGATCGCCCGGCGATTGTGGCACGGCGGTTGAATACTGCTGATACTCTGCGCAACCGGTTGCCGTCGCCAGGATCACGCCCAGCGCAAGGATCACCGCGCTTGTAAGATACCGCTTCATTGCATCACCCCCCACGGGCCGCCGCTTTGGTACGGTTGCCCACCTACGATGATAACCGCCGGGCTTGTGCCCTGTGGCTGTGCTGGACGCGCTGGACGTGGGGCCGCCGGCGTGGGCTGCACTCCCTGCAATGCCGTGTACACCTGTGCCTGGTTTCTAGCTTGCTCCAACCGTTGCGCCGCTTGGCGGGCCTTGTGCCAGTGCCAGGCGAACCATCCACCCACGGGCAAGCCCACCATAGCAGCAAGCAGCAACCCCAGGGCCAACGTCACCGATGCCGCCGCGCTCACTGCAACACCGCCAGGATCGCCTTGACGGTCTGGAGGTCTAGGCCGCCAGTCAACAGGCTGATAACCGCCCAGATCACCGCCGCAACGACAACCCCTCCGATAATGGTCAGGGCCGCCGCTATCATCTTGCCAAATTTGCGAATGATAATCACGGCCAAGACCAGCAAGAACAACCCACCCAGGCCATACGCAAAAAGCTCAGGCGTCAATTCCATCTCGCACCCCCTACAATCCCAATACTACGCCAGGATCAGCCAGGGCCAGCAACAGGCCCAGGCCAACCGCCAAGACCAGCGCCACATTAGCGCGCCTTGCTCTCGCCTTTGACGCCCGTGCCCGCGCCTTTGCCTTGGCGTCCCGTGCCTTCCATTCGTCCGCCGTGTATCGCGGTTCGCTGCGCTTCCGCTTCCGTTTCGTCACCTCACACCTCCCCCAACCCCAGCGCCAGTTGCCGCGCTCTTTCAGGCGTCAAGGGCGTCCGGGCCGCCTCGTTGCGCCCTAGAAGGCCACTAGACGCGATTGCAGGCGTTTTGCTGCCGTTTTCTGCACTGCAAAGTATCCTGGTATGGTCCTGTGCGTTTTTGAGGCTTCCAAGGCCGTTTTTCTGCAATGGCCCAGCCAGCCACACCGTACCACCATCGTACACGGCCTCGGGCTCGTAGCCGTGCCGGGCCTCAAACAGCGCTGCGATAGTCAGCGGGCCGCCGTCCGTTTTCTCCCAGGCAGTGAAGTCGCCGGCGTGCCGTGCTATGCCTTTGCTCATTGCGCCTCACTCCCTATCACGTCTGCGAGCACTTCCCAGCGCCCGTACCAGCGTGCCCAGCGCCCGCCATACACCCAGGGTTGCCGCCCAGGTATGACTACCTTCCGCCGGTCTCCCAGCGCCTCAGCAGGGATCACGAAAGCGACAGGATCACGGGTAGGCTCCCACCAACACAAGAGCACTACCGCCGCCGCCTTGCGTGCATCAGTATGCCCAGCCTTCCGCAAGCAGAACTGAAAGCCGCGTCGCCCATCGGCACGGTATGCGCTGGGCCGCGCTGCTTTCACCTCGATTGCCACCCCATCGGCTACGAGGTCAGCGGGGCCGCCGTGCTCGACCTGCAACCCGGCCTGCTTGAGTATCTGTGCCGTGTACGCTTCACCCATCGCGCCAAGCTCCTGTGGTCCCATCGCTGCTCCCTTCCCGTCGCTAGGATACTGACCACCTCGGGCCTATGCTCTTACCCCGCAAGCATCGGGCAAGAGCACAGGGCCAGCCGGTCAGTCAATCCTATCCCTGCATTGACGGCGCTTGTTTGCGCGATATTCTGTGTACTCCTCCAATGTCATCTCTTGCGCCTTCTGCACCTCTTCTGCATCTATGGTGTCACAGCAAGGGCAAAACATCATAAAATGACTCCCTGCTTGCTGCAACTCTCTTCCACAATTCGGGCAAATCTGCCTGTCGTTCATTCGCGTATCACCTCCCCCCTATGTGAAGTCAACTCCCCATCGCCGCCAGCGCATCGAGCGCCGCCGCCGCTTCTGGCGGCTCTTCAACTGGCGGGGCGTCGCTGCTATCAGGCACCACAACCGCGCCCGCTGCCATCTTGCGCTCGATGCCTTTGACCACCTGGTATACATCGCCCAGGGTCACGCCCCCACCCAGGCCAGCGCGCAAGGTGTCCCGGATTGCGCTTGACCGCTCCCCGCGCCCGAATTGGCCCAGCCACCGGGCCAGGTCGCGGTCCGCTTCTGTGTCCAGTGTAAAGCATACGGTCTGCTTGCTCATAACGCCCCCTGGTATTGCCGGGCAATCATTGCCGGGCAATGCCCACGCTATCCCCGCGCAACCCTTTGGGCAAAGCGCCAGAAGCCCAGCGCATTAGCGTACACCGGATCACTGACCACGCGCGCATGCCGGAAGTGTTGCCCAATGTATGGCCCAAGCAGAAGCGCACCGCCGCCAGATACGAGGATAGCGTCAAGCGCCGCTGCACCATTCCATAGTTGGGTCGCTTCTGCGAGTACCTGTTCCGCCAACGGTTCCAGGATGTCGGCTACAGGCTGGGCCAGGTCTACAGGCTCCCCGTAGTATTTGACGCTCCTGGTGATGAGTGCTTCCGTCACCTGGTGGTCTCTCAGGTCGAGGTCTGGGCAATGACCGTCCAGCCAGCGCCGCAACCCCCGCACCGCATCCCAAGCGCCAACGTTCACCGATGCCGTCTCCCGGCCAATCTCTGCCAGTCGGTTGACTGACAACAGGTTTGTGGTTTTGCCACCGCAGTCAATCACGCCCACGCTACCGGTTGCAAGCTCCTGGTCTGTGATGACACCCCGGTCATTGAGACAAGCGCACAAGAGCGCGCCGAAGGGCTGGGGAACAATCCGCGCGTCTACCACGTCCACGGTCTGGGCGTGCCGTCCCTCACGCTGTAGGCGATGCGTGCCCAGCAAGCGGTCTCTCACGGCCTGCTTGTCGGTGTAGTACGCAACCGGTAGACCGGTCACAATGCGCAGTTCCGCCCGCTTGGCACTTGTCACCTCCGACACCGCCGCCAGGAAGAGCAACCGCCACTCTGCGCTCTCAATCCACTTGCGGTCCTCACGTCGCCTGACAAAGCGGCTCTGCTCGATTGCGCCCGCGCCAATCTGTGCATGCTCAGGCTCTAGCAGCATGATGGTGTCGGCGTGCCCGTTCAACGAAAAGCGCGCCTTGTCGGGCGTGCCCACTGCGCTGGGGAAGGCCGCGCGCCGGTCCCCGGCCACGGCTTTGGTATGCGAGTATCCTACGTCCAATCCCAGATTCACGTTACACCTCCCTCGATGGTGGGGCCGCTGGGCTGGGGCGGATCCAACCCAGCAAGCCCCGCGATTTCACCCAAAAACGGCTTCAATTATGGCCGTTTCATCCATCCAAGCCGGCTTGGGCTCGGGCAAATTATCCCCGCGAACTACAGCCGCCAGCGTGTCTATGCCGCCACCCGCCGGGTTGTGGTCAATCCACCCCTCAAGGCCAGCCTCGCACACCTGCCGGAAAGCGGGCAGAAGTTCACCCTGGTACTCTACCGTTTCGCCGGCCTCAAGCTGCCGTCGCCAGTCCTGCAAGTCCCGCTGCCAGTCGCGCAGGGCCTCGATTGCCGCTTCTGTGCTTTCAATCCACTCCGTGATGATTGGCTGCCTGTTCATTTGCCCTCTTCCCTGAGTGCAAACATTGCCGTCGTCAGCATCCCCACCAAGGGAAGAGTGGTCTCGCCGGCGTCGTGATTGTGTATCAGGGCCATTAGCTCAGAGTGAAGCCGCGCCGTTTCTTGGGCTACGTACTCACACAGGCCGTCATACACCTCGGGGTCAGGCTGGGTCTGAGATTCGCTCTCGAAGTCACGGCCCAACCGGTAGGCTTCTTGCAGGATGGACATTACCCGCTCCGTCGTGGTTTTCTTGATCATCAACCGTTCCTTTTCTCCCCATCATGAGGTGACTCGGTTTCCATGGGGTAGCCAGCCGTACCCCAGTTCAACGTTACAAACATCTCGATAGCCTCAAGCGCCGTCGCCTCTTCACTTCGGAGGAATACGACTTCTACACCTTGGATCGTCCTTGTCTCTGCCGCGCCCTGCTCCTTGGACATGTTCACCTCCTGTGAGATTATGAACCTAATTCAATAGCGCCGCCCTCGGGGTTGTGTCTGTCTGTCTGCTGTGGTAGAATAGGCACAGGCAGGGCAGGGATCTCACCCGGCCAGCCTACCGCGCCCTGGTGCCTCCAACACCGGGCGCTTTTTCTACACCGTTCCCGCTTTCCGCCTCACCGCCGCTATCAGTCGCTCGATCGCCAAGTCGGACGTGCTGAGGTAGTATGCCCGCATCGCGCCGCCAATCGTGCCAGGCCGCGCGCCGTCAACTACCATCTCAAGCGCCATGTGCGGGTCGCGTGTCATCCCAACGCACAGCTTGGTAGCGGCGTGCTCGATAAGCTCCTGTCGCGGCGTGTTGCCTGTAATCAAGTGCCGGGTCATTGGCCACGCTCCTGGTCCTGCCCTCGGGGATCGTGCTTTGCAGGGCCTAACCTGTCCATGCGGGCCTTGTGCTCCAACAGAGAAGCGCGGTTGATGAGCCAGTCACGGCCCACTTTCCGCGCCTCGATACGGTCCCTGAGTGCCAGTTGACGTACATACACCACGGTGTAGCCTGTAAGCTCTGCTGCTTCCCTGGTGTTTACCCAGCCTTCGGTTATCGGTTCGGCCATTGCTTCCCCCTGTTGTGTTTTCTCTAGCGAAAAGACTTAGGCAAAAAAGAGAAGGCCCTATCTAGTCCTTTCGCTTGCGAAAACAGTATACCACAGAAAAATGGGCGTGTCAAGCCCCGAAAGTGACCAATCTTGTGTTAGTTCCGGCCTCGGGTCGGGTCGTGCTTGTCGGTCCCCAATCGCTGCATTTCTTCGGCGTAGGCTATAACACTCTGTCGGTCTATCATCCAATCACGGCCAAACTTTTGCGCTTTGACGTGTCCGTTTCTTGCAAGATACCTGATAAGCGCGCCAGTGTAGCCGGTCAGTTCCGCCGCTTCCGTCGTGGTAATCCACTTGCCCAGATCATCACCCATCAGGGAAGGTCTCCGCCTTCCCCGATGCCTACCCCTGCCAGTTCAAGACCAGCGCTAGACACTCTTGGTAATCGAGTAATGATTGCTTTTCGATTAACCACGTAGCGCCGTCTTGCTTGGCGTCAACCCCACCATCACCAATCAGGAAGCACAGCAAGTCGGGGGCGAAACCAGACAACCGGGAAGCATCGGGGATCGTGAGCCAGTCGCTTGCCAAGGCCCAGGTTACAGGAGTAACGCGCATGACACTATCGCCTTTCCGCATCTCCCCACCCGTGCTATACTCTGACTCTAGCGCCCCCGGCGCGATTCGAACGCGCAACCTGCGGATTCGAAGTCCGACGCTCTATCCAATTGAGCTACGGGGGCAATCACATATAACTGAAATCTATAAGCTATTCTACCATAAAGCACGTAAAGGAGCAACCAATGGCACTGCAAGCGCCCCCCACGCATCGTCATGAGGTCCAGGTTCTGACCGCAGACTTCCAGTTCAGCGGGCAGCTAGAGACCGTGGGACCGGTGGGCAACTTCATCAACGACCCGACCCGCGATAGCATGGCGCTGTACGACGTTCGCGTGACGCCATTGACACCCAACAGCCCGCTGGGGCCCGTCTCCCGCTCCCACGTCGTCGTCCGGAAGCAGGCGATCGTGCTTCTCTACCTCACCTCGGCGGAGAGCCGCGCCTCAGTCCACGCACTCGCGCGCAGCGAACTGCTGGTGGCCTACACACCGGTCGCCGTGTGCCGGGGCCAATTCCACATGCCCACCGAGGCGAACTTGAACGAGTTTCTCGGCGTCACTCCCGGGGAGTTCCTGCCCATCACCGACGCGCAAGTCTTCCCCCTCGTCTTGATCCCAGACCCATTCCCCACCACAGCCGAGGTCCTTCTCCTCGGCCGCGCCCACCTGCAGCTCTACCATCCGGCGTGAACTGCCTAGCACGGCCATGTGCACGCGTTCACCGCCTTTCGGCCACGATCAACATCACTTCGCTGCTGCCCACCCGCTCCCACTTGACGGAAGGGACGAGCCCCGCCTCCGCCGCCAGGGCCTCGCCGTCACCAGGCAGCGGTTTCGCCTGCCCCGTCACGCGATACAGCCACCGGAGAAAGCGAGAGACCGTATCACACCCCCCGAGGCGAGCCCAGACAGCGACGACCAGGCGCCCGCCGGGGCGTAGAACACGCACCACCTCACGCAACGTAGCGGGATCCACGATGAACTCAGTGGGGAACGTAGCGACCGCACCGCCGAAGCATCCATCGTGAAACGGCAGTGCCTGAGCGCGCGCCTGCACGAGGGGGGCGGCCACTCCGGCCCTCCGTAGCCGCCGTCGCGCCTGGCGTCCCATGTGCGATGAGAGATCGAGCCCCACCGGGGCCAGGTCCCGCTCGCCCATGGCGGCCAGCAAGTGCCCCGGGCCATGCGCCAGTTCCAACACCGGCTTGCACGGCAGGCGCGGGATCAGATGTGGGATCACCGTCCGCGTCCACGCCCGCCACTGCCCCAGCGAAACCGCCCAGGCAACGAGATCGTACGTCCAGGCGAGTTCGTTGTAGAGCAGGCGAAAGAAAAGCCTCACGAAAGCCCACCACAAGCGGCGCATCACCCCCCCCCCCACAAACGAACACCCTCGCCGCGTCAACACGGCGAGGGTGTCTTGAACAATCCACACCAGGTCCAGCCCGGTGTCTTACAGCGTCGGCGGCATCACGGGGGCATCGGCATCGACCACGGGAGCCGCGCTCTCCTGTCCTGCTGGCACGACCCACGCCGCCAAGTCCATCGTCAACTTCGCGAAGAAGCTGTCGGGCGGCAGGTTGCCCGCCCCGTACTCCAGTTCGACGACACGTGCACGCACACGCAGCGTCTTCGTCTCCAACACGATGTCCCGGTCCGCCTCAGCCAGCACCGGCTCCCCCTTGGGTGCCAGCTTGGTACGCAGTGCGTCGTCGTGGAAGGCGTAATCCGACATCAGCACCTGCGTCACTGTACGAATGTCGTTCTTATCGAACAGCCAGATCTCGAAGGCGGTCACCTTGTTCGGTGCGCCTACCCCTATCGTCTCGGAGACACCGACGCCACACTCTCCCATGAACTCACCATTCTCCATCTCAATGCTGAACGAGGGATCGTAGTGATCGTCTCCCAGCGTGTACGTGGTCACAAACTGAGCCAGTGGCCGTCCCTCGGCACCCCAGGAGACATCCTCCATAGCAGGGAATCCGGCGGTCATCCCCACTCGCGTCCCGGCCGCCTCCGCTCCGGCCTCTCGCTTGCGCAGGCGGTTGACCAGGTACAGCACGCCGCCGACGAAAGCCACAACCAACAGGGCCACGCCGCAGACCGTCGCCACCGAGCGAACCGTAATCCCCCCACCTGTGCCTGGAGCCTCTGACGTCGGGCTAGGCTCTTCCGCCACGGACGGGGCCAGGGGCGCGACCTCCAGAGCCTGTCCCAAAGCCCGCAGATGGATCGCCGTCTGTCCACCGTGCTCCTGGGACAGCCCGTCCAACGCTTCGGCGAGCGCGCCTTCCTCCCAGAACTCCGCACCCAGCTTGGCACGCGCCCACTCCAGATCACCGGTGTTGGCGTACTGGTCGGCAACCCAGGTGAGGTAGTCGCCCTGGAAATCGGAGCGCAGGTGGCTTGGGGTAGCATTGGTCCACTGCACCGGCCATATCACCCAGCCCATGAGAAGCCCCAGAAGCAGACCTAACACGCCTCCCACAATCAACACGACCAGGACCTTGTTCTTCTGAACGAAACTCTGGATGGCGTCCATTTTCACCCCCCTTGTCCATACCTGCCCCACGTACAGGGCTTGACCATATTGAATTGTGACACAGGGAACCCAGGCGTACAAATACTTTACCACAGAGTAACAACTAGCGCAAATCTGAGGTTTCAGCCCGAGGATGTGCCCGCAGATAGACCTCCCGCGCTCGGCTCTGACTGACGTGAGTGTAAATCTGGGTTGTAGCCAGGTTGGCGTGCCCCAGCAACTCCTGTACGACCCGCAGGTCGGCCCCGCCGTCCAGGAGATGGGTAGCGAAGGAATGCCGCAGGACGTGCGGAGAGACGGAGATGCGGATGCCCGCCTGCTCGCCCAGCTTGCTTAACATCAACGCCACCCCGCGTGTGCTCAGACGCCCCCCCCGGTGGTTGAGGAAAAGCGCGCCATCAGAATGGCGCCTTTGTATGGATGATGATGGAGCGCCATCAGAATGGCGACTTCGTACGGATGAAGGGGCGCCATCAGAATGGCGACTTTCTGAGGGTGAAGGGGCACTGCTCGGCCGGCGAGCCAACAGCACACCTCGCCCCATCGCCAGGTATGCCCGCACCGCGCTGATCGCCGGCTGCCCCAGCAGCCCGATGCGCTCCTTACCTCCCTTGCCCACCACACGCACCGTCCCCTGCGCCAGGTCTACGTCCGCCATATCCAGCCCTGCCAACTCGCTGACCCTCAGACCTGCCGCGTATAACACCTCAACGATGGCCCGATCGCGCAGACCCAACGGGGTGGAGGTGTCCGGGGCCGCCAACAGCGCTTCTACCTCGGCGACCGTCAGATACCGTGGCAGGCGCCTAGGAATGCGGGGAGCGCCAACCTTGCGGAATAGGTTGTGCTCCAGCACGCCCTCCCGCACCAGGAAATCCCCGAACGAGCGCAGTTCCGCCACACGACGCGCGATACTGGCCGTCGCGTAGGCAGCGGCATGGAGCTCTGCCAGGTACCCCCGCAAGAACGAACGGTCCACCCCCTCCAACGAACTGACTCCCTGCGCCCGACAGTAGTCTAGAAACTGGCCAATGTCATTCCCATAGTTCTTGACGGTGTAGGGGGAGGCATTCTGAACCCCGCGAAGATAGCCCAGAAACCGCTCCAACAGTTCGTCCATGTCACGCCTCTACCGAGGCCGCCTCATCCTGCACTGCATCATGGACCCGGGGCAGACTGCTGATCTCGAACTCCTCCTCGCACGCGATGCATTTGGCCCATCCCTTGCGGGCTTCCGTCAACAGCCCTCCGCACTCAGGGCAAGGCTGCGGCAGAGGGCGCTTCCACAGGGCGAAGTTGCAAGAATCGGGGTTGTCGGCGTCGTAGTTGGAACAGCCGTAGAACGTGCGACCGCGCCGCGTCTTCTTCTCAACCAGGTCTCCCCCGCACTCGGGGCACTTGACGCCGGTCTTGACCAGGATCGGTTGGCTGTAGCGGCACTCAGGGAAGTTGCTGCAGCCGATGAACTTGCCGAACCGCCCGTACTTGTAGATCAACGGGTGACCACACCGAGGGCACAGTTCTCCCGTTGGATCGTTGCCCATCTGGACAGTGGGCATATTGTCCCGCGCTTGGTCCAACGTTGTAGAGAACGGCTCATAGAACTCGTGCAAGACCGGCACCCATTCGCGCTCGCCGCTGGCGATGAGATCCAGATCGCTCTCCATCTGGGCCGTGAAACCGACGTCAATGTAGTCGGGGAAGTACTCAACGAGCAAGTCGTTGACGACGATCCCCACCTCCGTGGGATGCAGCCTGCCATTGCGTCGCTCGACGTACCCGCGCTGCTGAATAGTGGATAGGATGGGGGCGTAGGTGCTGGGACGGCCAATGCCGTACTCCTCGAGCGCCCGCACCAGCGTGGCCTCGCTGTAGCGTGGGGGAGGCTGCGTGAAATGCTGATCCGGCAACAACTGCACCAGGTCGAGCAGTTCGTCCATCTTCAACGCGGGGATCTCCTCCCGTTTGCGCTCCTCCTCGACCTTGGCGTCCTCGTCCCTCGCCTCCTCGTAAACGGTCAAGAAACCCTTGAAGCGCAGGCTGGAGCCACTGGCGCGAAAGAGATACGGCTTCTCGCGCTGGTCTGGAGCACCCGCCAGGATCTCCACGGATATCGTATCGTACACCGCCGGCGACATCTGGCTGGCGACGAAGCGCTTCCAAATCAGCGAGTACAGCCGGTACTGGCTTCGATCCAGGTACTGCTTGAGGGACTCAGGCGTCCTGAATACGCTGGTGGGGCGAATGGCCTCGTGAGCTTCCTCGGCCCGCTTGGCCCGCGTCTTGTAGTGCGGCGGTTCCGGTGGCGCATACTCCTCGCCGTACTTCCCCAGGATGAACTGCTTTGCCTCCGCCTGCGCCTGCTCGGCCACGTTGGTGCTATCCGTACGCATGTAGGTGATCAGACCGACCGGCCCATCCCCCAGGTCCATCCCTTCGTACAATTGCTGGGCGAAGCGCATCGTGCGCCGGGCCGTGAACCCGAGCCTCCGCGAGGCCTCCTGCTGCATCGTGCTGGTGGTGAACGGGGCAGCCGGCCTGCGGCGACGCTGTCCCTCTTTGACTTTCGTCACCGTATAGATAGCCTGCTCCAGTTCGTCCAGGACGGTCTGGACCTCGGCCTGGCTGTGAAGCTCTGGCTCCTCCCCGCGAATTCGATGCAGCCTGGCGATGAAACTACGCCGATCATCGAGCGCTGCATCACACTCCGGCTCCTGTTTCGCCAACTCGGCCTCGACGGACCAGTACTCGAGCGGCACAAAGGCCTCGATTTGCCGCTCCCGTTCGACCACCAGCCGCACGGCCACCGACTGCACCCGGCCGGCAGAGAGTCCCCGCCGTCCCATCTTGTCCCGCAACAGTGGACTAAGCGTGTAGCCGACGAGACGGTCCAGAATACGCCGGGCTTGCTGCGCCTCCACCCGATCCATGTCGATCTCGCGCGGGTGGGCAAATGCATGCTCGATGGCGTCACGGGTGATCTCGTGGAACTCAACCCGATGCACCTTCCGCAACCCGATGACCGACCTGAGCGCCTCCAGCAGATGCCAGGAGATGGCCTCGCCCTCCCGATCCGGGTCAGTTGCCAAATAGATCTCGGACGAGTTCCTCACGTCCGCCCGCAGCTCCCGCACCACGTCCTTCCGCTTGGACGGGACGATGTAGTGGGGCCGGAAATCGTCCTCGATATCCACACCCATGCGGTTGGACGGCAGATCCCGCACGTGCCCCACGGATGCGCGCACCGTGTACTTCTTCCCCAGGAAGCGGCCGACCGTGCGTGCCTTGGCCGGCGACTCCACCACCACCATCTTGGGTCTCTTGGCCAGACCAGGCTTGGCCTTCGACACAACCATGTGCTCCTCGGGATCAAGCTCTTCGTGAGCCGGAGTACGGCCCATCCTGAACATCTTGGTACCGCAGACGGGACACGTCCCCCGAGTAGCCGGTGTACCATTGCTGGTGAACACCGCTTCGGGATCTTGCATCTCGCGCTTGGTCCTACACTTCATACAATAAGCCTGCATACATACCTCAGAATGCCACATGTAGGGGCAGGGTTTCCCTGCCCTCAGGTTCCTCCCGAACCCTCACAGATAGTCCGTATCGCCCCGCGCCCTCAGCTCCTCCACAAGCGTCCGCACCTCTTGCTCGCGCTCCTTCGCGCAGATCAGCACGGCATCCTCCGTGTCCACGATCACCATGCCCTCCAACCCGACGGTGGCGACGAGGCGCTTCCCACCGAACACCAGCGTGTCGCGCGTGTCAATCCCCAGATGCGGGCCAACGACGACGTTCCCGTCCGCGTCGGCAGGCAACAGATCGCAGAGACTGGCCCAACTGCCCACGTCCGACCAGCCGATGTCCACCGGGACAACGGCCACGTCACCGGCTCCCTCCATCACGCCGTAGTCAATCGTCTGCTTGACGACCTGGGGCCAGACACGCTGCAACGTCGCCTCGTAGCCGGGCGTACCCAACGTCGCCTCAACCTGCGCCAGTTGCACGTAGAACTCCGGCATCTGGCGCTCGAACTCCTCCAGAATGCGGTCCACGCGCCAGACGAACATGCCGCTGTTCCACGAATACTCGCCGCTTTCCACCATTCGCAGTGCCGTCTCAAGGCTCGGCTTCTCCGTGAACCGCTCGGCGCGGAAGACCGGAAAGCCCTCGACCGTGCCCAGGCTCTCCCCCTGCTTGATGTAGCCAAAACCGGTCGAGGGAGATGACGGCTTGATGCCCAGCGTGACCAGGTGGCCCTCCGCCGCGACCTGGGACGCGGCGGTCAGCACCTGGCGAAATAGTGGCACGTCCGCGATGAAATGGTCGGCGGTGAGCACCGCCATGACCGCGTCCGGATCCTGGCGGTGCAGGTGCACCGCCCCCAATCCAATGCAGGGAGCCGTACCCCGCCCCTGTGGCTCAACGACGAAATTCCCTGCCGGCAGCTCCGGCAACTGCGTCGCAAGGGACGCCACGTGCTTGGCACCGGTGACGACGAATATCTGCTCCGGCTGAAACACCGGCGCGATCCGATCCACCGCGATCTCGAACATGGTGCGCTCCCCGAACAGCTTGAGCGACTGCTTGGGGCGATCTCGCCGGCTCAATGGCCACAGTCGTGTGCCCACTCCTCCGGCCATGATCAACGCGTAGAAAGCCATCTCGCACTCCTTGCTCCGTCAAGAAACCGGGGGCTTCCCGAGCGACCTGGTTTCTGAGCAGATTCTCGCTCCATCAGTCCACGACATATACTGCACCAGGCTCACGGGCCACGACGTACTTCATACCACCCACCTGGCGCACCATTCCCTTGAGTTCCATCAGCGCCAGCGTGCTGGTCACCTGGGCGATAGGCAGCCCTACTTGCTGCCGCAGGTCGTCCACGTGAGTTGGCTCAGCCGAGAGATGCGACAACAACGACGCCTCGGTCTCATCGGCAGGCAGCACCTGACGCGCTTCCGTCTGCTCGGCCACCATGGTCAGGTTCAGCTCCTCCAGGATGTCCTCCGGCCTCAGAACCGCTTTAGCCCCCTCCTGGATGAGCATGTTGGTGCCTGCGCTGTTACGGGACAGGATCGAACCGGGCACCGAGAAGACGTCACGCCCCTGCTCTGCCGCGTACGTGGCGGTGATCAGCGCGCCGCTCCGCTGCCCCGCCTCGGTGACGAGCACACCCAGGCTCAACCCGCTGATGATGCGATTGCGGGGCGGGAAGTTGCTCCCCTCGGGCTCCGTCCCCATGGGGTAGTCGCTCACCACGGCCCCATGCGCCATAATCTCTTGGGCCAGCGTGCGGTGCTCCGGCGGGTAGATGCGGTCAACGCCGCAGCCCAACACGGCGATTGTGCGCCCCCCGGCCGTCAGCGCCATCCGGTGCGCCTCCCCGTCAATCCCCCGCGCCAAGCCACTGACGACGGTGATGCCGCTGCGGGCCAGTGCCCCGGTCAGCCGGCGGGTCACCTCCCGCCCATAGGAAGTCGCCCGCCGGGTCCCGACGACGGCAACCGCCCAGACATCCGCCTCTGTGAGTGTGCCCCTGACATAGAGCACCGGCGGCGCATCAGAGATCTCGCGCAGCAGGCGCGGGTATCCCGGACTTTCCCACGTGAGCACCCGCGCGTCAAGGGCGGCGACTTTCTCTACTTCTCGATCCAGATCACACGTGGCGCGGGTCTTCAACAGATTCCCCAGCGAGCGACGATCCAGCCCTGCGCTCCGCAACCCATCGGCTGGGGCATGCCAGGCCCGCTCCACGCTCCCGAAATAGTCAATCAGCGCCCGCAGCCGTGTCGGGCCGATACCGCGCACGATATTGAAGCCAACCCAGTACTTCAGAGACGGGCCCACCGTGTTCATCCCGCATCCTCCAGCATGCCTGGCAACGGATGTATCACCATCCGCTCCGCATCCAGGTCGAGTTCGAGCACAACGTCCGCCACAGCCGGGAGGAGCACCTCGCCTCTCGGTCCACGCACGACATAGACATCGTTGGCACCGGTCTTCAACACTTCAGCGATCTGGCCCAGCCATTCGCCGTCCGCCGTCTCAACCCGAACACCGATGAGCTGATAGTGATAGTACTCTCCCTCCTCCAGCGGCACGGCGTCTTCGATGGGTATCTGCACCAGCAAGCCCCGCAACTCCTCAGCGGCGTTTCGATCATCACACCCGCGCAGTTTCAACAGCAGCACGTCCCGATGCCAACGCAGATTCTCGACGGAATAGCGCCGCGCCAACTCGGGAGACTCTGGCCGGGCCAGGTAGAAATCCGTGTGCTCGCCCAGTCGCTCAGGGAAATCCGTGACGACTCCGACGCGCACCTCACCCCGTATGCCGTGCGGCCGCAGTATTCGACCGACCGCTAAATAGCGAGGCTCAGGCGAGCGCGCTCCCCCTGAGCCCTTATCACCTACACTATCGTGTTGTACCACAGCCCTCATCGGCGACTAGACGATCTCGAGGTTGACCCGTTTCCCCTGCTTGGCAGCCAGCACCCGGACGAGCGTGCGCATGGCATTCGCCGTACGCCCACCCTTGCCGATGACGCGCCCCATATCTTCCGGGCCAACCCGCAACTCCAGGATCACCGAGGTCTCGCCTTCGATCTCCGAGACGTGTACCTGAGACGGATCATCCACCAGCGATTTGGCGATGAACTCCACTAGTTCCTTCATCGAAGCCATTGTTGCTCCTCCTTCCCGAGGTAGTTGATGCGGAAACTAAGGACGGTATGAAGATGCAGTAGGGGAGCAGAACTCCACCGCGATCAGGAGTGGGCTATGCCTCGTCCGTACTGGCCTCCTCACCTTCTTCCAGCGCCTCCGCGACATCCGTTTCAGACGCCACAGCTTCTGGCTCTGCAGTTGGCTCTGCCGCTTCAGGCGCTTCAGGCGCTTCCGAGTCCCGACGGGTCTTGGGGCTTATTTCCGGCATTGCCCGGGCTGCTTCCTCTGCCTCAGCTACCAGTGCGTCCAGGGATTCCCCTTGCTTAAGCCGCTCAAGGCGGGCCATAGTGCCCTGCTTCTTGAGCAACCTGGCCACTGGCTCAGTCGGCTGCGCCCCGACGCTCAGCCAATACAGTGCTCGGTCTTCCTTGATCTCCACCGTCTCTGGCTCCGTGCGTGGATTGTAGAAGCCGATGATCTCAATGAAACGTCCGTCGCGGGGCGCCCGCGAATCGGATACCACGACCCGGTAGCTGGGTTGCTTCTTGGCGCCTACACGGCGCAATCGGATCTTAACCATATTCCTCCTGTCATCACATGTCAAGACTGAAAATCAGTGGCCCGTAGGCCTTGACGTCAAGCCATCGGAGCATTCGCCCCCGCTGGTCTACCCAAACATACGCGTCAAGCCGCGAAGGTTTCCTCCTCCCTTCCCCAGTTGTTTCATCATGCGCTGCATCTGGCGGAACTGGTTCAACAGCGCGTTTACCTCCTGAACCGTCGTACCGCTGCCACGCGCGATGCGCCTCTTGCGGCTGGCGTTGATGATACGCAGGTTGTGCCGTTCCTGCGGCGTCATCGAAAGGATCATAGCCTCTATGTGCTTGAATTCCCGATCAGTGACCTCAGGGCTCACACCCCGGGCCATCTTGCCCAGCCCGGGCATCATATCGAGAATCTGGCTCAGAGGCCCCATCTGACGGATCTGCTGCAACTGTCCCAAGAAATCCTCCAGGTCGAAGCTGGCTTCACGCAACTTGCGCTCCAGCTGCTCCGCCTGGCCCTGATCAAAGGCCGCCTCCGCCCGCTCAATGAGCGTCAGCACGTCCCCCATCCCCAGGATACGGGAGGCCAAGCGGTCGGGGTGAAATACCTCCAGCGCATCGGTCTTCTCACCCGTGCCCAGGAACTTGATCGCCACGCCGGTGACAGCCCGCATGCTGATGGCCGCCCCGCCTCGAGCGTCACCATCCACCTTCGACAAGATCAATCCGGTCAGGCCAATGCGCTGGTGAAAGCCAGACGCGATACCCACCGACTCCTGCCCTGTCATCGCATCCGCCACCAGAAGCGTCTCGACCGGATGCACCGCCCCCTTGACCGCTTCCAATTCGTCCATCATGCTCTCGTCAATCTGAATCCGGCCAGCGGTATCCAGAATGACGGTGTCGCAGCCGCGACGGCGCGCCTCCCGAACCCCGTTGGCACAGATCCGGGGAGGGGACACGCGCTGATGCTCACTATGGACCGGCAGCTCCAGTTGGCGGCCCAACACCTCCAGTTGCGTTATGGCGGCCGGACGGTAGGTGTCGCCAGCCACCATCAACGGCAGGTGACCGCTCTGCTTGAGATGCTGCGCCAGCTTTGCCGCAGTGGTCGTCTTGCCCGAACCCTGCAGCCCGACGAGCATGATCACGTGGGGCGCGGTCCCTTTCAGTTCCAGCCGTCCTGGCTCGCCCAGCGTATCAATCAGCTCTTCGTGAACGATCTTGATCACCTGCTGGGCCGGACTGAGGCTTGCGGTAACTTCAGCGCCCACAGCTCGCTCGCGTATGCGGCGGATGAAATCCTTGACTACCTTGTAATGTACGTCGGCCTCCAGCAGAGCCAAGCGGATCTCCCGCAGCACCTCATCAACGTCGGCCTCCCGCAGGACGCCACGCTTGCTTAAGCGCCGAAAGACAGCTTGTAGCTTGTCGGTCAGATTCTCGAACATCAAACTCCGGCTGGCAACGGCCTGGACAGTCGTTCGCTATGTAAAGCGATTGTAAAGGAAAAGCCCCGTTTCGTCAAGTTTTCTGGCGCTCGCCTTCTCCGAGGCAGACAGGGCTTGACAGGGCGGGAGACACCTCCCACGATCTCCCAACTGCATGCTTGACAAGCTCACCCGCGCATGGTACAATCTTATTGAAAGTATTTTTCACTAAGAAGCTCGAAGGGCAGAGCCTCAGTGCGTTGTCGCTTGGTTCTGGCTCTGCCGGGTCAGAGGACCGCAATGATGGATTGGCGTCAGCGCTTATCGGAGGCAGGTTGCCGGGTCACCGCGCCCCGGCGGGCGGTCATGCAGGTGCTGTTGGAATCGGAGATGCCGCTCACGCCCCAGGAAGTCCGCGAGCGTGCCAGCGCAATCCGCCCCAATCTTGGGCTGGTCACAGTCTATCGCGCGCTAGCGCTTTTCGAGGAATTGGACCTGGTGCGCCGCGTGCACCACAGCAACGGACGTCACGGCTACGTGGCGACTTTACCAGGGCATCGCCACCACATCGTCTGTCGGAAGTGCGGGCGCGCCGTTGAGTTCCCCGGCTCTGAGGACCTGGACGCATTGATCACCCAGGTGGAGCAGAGCACATCGTATCGCGTGGACGATCACTTACTCCAACTGTTCGGTCTCTGCCCCGATTGCCTGGAAGCGGAGGCATGACCGGGCGTTGTGCGCCTTGCCCCGTCCTGAGAAGCCCTGGCTACAGCTCACACACAAGGGAAGCATTGCATGAACAAGAGACACCATACCCATGTCGCGCTCGCGGCCGTGCTTGCGGGCACGCTGTTGTTGACCGGTTGCGGCCCCAGCACGCTCCCCGAGCCTGGCGGGAAGACAGAGATCACGGTCAGCATCGTGCCGCAGAAGTACTTCGTCGAGCGCGTTGGCGGAGACCACGTAGAAGTGAACGTCATGGTGTTGCCCGGGAACAGCCCGGCAACCTACGAGCCCAAGCCGAAACAGATCGCCTCACTGAGCGAATCGGCCGCGTATTTCAGCATTGGCGTGCCTTTTGAGGACGCGTGGCTCGACAAGATCGCCTCGGCCAACGACAGGATGCGGATCGTCGACACAGCCGCAGGCATCGAACGGGTGCCGATCAACGCACATCATAAGGTCGAACTGGGAGGCCGGCCCGAGAGCGAGGCGGAAGGTCGAGACCCGCACATCTGGCTGTCGCCTTCACTGGTCAAGATTCAGGCCCGAAACATCCACGATGCACTGGTCGAGCTTGACGCCGACAACGAAGCCGACTACAATACGAACCTACATACCTTCATCGCCGACATCGACGCCCTGACGGCTGAGATCGAAGAAACCCTGGCAGACATACCCAATCGCAAGTTCATGGTTTTCCACCCGGCGTGGGGATACTTCGGGGACGACTTCGAGCTAGAGATGATCCCCATTGAGATCGGCGGCCAGGAGCCCAGCGCGGCAGAGATGGCCGAGCTGGTTACCAAGGCCCAGGCCGAGGGCATTCGGGTGATCTTCGTACAACCGGAGTTCAGCACGGAGGACGCGGAGACCATCGCCAGCGAGATCGGCGGGACGGTGCTCCCCATCAGCTCCCTGGCAGACGATTGGCTGAGCAATCTGAGCCAGGTCGCCGAGACCTTCGCTGAGGTATTGGGTCAGTAGCCCGGTCGCCGGAAGGCGGCGCTTGCTGCCGAGGAGACAGCGAGATCCGACTTCTGCAGTCGGGTTGTCGTATGGAGGAACCTGTGCTATGAGCGCTTCGGAGGATAAGACGATAACCCTATGCCCGTCCTGCGGGCACGAGAATCGCGTGGGCACGCTGTTCTGCGGCAGGTGCGGGATATACCTGCCCACGGGCGGCCCCCTGCGCACCGAGCCGCTGCCCGAGGACCAATTGCCGATCTTCCAGGCAAGCCCGTGGGATAGCGAGCACGTCGAGGATGCCACCGAGGCGCCTATCGTCCCACTTCAGGTAGAGGTCCTCTCCAGTGGCCGCGAGATCCAACTGCCGGCCATTGCCGAAGTGCAGGTCGGGCGTCTGGACGCAGCTCACGGCATATTCCCGCACCTGGATCTCACCTCCGACGGTGGGTTGGAGGGCGGCGTCTCCCGCTATCACTGCAGGATCCATCAACAGGAGTCAAACTACCTGGTCGAAGACATGGGCAGCGCCAACGGCACCTTCGTGAATGGACGGCGGCTTACCCCCTACCTGCCCCACGCGCTCAAGGACGGGGACAAGGTGCAGGTGGGTCGCATCAAGCTGCGGGTCAGCATACGGCCAGGGGATTGAAGTGAGTCGCCAGGATACGCCGCACGCGGCACAGGAGCTGATCACCATCCGGCACCTGTGGGCCGGTTACGATCACGAGCCTGTGCTGGAGGACGTCAACCTCTCGGTCAAGGAACTCGACTTCGTCGGGCTGATCGGACCGAATGGGGGGGGCAAGACGACGCTGCTCAAGGTGCTGCTGGGGCTGCTGCCACCCATGCGGGGTGAAGTGCGCGTGATGGGACTGAGCGTCGAGAAGGGGCGACGGTACGTCGGCTACGTGCCCCAGTCAGTCGAATTCGATCGTGACTTCCCCATCCGCGTGTGGGACGTGGCTCGCATGGGACGGCTGGGGAAACGCCGTCTGCTGCAGCGCTACACACGCCGCGACGGCGAGATCGTGGCACAGGCACTCACTGACGTAGGTATGCTGGATCTGCGCGACCGCCCCATCGGCGCGCTCTCGGGCGGGCAGCGGCAGCGCGTCTACATCGCCCGTGCGCTGGCAGCACAGCCCAGGATACTGCTCCTGGATGAGCCTATGGCGAGCGTTGACGCCCAGGTGAGCACCACCTTGTACGAACTGCTCGGCCGTTTGAACGAACGGGTCACCATCCTGATGATCTCGCACGACATGGGCGCGGTCTCGTCCTACGTGAAGACGGTGGGATGTCTCAGCCGGCGGCTGTTCTACCACGGCGACAAGCAGCTCACGTCGGATATGGTAGCGGCCGCCTATGGGTGTCCCATAGATCTGATCGCGCACGGCGTTCCACACCGTGTGTTCCCAGAACACACCGCACCGGAACAAGAACGCCCGGAGGTGGCACATCTGGAGGCGAGGGAATGATCAACGCCTTGCTCGAAGCGCTCCAGTTCGGCTTCATGCGCAACGCGCTCGTGGCGGGCGCGCTGGTGAGCATCGCCTGCGGCGTCATCGGCACGTTCGTCGTCGTCAAGCGCATGGTCTTCGTCAGCGGCGGCATCGCGCACGCCGCTTACGGCGGCATCGGCCTGGGCTACTTCCTCGACGGCCGCACGATCAACGTCTGCGAACGCGTGCTCAACGTCCGCGTCAACCCGGTGTTGGGCGCTATCGTCTTCAGTCTGGCGGCCGCGCTGGGAATGGGAACGGTCCAGCGGAAAACACGCCAGCGGGCAGATACCCTCATCGGCGTGATGTGGGCCATCGGCATGGCGCTCGGCATCGTCTTCGTGGACCTGACCGAGAGCTACAAGGTGGACCTGATGAGCTACCTGTTCGGCAGCATCCTGGCCGTACCACGAAGCGACCTGTTGATCATGCTGGCGCTCGACGGGGTCGTCATCACACTCGTGGCGCTGTTCTACAAGGAGTTGCTGGCCGTCTCGTTCGACGAGACCTTCGCCACGGTGGAGAACGTACCGGTAGACGCGATCTACATCATCCTGCTGTGCATGATCGCCCTCACGGTGGTGATGATGATGCGCGTGGTGGGGCTGATCATGGTCATCGCACTGCTGACGATGCCGGCAGCCATCAGCGCCCAGTTCGTGAAGGACATAGGCAAGATGATGGTGCTGGCGAGCGTCCTGGGCGTGATCTTCACGACGACGGGGCTTTGGCTCTCTTACTTCCTGAATCTGACCTCCGGCGCGACGATCATCCTGGTCTCCGGCGCGGTCTACCTCCTCAGTCTGGTGGTGACACACGTCACAGGGGGACAGGGAGACGACACTCGGACCTCAGGTCCCGAATCCCAGGCCGCAGAAGACAAGGAGAGCGCCTTAGCGTGACACACACCATCTTCCCAGAGCACAAGAAGCGCGCAGAACGAGACCACGGGCACACGCACCACGGCAGTGCCAGGCAGCGCGGCGGCCTTCAGTCGAAGCACGTGGGCCAAGCATAATGGCGGCGTCTGAAACGTACCTCGTCAGCAGCTGCCTCCTGGGGATACCCTGCGCCTACGACGGCGAGGGACGGGGCGTGGGGGAGTTGGTGGCGTTGGCTGCCCGAGGGCGGGCCGTGCCCATCTGCCCGGAGGTGGCCGGCGGATTGCCCATTCCCCGCCCGACGGCAGAGATCGTCGGTGGGGATGGAGAGGACGTGCTGGACGGGCGGGCGCGGGTGGTGATGATCACGGGGGAAGACGTGACCGAAGCGTACTTGCTGGGGGCGGAGTGCGCCCTGGCGGCCGCGCGGCGCTACGGCATTACCACGGCGATCCTCAAACAGCGGAGCCCGTCGTGCGGCAGCACCCACATCTACGACGGCACCCACAGCGGGAGACTGGTAGCAGGCCGTGGCGTCACAGCCGCGCTCTTGGCACGAAACGGCCTAACCGTCCAGTCAGAAAGCGACCTAGACGCAATACGCAACACGAAACACGCATTACGCCTCACTCGTCCTTGAGCGACACGATGTAATCCAGGAAGTTCTGCCCGCCATACGGATGGCCGGGCCACAGCAGTTCCTCGTAATTCCAGTCGACCCACGCGCCGATGCCACCGAGCGTAAACAGCGCCATGCCGATGACGTAGTCGTCCTCGCGCAGCTTGGTGTCGTACCAGATGATGTTGTCCACGTAGCGCGGCTTCCAGTCGTCCCAATCGGTGGGTATGATCGTCGGATCGAAACCGGCCTCGGTGATCGCCAGCGGAACGACCTCATCGCGCGGGATGAGGAAATCGCGGTAGAGATAGCGGTAGCGTCCGGTCAGGACACCCCGATCCTCGTACGGAGGCAGGTCCTCCGTGGCCTCACCCCAGCGCGCATCCGTCGTCGGCCAGCCGTACTCGTGCAACGCCAGGATGTGGCCCCTGGCCTTGGCCTGCGCGAAGATGCCGGTCTCCACAATCGCCTCCCACTCGTGCCACTGAGGCACCCCCACGCTGTAGGAGAAGAGCGCCAGCTTATACCCGTTGGCGTCGGCGATGTCCATAGCCGCGAGGTAGAACTGCGCCAGCCAGACGTGCCCTTCTATGCCGGGCGGATCGTTCTCGTTCAGCACCTCCCAGTAGTCCACAACATCCTTCTCGTATCCCCAGCGCGGCAGGTGCTGCGCCATCACCTCCGCGGCTCTCTCGGCCGGGTCACCCACGGCATCCACGGCCGGCACCCCATTCCAACGAGCGATGGTGACCGTCTCTGGCGATACCTCCTTCACCTGCCGCAGGTAGCCGAAGCTGTCCACGGCCTTAACCAGCGGAACGTAGGCACCGGCATCGTGCACGGCCTGCACGAAGCCCAACGCGTTGTTGGGATTCACCGTGTGCAGTCCGACCTTGGATGGATTGTGTGCCAGCGGTCGCCGGGACCGCAGCAAAGGCAGGTAGACCTGCTGATCTAGGTCGTCGGCAGCCGCTCCACCGGCCCCATCTGATGACAAAGGCGGCCGGCGTCGTGCCGCCTGCACCGTCCGAGGTTCATCACCTAGGAGGCGTCGAATTGAGGCTGCGACTGCCAACACCACCGACACCGACGACCTCAGGAAATCGCGTCTGCTGATCGCCTTCCTATCCCTACGCCCCATCGCAAGCCCTCCCGCCGAACCAGCCGATATCGGGACACGGATCCACACAGATTTTCACGGATTTGGTCTATAAATCTCAGAATCTGCGTGTATCTGTGGAAATCCGTGTCCTATTTTGAGTTCTTAAATCACGCCCAGTATAATGGCAATCAGGTCCGAAGTCAAAAACCCCGCAATCTAACGAAACACTGATACACCTCTTATCTATTTCTGATACAGGATCGCTATAATTGGAGCTAAGTAAGATCGAGTATAAGCAAACGTGAGGCACGTGGCATGTCGCACGTTACGCATCACGCAATACGTATCATGCATCACTTCAAGAACTAAAATCCAAGCTGCATAGTGGATGTATGAGGGAGGAAACAGATGGGCAAGATTATTGGAATCGATCTGGGTACGACCAACTCCGTCGTTTCTGTCATGGAGGGCGGCGAACCCGTCGTAATCCCGACCGCCGAGGGCGGCCGGCTGTGCCCCTCGGTCGTCGCGTTCACCAAGAGCGATGAGCGGCCGGTGGGACAGACCGCCCGGCGGCAGGCGATCGTCAACCCGGAGAACACCGTCTTCTCCATCAAGCGATTGATAGGCCGCCGCTACGACGAATCGGAGGTCGAGAAGGCGCGCGAGATCCTGCCGTACAAAATCGTGAGCGGGTCGGCAGGCGATGCACAGGTTCATATCCCGCAGACGGGCAAGGACTACACGCCGCAGGAAATCTCGGCCATGATCCTGCGCAAACTCAAGCAGGACGCAGAGGCATACCTGGGCGAGCCAGTCACGCAGGCCGTCATCACCGTCCCAGCCTACTTCAACGACAGTCAACGCCAGGCGACCAAGGACGCCGGGCAGATCGCCGGCCTGGAGGTGCTGCGCATCATCAACGAGCCGACTGCCTCTAGCCTGGCCTACGGCCTGGACAAGGGCAAGGATGAGACCATCCTGGTCTTTGACCTGGGCGGTGGTACCTTCGACGTCTCCGTCCTAGACGTGGGCGAGGGCGTCGTCGAGGTGCAGTCCACCAGCGGCGACACCTTCCTGGGCGGTGACGATTGGGACCAGCGCATCACCGACTACATCGCCGACGAGTTCAAGAAGGATCAGGGCATCGACCTGCGCGCGGACCGCCAGGCGTTGCAGCGGCTGAAGGAAGCGGCCGAGAAGGCCAAGATCGAACTCTCCACCGTGCTGGAGACAGAGATCAACCTGCCTTTCGTCACCGCCGACGCCTCGGGTCCTAAACACTTGCAGATGAAACTGACGCGGGCCAAACTGGAGCAACTGACCGAGGACCTGGTCGAGCGCTGCCGTGTGCCTTTCGAGCAAGCGCTGCGCGACGCCAAGTTGAAGGCCAGCGAACTGGACGCCGTCGTTCTAGTCGGTGGTGCGACGCGTATGCCGATGATCCAGGACCTGGTACGCGACCTGACCGGCGGCAAGGAGCCCTACAAGGGCGTCAACCCCGACGAGGTAGTCTCCGTCGGTGCGGCCATTCAGGCAGGCGTGCTAAGCGGCGAGGTCAAGGACGTGCTGCTACTCGACGTGACACCGCTGACACTGGGCGTGGAGACGCTGGGCGGGGTGCTGACGCCGCTCATTGAGCGCAACACGACCATACCGGTGCGCAAGAGCGAGGTCTTCTCCACCGCCGAGGACGGTCAGACCGCTGTGACGATCCACGTCCTGCAGGGCGAACGTCCTATGGCGGCCGACAACAACAGCCTGGGCATGTTCAACCTGGAAGGCCTGCCACCCGCGCCCAGGGGCTTGCCGCAGATCGAGGTCACGTTCGACATCGACGCCAACGGCATCCTGAACGTATCCGCCAAGGACAAGGCCACCGGCAAGGAACAGCAGATCACCATCACCGCATCGACGAACCTGA
Organism: uncultured Anaerolineales bacterium; assembly: GCA_964649415.1. GTDB lineage: Bacteria > Chloroflexota > Anaerolineae > B4-G1 > B4-G1 > CAZYSK01. The sequence goes on from CAZYSK010000041.1 coordinate 28,495, forward strand.
GCAAGGATGAGGTGGAGCGACTGGTGCAGGATGCGAAGCGCCACGAGGCGGAGGACCAGCGGCACCACGAGCTGATACAAGCCCGTAACGCGGCGGATTCACTCATCCACCAGATGGAAAAGACGCTGCGCGAATTGGGCGACAAGGTGTCCGCTTCCGACCGCGGTCGCATTGAGCACATCATGGAGGACCTCAAGCAGGCCAGAGAGGGCGACGACGCGGCGCGGATCAAGCAACTCGTCGAGCAACTGCAGCAGGCCAGCTACGCCATCGGGCAACAGATGTATGCGCAGCAGACTGCGGCACAGCAGACTGCGGCGCAGCAGACTGCGGCGCAGCCAGGCGCAGGCGGGCCGCAGGCCGGACCGACAGGATTCGGGGCCGGAGCAGGCCCAGTAGGAGGCGATGACGTCGTCGAGGGCGAGTTCCAGGAGGTCTAACCGGAGAGGGATAAACCGGGAAGCAGGTAGACTGGGGCAAAGACCAGTCTACCTGTCCACCGGTCTACGCGCTGCCGATTCAGCCACAGCGCAGCGGACAGCGCACAGTACACAGCGAGGACATAGCATGAACCGGAGCGTGAGAGTGCCAATCCGCATCAGACCCTCGTCCATCTCAGAACGGTCAGCCCCTGCCGAGCGACTGGAGGTCGCCGAGGCCGCGCCACCCGTAGTGGAACGGGGAGTGATGGCTAGAACAGAGCCGGTGCCGACGCCGACTGCATCCAGTCGGGCAGCCAGTGCCGGCCGGCGTGGGTCGGGGGCAGACCGTACACAGCCCGAGCCGGCTGTGCGAGGCCGGCTCGACCAAGAGCAAGGACCCACTTCGTCAGCGAACGAGGACGAGGAGAGCGTAGAAATCTGGCGTGATCGGGCACTGCGCCTGCAGGCCGAGATAGACAACTTCCGCAAGCGCCAACGCCGGCTGGCCGAAGAGCGCGTCGTCGCGGATCGTGAGCGGCTGTTACGTTCGTTCCTGCGCGTGGGTGACGATCTGGAGCGGGCACTGGCGCAGCAGACAGCGGCGCAGCGGACAGCGAACGCCGGCGGGACAGATGTCGAGAGCCTGCGCCAGGGAGTGGACCTGACATATCGCAGCCTGATGCACATGCTGGATCAAGAGGGAGCAGAGCCTATCGAGGCCGCAGGGCAACCCTTCGATCCTGCCTGGCACGAAGCGGTAGGAACCGTCCCGAGCCCGAATGTTGGGGTCGAGCCTGATACAGTGGTCGAGGTCGTGCAGACAGGCTACCGCCTGGGAGACCGCCTCCTGCGTCCGGCCCGTGTCATCGCCGCCACCTGACCCCAGACTTCCGAAGTCTAGCATAGATCCAAGTAGCATAGGTCACAGCTTCCGCAAGGTGCTAGACAGGTCAAATGAACTACTGAAGACTTCGGAAGTCTGACAGCGATACGATGCCTATGGAATACCAGGACTACTACCAGACTCTTGGCGTCGGCAGAGACGCCAGCGAGAAAGAGATAAAGCGGGCTTTCCGCAAGCTCGCTCGCCAGTGGCATCCCGACGTCAACCCGGGCGACGCGACGGCCGAGGAGCGCTTCAAGGAGATCAACGAGGCCTACGAGGTGCTCTCTGATGCGGACAAGCGGGCCAAGTATGATCAACTGGGTTCAGCCTGGCAGGACTGGACGCGGACGGGAGGACGTCCCGGCGACTTCGACTGGAGCCAGTGGGCCACCGGGGCTCCCGGCGGGTCCGGCCAGCGTGTCCACGTGCGCTACGGCACGCCGGAGGACTTGGGCGACCTGTTCGGCGGCGACAGCCCGTTCTCCGACTTCTTCAGCCAGATCTTCGGGCGCTCTGTGCGCGGGATGCGGGGCAACGCGGGCAGCGGCGCAGCGGGCAGCGGGCCCGGTGGCTTCCAGTATCGCGTGCGTCCTCAGCGCGGGCAGGACTATGAGCAGGAAATCGAGATCACCGTGCAGGAGGCATGTCACGGCACCCAGCGCGTCCTACAGAAGGACGGGCGGCGGCTTGAAGTGAAGATCCCGCCGGGCGCTCGCACCGGCACGCGGGTCCGGTTGGCCGGCGAAGGGGGAACGGGCGCGGCAGGCGGCGCGGCGGGCGACATATACCTGCGCGTCAGGGTGTTGCCGGACCCCCAGTTCGAGTGCCGGGAGGACGACCTGTACGTAACCGTACCGCTCGACCTATACACCGCCGTGCTGGGTGGCAAGACCCAGGTCCCCACACCGGACGGCCCGCTGCAACTCACCATCCCGGCCGGCACCCAGAACGGGCGCACGTTTCGCCTACGGGGTAAGGGGATGCCCCACCTGCGGCAGCCCAACGAGCACGGCGACCTGTACGCCACGGTGAACGTGCAACTGCCCACGCAGCTCACCCCACGCCAGCAAGAGCTGTTCGAGGAACTGCGCAGCACCCAATAGGGGTGTGCGACCGTGCAATACAGAGTCAATGGACCATGAGTGAGCGTCAAAACAGCACCATCACGATCACCATCGCCGCCCGCCGGACGGGGCTTGCACCGCGCACGGTGCGCCGCTACGTCCGGATGGGATTGGTGGGCGAGATGCTGACTGAGGCCGAGCTGGCCGAGGTGCGACGCATCCGCCGCCTCACCAGCCTGGGCGTCAACCTGGCCGGGGTAGAGATCATCCTGCGCATGCGTCGCCAGATTGAGCAACTGCAGGCAGAGGTGATGCGACTGGAGGCACTGCGTTCATCTCTCGGAGACACACAGCGATGAGCAAACCTAGAATAGCGATCCTGCTCACAATTGCGGGGCTGCTGGTCACGGCGCTCGGGTGTGGCCTGTCGGCCGACACGTTGCTCCCCACTGCCGTCCCGACACCGACCGTGGTGCCAACGCCCACACAGGCCCCGCCACCTCTGCCCGCGCTAAGCGAAGAGCCCGCCAACGCGCTGGAGGGCCAGGTGGTGAGCGTCTACGACCTGGCCGGGCCGGCGGTGGTCAATATCACCAACCTGAGTTATGCCTACGATTACTTCATGCGCCCGGTGCCCCAAGAAGGCAGCGGCTCCGGTTTCATCTACGACACGGAAGGTCACATCGTCACCAACTACCACGTCGTGGAGAACGCGGAGGAGCTATCGGTGACGCTGGCCGATGGCCGCATCTTCGCGGCTGAGATCGTTGGCGTGGACCCCTCCAACGACCTGGCCGTGATCCGCATCGAGGCCGCGGACCTGCCCCAGCCGGTCGGCCTGGGCGATTCGGACGGCCTGCGCGTGGGGCAGTTCGTCGTCGCTATCGGCAATCCCTTCGGCCAGGCGGGCACCTTGACGGTCGGTGTGATCAGCGCGCTGGGACGCATCATCCAGAGCCCTGATGGACGCTTCATCGGGGAGGCCATCCAGACCGACGCGGCCATCAACCCGGGCAACTCCGGCGGCCCCCTACTGGACCTGCGCGGCCGGGTGATCGGCGTGAACTCCCAGATCATCAGCCCCAGCAGCGCCTCGGCCGGGATCGGCTTTGCCATCCCCTCCGAGACCGTCAAGCGGGTTGTGCCCCAGTTGATCGCCCAGGGCCGCTACTCGCACCCGTGGCTGGGCATCGGGCCGGTCAGCCTGACGCCGGAGTGGGCGGATGCGCTGCGCCAGGCCGGGATGGATGTGCCTGTGGACGAAGGCTTGATCGTGGTGGAGGTAGGCGCCGGCAGCCCCGCCGCCCAGGCCGGTATCCGTGGCCCCGATCAGGTCGTGCGCCTGGGCAACGTGCGTGTCCCGACGGGGATGGACATCATCACCGCCGTGGACGGCCAGGTGGTAACCAGCTTCCAGGACCTGACCGTCTACCTGGAGACCGAGACGCAGGTGGGCGATACCGTCCAGGTGACGCTCATCCGGGATGGGCAGGAACAGACGGTCGCCGTGACGGTGGCCGAGCGACCGCAGTAGAAGCCCGATTCCTCGATCAGGCGACTCTTATTCAGGCAGCCAAGCCACCGCCTCGATCTCCACCCGCCCGCCCAGCGGTAGGGCAGCCACCTGGACCGCCGAGCGTCCGGGGGGGTTCTCCGGGAAGAACTCGGCGTAGACGGCGTTCATGCGGGTGAACTCGCCGATGTCCTGCAGGAAAACGGTGGTCTTGAGGACGTGCTCCAGCCCGGAGCCTGCCGCCTCCAACACCGCCTTCAGGTTCTCCAGCGCCTGCCGGGTCTGGCTCTCGATGTCCGGTCCGGCGAACTCCTTCGTCTCCGGCACGATACCCAACTGCCCGGCGGTGAAGACCAGATTGCCCGCGCGCACGCCCTGGGAGTAGGGACCGACTGCGCCGGGGGCCTTGTCAGTCGCAACGATCTGCTTGTTCACGTGTGCCTCCTGGTGATGGCTGGTGGATACGCTATGCCAGGATTATACCCCGCCCAGGCGGTTCCAACAACATGCCGCGCCGGCGACGAGCGATGGGCGACGGGATGTGTGACGGTCGCACCATCCATCGCTAGCGTGTCGTGCTGGATGTGGTATAATCATGCCCGCCCATCAACACCTGACAGGTTTGCTCACTGATGAAGGAAAACGCAGCAGTCCGAACTCATTATGATCTGATCGTGATCGCAGCGATGCTGATCATACTGACGGCCTGCGGCCAGGTGGTCACTCCACAACCGACCGTGCGCACGTTTCCTACGAGCACACCGACACCTGCGCACACGCCGACGTTTCGCCCGACCGCCACAGCGCCATTCACACCGCCACCCGCGACCGCAACGCCGACAATCACCCCCACGCCGGTGACACACGTCGTCCAAGAGGGCGAGACGTTGCTGAGCATCGCCTTCGAGTACGGGGTGAGCCTGCAAGCCCTCCAGACGGTCAACGGTATTGAGAACCCCCAGTTCCTGCAGGTAGGGCAGACACTGTTCATCCCCACGGGAGAGGAAGAGGCGGGGACCGCGTCCGGCCTGCTGTTGCCCACTCCCACGCCGCTTCCTTTCGGCGTGGAAGGCCTCGCATTCCATGAGACACCCGTCGGCAGTCTGTGGTGCCTGGGAGAGATCGCCAACACCACCGACACGACCCTCACGAACATAAAGATCCACGTGACACTCTTCGATGCGTCCGGCGAGTCGCAGGCCGAGGCAGACGCATTCACCGCGGCTGACGTCATCCCGCCCGGCGAGCGGTCGCCTTTCGGCATCCTGTTCACGACCCCGCCGGAGGACTGGGCCAACCCGCAGGTGGCGGTCGTACGAGGCGAGGCGGCCGGCACGTTGGAAGACACTTACGTGCCGATCGCGATAGCCGAGCTGGACGGACAGCCCGCCGGTCCCCAGTTCCAGGTAACCGGCGTGGTGCGGAACGCGAGCGAGGAACAGGCCGCCGATGCGGTGAGCGTTATCGTGACGACCTACGACGAGCAGGGACTGGTCACGGGGTTTCGTCGGGCGGAGGTGGAGCAACAAGGCCCGCTTGCACCCGGAGCCACAGCGCCGTTCACGCTGTTGCTCACCCATCATGGTGATACACCTGCCGATCTCTATGCCATCGCGCTGGGCCGCGTGCCGGTCGAGTGATTCGCCCGTGGGAGGATATGATTGTTGCAACGCATTCTGCGCGCCATCATCAACGGCCTGTTCACCCTGCTTACCCGTCGGGAATACGTTGGATTGGAGAACATCCCCGCCAATCCGCCCTATATTCTGGTGACCAACCATCTATCCATCCTGGACTCCCCTCTGCTGCTGACCGTGTGTCCGCACACAATCCGTGCCCTCGCCGCGGCCAAGCACAAGCGCAACCCATTCTATGCCCTGCTGCTGGAGATCATGGGTTCCATCTGGGTGAGACGGGGGGCGGTAGATCGCCAGGCGTTGGATGGGGCGCTGGAAGCGTTGCAGAATGGGGAAGTTCTGGGCATAGCCCCAGAGGGCACGCGCTCCCGGACCACGCACGCGCTGCAGCAGGGGAAGACCGGTGCGGCCTACCTCGCCACCCGCGCCGATGTGGCGCTCGTGCCGGTCGGAATCACCGGCACCGAGCACATCGTTCAGGGCGTGTTTCGGCTGCGCCGCGCCCGCGTGCGGGTGGTGGTCGGCGAGCCCTTCCGGCTACCCGAAAGCGGGCGGGTGCGGGGCCAGAAGCTACACGAATACACCGACCTGATTATGTCCCACATCGCCGAGCTGCTGCCGGAGGAATACCGCGGTGTGTACGCCTGACGTCGAGGTCGAGGTATTGGACCGAAGCGGGCACCCGCCCATTCCACGCCTCCAACCTCCAACCCCCAACCTCCAGCCCCCAACTCACTCAGCGTCTCGTTCAGGGTGTGGTTGGGCATCCCCTTCGAGCCCCGCTCCGTGCGCGGCTTCGTGCGCGGCTGCCAGGATGATCATGCGTGCAGCGACCTCAGGGGAGATGCGAGCGGTGTTGATCGCCAGGTGGTAGTACTTGAGGTCCCTCCAGCTCGCGTTGTTGTGCATGTAGCGGATGTACTGGCGTTTCTGTTCGTCGGAACTGGCGACGCGCAGCCGGGCCTCCGGCTCTGAGATACTCAACCGCTGCATCAGCCGCCGGGTCCGCACGTCGACTGGCGCGTACAGGCGCACGTGCAGCGCCGTCGGCCAGTCGCGCAGGACCATCTGGCCGCCACGCCCGACGATGATGGCGTTTCCCTCCCTGGCAAAGCGCTCCATGGTCTCGCGCACGACGCGCTCGTAGGTTTGGTCGTCCATGGCCGCCTGCCTCCCGAAGGCTGTCGGGTCCTTGCCATATAGCGAGGCCATCTGATCGCTGATCAGCCTGGGCTGGCGGGTGACGGCCCGCTCCTTGGCCAGCACGGCCTTGACGTCCACGCCCGCCTCCTCAGCGATGTGCGTCAGCATCGCCTTATCCACGCGGCAGTAGCCTAGCTCCTGGCACACAAGATTCGCGATCCGGTCCCCCTCGCTCCCCAGTTCACGTGAGATCGTGATCACGGCCATGACCCCATCTCCTTGCCGATTCGGTCTTCACAAGCGCAACCGAGGACTCTCCATCTCTGCCTGGATTCTAGCACGATCTCACCGCAAGGGGAAACGAGATCTGAGAGTTACTTACTCAGGTGAGACGCACTTCCTGGCTCGAAAACGCGGACGCGGACGTCCGCCTTTGATGGCCATTGAAGCGTCTGTAAGTCCTGGAAGTCGAATTCTCGAACGAAAACTAAGTGCGTCCCACCTTGGCTGAGTAGTAGCACATGAGAAGCCATTTTCCTCTGTTGTCCAGCGCACGCTTGACTTTTGGAACCAAGCAGGTACCATAGGGTAAGTGAGCTATGACAGAACATCGGGTAATCGTGATCGGCGGAGGCCCCGCCGGTTTGATGGCAGCCGGGCATGCCACCACTTCGGGAGCCAAGGTGGTGCTCGTAGAGAGGATGGATCGCCCGGGGCGCAAGCTGCGCATCACGGGCAAGGGGCGCTGCAACCTGAGCAATGTGGCTTCGCTCTCCGGTTTCATTGCCCACTTCGGACGCAACGGGCGCTTCCTCCGCCAGGCGTTTTCGCGCTTCTCCAACTCCGATCTGGTGGCCTTCCTGGAGGGACTGGGAGTTCCCACTGTGACTGAGCGAGGAGGGCGGATCTTCCCGGCCAGCGGAAAGGCCCAGGACGTAGTGGATGCGTTGGTGCGTTGGGCGCAGAAAGGCGGTGTGACCCTGCGGACCCGGTCGCGGGCCGAGCGCTTGATCGTCGAGGAGGGCCGGGTCGCCGGCGTGCAGGTGATCCGCACCGCTTCCCGCCGGGCGAAGGCGGCGACCGCGAACGTTGCGGACTACGATCCGAACACACGACCGCCGTTCGTAGTGAGGCCCGGACGTCCGCGTCCGCCAGGTCTGCCGGAGTGCCGTCCCGCGGACGCCGTGATTGTCGCTACCGGCGGAGCATCCTACCCGGCCACCGGTTCCACGGGGGATGGTTATCGGCTGGCTGAATCCGTGGGACACACCATCGTGCCAATCCGCCCGGCGTTGGTTCCCCTGGAGACAGGCGGCAACGTCGCTGCCAGGTTGCAGGGTCTGAGTCTACGCAACGTGAGCGTCCGCGTGTGGATCGATGGGAAACAAGAAGCGGAGCTGTTCGGCGAGATGCTCTTCACCCACTTCGGCGTGTCCGGACCGATCATCCTCTCGCTGAGCAAGCAAGTCGTAGACGCGCTGCGCCGGGGCCAGCGCGTGGCCCTCTCCGTTGACCTCAAACCGGCGCTCGACGAACCTAAGCTGGACGCGCGCCTCCTGCGCGACCTGGACGCCCACGGCAAGCGCCAGTTTCGCACGTTGCTCAAAGGGCTGCTTCCCAGCAAGCTGATCCCGGTTTGCATAGACCTGGTGGGCATTCCCGCCGCCAAACCAGGTCATCAGATCACATCTCAGGAGCGCAAGCGGCTGCTCGGCTGGTTGAAGGACTTCCGCCTGGAGGTGATAGGCCACCGTCCCCTTGCGGAGGCGATCGTCACGGCCGGCGGGGTGGACACCCGGGAGATTGACCCGCGCACGATGGCCTCGCGCCTGGTCCAGGGCCTGTATTTCGCCGGGGAGGTTCTGGACGTGGATGCAGACACCGGCGGCTACAACCTGCAGGCCGCGTTCTCCACCGGTTGGATGGCCGGCCGCTCCGCGGCCCGCTACGTGGAGACGCGGGCACCAGCTTCAACTCCGCCATAGCGGAAACACAGCGGCTCCTCTCAGCTACAGCAATTCCCGTTTTGTAGCCGCGATTTCCAAATCGCGTGTATTTTGCCGCGTAAAGCACCCTGCGCGATTGCGAAATCGCCACTGCGACCTCGCTTTTCCCCCATAACGGGAATTGCTGTCTCAACTACGAAGGGTAGCACCGCGACTCCACCGCAACAGTGGCCCCACGGTCCCCAGGCGCTGCATCCCAAGTTTCTCGAGAACGCGAACAGAGGCAATGTTGTCCGGGGCGCACTCGGCGACGATTCTGCGCACGCCCGGCTGGGCGAGCGTCCAGCCGACCAGTGCCTGTGTTGCCTCGGAGGCATATCCCTGTCTTCTATAAGCAGGGGCGACGCTGTAACCGATCTCCACCGTCCCCTCGCCATCCGGCTTGCCCTTAAACCCCAGATCCCCGATAACGACGAAATCCGTCCTGCGAATCATCAGCCAGATACCCCATCCAAGCAGCGACGGATCGGCCTCCAGTCCCTGGACGTAATGGGGTAGAAAGTCCCGGAGGTCTTGGGCGGGCCAATCGTCCGGCACACGTGCGCCCAGGAGAGCCTCCGCGCGCACGCCGCCGTGGCTCAGTGCCCGCGCGAGCTTCGCCGAGCAGGGGAGAAGATCTAGACGCTGGGTTGAGACAGTCAACGAGCCGGGCTTTTCATGCGATGTTCTATCGCCTGATGGAACATCCCCAGGAACCTGGCTCTGAATGTGAGGTTTCTCGCTCACCCGTTATCCAACAGCCGGCACAATGCCGCCCGCTCCTCCCGGCTGAGCAGTGCCAGAGCAGCGGACGCGGCCGACCTCAGACCGTCGGGATCAACGTCCGCCGGGTCCCCGTTCAAGAGCGCCTTCCCCAATCCAGAGCGGCGGAATGCGGCCAGGTCTTCCTCGAACGGAGCACCCACCGTGTGCTCGTGCACGATGTTTCCGTCTCGCATCACGAGGATACGATCGGTCTGCCGGGCCACGGCAGGGTCGTGGGTCACGACGATGATCGTCGTGACCAACTCGTGATTGAGCTGGTGCATCAGCCGGATCACTTCCTCGCCGCTCTGGGAGTCCAGGTCACCGGTGGGCTCGTCGGCCAGCACCAGCGCAGGCTGGTTGGCCAGCGCCCTCGCGATAGCAACCCGCTGCCGCTGGCCACCGGAGAGCTGGTTGGGCAGATGGTTCATGCGGTCGGATAGACCGACCAGTTCCAGGAGCTCCCCAGCCCGCCGCCGCCGCTTCCCACGTCCTGTAGACTGTCCCATCATCGGCACTTCCACGTTCTCGCGGGCGGTGAGCGTGGGGATCAGGTTATGCAATTGGAAGACGAAACCCACGGTGCGAGCGCGGAAGGTATCCAAGTCGCGCACTTTGGCCAGGTCTTCTCCGTTCACCAACACCTGCCCACTGCTCGGCCGGTCGAGAGCGCCAATCATGTTGAGCAGGGTAGACTTGCCGGACCCTGAAGGTCCCATCACGGAGACGAAACCTCCCCGGTGGACGTGCATATCGACGCCATCCAGTGCCCGCACCTCCGCTCCGTTGCCATACAACTTCACGAGATTCTGTGTTTCGACAATGTTCTCACTTACCATATTCCGACTCCCGCACGGCGGCTGACGTTTGCCACCCGCTCGTAATAGCCGCTTCAGAGGTGACCGGCACTTGAAGAACTCCGAGTGCCGGTCACCTGAACGATTACGCAGTGCCCACTCCCCTACTCGTACCTGAGTGCCTCCACCGGTCGTAACCTCGACGCCCGCCACGCCGGGTAGAGGCCGCCCACAGCGCCCAGCACGAGCGCCGTGACTATCGCCTGGGCGAAAAGGCCCGGGCTGAAACGGGCGCGCACAAATCCGGCCATGGCCGGCACCCTGTTGAGCGCGGCAATCGCCACAACCCCGGTCACGAGCCCCACGGCAGCGCCCAGCAAGCTCAAGGCCAACGATTCACGCAGAATCATGCGCAACACGCGACCTCTGCGCCAACCCAGGGCGCGCAGCACGCCGATCTCCCGCGTGCGCTCGAAGACGCTCATCACCATCGTGTTCATCATCCCGGCTCCACCTACCAGGAGCGCCAGGAATGCAATGGCCCACGTGCTGTCCTGCATCATCTGCATGTCCGACGCGTCCTCCGCGAATTTGCTCGCCCGCGAGATGGAGACCTCGGGGAACCGTGCCTCTATCTCGTGCTCCACCGCCTCGGCTCGCGAGGAATCCTCAAGCGCTATGCCGACGAAGCGCACGTCTTCGGCCTGGAGAGGATCCTCCAACCGTACACCCATGAAACTGACCTTGTGTGGCTGGCCGAAGAGATTCTGCGCGTCGCGCAGGCTGATGATCCCCGCCCCGTCCTCGAAGGGGGTACCGGTCTCGTAGATACCGACGATGCGGAACGAGGAGTTGAAGAGGCGCATCGTCTGCCCCACCCGCTTGTTGAAGTTGTCCGCGGCGACACGTCCGATCATGATCTGGCGGTTGGCAGTCAGAGCCTGCCCTTCCACGATCCGGAAATCACGGATGAGTTGCCCCCGTGGCTGATACCCGAACACGATGAAGAAGGGCAGATCCCCGACCGTCGCGTAGCCGGTCAGGAAGCCCTCGGCGTGCGCCACGCCGGGGAGGGACGCAATGCGCCTCACAATGCCCTCGTCAATCGTGCTCAGGTCCACCGACGCACCCGCCTCCATGCCGACCAGTTGGGCGCCTCCCTTGCTGGTCATCGCTGTCATCGCGTCCACCAGACCGTCGGCCAATCCCCCCAGGCTGACCATCGCCATGATAGCGATGCCGATCCCCATCAGAGTGAGGGACGTGCGGGTGGGTTGGCGCAGGAGGTTGCGCAACGGACGCGCAACCCCCACCACAAAGGCGCCATTCCGATGGCGCGCGATCCCCACTACAAAGGCGCCATTCCGATGGCGCGCGATCCACGTCCGCAGACGCACGACCCAACCTCCTTCGTGAGGCCCGGATGTCTGAATCCGCGATGTCTGCATCCGCCGGGTCCGCCGGGTTGCCGTCCCGCGGACACACGGCCCGCAGTCCGTGCTAACCGGACGCCTTCGTCCGCGACGCCCGCGCCCGCCAGACCCACCGGAGTGCCGTCTGGCGGACCTACGGGCCCCAGCGCCACTTTCGGCCCGCATCGCCTCCGCCGGGGTCAGGCGGGAAGCGTGCCAGGCCGGGTACAGTCCACCCACCAAACCCAGCGCCAACGCAACGCCGATGGCCTGGATGAAAAGGCCGGGTGACAAGCTGCCAGTCACAAGGCCACCCGCCACCGGCAGCCGCCGCACTGCCCAGACCACCGCCATACCCAGACCCGCCCCCACGAGCCCTCCCAGTCCGCACAGGGCCAACGCTTCGGCCAGGACCAGGACCAGGACGCGCCCCGCGTGCCATCCGATGGCACGCAGGGTACCAAACTCCCGAGTGCGCTCGAAGATGCTCATCAACAGCGTGTTCATCACCCCGATGCCACCGATGAGTACGGCCATGAAGGAGACGACCCAGGTGAAGGCGTCTATGTAGTCCAGCATCTGCTGGTTATCGGCGAAATCAGAGGATAGTGTCACACTCACATCGTCAAGGCGCTGCTCGATTCGCTCTTGCACCCGCTCCGCGTCGTCGAGGTTGCGCAGCTTGACCAGAAAGGCATTTACCTGGCGCGGGTGCTTGGACAGCGTCTGAGCGTCGCCTATCGTGACAACCGCAGCGCCTTCCTCAATCGGCTCGCCCGTCTCGTATATGCCCACCACGCGGAACATGACCTCGTAGAGGCGGAGCGTATCGCCAACCTTCTTGTCCAGATCGTCGGCCGCTGTCCGCCCCAGGATGAGGGGCCGCCCGCCACGCTGGGATGCCCGCTCCGTCAGGCCCTCGCCCTCCACGATCTTGAAGTGCTCGATGGCGAACCCGTCGGTCTCATAGCCAAAGACGATGAAATACGGCAGGCCCTCCGTGGGGGCCAAGGTGTAGACCATGCCGGTCACCTCCTTGACGCCCGACAGACCGGCGAGAGACTGACCCATCTCCTCATCCAAGCTGCTGAACACGATGTCCACCGCGTCCGACTGAGCCACCAGAAGATCGGCCTTGCTACCGCCACTGAGCGCGCCGTACGCGGCCGCCAGGCCCTCGGACAGCGTCCCCAGCGCAACGATGGCCGCCACGCCGATGGCCACACCGGCTATTGTCAACAGCGTGCGTGTCTTGCGCCGCAACAGGCTCTTGAGGATCATTCCTAGCGCCCCACCTCGATGTCCACGAAGGCGGTCATCCCCCACCGGATCGCGCCGGCGTCTGCACCTGCCTCGTCCAGCTCGACGACAGCCGTGAAGTGGACGCCGCCCGTGCCCGGCTCGGCCATAGGGGCGATGCGCGTCACACGCGCGTTGAAGACCCGCTCCGGGAGCGCATCGAACGTGACCGTCGCCACCTGGCCGACGGCGACGCGGGCCACGTCTATCTCGTCCAGGTCAGTCGTCTCGATGCGCAACGTGCCCAGATCACCCAACGTGAGCAGAGGCTGGCCCGGCGCAACCAGTTCTCCGATCCGTACGTCCACCGCACCAACGGTCCCGTCAAAGGGAGCGCGGATCTCGCACCGCTCCAGCGCCACACTGGCCGTCTCCACCGCAGCCTGCGCCCGGGCCACCGCTGCCTCCGCCACGGCGACCTCCTCGGCGCTGGCCCCGGCCTGAAGCAGGTCCAGGCTGGCCTGGGCCACGTCTCGTTGCGCAGACGCGGCCGATACGGCCGCGTTGGCCCCCCGCGTCCGCGCCCCGGCGCTTCTCGTTACCTGGGCCAGGCGCATCTCGGCCGCCTTCACCGCCTGCTCGGCGGCGCGCAAGCGGAGAGCGGCCTCCTCCTTGACCCAATCCTTGACGTCTGCACCTTCCCCATGCACCTCATCGTAGTGGATCAGAGCAGCCCTGTGCGCCGCCTCGCTCTCAGCCACCTCGGCCTGTGCCGCGGCAATCTCGGCCCCGGTGGTGCCGGCGGTCAACTGATTCCGTTCGGCGGTGGCCTGAGAAAGGGCGGCCTCGGCGGCCTCCAGCCTGGCCTCGCCCGCCGCGATTTCCTCGGCGCGAGGCGCGGCTTCGACGAGCACCCGTTGGGCTCGCGCGTTATCCAGCGCAGCCTGCGCCTGTTGCACGGCCAGTTGCGCATCGGTGGGGTCGAGCCGGACCAGCACGTCGCCCGCCGCCACCTCATCCCCCTGCTCCACGAAGATCTCCTGCACCGTGCCGTCGGCCTGGGCGCTGAGCGTGGCCCATGCCTCCGGCAACACTTCCCCGGTGACCGAGACCACCGGCACGAAGTCCACGATGGTTTCTGGTGTCGCCGTCTCCTCTGCAGAACCGGCACAGCCCATCACGCCCAGCGTGAGCAGGATCGCCACAATAACAAGATTAACCAGATGAATTCTCCGCATTGTCCGACTCCCTTAAGGCGCGGAAACCGCGCCCCTAGTGCGATACCTCGATGTCCACGAAGGCAGTCATTCCCCACCGGACTGGAACAGTCCGCCGGATCAAGCCGGCGCCTGAATCCGCCTCGTCCAGCTCGACGATGACGGTGAAGTGAACGCCGCCCGTGCCCGGCTCGGCCATGGGAGAGATGCGGGTCACGCGAGCGCTGAAGGTCCGATCCGAGAGGGCGTCAAACGTGACCGTCGCCACCTGGCCGACGGCAACGCGGGCCACGTCGATCTCGTCCAGGTCGGTCGTCTCGATCCGCAGCGTACTCAGATCGCCCACCGTGAGCAGTGCCTGGCCAGGAACGACCAGTTCTCCAGTCCGCACGTGCACCGCGCCGACGGTCCCGGCCAGCGGAGCGCGTACCTCGGTCCGTTCCAGAGCCACCTGTGCTGCATCCAGCGCGGCCTGCGCCTGGGCCACCGCCGCCTCCGCCACGGCGATCTCCTCGGCGCTGGCCCCGGCCTGAAGCAGTGCCATCTGTGCCTCGGCGACCTCCTGCCGGGCCTCCGCCGCCTGCACCGCTTCATCTGCCGCGCGCCTCGCCTCGTGGGCTCCGGCCTGCAAGGCATCCAGTTGCGCCTGGACTGCGTCCAGCGTCTCGTCCGTGACCTGAGCACGATACCGCGCCTGCTCTTCGATGGGGCCCAGCAACGGACAGATTGAATCCTCAGTGCCGTCCGGCCAGGTGAAACCGTAGCATTGGATCGTCTGCTCGTGAGTCTCCCGGGCCGCCAGTTGATCCGCCTGGGCCGCCGTCACCTGCGCCTGTGCCGCCGCGATCTCGGTTTCTGTCGCACCGGACCTGCTTTGATCCTGTCGAGCAACGGCTTGAGCCACCGCGGCCTGGGCCACCTCGACCTCCGCCTTGGCCACCGCGAGTTGTTCATTGCGCGGACCGGCCCGCACAAGCGCCAGTTGAGCCCGGCTGGCCGCGAGCGCCGCCTCTGCCTCTTCCAAGGCCCGTTGCGCGTCGGTGGGGTCGAGCTGGATCAATACGTCACCCGTCGCGACCTCAGCCCCCTGCACCACCAAGACGTTCACCACCGTGCCGTCCGTCTGAGCACTGAGCGTGGCCCACACCTCCGGCACGACCTCCCCGGTGACCGAGACCAGCGACTCGACGTCCGACTCTACCTCTGGTGTAGCGGTTTCCTCCGCGCCCATGCCACAGCCGGACAGAATCATTGCCAGCACGATCAACCCTGCAAGCGTAATAGTTGATTTCTTCGCCACCGTTGCCTCTCCTTACCCATCCACTTGACGCCCGACGTCTCCCACCTGACGCCTGACGCCGACGTTTGACGCTTGACGTTTGACGTTCAACGCATCACGTATTCGTTTTCGCCACCAACCCGCTCAAGAGCGTCTCTATGAACGCATCGCTGACCCTGTCTGGATCCAGGTCTGGCTTCAGCATTATGTAGACCGCCAGGCCGTCGTAGGCGGCCATAATTGCCCACGCCAGCGCCTCCGCGTCCACCGGCTTGAACTCGCCGCTATGGACCCCCTCCTCCGCGATCGTCGCTATCATCCCGGCGTATTGCATGAGCATGTCGGCCCAGTATTGGCCGGCTTCCTCGCGCCGGTCGCTCTGCGACCAGAACTCCACGAACAACCCGAAAAGCCCCTCACCCGTCCGGCACAGATCCACCATGAGGCGTGCCCCGGCGCGCAGTTGCTCAGTGACCGTCTCGTGTTGGGCGACTTCCAGAAGCGCATCCTCGCCGAATGCCTGGAACACGGATCTCAAGGCCGCCGTGAACAGGTCGTCCTTGCTGTTGAAGTACCAGTATAGCGTTCCTTTGCTCAGCCCGCACTCGGCGACGATGTCGTCCATTGTCGTGTTCGTGTACCCCTTGCGCATGAAGCAAGCTAGTGCGGCTTCGATGATCTGTGCGCGGCGCTCGGCGGATACGTCCGGCCGGGGCGCCATCAGAATGGCGCCTTTATAGAGTGATGGGGCGCCATCAGAATGGCGCCTTTGTAGAGTGATGGGGCGCCATCAGAATGGCGCCTTTGTAGCCCGATGGGGTAGCATATGATACCTCCTCGCTGAATAGTAAACTGACTGGTCAGTCTAGATTCTACTCCCGGACTGGCATGTTGTCAAGTTCTGGAGGTGGGGGCGACTCACTCATAGCGCAGTGCCTCCACCGGCTGCATGCGCGTGGCGCGCCAGGCCGGATAAAGCCCGCCCACCCCGCCGGCTACCAGTGCCACCACGAGGGCCTGCAAGAACACGCTCGGCGTGAATATGGGCTTCAGCGCCCCGAAGTAGCCCGGTATCTGCCCCCATGCCCAGGAGAATCCTAGTCCCAGCAGAATGCCACAGACGCCGCCCACGACACCCAACACCAGCGATTCCCGCAGGATCATCCCCAGTACCTGACGGCGTCGCCAGCCCAGCGCCCGCAACACGCCAATCTCCCGCGTCCGCTCCAGCACACTCATCAGCATCGTGTTCAACATCCCCAACCCGCCGATGAAAACGGCCAGACCCGAGATCTGCTCCACCATCTCCTGCATGACACGGAAATCGCTCATGCTCTCGGCGATCTCAGAGGTAAGCGCGAAGTCGATGTCCGGGAATTCGGCCCCCAGCTCGGCCTGCAACGCCTCAGCCTGCCTTGGGTCGCGCAGGTTGATGGCGTAGAACTGCACCTGGCGGGGCTTTCCGGTGAGGGCCTGCGCCTCTCGGAGGCCGATGACCACGCCAATATCCTCGAAACTCTGCCCGGTCTCGTAGATGCCAACCACACGGAAGTTGCTGTCCAGCAGCCGGAACGTGTCGCCCACGTCCAGCCCCATCTGTTCTGCAGCCCGCTTTCCGACGATGACCTGGTGCCGGGTGGTCAGCGGCTCCCCTTCGACGATGCGGAAGCGGCGGATGAAGAACTCGCGCGGATGGTAGCCGAACAAGAGCAACATGGATGCCTCGTCCGTGTTGGCCCCCGTCATGATCATGCCGGACACCGCTTCCACGTCAGAGCGCGCAGCGATACGCGCGCCCACCCGCTCATCGATGGCGCTGAAGTCGCTGTCGATGCCGGCCTCTATGGCGATCAGATCAGTCTGGCTATCCCGCATCATCGCGGTGAACGTATCGAGCAAGCCCTCGGCCATGGCCCCCAGCGCCACGACGACGGCGATGCTGATGCCGATCGCTACCAGCGTCAGGGCCGTGCGCGTGCGCCGCCTCCACAGATTCCGGACCGTCATACCACCGGGCAGACGGACCGCGCGCGCCCGGCCGCCCCCCTCGTACTGCAACGCCTCCAGCGGGGTCAGTCGACTGGCCCACCACGCCGGGTACGCGCCGCCCACCGTCCCCAGCACAACGACGGTGACACAGGCGCGGACGAAGAGATCAGGTGCCAGATGTGTCCCGAAGGCGCTCAGCCAGCTACTGGAGACACTGATCAGGAAAACCACCCCGACGCCCAGGCCGATGCCCAGCAATCCGCCCAATAGGGAGAGGGTGAGCGATTCGGCCAGGATAAGCAGCAGGACCCGCCACCGGCGCCAGCCTAGGCTGCGCAGGACACCGATCTCCCGCGTCCGCTCGAAGGCGGACATCCAGAGCGTGTTGGTCATGACCACCCCACCGATCACGACGGCCAGACCGGCGACCACCATCGCCATGCTCTCCAGAAGCTCAAACATCTGCTCCTGGTCGGCGAACCCAGATGCAGTAGCGAGTGAAAGGTCAGGGAAACGTCGCGTCACCCGGGCCCGCAGCCGGTCGGCCTCGGACGGGTCACGCAGCTTGATGTAGAGCACGGACACGCGGCGCGGCATCAGGGCGAGTGCTTGCGCCTCCTCCACCGGCACGACCGCCCCGCCGTCCTCGAAGGCGTCCCCCGTCTCATAGATACCGATGATGCGGAAGACGCTGCCCGTGATACGGATGGTGTCGCCCACCTCCAAGCTGTGGCTCTGCGCCGCCCGCCGACCGAGGACAAGCGGCTTCCCCCGCGCGCCGTGTGCGTCCGCCAGACCCTGGCCCTCGACAACGCGGAAATGGTCAATGGAGAACCCATCAGGGTCGTGGCCAAAGAGGAAAAGGTATGACGAGTCGTCGATCAGGGCACTGGACATGAGTACGCCATCCAGGTCCGCGACTTCCGGCCACGTGCGCAGCTCGTCGGCGACGGCCTCGTCGATGTTGCTCATCAGGGCGCTCATCGTGTTAGCCTGGCTGAGCACCAGGTCAGCCTGACTGCCCTGGCTCATAGCCGCGAAGCCGGCCTGGATCCCGCGGGCCACCGCCCCCAACGCGACTATGGCCGCCACGCCGATGGCGATACCCAGAAGCGTCAGTATCGTGCGTCCTTTGCGTCGAAACAGGTTCTTGAAAATCACGCTGCGGCTCCTTCGGGCAGGCACAGACGGGATTGGACCAATCCGCGCTTGCCCCACCCAGGTTCCGGCTCGCTATCCCATCGTCCTTACAAAGGCGCCATTCTGATGGCGCGCCATCCTTCCGCTCACAGCCGCGTCCCCATACGGTAAGCCCGGTCCATGAACCGATCTTCGCGTCTGGCGACCGATTCGGGACGGAGCGTGTCGTTGAACACCAACTTGCCGGCCACCTTCATCTCCAGCATGTGCGTGTAGCTGCGCATCGCCCGCTCCGCCTTGCGGCTGTCGCCCAGGAACACGCGATCGAAGGGACCGGGCACGGTGCACGCCAGCAGCAACACCGCGCGCTTCTTCCGCATGTCCTCACGCACCGGGGGCCAGTTCAGGCGGTAGAATGGGACCAGTTTGGGCTGCGACCAATCTCGATGCGCGCCACAATGCCGGTCGAAAAAGGTCTTCATGACACCCGGCACGTTGCACCAATACACGGGCGCGGCCAACACCAACGCGTCGGCGGCGACGACTTTGTCGAAGAGCATGTTGAAGTCGTCCTGAAGGATGCATCGCCCTTCCCGGCGGCACGCCCAGCACCCCCGGCAGTATTCCAGGTGATAGTCGTACAGGTTGACCAATTCCACTTGATGCCCGGTGCCAGCCGCGCCATCCAGCACGCGCTGCGCCATGGCGCTCACCAGACCCTTGCGACGCGCCGAGGCGACTACTGCTATGACGTCCACGTTTTCTCCTCCGGATTAGAACAATCCGCCGTATCAGCGAATCTCTCCAGGTAGCGGGCCAAGCGTTCTGCTTTGAAGGGATCCCCGTGGGCCGGGTAGATCATCCTCGCCCCCCGGTCAAGCAAGCGTCTCCAGCTCCTGAACACCGCTGCGCGATCGACCTGATAGATCGGACGGTGGCGGACCCCTGCGAACTGGAGGAAGTTCATCGCCGCATCGCCGCAGAACACACTGCCATCCGACATCACGACCGAGATCGAATCCTGGGTGTGACCCGGCGTGTGGACGATCTCCCCGTCAACGCCGATGCCCCGCAGCAGGTTCGCATCATCGCCGTCTACCACGACGTCCCTCTCCGTCAAGACAAGCGGCGGGAACTTGAATTCCCCGTGAACCAGGGCAAACAGGCCGAATATGAGGAAGATCTGCCAGTTCACCGGCTCGATGTCGGGTTCGCTCTCGCCGCGTTCCAGGGGCGCGACGGCATCCCGGTGGACGATAACCCGCGCACCCGTCTCCTGCACCAGTTCGGCGGCGAACCCCGCATGGTCGTCGTGATGGTGGGTCAGGAGCAGGTACTTGATCTGGTGCAGGTCAACGCCACCGTCCGCGGACGCACGATGCAACGCTTTCAAGAACTTCGCGTAGTCCGTCGTATAGCCAGTATCAACGAGCAGATACCCCCCAGTGCATTCGAGGAGATAGCACTTCGTGATGCCCAGATTCAGACGGAAGAACGGTTTCTCACCCACAAAACGCCTCCTTGCTACACGTCCTCCCGTCCGCCGAGGCTGCGATCAGACGGCCGGCGGGCGTTCTGGACGTTGACTGCATTGACTCCGACCGTCTGCCCCCGGCTGTCTGCGGTCGGCACCGTCCGCGGTCGATGTCGGCTGCGTCCGGGGAAGAAGCGCCCCGTGCGCTGCATATACTGATGGTACTCCTCGCCGAATTCATCGAGCAGCATACGCTCCTCGTGGGTGACGCGCTCGACGATCAGAGCCGAATAGGCCAGTCCTAGCGCGCCGATGAGCCAGTTCGCGGCGAGCAGGGAGCAGGCAGCCAGGAGCACGAAGAACGACGTGTACATAGGATGGCGCACCCAGCGGTAGATGCCCTGGGCCACCACCCGGTGGCTCTCCCTGGTCTGCAGCGTGGGTGTGAAGTTCGCGCCGAGCGTGCGGTGGGACAGATACCCCAGCCACACGGCCACCGCGCCCGCTGCGGCCCCTATCCAACGCAACCAGCCGGGGAGCGGCAGGCTGGACCAGTGCAGCCAACCGGGATGGATGACCCACACGATAGATAACAGGTCCGCCCCCAGCCCGCTGACGCCCATCAGGGCCAAACGTGCCTTGCTCTCCGTCGCACGCCGCAGGTCCGCCTCACCGGGCGGACCAGATCGCCTGGCCTTGACCCGATAGTAGGCGCGGGGCACGACGTACCCGATCATCACAGCCAGCAGGATTGCGCGGAACAGAATCTCTGTGTCCATCCCATACCCCCCACAGCGACCTCCTCACCAGACGCCGGGCAACAGGCGATAGCGCACTGCCTCGGCGTACTCCGCGTAGCCCGCCAACTCCGCGTGGAGCGTGCGATCCTCCAGCGCGGTGCGGATGACGTACACGAAGACGATCACGCCAGCCAGGAGCAGGGCCCACCAGGAACCCAGCGCCAGGGCCGTGCAAAGCCAGGCCAGCATGCCCCCCGCATAACCCGGGTGCCGGACGTATCGGTATGGACCACTGGTGACCACGCGGTGCCCTCGATCGTCCTGGATGCGCACCACCTGCGAGAAGAACGTATTGGTGGCCATGGCCCACACGGC
>CAZYSK010000042.1:0-48090 GCA_964649415.1 uncultured Anaerolineales bacterium
TTCCCTAGCCATGCTCGCCATTTTACCACTGTATTAGCCGACTGAACAGAGTTTCTCTCCGACAAACTGCTAGAAGACACAAATCATCAAATGCCTGCACTTGACTGGCGAAAAGGGCGCAGTGGTGGTATGCTAGCTGGCGGATACACGACGTGGAGGGAGTACAGCGATGAAAGAATACCGTTTCTTGCAGGTGGATGTGTTCACTGATCGGGCCTTCGGCGGCAACCCGCTGGCGGTGTTTCCCGACGCCGAGGGCTTGAGCGCGGACGAGATGCAGGCCCTGGCGCGTGAGATGAACCTCTCGGAGGTGACTTTCGTGCTCCCGTCCCAGGAACCCACGGCGGACTTCCGGGTGCGCATTTTCACCCCGGCTGCGGAACTGCCCTTCGCCGGCCATCCAGTCGTGGGCACGCACTGGGCACTGGCACACCTGGGGCGCGTGGCGCTGCGCGAGCCGGTGACGCAGGTGCGCTTTGAGTTGGGGGTGGGGGTGTTGCCGGCCGGTCTGCACGTCGCCGGCGGGCAGGTGACGCGGGTGGTGATGACCCAGGACCGTCCCGCCTTCCACGCCGTGCTGGAGGACGTGACGGCGTTGGCGACGGGGCTGGGCCTGGATCCGAGGGCCATCGTCGAGACAGGCCTTCCGGTCCAGGTGGTCTCCACGGGCGTGCCGCAGATGATGGTGCCGGTCCGCTCGTTGGCCGAGGTGCAGGCGCTGGACGCCGGGCGGCTCAACACGGCCGCTCTGAACCGGGTCTGTCGCGCTGCCGGCACCAGGTGCGTCATGGTTTTCACGTTCGAGACAGAGCGGCCGGACGCGACGGTGCACGTGCGCATGTTTGCCCCGCTGTTGGGCGTGCCCGAGGATCCGGCCACGGGAAGCGCCAACGGCGCACTGGGCGCGTACCTAGTCCACCACCGGGCCGTGGCGGTGAGCGAGCCGACGATCTACATCTTGAGCGAGCAGGGCGCGGAGATCAGCCGTCCCAGCACACTGTACGTCGAGGTGGACAGTACGGGTGACGAGATCACGGCCGTGCGGGTGGGAGGACAGGTCGTGCTCGTGGCTGAGGGCGTGGTGCGGTTCTAGAGGGCGGGAGCAGTTGAAGGGGTGGGGGAGGGACTTCTGGCGCGGATTTCTGGCGACGATGCCGCTGGGACCGGGCATTGTCGCTTTCGGCCTGTTGTACGGCGTGATGGCGCGGCAGGTGGGTTTTCGTCCCTGGGAGGCGTGCGCGATGTCGCTGATCGTGCACGCCGGATCGGCCCAGTTCACGGCAGTCGGTATGTGGCAGGCGGCCAGTGCGCTGCCCATCATCCTGACGACGCTCGTGATCAACCTGCGCCATCTCCTATTGGGGGCGTCGATTGCGCCGCATTTGCGTGGCTTGTCTACGCCGTGGAAGGCTCTACTGGCCCTGTGGATGTCCGATGAATCCTACGCGCTGGCCATCGCCGAGTACGAGCGCGGCCGGGGCAGCCACCTGTATTTCCTGGGAGCCAACGTCGGCGTCTACCTGATCTGGCCAGTCAGCGGCCTGGCCGGCGCGCTTCTGGGCAGGGCCATCCCAGATCCTGCCCAGTACGGGCTCGACCTGGTCTTTCCATTGGCTTTCCTCGGCTTGCTCACGGCCTTCCTTGAGAATCGTATCGGCGTGGCCGTTGCGCTGGTGGCGGGGGGGCTGGCCCTGCTGGGTATGTTCCTGCTCCCCGGCAAATGGGGCATTATCGTGGCGGGTTTGCTGGCCAGCGGGTTGGGTGTGCTCCTGGAGCAGGTGGAGGAAGCATGGAAAAGCTCCTGATTTTCGCCGGCATGGCACTGGTGACATACTTCACCCGCTACACGATGATCGCCTTCCTGGGACGGGACGTGCCGGTGCTCGTGCGGCGCTGGCTGCGCTACGTGCCCGCTGCGGTGCTGGCGGCGCTCGTGGTGCCCGCTGCGCTAGCCCCCGACGGGCGATTGGCCCTCGGCGTGCGTGCCTGGGCGGTGCTGGCGGGGGTCGTAGTCGCGTGGCGCACGCGAAATGTCGTGTGGACGATCCTGGGCGGAATGGGGATGTTTTGGATCCTGCGCGCAGTTGAGGGGGCGCTTGGGGTGTGAGCCCGGGGAGCGTCCGCGGACAGGAGGAGCGGGCAGGATCTCCGCGGTCCGATAGATCGTGCGTCGGCGGGCAGGATGCCGGCGGTCCGGTGGATCGTGCGTCGGCGGGTGGGATGCCGGCGGTCCGGTGGATCGTACGTTGGCGGGCAGGATGCCCGCGGTCCGATAGTCCGGCCTACCTGGATTGTCCCTGTTCGGGTATAATGAGCCGCGTCAGTTTGTGGTAGGCGCGGATACCGGCCGCTGTGGTCGGTGACACCCGTCCGCGGGTTTGCCGGCGTGACGCGCGTGTCAGTTCCTGAGGAGGCTTGTTGATGGGTGTGAAAGCAAACCAGCGTCCTGTGCGGCTTGCTGTGCTTGTGCTGATACTGGCTGGCCTGGCCTGCAATGCGCCGGGGCCGTCGTCGCCTACGGGGATGCCGTCTGTACCTGCTCCGACAGTGCCTCAGGCGGGGAAGGCCAGTCCGACCCCGATGCTGGCTGCCACGGACACGCCTGTCCCTGACGTATCCGGGCCCGGTGGCTGTGTCTTGAACGCGGCCTTCGCCGCCGACGTCACCGTTCCAGACGGTAGCCAGTTCGCCCCGGGCGCGGCCTACACGAAGGTTTGGCGCGTGCGGAACTCGGGCACCTGTGTCTGGGAGGCGGGCACTCAACTGGTATTTGCCTCCGGTGAGTCGATGCACGGACCGGCGGCGGTGGACGTACCGCCGGTGGCACCGGGTTCGAGCACGGACGTGAGCGTCAACCTGGTAGCGCCGGATGAACCGGGTACCTATCGCTCGGTCTGGCAGATGCGGAGCCCGGAGGGTGTGCGCTTCGGCAGCCAGGTCTACGTCCAGATCGTCGTGCTGGGTGCGGCGACCGAGGAACCACCCGCTGAGTCGACCGCAGAAGCGACGGGCGAGGCGACGGATGAGCCCACGGGAGAGCCGACAGAGGAGAGCGCCTTGCCGGATCTCGTCATCACCGGCCTCGAGGTGGACGCTGACGATCCGCATCAAGGTATGCCCCTACACATCGTCGCCACGCTCTACAATCAAGGGGATGCCCTCGCTCAGGACGTCCACTGGGCCTGGCGTGTCTGTGTCGACGTTGGCTGCGACTACGTCGAAGCGCCAGGCACGTTTACGATGTGGCCGGACGAGGAGATCATCGCCCGGATGGAATACCGGTTCGACGGATGGGCCGACTACACCACCGAGGCGTGGGTGGACTCCCGGGAGACGGTTGAGGAGAGCGACGAAGACAACAATACCTATCAGCTAGTCGTCCCGGTCAAGCCGGGCCTGCCGGATTTGACCATCTCGGGTGTCACCTTCGATCCTGATCCTCCCATCCAGGGGCAGGACACGGTCGTGCGGGTGGGCGTCCGGAATGAGGGGGTCAAGCCCAGCGCCACTTTCGCAGTCGAGTGGTGGAGCAGTGTCAGCGCACCGTCGCCAGCTTGCGAGTGGACGGTGGCCGGCGGGCTCGGGGCCGGCGAGACAGCGGCGGTGGAATGCACGTATGCCTACCCGAGTTGGTATGGCAGCGTCACGACTCGTGCCGTCGCTGACGTGGGCGACGAGGTTACCGAGTGGGACGAGAACAACAACGTGCTGGACAAGAGCACGCCGGTGCGCGAGCCGTAGTGGCAGGCCGCTTGCCCGAGGAGCGGGCAGGATGCCCGCGGTCCGATAGACCGTGCGCCGTTTGACCGCGGCTGCCGTGGTGACTCGCGGCCGGCCTGCTTGCTAGACCGCCAGTTCTACGTCCAGTGCCGAGAGCACCTCGTCTATCGGGTTGATGATCGTGACCAGGTTGGAGCCGGCAAAGAGGAGCCCCACGACGCGGCGGTCCATATCCAACACTGCCGAGCCGGAGTCGCCGGGTTGGCTCATCGGTCCGGCAACCAGTTGGCCGGTGAAGAGCGCGGATGGGCCGTTGTAGTCGATGGTCACCGTGGCATCAATCTGGGTGATGGCGTCCTGGGTGTGGCCACTGGTGCGCCCCGATTTCTGTACCTGCGTGCCCAGCATAGCCGTACCGACGCCAACCGGCGCGCCGATGTAGAGGATCTCGTTCTTCACCAGGTCCGGCGAGAGCGGGCGGCCCAGCGCTGCATCCACTCGATTCACTCCCTCGGTCTGCTTCACTGCCTGAAGTTGATGGCTTGAGCCGAATGCCCCGGCGACGAAGTTCAGCGCCTTGGCAGACCATTCGGCGATGGAGCATTCCGACGGGGATGAGCCGAAGTCCAAGGGTACGAAGTCCGCCAGCGTGGCGATCTGATCGTCCATCGTGCCTCCGTCGGCGGTTCCTGGCTGGAGGATGGCATCGCCGGTCTGGCAGTTGTTGGAGTTAGCCAGCACGTGGTTGTTGGACAGGATGAAGACCTCCTCACCCCGGCGCACCAGGCAGCCAAAGGTGCCCGCCGTGACGCGGTAGTGACCAACGGTGACGCCGGGCGGGACGACGGGACGCCAGCGGTCGCGTGGCCCCGGCTGGAAAGCGCGCAGTAAGCCGGTCTCCACAACGTCTGTCTTCACACCGGCCAGTATCTTGGGTATGAGATCTGCCGCGGTCAAGGCGATGGGGTCCTCCTTGTGCGTGACCGACACAATGAGGCTGAGTTCACCCGTGTTGACCCCCTCGGTGATCTTGTAGCCGAGGCCGACGCCCATGACGTTGCGCTTGCTCAGTAGTTCGTAGACGTAGGTATGCTTGACCTCTCGGAGACGATTCAGCATTTCCGTGACCATCTGACCTACCTCCCTTCATAGTGCCCGAAGCTCACCGACGGCCTGGACGTCCACAGGCAGCCCCTCCAGTTCACGAGGTATTACGTCGCCGGGGGCGAGTTGCGAGAGGGGTACCTTGTGGGTTACCGAGACGATGATGGCCGGTTCACCGGTCGCTTCCCCGCCACGCTGCCGAAGGCCGATCCCTACCCCGACGACGTTGGCTTTGCGCATAAGATCGGCCTCGTGCGCGGCTCTGACTGTCCGCATACGTTCCAGTTCTTCACTCAGCATCATCCGGTTGCCTCGTTGCCGAGTCTATGGCGGCGAACTGTTTCATTCCGTAGGTGTCGCTTGCTGAGAGATCAGCAACTGCAGCATCATCGCCAGTTGCGTACGAGCGGTTGCCTCTAGCTGTGTATTTCCGGCTGCATTGGCCAGCTCGGCTGCTTTCTCCAGGTCCTCGGCGGCAGTGGAATAGTCTCCCTGCCCGGCGGCGACGCTGGCCCGCATGTAGTAGCCGCGTCCCTCTTCGGGATTCTGCGCAATTGCCTGCTCGACGTCGGCGCTGGCTGCGGCGACGTCCCCGGCGCGTAGATAGGCCATGGCGCGCTCCAGCAGGAAGCCATACTCCGTGTCGTACAGCGCAAAGGCCGCGTCGAACGCGATCTCTGCCTGATCCGGTGCGTTCAACTCAGCGTGAATCACGCCCTGCCAGAGCAGGGACTCGGGATCATCAGGGGTGAACGCTGTGGCCGACTCAAACTCAACCAACGCCGCCTGCAGATCCCCTGCCTCGACGAGGGATTCCCCCCTGGCCTTGTGTTGGAACGCCTCCCGCACCTCGGGGGGAGGCGCGATGAATCGATCGTAGAGCAGGCCCGCAACGACGAGCACGACTGCCGCCACCGTGCCCCAGGTGAGTGCTCGGCGTACCCGCAGCTTGCGTTGTTCGGCGGCCCGCTCGTCCAGGTACCACCACCAGCGCGCGCGGTCGGGCTTCAGGGCCGCCCGCTCTTCCCGGAGTGCGGCGCCGGTCTGTCTCAGGAAGGACTTCTGCTGTCGCTGGAGCTGCCGCTGGAGCGTCTCGAAACGGGCGTGCTCGGCGCGCACATCTGCGCTAGAGGTTGGAGGTTGGAGGTTGGAGGTTGGAGGAGTCTCGAACCGAGCATGTTCGGCGTGTACATCCAGGCCGGTGGTCTCCAACTCGTGCAGCCCTTGGGCGATCTGATCCATCAGGTCCAAGATCTCCAATGCCTGGGGACCGGCCCGGCGTAGGTTCCCCATGCGCATCTCCGCCTGATCCAATGCCTTCCGAAGGCGATCGGCTGGCGTATGTGCGGTGGACGGCACGAAGTGTTTACTCATAGGTGGTCATCATTCCTCGTGAAGCTCTTCGTATAGTCGTTCCATCCCGGCTTTGATCCGTCGCTGGACCAGATCGCGCTCTCGCTCGGTGACGGAGAAGGCAGGCAGCAGCTCGGATACCAGGGCGGAGGTGTCTACGCGAGGCTGTCCGCTTGTGGATAGGGAGCGGATTCGCCGGCGCGCCAATGCGATGTAGTCGCTGAGGGGCCGTGTAGCGGACTGATCACATACCGGCCCACGGCCGGGCACAATCGTGGTGTTGGAGAAGCGCGACCGCCGAAGCATCGTCAGTGTATCCAGCCAGGCTTTCGTGTCCGGTGTGGCTGCCATGAATGGGTGCACATCCACAAGCAGCGTGTCGCCCGCGAACAGCACGTCCTGATCCTGGAGATGGATCCAGGCGCTGCCAGGCGCGCCGCCGGGTATGGATTGGATGGTCAGGTCGTTTCCGCCCTTATGCAGCGTGAGGCTGGTGGAGAACATGATCTCCGGCAGTGTGGACTTGGCTCCTGCCAGTTCGTCGGCGGCCTCTGGATAGCGGCGTGTCCAGCCGTCGACGATGCCGCGCCAGAACCCGTCGGTGTAGGCGGAGGCGTGCTCGTAGACCTGGCGGGCGGCGACGATAGGGGCCTCCAGCAGCCCAGCGCTCAGCAGCCGGTCGGGGTGACCATCCGTGAGCACCAGGTACAGGATGGGCCCCCCAGTGGTCTCCAGTATCTGCTGTCGCCACGCACGGGCATCGCCGGGCAAGGTCGGAGCGTCGATAGCGATAGCGCCGTGGGGCAGGCGTACGAAGCCCACGTTGACGCCATGGTACTTGGTTGAAACGTAGATGTCGGACGCGATCTTTTTCATAGGACTCTTTCAAGAAACTGTATTCTTCGCTCTCGAATCGTTGATTCCGGCATGTCCTGCAAGGCGTACGGGGGTCTTCCTGGAAACCAGGCTAGAGAGCCTGGCTTCCGCCGGTACGCGGTCCCAGGGAAGACGCCAGCTCGGCAAGCATGGTTCTCACGGTTGTTGGGTCGGCCGCCGGGGCGCTGCCCTGGGCCATGTTGGGCCGTCCACCTCCTTTGCCTCCCAACTGAGAGCAAGCTTCCCGAAGCAGCCCAGCTGCGTCTAGTTCGACCCCCTCGGCGCGCGCAAAGCATAGGTGCGTTCGCTCACCGGTGCTGGCCAGCAGGGCAACCATTCCCGGATGCTGCTGTGTGAGCTGTTGGGCGAGTGTGCGCACCTCACCCGGTTCGCGGCCCTCCCAGACCTTCCACACCACGCGGTATGGCTCTAAAGGTAATGGCTCGCCACCGGATGGCGGGACAGGGTGGGCAGTGGCCGCGAGTTCGCGCACCTCCGCCTGAGCCAGGCGCTTGTGCGTCTGGCGCAGGTCGTGTCGCAGCCGTTTGGCCTCGGAGCGAAGGCGCTCCACGGCTTGATCCAGTTCCCAGTAGCCGACGGTCAGTGTGCCTGTCAGCCGGTTGACCATGGCGTTCTTCGCTTGATAGTCGCTCAGGGCGCGCCCGCCGCACAAGAACTCGATGCGCGTCTCGTCCCCGCGATAGTCGAGGCGCACCACCTTGACGATACCGACCTCGCCGGTTTGGACGACGTGCGTGCCGCCGCAGGGGTTCACGTCAAAGCCGTGTCCTGAGTCTGCTGCAGGCCCTGCGATCTCGACGATGCGTATTGGCCCTTCCACGGCCGGCGGCCGGCGCAAGGGAAACTCGGCCAGTTCGTCGGTGCTGACGAAGCGGGTGTGGATTGGACGGTTCTCCCAGATGACCTGATTGGCCAATTCCTCGACGTCCTGCACCGCTTTCGGGTCCAGGCGGGCCACGTTGATGTCCACCGTGCTCACGTCTGTCCCCAGGTGGAAACCCACGGTGTCTGCATCGAGCAATTGCTCGAACGCGGCTGAGAGTATATGCTGACCGGTGTGCTGCTGCATGTGATCGAAGCGACGGGGCCAGTCCAGGATCCCCTTGGCCTCGGGTCTCCCGTGCTCAGACGCATAAGAGGGGTCTTCGGACAGAATGTGCAAGATGATGCCGTCTTCCTCCCGCACCAAGACGTCGACCACTTCCACGCCATTCAGTGTTCCACGGTCGGCTGGCTGTCCACCTGAGGTTGGATAGAAGGCCGTGCGTTCGAGCACAATGGCCGGCTGGCCTTCCCACGTTAGTCGCTCGATCACCGGGCTGGAGAAGCGCTTGCAGTATGGGTCCGCGTAGTACAGCCGCTCAGACACTGGGCCTCCATGGGCGAGGTGGGGCGGTGTGTCGTGCCTTTCTTGGGTTGCAGTGCTCTGTGTTTGTCATAGGTTGTCGAACACGACCTCTTCACGCCCTTGCAGTTTCTCAAGGATCTTCTCTGCGATCAATTCCAGATGGACAGCGTTCACCACGAAGTCCAGGTCGTCGCATGGCACCGTCAATACCGGACAGAGAGCGAAGTCGGCGATCCATTCCTCGTAGAGCTCGTTGAGTTGCTTCAAATAGGCATCTTCGATGCTTTGTTCGTATGGCCGGCCCCTGTGGCGGATTCTTGCCTGAAGCGTCGGCACCGAGGCACGCAAGTATACGATCAGGTCCGGCGGGGGGAGTACACCTATCACGGTCTTGTACAGTCCACGGTAGCTGAGGTAGTCGCGTTCTTCCATCATGCCCTGCTGATAGAGGTTGCGGGCGAATATCTCGGCGTCCTCGTAGACCGTCCGATCTTGAATCACCGAGTTGGTACGCTGCAGCAACTGCCAGTGGTGGTTCAAGCGGCGAGAGAGGAAGTAAATCTGCGAATGGAAACTCCACCGTCGCATGTCCTCGTAGAAGTCGGACAGGTACGGGTTATCGTTGACCGCTTCGAAAAACGGCTCCCAGTTCAACTGGTCTCTCAGCAGTGCTGTTAGCGTGGACTTGCCCACGCCAATATTGCCCGCGATCGCGACGAAACGTTTCATGTCATCCCCTAATCGTTTATTTGTCTTGCCCCAGGTCGACCCCAACCGCCTGGGCCAGGCGATGCAATCGCTGCATCGTGCCCTGTATGGCTGTCCTCAGTGCTGTGTCGCCGCCAGGTGAGCGCGTGGTGCGGGCCAGCACAGCGCCCACTTGAGCCATGGCCTCGTTTGCCCCCAGGAACTCCTCTACTTCGCCCCATCGTGACTCGGCAGAGATTGTCTGTGCCGACGTAGCTAGCGTCGCTTGGGGCTTGGCCGTCGCCATCTTGGGCAAGGGCTTCTGGTGGTCGCCAAGGCCCATCGCCGTCCGTACTTGCCCCTCGACGTAGGCCAGGGCGCTTGGATCCTGGACGTAGTTCAGGTTGTTGGTGTCGATGGTCAGCACCGGTGCATCGGTGTACGTAGAGAAGTACTGTTCATATGCCCGGCGCAGGCTATCAATGTACTGCTGGTCCATCTCCCGCTCATACGTCCGGTCTCGGGTAGCGATGCGGGACATCAGTACGTCGGTGTCGGCCCGCAGGTAGACGACCAGGTCGGGCTTGGGTAGGCTGTCGGACAGGATCTGGTGCAGCCGCTCATAGACGGCCATCTCGTCGCCTGTCAGGTTCAGATGGGCGAAGAGACTGTCTTTGCCGAAGGTGTAGTCCGCGATCATGGGGCCTTGGGCCAGCTTTTCCGGAATCCCCTTTTGCTGGCGATAGCGGCTCAGTAGGAAGAATATCTGAGTCTGGAAAGCGTAGCGCGCCCGGTCTGCGTAGAAATCGGAGAGGAAAGGGTTCTGCTCAAATTCCTCCAGCAACAGCTCCGTCTTGAGACGGGGTTGCAGCAGGCGGGCCAGCGTCGTCTTTCCCACCCCAATCGCGCCCTCGATGGCGAGGGAGTAGGACTGCATCAACTGAGGACCTCCATTCTGCTGCAAAAGGGGAGCCAGCGACTCCATAGACCTGATTCAGCCAAGGATACTCTGACACAGACGAAAAGTCAAGAGCATGGAGGGCTGCTGGCTCTGGCAAGTGGCTCACACGATACCGGCATCCGCCTGATGTGCTGAGACGGTCACCTCAGGCTGATTATAGCGCCATCGTCCGAACGTGTCAAAACTCAGACGTCGAAGTACAGCTCCATCTCATACGGATGAGGGCGGTTACGCACCTGATAGTACTCATCTTCCATCTTGTACGCGATCCACTGATCGATCAGTTCTGGGCTGAGGACGTCGCCGGCCAGCAGGAAGTCGCTGTCAGCGGCGAGCGCCTCCAGGGATTCCTTGAGCGAGGTAGGCAGTGCCTGTATGTCTGCGCGCTGTTCGTCCGTCCAGGAGAAGACGTTGGCGTCTATGGGACCAAATCCCGCGTCCGTGGGATCGATCCCACGGCGAATTCCGTCCAGCCCTGCCATAAGCTGCGCGGTCAGGGCAAGGTAGACGTTGCACGTTGCGTCTGGAGGTCGGAACTCGATGCGCACGCGGTCGGGTTGGGTGGCGTAGCGAGGGATACGCACGGCGGCGCTGCGGTTGCCGACCGAGAAGAAGGCGTTGACCGGGGCCTCGAAGCCGGGGACGAGCCGCCGATATGAGTTGGTGCTGGGGTTGGTGAATGCCAGCAGCGCCGGCCCGTGGAGGAGCAGCCCACCAACGTAGGACAGAGCCACGTCGCTCAGCAG
This sequence comes from uncultured Anaerolineales bacterium, assembly GCA_964649415.1. Classification (GTDB taxonomy): domain Bacteria; phylum Chloroflexota; class Anaerolineae; order B4-G1; family B4-G1; genus CAZYSK01. The sequence continues at coordinate 10,817 of CAZYSK010000042.1, forward strand.
CCCATATCCTTTGGGATTGTAGAAGACGTTGCGCCCGCCTTTGAAGAGATGCTGGTGAAAGTGCATCCCTGAACCCGCCTCACCGTAGATCGGCTTAGGCATGAAGGTGGCCGTGTGCCCGTGCCGGTGGGCGACCATCTTGATGGTGTATTTGATGGCCATTGCCACGTCACCGGCCTCCAGCAAGCCTGTCAGCGGTATCTCGATTTCGCACTGTCCCGGACCGCCTACCTCGTGGTGGTGGTACTTGATGGGCACTCCCATTGCTTCCAGGCAAGTGCACATCTCGGTGCGCAGGCTGTACAGGGTATCCCTGGGGGGGATGGCGTGATAGCCGCCGTGGAGCGGTATGTTGTGTCCGTGTCCTCCAGCGCCACTGCGCCACGCAGCCTCCCCCGATTCGACGCTGTAGCCGGAGCGGTTCATCTCGTTCTCATAGGCCACGCTATCGAAGACATAGAACTCAAACTCCGGTCCCCACTGGCTGCGGTCCGCGATTTCACTTTCGGCCAAGTATTCCTCCGCGCGCCGGGCGACATTCCGTGGGTCGTTGGGGAAAGTCTCCTTTGTGTCCGCCTCCAATGTCGTGCAGATGAAGCTGAGCGTAGGCACGTCCCAGAAGGGGTCAACGAATCCTGTGGTGAGATCGGGTACCAGCACCATATCGCCGGTCTTGACCGACTTGAGCCCGACGGCGGAGCCGTCGAAGCCGACTCCATCCTCCATCAGCGCGGGTGTGAACTGGGAGCGTGGGATCGTCAGATGATGCCACCGTCCCCACAGGTCGGTGAACTTGAGGTCAATCATCTGAATATGGCCCTGTTCGGCAAAGCGCTGTGCTTGATGAAGCGAGTTGAAGCAGGTAAACATGGTATACTCCTTGTTGTGGTCTGCGCTAATCAATGGGCATTGTCTCGCAACGTGTCAAACGGGTCGTTGTTGACCGTTGATCATCTCTCTATACACGGCTACGGTGTCTGTAGCGACCTGCGCCTGTGTGAAGTGGTCCAGCACTCGCGCTCGGCCCAGTTGAGCCAGGCGTGTCCTCAAGTCTCGGTTTTGCATCAAGCGTGCCAGGCAGTCTTGCAGGGCTTGCACGTCCTGTTCGGGGAATATCAACCCGGCGTTGCCCACCACGTTGGGGATCTCTCCACAGTCGGATCCGACGATTGGCACTCCGCAGGCCATCGCCTCAATGAGTACACGCCCAAACTGCTCGATCCAGTTGGGCTGGGAGCGCGATGGTACTACCAGTACGTCCAACTGCCGGTAGAGATGCGGCAGCTCCGCGGAAGGAAGGGCACCCCGGAAGGCGACGCGCTCGGCCATGCCCAGTTGGCGTGTGAGCATGTCCAACTGATCTCTTCCTGGTCCTGCCCCTACGACGTCCAATCGCCATTCGCCCTCGATCCCTGCCACTGCCTTCAGCAGCAGATCCACGCCTTTCTCGGGTACCAGCCGCCCTACGTAGCCTACGAGAAACGGGGAGGAGGCATCACGCTTCCCGTCGGGCGGGGAGAAGATCGCGGGGTCCACGCCGAACTGGGGAATCGTGGACATGGGGCCGGCGTAGCCTTTCTCGCGCCAGACGGCTGCTGCCCCTGCACTGCCCACGATGCCGTAGTCCGTGTGGGTCAGGTTGTAGCGCTCGATCAGCCGGAAGGGAAGCGGGTAGCGGCGGTTTAGATTCTGCCACGAGAACCAGAGCGCACGCGCGCCGACGTGCTTGGCCAGTCGCAACGCGTGAAACGTTGCGAAGTTGTACGGCTCTTCATCTACGTGCACGATGTCGGGAGCGAAAGCGCGCAATCGCTGTCCCAGGCGGGGGTAGAAGTGCAGGTGGAAGCTTCCGTTGAGGGCGATGGGTTCGACCACCAGTTGGTAGCCGGTGGTATAGGCCGGTTCTAGCCGGATCAGGCGACTGCCGTCGCGCCACGACGGGGGCACGACTACCATCAACTCGATGTCCTGGAAACGGGCGATCTCCTCCAGTTTACGCTGATAGGTGCCCACCAGGCACGCTTTGGAGACCATCAAGATGCGCATAGGCGCTCCCTCTATCTACACCATAGTTTGACAAGCATTTGCATTGTGCTATAATTTGCCCGCTTTGGCAAGTATGGCGGAAGGTGAGGTTTACTGGACCGTCAACGCGGTCGGGCGATAGAGTTGAGTCGCGGTGCAGCGTTGTTGACGGCGACACTGCAGGCCGATGCTCTGGGGGGCCCGTCGCGCTTCTTCTGCGCCGATTGTTCATCGCATGGATGGTGTGAACGTCCTCGCGTGTCATCGGCTGGCCCGCCTTGTGATAAATCGCGGCCGCGTTCCCCAGTTGATCTACTTCATTCCTTCTGCTGACTGTCAATGAACAGAATTGTAGCGTACGTTGTGTACCTGTTCATTCAATTGCCAATCCTTGTGAAGCCTCTGAAGGGAGGGACTCATGATTCGAAACCGTATGTGGATCGGCGTCTTGCTCGTGGCTGTGGTCGTGGGCATCGTACCGATTCTCTCAGTGGCAGCGCCCGCTTCGTCTTGGCCGTCGCAGGAAGGGGTTGAGCTGCTGAAGAACCCTGGGTTTGAGGGCATCACCTGCGCGCCTGGCTCCGACACTGGGTGGTGTCTCGACAACTGGACGCACGACGCGTTCGACGGAAGTATCCACGACAACATATTCACGCCCCAGGGGTGGGTGACATGGTGGCGCAAGGGAGACCCGTACGGGCAGCCCGAGGTCAAGACCATTCCCAGGGTACCTCCGTTCACCGGGGAATTGGAGCGCATTCGCAGTGGCAACTATGCGCTGCTTCTGTTCACTTTCTATCGCCTGCAAGACATGGGGCTCTATCAGGTCGTAACGGGACTGGAACCGGGAGCGTCGGTGCAGTTCTCGGCCCACGCGCACGGATGGAGCTGTGACCAGGATACGCCACTGGGCTACACGTGCGCCGACCCGTGGAACCAGGTCTTCCAGGTTGGTATTGACCCTAACGGTGGCACGGACGCGTTCTCGCCAGGCGTCGTTTGGAGCGGGGAACAGCTTTCCCCAGACAACTACAACCTGATTGGGCCGGTCACGGCTCAGGTGGGGGGCGGCGGCAGTGTGACTGTCTTCTTGCGCTCCAAGACCAAGTGGCAGTACAAGTACCAGGATGCCTACTGGGATGATGCCAGCCTGGTGATGACTTCTCCGGGTACACCTCCCACTGACACGCCCCCGCCACCGCCTCCGACGGCGACGCCTGGGCCTTCTCCTACGCCACGGGCAACCCCCACGCCCCGCCCCGACGGCGCGACGGTTCACATTGTTGGGGACGGTGATACACTCTTCGGTATTGCACTGACGTACGGCGTGGATGCGGATGAGATCCGCCGGCTCAACGCTGGCTCTCTCGGGGCCAACGACATGATCTGGCCGGGGATGGAGCTGGTGATTTCCATGCCCAGCGTCGCCCCCCCGGCCACCGCGCTGCCCACGCCCGCTGCAGCCGCGCCGACCGCTGAGGCGGGGAACCCGCCTGCGGTGGAAGAGGGAGAAGCGCCACAGTCGCCAGAGGTGGTGGGTGGCGGTGCTTCTGTCTGTGTGCTGGCCTATCACGATCGGAATAGTGACACGTTCCGAGATCCGGCGACGGAGGAGCTGTTGCCCAATGCGGAGTTCACCGTTGCTGACGTATCGGGTGTGATAGATCGCTATACCTCCGACGGTGTGCACGAGCCGCACTGTTTCACCGGTTTGCCAGCCGGGGCGTACCGGGTGATCCAGAACTCACCTCCGGGCTACGCGCCCATCACCCCGGCCGAGTGGCCGGTGGCCTTGGCGGAGGGTACCGGCCTGGAGTTGCAGTTCGGCAACGTGCGAAGCGAGGAGACTGGCGCACCCGGCGAAACCGCGCAGCCTGAGACTGTGGGTGAAGGGGATGAGAACCAGCCCGCCGGTGATGAATCGACCTTCCGCCGGCTGTTCGCCATCATCGCCAGGGTCAGCGGTGTGTTGGTCCTGGTCCTTGCGGCAGGTGTGGCGGTGCTGTTCGTGCTCAATCGGCGGAGGATGTAAGCTTTTTCGACTGTTGTTGCGAACGCCGCCAGGGGCCAAAGGCCCCTGGCGGCGTTTCTTCGTGTCTTTGACAGACCCAGACCCTAAAGGTTTCGGAAAACCTTTAGGGTCAGTATGCGTTCGCCAACCGCGAGAGGTTGAAGATGGTGCGGATCAGGATCTTGATGTCCAGAAGCAGCGACCAGTTCTCGATGTACCATAGGTCATACTTGGTTCTCTCAACGATGGATGTGTCGCCGCGCAGACCGTTTACCTGTGCCCATCCGGTCATGCCCGCTTTTTCCCAGTGGCGGTCCATGTAGCGGGGGATGGAACGGCGAAACTGGTTGACGTAAACGGGACGCTCAGGTCTTGGGCCCACCAGGCTCATCTCCCCAATCAGCACGTTGATCAATTGGGGTAACTCGTCCACGTTGATGCGGCGGATAATGCGGCCCAGCCGGGTGACACGCGGATCGTCTTGCGTCGTCCAGCCAGGCCCGCGGGCCTCGGCATCGTGCCGCATGGAGCGAAACTTCAGCATCTTGAAGGGACGGGCATCGAGCCCCATTCGTTCCTGGGCGTAGAACACCGGGCCACGGGAATCGAGCTTGATCAGGACCGCCATGAGCATCATCATAGGCGATATGGCGACCAGGCCGCAGGCAGCACCGACGATGTCCATCAACCGCTTGGCCGCACGCCGCCAACCGCGCAGTGCGACGTCACGCACGGTCAACAACGGGAGCCCTCCAAGGTCGCCGATGCTCACCTGGCTGGCCATGATCTGGAACACGTCGGGGTAGACTTTGATGGCCACCTTGCCACGTTCGCACTCCGAGATCAGCATCAAGATGTCCTGGTGTGTCGCTTCCGGCAGGGCGATGATCACTTCGTCAACCTGGTGTTCGTTGATGATGGGGGATAGGTTGCCGGCGTGGCCGAGGACGGAGACGCCCAGGGGTGCTCCTTCCGTGCCATTGGCTGCAACGAAGCCGACCACCTCGTATCCTAACCCGGGGTTTGACTGGATTTTCTGGAGGATCATCCGCCCCACGTCCCCTGTGCCGACGATGAGCACCCGATCACGTCCCCAGCCTTGTTGCCGCATCCTGGCCCTGGCCTGCACGTGAGCCACGCGGCCGAAGGTGACGAGCGCGATGGTGAACGCCCAGGCATATAAGACCATCATGCGCGAGTAGTTCAGTTCCAGGGGACTGTTCTTGAACAGCAGCGAGGAGATGGCCACTCCCATGAGCGTGCCTATGGTAGTGGACGCGAATATGGAGTAGAATTCATCTACGCGCGAGCGGCCGCGCGTCAGCAGGTACAGACGTGAGAAGGCGAATACCCCCACGATGGATGCGATATGTGCCAAGACGATGCCGCTGTATTCGGGAAACCCCCCCATGCTCTGCGCTACCTCTGGCCATGGGATCCGGCGGCGCATGTGATAGGCCAGAAGATACGCCAGACCTGACATCGCCATGTCGGTGACGGCGAGGGTGAACGTGGTCAGGATTCGGGTCTGGGTTTTTGACATCATGGCCTGGCTCCCGGGCGTTTGTCGCCTGAGATGAGGGCTTGCCGCGCCTGCTCGTATCTCTGTAGCAGCGAGGTGGCACTGATGATCAGCACGTGCAGCCACCGGGCGGTGTGCGCGGCGTAATGCTTGCGGTAGAAGATGTCCATGGCGCGGTAGAATTCGATCTGTGCTCGCGCGCTGTGGCGGCTGGCTGCGCGCTTGACGTGCAGTACCTCTACGCCTGGATTGTAGAAGACCGTCCAGCCGGCCGCCTTGAAGCGGTAGGCCCAGTCCAGGTCCTCGCCGTACATGAAGAACTGATTGTCCATCAGGCCTGCCTGCGCGATGGCTTGTGCCCGCACCAGCATGAATGCACCGACGACGGAATCCACCTCGGCGACCTGGTTGGGGTCAAGATACGTCAGGTTGTAGCGGCCAAAGCGCCGGCTGCGGGGGAAGAGGCGTGACAGGCCTGCCAGCCGGTAGAGCGAAACCTCCGGTGTGGGGAATGAACGTCTGCACGCGAGATCTAGCGATCCGTCGGGGAGCACCAGCCTGGGGCCGGCGGCGCCCGCCTCAGGGTGTTCGGACATAAACGCCAGCATGTCCGCCAGCGCATTCGGCGGCAGTTCCGTGTCTGGATTCAGGAGCAGCGCGAAGGCCGGTGGGCTGGCTGGTGTCTGGTCGCCCGGTGGGCCGTCTGACAGGTCCCGGAAGCCGAACGCGCGCAGGCCCTGGTTGTTGGCGCTGGGGTAGCCGGCGTTGTCTGTGTTGGCGATCAAGCGCACCTGTGGGAACTCAGCGGCGACCATGTCAGCACTGCCATCGGGCGACGCGTTGTCCACGACGCACACCTCGAACGTGAGGTCGCCCTGGCTGGCGTAGACCGAGCGCAGGCAGGTTCGTAGGAGGTCGCGCGTGTTATAGCTGGTGATGACTATGCCTAGGTCGAGCATTGACTAGTACACGAGGTCTTTCGTCTTAGGTTCGGGTATCGGCGCATGATGAAACAGGCGACGGGGTCAACCCGGGGCAGCGACGGCATTCTAGCACAAATCGGTTGCGCGGTCAAACCGGCACGGATGCGTCGTGGCTGGCGGCTACGGGCCTGTGCCTTGACGAATGGCTCATTTCAGCCTACAATCCCTTGCACAAGCCTGGGCCAAGGACGTGAAAGAGACAATGCATACATTCAGACTAAGCCTCCAAGACCGGACCGATTTGGCGAGCTTTCTGCGCGATCTGGTGCGGATTCCCAGCCCTTCGACTCAGGAGGGAGCGGTAGCGGAGCGCGTTATCGCGGAGATGACGCGCGTGGGCCTGCGCGACATACGCACTGGCCGCATCGGCAACGTGGTGGGTTGGATTGGGCCGGGTGAGGGCCCACTGCTTATGCTCAACGGCCACATGGACACGGTGCGTGTATGTGATCCCGATGCCTGGACGCACCCGCCTTTTGAGGCGGAGGTTGAGGATGGCGTCATGTACGGTGTCGGTGCTTGTGACATGAAGGGCGGTTTGGCGGCGATGATCTACGGCGCTAAGCTACTGCGCGACGCGGGAGTTGCTCTGAAAGGGGACGTCGTCGTGGCCTGCGTGGTGCAGGAGGAGCCGTGCGAGGGGTTGGGATCACGTGCTTTGGTGGAGGAAGACGGCATACGACCGGACTGGGTCGTGCTGGGTGAGCCGAGCGGCCTCGACGTCAGCCGGGGCCAGCGGGGCAGGTTGGAGATGCGACTGGTTACCCACGGGCGCTCGGCACACGCCGCCAGCCCGGATTTGGGCGAGAACGCCATATACACCGCGTCGCGGCTGGTCTTCGGCCTTGAGCTCCTGGCTGAACAACTGGCGAACGATGAATTCCTGGGTCCTGGCACCCTGGCGGTGACCGAAATCTCGTCCCGTGCCAGCAGCCGCAACGCTGTGCCCGATCGCTGTGAGTTGATCATAGACCGCCGGCTGACGCTGGGGGAGAACGAGACGAAAGCCCTCGCCGAGGTACAGAGGATCATCGCCCGCGAGGGCGTGCGTGCGGAGGTGCACGTAACCGAGTATGATAGCACCAGCTACACGGGTTGCGATTCTCACACCCGCGAATTCTATCCCGCCTGGGTGTTGGCCGAGGATCACCCATTGGTGACTCACACCGTGCGCGCTATACGGGAGCAGTTGAAGCGCCGGCCCCGGGTGACCCGCTGGGATTTCTCGACTGAGGGTGTGTACACGGCGGGCTCTGCGGGCATTCCCACGGTGGGCTTCGGGCCCGGCGACCCGCGACGTGCTCACACCGTCGACGAGCGCGTGCGATTGGCCGACGTTTATGCCGCCGCGGAGGTGTACGCGAATCTGGCGGCGCAACTGCTTGCGGAGTAGGTGAGGTGGACGACGGGGTGTACGTGGTGCGTGAGATTGCCCAGGCTATCGTCGGCGGTGCGCCGGTGGTGGCTCTGGAATCTGCGCTCATCACCCACGGCTTCGCCCCGCCTGCCAATCTAGAGATCGCCCGGCGGATGGAAGCTGCGATCCGGGAGGCCGATGCCTTGCCCGCCACCATCGCTGTGCTGGAGGGCGAGCCGCGCGTAGGGCTTTCCGATGACGAACTGGCACGGCTGGCTTCTGATCGGACAGCGTGTAAGGTGAGCCTGCGCGATCTGCCCGCGATGCCGGTCCGCGCTATCGGCGGTGGCACGACCGTCGCGGCGACGATGCACCTGGCTCACCGTGCCGGTATCCCTGTCTTTGCCACGGGGGGCATTGGTGGCGTCCACAGGGGGCATCCCGAGGACGTCTCGGCAGACCTGCACACGCTGGCCTCCATCCCAATCGTGGTCGTCTGCGCGGGCGCCAAGTCTATCCTCGACCTGGCGCGCACGCTGGAGTATCTGGAGACCTATGGCGTGCCGGTGGTCGGCTACCGCACCGACGAGTTTCCTGCTTTCTATAGCCGCCGGTCTGGCCTGAAGGTGGACGTGCGGGTCGAGACGCCTGAGGACGTGGCTTGCATCGCGCAGGCGCGGATGCGTATGGGGCTGTCGGCCGCGCTCCTGGTCTGCGTCCCGGTCCCCGAATCGGACGCCCTCTCTGTGGAGGAGGCTGAGGCAACCATCGCCGAGGCCGTGAGCGAGGCGGATCAGGCTGGCGTGAGTGGCAAGGCGTTGACGCCATTCTTGCTGGCTCGCCTGGTTGAGCTGACAGAAGGGCGAGCGCGTCGTGCCAACGAGTCGCTGTTGATCAACAACGCGCGCGTTGCCGCCCACATCGCCCGGGCCTTGCGAGCGGCGACAAGGGGTTGAATCATGCGTAATGCGAGGCTGTTTCGTACTCTGGAAGCGGGCGCTGTCTTGCTGTTCTTCGTCCAATCCGTGCGTGTGCTGTTCTCTGTTCTCTTCGGCCTCATCTACGATACGATATTCACGGGGGTGGTGGCTCTCAGTACGTTGGGCCTCGTCCTGCTCTGTGTCGTCGTGGCCTTGCTGTCGCCGCTCTTTTCGCCACGCCGCAACCGTCGTGCCTTGTTGTCCGCTGCTGCCCTCATCGCCGCGCTGGCCCGCGTGCCGTTGACGCTCAACATGCCCATCGTGCGACTCTGGAGCAGCCTCGTCGTCATCGGCGCCGTCGGGGTGTACGCGGTGGTCTTGTTGAGGAGGCAGAGGGGGGTGTTCGCTGTGGGACTGGCCCTGGCCTTCGCTGCCGATCAGTTGATGCGGGCTGCCGGCAACACCCTGGACGTGGGGCTGCGCAGTTGGTGGTTGCCGGTGCAGGGCGCGCTCTCGCTGGCGACGTGCGCGGTGGCGTGGGTGGCCTTTTCCCGCTCCGACGATGGAGATTCGGGAGATGGCGGCCTGAGCGTCGTGCCGGGCCTGGCAGTGGGTGCGCTGCTGTTCCTTGAGACTTCTCTGCTGGGGTTCCCCAATGCGTTGGCCCGCTGGAGCGGCGTGGGCTACGCCGTCACGGCACCGCTGCTGATGCTCGTCACGCTTCTGGCCGTGTTGCCCGGGGTGCAGCGTGCGACGTTCGGTATGCTGCGAGGCGGGGTGGGGGGGCTGGGTGTACTGCTGCTCGCTGTGGCCGGGGTCGCGGCGGGCCGCGTGGTAGGAGGCGCTGTAGGGCTTGCCGGGATGCTCGCAGCCCAGTTCTTCCTTCTCGGCGTGCTTTGCGGTCTGCCGGGTCCGCGCGGGCGTGAGCGTTCGGGGCTGGCGCTGACGCTGGGACTGTTGCTGTTTCTGGCCCTCAACTTCGCCGCGGCATTTGCCTTCACCTACCCCTACACAGTCTCCGCCCTCCGCGATAAAGGGCTCTACGTGTTCCTTGTGGCTACCGTCGTCGCTTGCCTGCCTGCCCTGCGCGCCGCAGGCGGGGTACACGTGACTGCCAACTTGAAGGGCGGTGCCTGGCCCTGGCTGCTAGCGACCTGTGTGGTGCTGGTTACCGGGGCCTTTGCCTGGCCTCCCGCGCTCAACCTCAAGGCGGGCGGCCCCATTCGCGTGGGGACATACAACATACACTACGGCTACAACACCACCTGGCAGCTCAGCCTGGAAGCACAGGCGCGCACGATCGAGGAGAGTGGGGCTGACATCGTCGTGTTGCAGGAGGTGGACGCCTGCCGGGTCACGAGCTACGGCGTGGATGATGCGCTCTGGCTTGCGCGGCGCCTGGGCATGCAGGAGGTCTACGGCCCCACGCTGGAGGGCCTCTCTGGGATTGCTTTGCTCACCCGCGTGCCTATTGCCGAGGCCGATACGCGGCTGTTGAGCAGCGAGCTGGAGCAGACGGCGATCGTGCACGCCCGCGTAGTGGGTGGGGACGGACCTCTTGATGCCTACGGCGTGTGGATGGGATTGGAGCCCGAGGAGCGAGCGCGCCAACTGGATGATGCGTTGGTCACCGTCGGGGCGGCCTCCCCGGCTGTCATCGGCGGCGATTTCAATTCGTCTCCCGATTCGCCGATCTACGCGCGCATCCAGGCAGCCGGCTTCAGCGATCCTTTCGTCGTCGGTGGTTTCGACCCGGCTCCCACGTCTCCGGCGATTCAGCCTGTCGAGCGTATTGACTTTGTCTGGGCGCGTGGCCTGGACGTGAGAGATGCCCAGGTGCTCTCCTCGTTGGCCTCTGACCACCGCATGGTCGTGGCTGAATTCGCGCTGCCGTGATTCCCGATGCACATCCGCTATCTCAGTTTGACCAACTTCCGTAACTACGCTCGCCTGGAGTTGACCCTGCCCGAGTGCCCGCTGTTGCTGTACGGTGCGAACGCCCAGGGCAAGACCAGCCTGCTGGAGGCGATTTATCTGATCGCCACAGGCTCCTCGCCCCTGACGTCCACAGATCGTCATCTCATCAAGTGGGAGGCCGAGGCGGAGGGGTTGCCCTACGCCCGTGTGTGGGCCGAGATCGTGCGCTGTGACCGGGTTCAGGAGGTGGAGATCGTTCTGGAGAGGAAGCCTCTGGCGAACGGTACGGTGCGCATGCAGAAGACGATCCGTGTGGACCGGGCACGCAAGCGCCGCGCTGACCTGGCTGGCCGGTTGAACGTCGTGCTCTTCATGCCCCAGGATGTGGGGTTGGTGTCTGGGCCGCCGGCCGGCCGTCGCCAGTATCTGGACATCACGCTGTGCCAGGTGGACGCGGGCTACGCGGCGGCACTGGAGCGCTACAACGAAGCGCTGCGGCAGCGCAACGCCGCGCTGCGGCATCTGCGCGATGAGGGGGGCGACCCGAATCAACTAGCGCCCTTCGAGGAGGTGTTAGCCCGCGAAGGTGTGGTGGTCGCAAATGGGCGCCGCGAATTGCTCGCGGCCCTGTCGGAACGTGCTGACCGTTTCCACCAACGGCTCACCGGGGGGGCAGAGTGGCTACGGCTGGTCTATCATCCCAACTTCGATCTGGCAGCGCCGCCGGCGCTGGAGTATCAGATGGGGTTGGGCTTGCGGCCCTATGAAGGCCCGCCATCGGGCGTGGAGTCCGAGGGCCTGGTCCGTGCCTTCCGGCAGGCGCTCATCGAGCGACGGTCGCACGCGGTTGCACGCGGCGTCACGCTCACCGGCCCTCACCGGGACGAGATGCGTTTCATCGCTGGCAGTCCCGGCCAAGGGACACACGAGGTAGACCTGGGCACGTATGGCTCGCGGGGGCAGCAGCGCACGGGGGTGCTGGCACTCAAGTTGGCGGAACTCGTGTGGATGCGGGGCGTAACTGGGGAGGCACCGGTGCTTCTCCTGGACGAGGTGCTGGCCGAGCTCGACGCAACGCGCCGGGAATACCTGCTGGCACAGGTGGACAGTGTCGAGCAAGCGATGCTCACGGCCACCGATCCCGAGATGTTCAGCGCCGAGTTTCGTGAGCGCGCTGTGCAGTGGGAGATACAGCGCGGGATTGTGAGAAGCGGATAGTCGGGAAGGGGCAATAAGCAGGCGGCACGGGCCACAGACTCACATCAGGGGGCGTTTCTTGGGTACCCCTGGCCGTCGGGGATACTTCTCGGGCGTGGCTGCCACTTTGTCCACCACCACCAGGTAGCGTGTCTCGGCGAGCCCCCGCAACTCCACCGGCATCAACTGCCGCACCTGACCGCCAAGCGTTGCGATGGCTGCATCGGCCCTGTGCACTTCGGCGGCGGCCCCTTCCCCTTTCTGGGCCAGCATTTTGCCGCCCACCCGTACGAGGGGCAGCAGGTATTCTACCAGCGCCGGCATCTCTGCCACGGCGCGAGCCAGCGCCCAGTCGTATTGCTCGCGATGGGCCGGTTGCTGTCCCATCTCCTCGGCCCGCCCGTGGATCACCTCGACTTCCGTCAGTCTCAGCGTGTCCACCATGTGCTGCAGGTAGGTCACTTTCTTGGCGGTCGCTTCCAGGAGTGTGAGACGCATTCCTGGACACACGATCTTGAGCGGCAATCCGGGGAATCCGGCCCCCGTGCCCACGTCAATGACGCGTGCCCCGGACGTCAGTTCGGCCTGGGGCAGCTTGTTGAGGCACGAGAGGGAATCGAGGAAGTGGCGTACCAGGACCCCTTCGCGGTCGGTGATGGCGGTCAGGTTGAAGCGCTGGTTCCAATCCACCAGCTCCCGCCAGCAGGTCTCGAAGGCGGCTAGCTGGCGGTGGGTGAGCTCGATATTCAGTTTGCGCGCGCCCTCGATCAGTGGATCCATAGGTCATTTATCTACCACAGTGGCTCGTAGTGAGTGTGGAGATGGTGGTGGTGACTATGCCTGGAACGCTCTCCAGCGTTTTCAGTATATCACGCATGGGTGCGCCGGTCAACTGAGAGGGGCGACCAGGATTGTCGCGGTCCAAGCAGAGGGTTGGGTCGGAGGGCGACCAAGATGGTCGCGGTCCAAGCAGATGGGTGCATCAAAGAGCGACCAGGATGGTCGCGGTCCGATCAGATGGGTGCGTCGAAGAGCGACCAAGATGGTCGCGGTCCGATCAAGCCCCGAATTTCGCCAGTCTCCCCGCGTGGGCCATCGCCAGCGGGATCAGGTCCGGGTGGAGGATGTGCCCTAGCCCGCCGGCCATGCACGGTCGCTCTCCATACTGGGGCACGCTATCGGGACGGATGTACTTGGACCACAGAAGCACGGGCAGTTCGTGCCAGCTGTGTGCTTTCCACAGGGCCGGGGTTGAGTGGTCGCCCGTGACGATGATAACATCTGGTTCTAGCGCCAGGATATCCGGCAGCACGGCGTCGAGGTGTTCGATTACCTTGGCCTTGCCGTCGAAGTCCCCGTCCTCGCCCCGGCTGTCGGTCTTCTTGACGTGGAAGAAGAAGAAGTCGTATTCGTCCCAGTGCTGCTTGAGGGTCTCGACCTCCGTTTCGATGGTGTCGCCTGTGGGCAGTACGTCCATGCCAGCCAGCTTGGCCACGCCTCGGTACATGGGGTAGGTGGCGATAGCCCCGCAGTGCAGTTTGTAGATCTCGGGCATCTGGGGCAGGCCTGGGTCCTTGGCGATGCCGCGCAAGTTGCAGCCGTTGGCCGGGTGTTCGTCGGCCAGGATCTTTCGAGCCTCGGCCATCCACTGGTTGACGATCTCCGCCGTGGCAGTGGCCTCGGGGTGCAGTGGCTCGACGGGCAATGGCGGCACGCCCACTTGCTGGGGGTCGGTCTCCGTCAGTCCGTCGTACAGTCCTTCGCCGCGCAGGACGAGCACGAAGCGGTACTCCTTGACCGGCTCGACGAACGTCACCAGGCCGGGCAGCTCGATCATGCGCAGCTTCTCGCACAGGGCGGCCCCTACCTCGGTGGGGATGCGGCCGGCCCGGCGGTCGGTGATCAACCCTTCAGAGTCGAGTGAGCAGAAGTTTCCGCGCGCTGCCAGGTCTTCGCGCTGCAGGTCGAAGCCGATCCCCAGCGCCTCCAGCACGCCCCGCCCGATCTCGTATTCCAGCGGGTCATAGCCGAAGAGGGAAAGATGCCCAGGGCCGCTGCCCGGCGTGACGCCGGGTACGATCGGTGTGCTCATGCCGCAGATGGAACGTGTGGCGAGCGTGTCCAGGTGTGGGGTGTGCGCCGCTTCCAGCTCCGTGAGCCCGTCTGGCGTCATCGGCAATCCGCCGACCCCGTCCAAGACAAGCAGGATGATCTTAGTGTCGTTCTCAATCGCCAATTCGCGCATCAGGTCCAGGTTGGCCATAGGTTGTTGCTCCTCTCGATAGTACAGACAACAGCCCGGTCCACGGCGCGTGCACACACAAGTAGACAAGGAGGATGCCTCCTTGTCTACTTGTTCATCGCAGGGCTGCTAAACGCTTCCTAGCGGATCGCCATCTCCGTCTGTTTGTCGAAGATGTGCATGCTATCCATGTTGAGTGCGACCTGGATCGTATTGCCGACCCGTGCACCGGTGCGCGGATCGAAGCGGCCCAGGAACTCGGACTTCTCCGACACCAGATAGACGATGACCTCGTAGCCCATCAGCTCGGTCACGTCCACTTTTGCCTCAACCATGGCGCTCTTGATACCTGGAGGCGCGTATTCAGGATCGTGAGTGTCCTCGGGGCGGATGCCGAAGATGACTTCCTCGCCCAAATGCGGACGGTAGGTGTTTGCTCTGTCGTCTGGCACCTCGAGGAGGAAGTCCGCACAGTCCACTGCCACCTTGCCATCGCGCTCCACCAGCCTGGCCTCCATGAAGTTCATCGCCGGGCTGCCGATGAAGCCGGCCACGAAGATGTTCGCCGGGGTATCGTAGAGTACCTGGGGGCTGTCCACCTGCTGCAGGATGCCATCGCGCATGACGGCGATGCGCGTGCCCATCGTCATAGCCTCAACCTGGTCGTGGGTCACGTAGATGAACGTCGTACCCAGGCGCTGATGCAGCTTGCTGATCTCGGCACGGGCCTGGACGCGCAGCTTGGCGTCGAGGTTGGAGAGCGGCTCGTCCATGAGGAACACGTATGGCTCGCGGACGATCGCGCGGCCCACGGCGACGCGCTGCCGCTGACCACCGGACAATTGCTTGGGTTTGCGGTCGAGGAGTTGCTCGATGCCCAGTATCTTGGCCGATTCATGCACGCGCTGCTCAATCTCCTTCTTTGGGGTCTTGCGCAGCTTGAGCCCGAAAGCCATGTTGTCGTAGACCGACATGTGGGGGTACAGCGCGTAGGACTGGAAGACCATGGCGATATCCCGGTCCTTGGGCGGCACATCGTTGACCAACCGGTCGCCGATGAAGATGCTGCCCTCCGTGACCTCTTCCAGACCGGCCAGCAGACGCAGGGAGGTGGTTTTCCCGCAGCCTGACGGGCCAACGAACACCAGGAATTCCTTGTCCGGGATGTGGATGTTGAGGTCGTTGACGGCCACTACATCGCCGAACTCTTTGGTCACGTGCTCATAGGTTACGCTTGCCATTTGACAGTGCTCCTTTTCAATAGGTTCGATATGTTGGGTCTCGATGCGATTGCATCCAGCGTATGATACCATTCAAGACGATGCCGAACACGACTATGCCAAGACCACTCCGACGCCCGCCTCGCTCAAATCCCAAAGAAAAGGCGAGGGGGCTTCGCGTGCGGTGACGACCACGTCGGCTTCGGCAGCGGGCGCGATGTATGCTGCCGCTACCCGTCCCACCCGTTCGACCGGCACCAGAACTATGATCTGGGCGCCGAACTCCAGCAGCAGGCGCGTGATCTCTGCTTGCTGGAGGCTGTCGTCCGTCAAGCCGCCCAGCGCGCTGACTCCCCCCAATTCCATGACGACGTGATCGGCCCGCAGGCCGGAAAGCGCTCCCCTGGTCAGGTGCCCGACCAGCGCCCGGTCACGTCCCTCAACCTGGCCACCTGTGACGATCAATGTGTGGGAGGTGTGCGCGGCCATCCAGTTGGCGACTTCAAGTCCATTGGTGATGATGGTGAGCCGTGAACGCGTGACCAGACAGCGGGCCACCTCCTGGGACAGCTTGCCCGCGTCCAAGAAAACCGTCTCCCCATCGGCGATCATCTTGGCTGCGGCCTGGCCGATGCGCGCTGCCTGCGTCGTGGCTGGGTCACACGCACTCTCTGGCGTAGCCTCGTTGACGGCCACGGCGCCCCCGTGCACGCGCTTCAGGGTCCCCTGTTGCTCCAGGGCGTTCAAGTCTCGGCGGATCGTCGCGGGGTGTACACCCAGTTGCGCCACCAGATCGGCCACACGGGCTTCTCCGTGCTGCGATACCATCCTGGCGATTGTGGCGCGCCTTTCGGCGGGCAGAGTGGGGAGTGCTTGCTGGCTCACGAACGTATTCTACCACATCGTGCGCGATTTGTCAATCCCTTCGTGTGCGTTCGAGCGTGATATGGTGTCAAAACGCGCATTTTCGAGCATCACTCGACGCAGCATCTTTCAGCCTGTGCGCCGCTAGGCCGGGCGGTGTGTGCCTTGCAGCGCAGTGCCTGCCTGCTGCCAGTATGCCTGCCGGATTCGCGGACGGTGGTGGAATGTAAGCGCGCGCAGATGTGACAAGAAGTGGCGATAGGGGTATAATCCACTTGAGTGTCGTTCTGGTTGCGACGAGTTGGCGTGTCTCGACGTGGGTTGGCGCGCTGGGCCCACCAAGCTCCAGGAGAGGGGACTATGGAACAGAGCCAGTCTTGCACCGAAACGCACGGCCTACTGCGCGAGCTCGGGCTTAAGGAAGGAATCGCCATCGGGCTGGGGACGATGATCGGGGCTGGCATCTTCGTGCTCTCAGCCCTTGCCGCCGAGCGCGCCGGCCCGGCTTCGGCTATCTCATACGTGCTTGCAGGTTGTATTTGCCTGCTGATCGCGCTGGTTGTGTCAGAACTGGCGACGGGCATGCCCAGGGCGGGCGGCAGCTACACCTTCATCACCCAGGCGCTGGGACCTCTGGCCGGGTCCATCGTGGGGCCGGGCAACTGGCTAGGTCTGACTTTCGCCACCGGCTTCTACTTGCTTGCCTTCGGCGAGTACCTCTCGCTGACTGTGCCCGTTCCCCCTTGGATCGGCTCTCTGTTGGCCGGCGCCTTGTTCACCTGGCTGAACTACCGGGGCGCGAAGGTCACCGGGCGCGTGCAGAACTTCGTCGTCGTGATCCTGGTGATCATCTTGCTCCTGTTCGCCGGGATTGGACTCCTCAACATCGACACGGCGCTGTATCGTCCCTTCGCGCCGTTGGGGTGGGAGGCGGCGTTTGGCGTCGTCGGCCTGATCATCGTCTCGTTCACGGGCTTCGAGAAGGTGTCCACGATCGCTGAGGAGATGAAGCAGCCTGGGCGCAATCTACCCCTGGCGATCGTCGGTTCCGTGGTCATCGCTACGATCATCTATGCCTTGATCTTGCTGGTGATGAGTGGCATCTTTCCGTACACGGAGATTGGCCAGAGCGAGGCGCCGCTGGTGGAGGCTGCCGGGCTCATTGCGGGACCGGTGGGCACGGGCGTAATGCTCGCCGCCGGTATTCTGGCCACGCTTTCTTCGGCCAATGCAGCTATCCTGGCTTCGTCGCGTATCGGCTATGGCATGGGGCGCGATCGCGTGTTTCCGGGCTGGTTCAGCTATGTGCACGCGAAGCATAACACGCCTTCGCACGCCATCCTGGTCACGGGCGCTCTGGCCATGCTGCTTTCCCTCAGCGGCAGGGCGGAGACGTTGGCGGAGATCTCTAGCGCGCTGTTCATGGTTTCCTATGCCCTGCTCTGCCTTTCGGTGGTCGTGATGCGTGGTTCCAGTCCATCCTGGTATTGTCCTTCCTTTCGCGTGCCTCTCTACCCGGCGCTGCCCGTGGTGGCCGGTTTGCTCTCCCTCTCGGTCATCTTCACTATGGCGCCCGAATCGCGCCTGGCGGGGCTGGGATTGGTCGGGGCGAGCCTCGTGTGGTACTTCGTCTGGGTGCGCCGGCAGGCCACGGTCACGGGGGAGTTCGGGCCGCTTTGGGAGCGGGAACGTCCTCTCGAGGGGGTGATTGACGCTGCTCAGGTGGCAACGCGGGCCGAGCAGAACGAGATCCTCGTCCCTCTCGTGCCGGACACCAAGGTTGCGCCACTCTTGAGCCTGGCTGGGGCACTCGCGCAGGCCGACGACCGGCGTGTTGTTGTGGCGCTGGATGTCGTCTGCGTCCCCGAGCAAGCGCCGCTGGAGTCAGCCGCGGCGCGGCTGAGTCAGCGGAGCGCGATCCAGGGGAACTCGCGGCTGGCCCAGGTCGCGCAGCAGGGGGCGGCGATAGGCATCCCTGTGCGGCCTTTGTGTCAGGCTGCACGCGCCATAGACTCGGGCGTCTTGGCGGTGGCCTCGGCTCGTCCCTCGGTTGGCCTGATTCTGCTCGGTTGGCAGGGCCCCCTATCGCCCGGCCGGATCTACGGCAGCCCGATCAAGATGGTGCTAGAGGCGGCCCGTTGTGACGTGGCCTTGCTGCGCGATCGTGACCTGGCCGAGGTGCATCGGGTGTTGGTTCCGGCTGGCGGCGGTCCCCACGCGCGCCTTGGGTTACGCCTGGCCGCCGATATTGCACGCACCAATGAGACAGAGCTGACGGTGTTCCGCGTCGTCCAGCCATGCGAGGATCTGAATATCGAGGCCGAAATGCGCGGGCTGCACCATGTGGCGGAGGACGTGCTCGGTGGCCCGGACTGCCGCGTGCGCACACGGGTAGCGGTGCACAAGTCCGTTGTGGATGGTATCCTTGAGGAGGCGAACAGCGGTGGATATGACTTGCTGGTCATCGGTGCCTCCAACGAGTGGGCGGTCAAGAGCCTGCTCGTCGGCGCTGTCCCCGATGCTGTGGCTGACCGCGCTCCCTGCTCTGTGTTGATGGTGCGGCGTTGCGAACATCCCAGCATCTCCACTGCGCGACGGGTGATGCGGAGTGTAAAGGGATGGTAGGACGACCATCCGACCCCGATACGACTCCATATCGGGTGTTGGTGGCATTGCGTGACGAGCGTAGCCTGTGCCCTCTACTCCGCCTGGCCTGCGCCCTGGCCCGGGCCAACGATGGCGAGATCCATGTGCTGACGGTGACACGTGGCGGCGCGCCGCCATCCTGGATGAAGCTGCCCGACGACTGTCACGACGTCCACGTGAATGTCGTCGTTCGCGCGGGCGCTAAGGTCAGCGAGGTGATCCTGGAGGTGTTCCAGGAGCTCGAGCCTGACACACTGATTTTGGGCTGGAGCGGGCAGCTTGGCCAGGGGCGCTACCTCCTGGGGCGGACCCTCGATCCGGTTATCCAGCGGGTGTCTTGCGACGTGATCGTGCTGAATGGCGAGTGCGTCGATGACGCGCGACGCGTGCTGATCCCGGTGGCCGGAGGCCCCAACGCACCTCGCGCTTTTGACGTCGCTCGCGATCTGGCACCTGAGGCCGAGATGACGGCGCTCTACGTCACGCCGGACCCGCTTGATCCAGAGGAGATACGTTTCGGACACAGGATCCTCGACACGGTCTTGCAGCGCCTGGACGACGCGCATGGTCTCCAGAAGCGCGTGATCCAGGCCGATGGCACCGTGGAGGGCATTCTGGACGAGGCAGCCCGGGGATATGATCTGCTGGTCCTGGGTGCGAGCGGCACGGATATTGTGAGTGATTTCCTTATCGGCGATATCCCTCGGGGGGTGCTGGTGAATGCTCCGATACCGGTGATCGTCGTGCGGTATCGGCTGACCTACGTGAGGTCATTCCTGCAGCGCGTCTGGGTACGTGCGTTTGGATGGATTCCCCGGCTGACGGCCCAGGAACAGTCCAGGGTCTACAAGACCGTGCGCCGCGGTTCGCGGCCCAGTACCGATTTCTCCGTGCTGATCACGCTGGCATCGGCCGTGGCCTCGCTGGGCCTGTTGCTCAACAGCCCCGCTGTGATCATCGGGGCGATGTTGATCGCGCCCTTGATGACGGCCATACTCGGCATGGGTATGAGCATCGTGGAGGGGGACCAGCGCTTCTTCCTGCGCGCCTTGGGCACGACCTTACGCGGGGTGCTACTGGCGGTTGGCACGGGTTGTGTGGTCGGACTTGTCGTGCCGGAGGCCTCGATCACCGAGGAGGTACTGGCTCACGCCAGCCCCACGCTTCTGGACCTGGCTGTGGCTCTGATCTCCGGGGCAGCGGCTGCCTACGCGATGAGCCGGCCGGACGTGTCCGCTGCATTGGCCGGCGTGGCGGTCGCTGCCTCCTTGACCCCACCGCTCACGGCGGTGGGTGTGGCGCTCGTGCTGGGGCACTGGTGGGTCGCGGGAGGGGCGCTGCTGCTCTTCGTGACGAACCTGATCTCCATCGTGGCTGCCGGGGGACTTACGTTCTTCTTCCTGGGTTTTCGGCCTGAACCGGACCAGCCTGGCGGGACCTTGATCTTGCGGCGTGGTCTCCGGAGTGTCGCGGTGCTCCTACTGCTGGTGACGATTCCTCTGGGCGTGTTGAGCAGCCAATCGCTGCAGGAGGTACGTCTCCAACAGGACGTCGAATCGGCTCTGCACGCGGAGTTGGCTCAGGTGCCGGGGGCTGAGTTGGTGCGCTGGGAGAGCGCGGAGGACGAACGTGGGACGCTGCACCTCGACGTCACCGTCCGCATGTTCAGCGCGATGGCTTACCAGGACGCCCGCGCGCTCCAGGAGGCGGTCGCAACGCGCCTGAACCGCACGGTGGCGCTTTCGTTGAGCATCGTGCCGACGACGCGGCTGCAGGCCTACGTTCCCCCCACGCCCACCGCGACGGGCGTGCCCTCGCCCACGCCGACAGCCACGTCCACACGGACGCCCGTCCCCACATCTACACTGACACCCTCACCAACCTCGACGGCCACCCCCACGCCGACACCGGTGCCCACAGCGAGCCCAACGGCTACGCCCACGCCTTGGGTGCTCGTCGTGGACCGGGTGAGGGCGGCGGGTTTGCGGGTGCGCTACTCGCCGGCCGGGACGGTTGTGGGCCGCCTGCGGGAGGGAACAGCCGTGGTTGTGGTAGATGGTCCTGTGACCGTGGACGGTCAGCCGTGGTATCGCGTAGTCTCAGCCGGGGATCGGATCGAGGGCTGGGTGGCCGGCGACTATCTCGTGCCCGCTGCTGGACCGTGAGCCCGAGACGCGCAATCCATCTGGCCTTTCTTTTCCCCTCAAAGGGACCTCCGGTGCGTCCCCAAGGTCGATGAGCGCTTGACACGCTTCAGAAAGTTGCTACAATGCCCTCGCTGGATGCCTGGCGGGTAAGGCGCCGCTAAGCGGCGCTTGCCAGACCTGAAGGCCGGGCCGCCCTGGTCGTGGCTCTCCGGTTTTCTGCAGCGCTGGGGAGCCGATTGAACCAAGGACGACGCCGGAGTGCAAGCAAGGCCACGAAAGGGACACCGTAGCGTCGCACCCTTTCGTGGTTCTTTGTGTTTGGGTATTCTCATTTACTTTGTGTGTGGGGTGGGGGAGTAGCGTAGTGGATGTGGACAAGAGTACAGACCAACTCAATGCCGAGCTGACTGAGATGCGGCGGCGAATCGCCGAGTTGGAGGCGGCGGTGGCCGAGTGCAAGCGGGCAGAGCAATTGCTGCTGGCGCTGAACCAGGCAGCCGTTGCTATGGAGCGGGTGTTGACGCCGGAGGGGATATTCGCCGCCGTGGGAGAGGAGCTCAAGCGTCTCAATCTCTCCTGTGCGGTGTTCTTGATGGACGAGTCTCAGACCAGGCTGTCTCCCAGATACTTGAGCCACGGGGCCTCGGCGATCCGGGCCGCCGAGCGGCTGACGGGCCTCAAGGTTGAGAGCTTCTCCATCCCAATTGAGCAGGTGGACCTGTACGAGCAAGTGATCCAAGGGAAGCGCACCGTCTTCATGGCGGATACGCAGGAGCGCGCCAGACAGGCATTGCCGGGGCCTGTCAAGCGATTTGCCGCCCAGATCGCGAGGATCCTGAACCTGTCCAGATCCATCGGCGCTCCTCTCATCGCAGAAGACCGGGTCATTGGTGTGCTCTCGGTGCAGTCGGACAGCCTGACCGAGAACGACGTAACGGCCATCACTGCCTTTGCCCACCAAGTGGCCGCGGCCTGGCGCAAGGCACAACTGCTCCAGCAGGCTCAAGGTGAGATCGCCGAGGGCGTGCGAATCGAAGCGATTCGCACGCAGGCAGAGGAGGCGCTGCGCGAATCGCAGCAGATGCTCCGCTTGATTATGGACCATATCCCGCAGGCTATCTTTTGGAAGGACCTGGATTTGGTCTACCTGGGATGCAATCGCGAGTTTGCTGCTGATGCAGGATTGGATTCGCCTGACGACATCATCGGCAAGAGCGACTACGATATGCCCTGGGTGGCGGAGGCGGAGCGTTACCGTGCGGATGACCGGCAGGTGATCGAGACAGGAGAGGCCAGACTCAACTACGAGGAACCTCAGACCATGCCCAGTGGCGAGCAAACCTGGTTGCGTACCAGTAAAGTCCCATTACGCGACGCGGATGGAGAGGTGGTCAGCGTCTTGGGCATGTACGAGGACATAACCGAGCGGGTGCGCACAGAGCGACTGTTGCAGGCATTGAACGATGTGGCTCTTTCTATGGGGCAGGCTCTGACGCCCGAGGATGTCTTCGCCGCCGTTGCGGAGAAGTTCGATGAGATCGGTTTCCTGTGCGCGGTTTTCCATACAGACGCAAGCCGGACTCGGATATCGCCCGCCTACGCCAGCCACGGGTTCGAGGCGGCGGAGCGGCTGCTGGGCTCCAGGCGCGACGACTTGGCCATACCTGTCGAAGCTGTAGATGTGTTGGGGAAAGTGGTCTGGGAGAGGGAGACCGTTTTTCTGGGAGACGCATGTGATGCCACGCGCCAGTTATTGCGTGAGCCTGCCAAGCGACTTGCCGGGCAGACGGTGAGGACTCTGAGTGTTGCGAAAGCGGTTGGTGCACCGCTCATAGCCGACGATCAGGTAATCGGAGTGCTCTTGGTACGGTCAGATGACCTGAGGCAGGAGGATGTGGCGGCCATCACCGCCTTTGCGCATCAGATGGCTGCGGCCTGGCGCAAGGCGCAGTTGATGCAGGACTTGCAGAGCACTCTCGTCGATCGCCAGTTGGCGGAAGCGGAGCGAGAGCGCTTGCTGGCGCAGGTCCAGGAGCAGGTCCAAAGGGTGAAACAGATTATGGACACCGTGCCGGCGGGCATGCTTCTGTTGGACGCCGAGCACCGGGTTGTACTGGCTAACCCGGTCGCCGAGCAGTCACTGGCCGTTCTAGCCGGTGCGCGCGTGGGCGACACGCTCATCCATCTGGGGGACCATCCGCTGGCAGCGCTGCTGAACTCGCCGCCCGAGGGCCTGTGGCACGAAGTGGCAACGGATGGCCGGGTATTCGAGGTCATCGCCCGATCTCTCGAAACGGGGCCCGGGCCGGGGGGATGGGTGCTCGTCGTGCGGGATGTAACCCAGGAGCGGTTTATCCAGCGGCATGCGCAACAGCGGGAACGGCTGGCTACCGTGGGACAGTTGGCTGCAGGTATCGCACATGACTTCAACAACATCATGGCAGCCATTGCCCTGTATGCCCAGATGATGGCGCGGACACCGGGTCTGTCAAAGCAGAACCGTGAGCGGCTGGCCACGATTGACCAGCAGGCGAAGTACGCGACCAAGCTGATCCAGCAAATACTCGACTTCGGAAGGCGCGCGGTGATTGAGCGCAAACCGCTGAATCTGCTGCTCCTCGTCAAGGAACACGTCAAGTTGCTGGAGCGGACACTGCCGGAGAATATCGCCATAGACCTGTCGTATGGTCCGGACGAGTACACGGTCAAGGCTGACCCGACGCGCATCCAGCAAGTGATGATGAACCTGGCGCTCAATGCACGGGATGCGCTGCCGGACGGCGGAGAGCTTCATATCGGATTGGAGCGCATCCAGATCACGGGGTGCGAGGACGCTCCGCTCCCTGGGGTGGACGCCGGGGAGTGGGTTCAGGTGACACTGTCGGACACGGGCACGGGCATCAAGGCTGAGGTGTTGCCCCACATATTCGACCCCTTCTTCACCACCAAAGAACCCGGTCAGGGCAGCGGCCTGGGTTTGGCGCAGGTGTATGGCATTGTCAAACAGCACGGGGGCGAGATTGGTGTGGACAGTGAGCCTAGCCGTGGTACGGCCTTCACGATCTACCTGCCGGCCCTGCCTAGCCATCCGGCGGAGGTACCGGGTGCGGCGATGACTGATCTGGCCCAGGGACAGGGGGAGACCATCCTGGTCGTGGAGGACAACCCGGCGGCGCGCGCAGCGTTGGTGGAGAGCCTCAGGTTATTGAACTATCAGGTGTTGGAGGCAGTGGAAGGGCGGGAGGCATTGGCTGTGCTGGAGGAGCGCGGCAGCGAGGTGGCGCTGGTGTTGAGTGACGTCGTCATGCCGGGGATGGGGGGAATCGCGTTGCTTAGGTCTCTGAGACAGCGGGGATTGGAGACCCGGGTGCTTCTGTTGACCGGTCATCCCTTGGAACGGCAACTTGACAGTCTGCAAACTCAGGGGATGGTGGGTTGGATGCTGAAGCCTCCCAGCCTGGAGCAACTGGCTGAGGTGATCGCCCAGGCGCTGGAGGACACATGACTGTTAACACAACGTTAACGTTCGAGCTCGACGAGGGGGCGCATTGATCCGCCAGAAGCTGTCTGCCTGGTTTGCCCTCTCTCGCCCGCCGTTTCACTCCGTGGGCGTGCTGCCGTTCATTCTGGGTGGGGTGCTGGCCTGGCGACAGGGCGGCGTTTTCCGCTGGGATATCTGCATCTGGGGCGTGGTGGGCGTGGTGCTGGTGATGCTGGCCACCTACTACGCAGGGGAGTACTGGGATGAGGCCGAGGATTCCGCGGGACATGCCATGTCTGTCTCGGGGCGCTTGAGCGCTAGCCGCTTCGCGGGCGGCTCGCGCGTCTTGCAGCGCGGCCTCTTGCCCCGTCGCGCCGCGCTGTGGGCCTCGCTGGCCAGCCTGCTCCTCGCGACCGGGGTCGGCCTGGTGCTTCAACTGGGCTATCGCACGGGGCCTTGGACTATCCCCATGGGCGTAGTAGGCATGCTGGGCGGGTTCTTCTATTCCACCCGGCCCGTGCGATGGGTGCGCACGGGGTTCGGCGAGCTGTGGATCGCGTTTTGCTACGGCTGGCTGCCGGTGGCGGTGGGCTACTACTTGCAGGTGGGCCGGGTTGCGCCCCTGGTCCACTGGCTATCGGTTCCCGTGGGCCTCACCATATTCAACGTCATTCTGCTCAACGAGTTTCCTGACTACCCAGCCGACTCGGCGACGGGGAAGACCAACCTCACGGTGCGCTTGGGGCGGGAGCGGGCATCCGGTCTGTACGCACTGGCCAGCCTGGGAAGCGGAGTGGCGATGGCGCTCTCCCTGCGGTACGGCGTGCCCACACGGGCGCTGTACTTCTATCTGCCCGTCCTGCTTCTTTCGCTGGCCCTGGTCGTGCTGGTTTTGCGCGGGCGCTGGCGGGATCGGACGACACTGGAGAAACTATGCGCTGCCAACCTGCTCGTGAACCTGGGCACGACGGCTGTCTATATCCTGGCTTTCGTGACTTGACTGCGAGAGGGCGGAGCCGTTCCCTTCATACGGAATGGTTGCCCGAATGGGGAGAGCGGCCAACGCGCCGGGTGCGACCGTTCTGGTGGCCGCCTAGCCTGATACTGCGGCAGGCGCTGAGCGCGCTCTACGTGGCTGCTCTGTCCGGCTGGCGGCACCTGCCGGGCTGGATGCTCAGGTACGGCTTCCAATGTCTGCCCGGGGCCGCCGGGGCACGGGGCATGGGGTGTATCGGTTTCCCGGCGCACCCCGTCTGGGAGATGACGTCCGCCTGTAACCTGCACTGTATCCACTGTCATGCCGCGGGCGGAAAGCCGGCGGACGACGAACTGACGACCGCGGAAGCCAAGCGCCTCCTGGACCAACTGGCCGAGGTGGACGACTTCCGCATGATGGCTTTCACGGGCGGCGAGCCGTTGGTGCGCCGCGATCTGTTCGAGCTGTTGGCCTACTCTCAGGCTCTGGGATTCACCAACACGATAGCCACCAACGCCACGCTGATAAACGATGCGGTGGCCCGGCGCTTGCGCCGGTACGGCGTGGTGATCGCCGCGGTGAGCCTGGATGGCTTCGACGCCGAGACCCACGACTACGTGCGGGGACAGCACGGCGCGTTCGAGGCTGCCCTGGAGGGGATACGTGCCCTCCGGCAGGCGGGCATCCTGCTGCACGTCAACATCACGGCCATGGACTACAACCTGGATCAGATGGAGCCGTTGATGGCTTTGGTCGATGACCTGGGGGCCGGCATCGTGCTCATGTACCAGTTGGTGCCGGTGGGGCGGGGCTGCGCTATCGGGGACGCCGCTCTGGACCTGGGCGCCAACGAGCGCCTGATCCGCTTCATGGCCCGGGCACAGCGCCACACCCGTGCCATCATGGAGCCGGTGGCCGGCCCTCAGTATTGGCCCTTTCTGCTGCAGCGGGCGGGCATCCAGGGCGGCCCGCTCCTGCGCCTGGCGGAACTGGTCTTCCATGGGTGTTCGGCGGGGCGCGGTTTCGTGTACATCAAGCCCGACGGGGAGGTCTGGCCGTGCCCCTTTATCGAGGTGAGTTGCGGCAACGTGCGCCACACGCCGTTTGCGGCGATCTGGGCCGACTCACCCGTGTTCAGGGATCTGCGGGAGCGGGAGGCGCGCCTGCAGGGGCGGTGCGGGGAGTGTCGCTACCGGTGGCTGTGCGGTGGCTGCCGGGGGCGGTCCTGGGCCACCACCGGCGACTATCTGGCTGAGGATCCATCCTGTTTCATCGACTCAACCGGTGCTTCGCCGCCACCGTCGGACCGCGGCCATCCTGGCCGCATGGACGCATAGACGAATGAGGGTGGCTACTACTCAGGTGGGACGCACTTCCTGGCTCGAAAACGCGGACGCGGACGTCCGCCTTTGATGGCCATTGAAGCGTTTGTAAGTGCTGGAAGTCGAATTCTCGAACGAAAACCAAGTGCGTCCCACCTTGGCGCGGCCATCCTGGCCGCATGGACGAATGGACGAATGAGATCGGATAAGGGAACACGTCTCATACCGCCGCTGGAGCCGATCCGCGCGGACATGGCCCAGGTAGATTGGTGGCTGCACGAGGCGGTGGCCCGGATCGAAGAGCCCCTGGGCTCGAAGCTGGGTTCACTGTTGGGCGGCGGCAAGCGCATACGCCCCGCGCTGGCGATCCTGTCTGGCCAGGTCTTCGTCCCCTCCAGCGTGCCCTTCTACAAGCTGGCGGCCGCAGTCGAGATGCTGCACACGGCGACGCTGATACACGACGACGTGGTGGATGAGTCGCCCACGCGACGGGGTCGGAAGACGCTTCACACGATGTGGCCGACCGGGGCGACCGTGCTGGCCGGCGACTATCTCATGGCTATGGCGGTATCGCTCGTCGCGGAGCTCGAGCGGCCCCGCGCGCTCAAGGTGCTTGCCGACACGCTGTGTGCTATGTGTGCCGGGGAGATCAGGCAGATGCTCGCGACCGTGGGGGGCTATAGGGACCGCGAGACGTATTTCCGCCACATTGGGGCCAAGACGGCCTCGCTCTGCGCCGCCGCCACGGAGATGGCGGGCATTCTCGTCGGGGCAGACGAGGCCCACGTCTCCGCGCTGCGCCGCTTCGGTTGGGAGTTGGGGATCGCGTTCCAGATCGTGGATGACGTGCTGGACTTCGTCGGCGACGAGGCGCAGTTGGGCAAGCCGGCCGGCAGCGACCTGGGGCACGGCGTCGCGACCTTGCCCGTGGTCCATTACCTGGAGACGGCCGGGGACGATTCCGTCGTGGGTGGGGTGCTGTCTGGCGAGCGGGACGAGGCCCGCGTGCGTGCGGCGGTGGACGCCATCCGCGCGTCGGGCGCGATCGAGACGTCGCTGGCCGAGGCGGCTGCCGCTTCCAGCCGGGGCCAGGATGCGCTGATGGCGTTACCCGGCAATGCGGCACGCGACACGCTGTGCGCGTTGGCTGACTACGTGGTGACGCGCAGGCGGTGAACGGCGACGTCGTCCGCCGGCGCTAGCCGGCGGGCTGGCGTTTCTGCCTTGGGCGTGAGAGCAGCCAGGCGATGCCGAAAATCGCGCCGGGCGACGCAAACAGGGCGAAGTACGGGCCACTCGGGAAGTCGTGCCACAGGAGTAAGTGGGAGAGATAGAACGCGGCCAGGCTTCCAACGGTGATGGCCGCGCCGATGCCCTCCCAGCGCCAGGCGACGACCATCCCGACCAACACGCCCAGGGGGAAGAACAGCAGCCCGATCCCTTCCTTAAGGCTGAGGTTCACCGGCTGGCTGAAGTCGGCCTCGCCTACGAAGAACAGCAGGATGATGCCGATCACGAGGATGCTGAGTATCCTGGCGATCCATCGAACGACGAGCACGAGCTTAGAGAAACGGGCTTTCACCGCGGCCATTTGGCCTCCTTGATTACGGTATTGGGTCTTGCTGCCGCTTGCTTTGGGCGCGGAAACCGCGCCGTGTAAGCGTTTAGGTACAAGGAAAAACCAGCACGTGAGGTGACCGGCACTTGAAGAACTTCGTCTCAATGTGATTTCTCAGCGGTGGAACATTAACCATCATCACCAGACTACGTTCAAGTGCCGGTCACCTGAACGGTTACCGCGCCCCTACGACTTGCTTCCAGCCTCGGCGCGTATCGTGCTACGTGCGCAGTTCGACCACGTCGCCGTCGTGCAGGACGTGGTCGCGGCTTACCATCTGCCCGTCGAACGTGGCGCTGCCCCACACGCGAACCGATTTCAGTTGGGCGAGGAAATCCTGGTGCACTCTGCCGGCGAACTCCTCCACCGTGCCCCCTTTCTTCATCACGAACGGCGCGCTCAGATCGGGCTCTTGGCCGGGGGGCTTGGAGTAGATGCGCATGATCTCCAGTCTTTCGAACACGGCCTGCTTGAAGCGGTCGAAGTGTCGCCCCGTGGCTGCGGAGACGGGGATCATAGGCCACTCGTCGCCGAGCAGTTCGCACAGGACCTCGAAATCCTCGTCCAGGCGCTCGTCATCGGTCTTGTTGACCGCGACCAGCAGCGGGATGAAGGTCATCTGCTGTGGTTCGGGATAGCGGTCTGCCGGGCGGGGTGGGGCGATGTGGTGTTGCTCCAGGAAGGCGGCCGTGTCCTCGAGCTGCTGAATTGGGTATGCCTGCAGATCCACGACCAACAGGATGAGATCCGACCGGCGAATCAGGTTGAGCAACTCCGGCTCCACGTGTTCCCGGTTCACGGGGGGCGTGTCGATCAACTGGACCTGGAAGTCCTCTACCGGCATCATGCCGGGGGTGGGCGTCCAGGTGGTGAACGGATACTCCGCCACCTCGGGCGTGGCGTTGGTCAGGGCTGCCACCAGGGCCGACTTGCCCACGTTGGCCTGGCCGACCAGGGCCACCTGCCCGGCGCCCTCCTTGTCGATGTGGAAGACCGATTCCTGCCTGCTGATGGCCTTCTTGGCTTGAGACGAGTCTTTCAGTTTGGACAGCTTCCGCCGCAGACTGGCCCGCAGGCGGTCCGTGCCCTTGTGCTTGGGGATGGTGCCGAGGAACTCCTCGAGACGGGCGATCTTGTCCGGGACCGATTTGGCCTCGCGGTATCGTCTCTCTGCCTCAAGGGACTCTGGGGGAAGGTTAAGCGGCATGTCTGTACGCTATCCTTGCGTCGTCTCTATGGTGCGTCCGTGACTCACAACCAGTCCTCGTCGACCACGGCTTTCCTGGTCACCAGCTTGTTGTCCAACAGGTACCTGTAGGCCGTCAGCGCGGCCAGAGCGCCGTCGCCCACGGCCACCGAGATCTGCTTCTCCGATACGTCGGTCACGTCTCCGGCGGCGAAGAAGCCCGGGAGTTCGGTGGACCGGTCCGGGTGGACCGGAATCTCGCCCCGCTCGTTCAGCCCGATCAGGTCGGTCACGGGCTGGCTGTTGGGTGAGAGGCCGATCTCGAGGAACACGCCGTCCACCTCCAGGATCTCGCTGGGTCCATCCTGAACGGGCTGGATCTCGACGCCGGTGAGCCGCTGCTCGCCGACGAAGGCGACCACCTGGTATGGCGTGTGGAACTCGACCATCGGGTTGCCCTGGACCTCCTCGACCAATGCCGTGTCGGCCTTGAAGCTCTCGCGCCGGTGGATCAGGTGTATCTCCTGCGCAAAGCTCAGCAGATCCCGCGTGGCCGTGAAGGCCGAGTTAGCCCCGCCCACGACGGCCACGCGCCGCCCGGTGTACAGGGGCGCATCGCACGTCGCGCAGAAGGCGATGCCGCGCCCCATGAAGCGGTCCTCGTTGGGCACGCCCAGGCGCTTGTATTCCTTGCCGGCGCAGTAGATGACCGAGCGGGCCTCAAAGCGTTGGCCGTCGCCGGTGAGAACGACGAAGCGTTCATCCTCCTGGCTCACCGAGGCAACCTGGACCCCCACGAGCTCAGACAGGGGGTAGGACTCCATGTGGAACTGGAATCTCTCCAGGAGCTCGTTGCCCTCGATCCCCGGGAATCCCAGGTAGTTCTCTATCCGGGCCGTGTAGGTCATCTGGCCGCCGATCTTCTGCGCCACGAGCCCCACGTTCAGGCTCTTGCGCGCGGCATACAGCGCGGCCGACATCGCCGCCGGGCCTCCGCCGATGATCACGACGTCGTAGGTCTGGGACTCGTCCAGGGGCGCTACGTTCCGCAGGCCTTGCACGTCCCGCATTGCCGCCTCGATCTGCTTGTACTCCTCGGGGGCCACGGCCCGGAGTATCGTCATGTAGAAGATGCCCTCGGGGTGCGCGCCCTCCAGCACGGTCGTCTCGTTGATGATGGTGCGGGGGACGCCCTCGACCTGGTATTTCGTGATCATCTCCGGGAACTCGGCGCTTTCGACCATGTCGGCCCGGACGTTGTCGTTGACGTAGGCGAACTGGTGAGCCGTGTGGACCATTTTGGGGCAGTACGGGCAGGTGAGGGTGACGAAGACCTGAACGTGCACCGGTTCGTGGATATTGCGCACCAGGGCCTCGAGCTCGGGCGGCAGGCCGGAGACCTCCGTGGAGATCATCATGACGGTCTGGAGGAAGGAGCGGAACTCCTCGCCGCCGGTGATGCCGAAGAACCTGATCCCGTAGTCCTGCTCTCCCAACGGCACCGTGGCCGGGAACTTGTCGATCCCGTACTGCTCCGCCTCAGCCCGATTCTCCTGGGCGTCGAACACCCTCAGCTCGAGCTTGTCAGAGAGCGCGGTGACGGATTCCAGGACTTGCCGTTGTGTCTCGCACGTGGGGCACTCGGCCGGGTCGGTGAACAGCGCCAGCGTCACCGGCTGGTCCATCTGGGACAGAATCTGCTCTAGCTCTGCCCTGGTTTCCTCGTCCATCAACTCCGGCATCGTCTGTTCTCCCTGTTACGTGTGTATATCGATTGGTCAGGTCTTCGCTGCGACTCGGGCTATTTTAGCATGAAAGGGTTTTACTATCAATGACTTCAGTGGATCACCTACCGGGCGACCACAAGGGTCGCCCCTACAATTCGTCGGACACCTGCCGCCGGAGCCAGGCCGGGCTGGACAGCGTGCGCGCGAAAGCATCGACGGACCACCAACTATCTATGCCCTGGCCCAGTGCCTTGAGTTCGGCTTCTCCCAGGCGTTGAAAGGCGGCCCGGTGGTCTTGGATCAGCTCGTAAGCCACCCACCGGAGGCCTATGAGCAGCTCTTCCATCAAGGAGCGCTGACCTTTGCTTAAATCCCTGTCCACCAACTCGGGGGAAGGCCACTATGCCCGACACTATGATTCCCGCTTTCTGGGGCCAAAATCCAAGCGCCCGTCGGTGATCGCCACGACGTCAGCGGCTCTGTCCGCGGGCGTACACTGAGACATGCACTGAACTCGACGCCGTGAAGGGCGAGCGGTCCCACCCTCCCCACCGCTCGCGCAGTTCGAGGCCGGCCAGCCGCGCCATGAGGTCGAGCTCGCTGGGCCATGCGTAGCGCAAGAGAACCGGGTACAGCCGCGTACCATCCTGGGTGATCTCGATGTACTGGTATTGCACAGTCTGCGTGACCGGATCGTGCACCGATGCCTCAAGATAGACAGAGTCGGCTGTGATGTGAGCCGTACGCACGGCCTGATTGTCCACGGCGCCGGAGATGCCGGGGACGAACGCATCCACGACGAACACGCCCCCGGCGGTCAGGTGCCGCGCCACGTTGTGGAAGCATCGTACCTGCTCGTCCTGGGACGTCAGGTTGAAGAGCGTGTTGAACACCACGAAGACCAGATCGAACGCGCCGTCGACGGCGACGTCGGCGAAGTCGCCGATCGTCACCGGGATGGCGTCACCGCCCGGTTTCTCGCGGAGCTTCGCGACCATTGCCTCCGAGGCGTCGATGCCGTGCACCGACAGTCCCCGCGCGGCGAGCGGGAGCGCCACCCGCCCGGTACCAATCGCGAGTTCCAGGACCGTCCCGCCTGCGGCGAGATCGGCGAGCACCTTCACGGACTCCTGCGTCGTTTCCTCGGCGAGTTTGGTGCCGTACCAAGTGTCGTATACATCAGCAAATCGCTCGCCGAACGTCTCGGCTCCATACCCCTTCATATGATCCTCCTCATCAGGTGCGATGATACACCTAGGCGGTGAAAACATCAACTCCTGACCCCTAGGTGGATGGGGGAGAGCGCTGCCCTACTGCGGGAGACTGGCCGTCAAACGTGGGGAGCAAGGGCAGAAAGGCGTCAGCGCCGAGTCAGACGGCGTCACACGTCGAGCAGGTGGCTATGATAGCGATGAACGCTGTGGCTCAGTCAATCACGGCGTTGGGCAATGTCTTCTGCTCTGCGGGCAGGTGTCTTTGAATGAGCACGACAATGGCTACGATAGCAAGCACAGCTACTCCAAAGACAAGATAAAGGCCGCGCCCTCCTATGCTCTCCAATAACGAGCCGCCGATGAACCCACCCACAGCCATCCCAAATCCCGAAACCATGGCGCTGAAGAGCCCTTGCGCGGTTGTACTCATACCTGCCGGAGCATTTTCGTCAGCATACGAGACGCCTGCCACCAACATAGTAGGAAAGCTCAGGCCGTTGAGAAGCTGGATGACCAGGACGAGACTCGGCGTTTCGGATGCGGCAAGCAATAGCATGCGGAGGCCGATGACCACCATTGACGACATGAGCAGTCCGTATGGCTTGAGGTGCTTGATGAGTCGATTGCCGAAGAAGAGTGTGGGAATCTCGGAGATCGTGCCAACCGTGAGCGCGAGTCCCATCATTGATTCATTCGCCCCCAATTCTTCCATGTATGGGAAAAGGTAGTTGTTGAACGTGGCGAGCCCCGCACCGCCAGTAAATGCCACGACCAGGAAAAGGGGCCAGCGGGGATTCGCCAGCAGGGTGCGAACGCGCCCCCTGGGCGGATTATGCGCCTCCAATTGGCCATAGACAAATCTCTGACTGACGATGAATCCCAAAAGGAGAAGGATCGCACATCCCCAGAACGCTAATCTCAAGCCGTGGTTTTGGATGAGCAGCCCCGCAATGGGGGCAACGATCCCGTAGCCGATCGTCCCACCCAGACGAATGCGGCTATACATCTCTTTTTCGTCAGCCAGCATGAACATGGTAGCGCTGTCGGCCAAGGGCGTAATCGGCGCCAGGAAGGTATGGAGTAGAACAGCGATCAGTAAGACTGGCACGAATGCATTAAGAAAGGGGAATACAAATGTCGTTATCACCCCGAACAGGATGGCCAGACTCATCAAGAGCCGGTGCTGATGCGTCGCGTCGGCGATCCCCGTCCATAGCGGAGCACTGAGCAGAGTGATGAGTGGAACTACGCCGGTCAGCAGGCCGATTTGCGTGCCTGTGAATCCCAATCCCTGATAGTAGAGCACGATGAAGGGCGACACGAAGGCAGCCGCTGCAAGCAGTAAGAAGTAGAAGGTAAATGGCCAGAGTTTTCTCATCTTCCGACAATTCGCCACTGAGTAGTCCACCCTATTTGTGTTGGCGGCTCCTTACTCACCGCAAAGCACGCAAGGTTCGCAAAGATTCGCGGAGGACTACCCGCCACTGGATGTCCTCGTTATTCGCGCTTCCTCCGCCGTGGGCTCTTCAGCCCCGTGGTGAGCTTGTTGTTCACCTCGCGCGTCACGCGCGCCGCGAGCCTGCCCGCGTATTCGCCGAGAAAGGCGCGCACGGCCTGGGGATCGTGGGGCGCCAGGGCGCGCAAGGCCCACGACATGGCTTTGACCACCATGTCGTCGTGATCGTCCACCAGGAGGCGACACACCGCGAGTGTGCGGGGGGTGTCTCCGCTGCCACCGCGAGAGCGCGTGTTGAGCGCCACGGTGCTGACCAACGCCGCCCGCCGCCACCAGCGATCATCCGAGCGCGCCCACCTGTGAATTACCTCGTCGGGCACCTGCCG
Source organism: uncultured Anaerolineales bacterium (assembly GCA_964649415.1). Taxonomy (GTDB): domain Bacteria; phylum Chloroflexota; class Anaerolineae; order B4-G1; family B4-G1; genus CAZYSK01. Next base: position 45,234 of record CAZYSK010000042.1, read on the forward strand.
CCGGAGCCAGGCCGGGCCGGACAGCGTGCGCGCGAACGTGTCGACGGACGACCAACTGTCTATGCCCTGGCCCAGGGCCTCGAGTTCGGCTTCTCCCAGGCGTTGGAAGGCGGCCTTGTGGTCTTGGATCACCTCGTAAGCCACCCACCGGTGACCGTAGGTCTTGAGCAGCTCCCGGGCCAGGCCGAGCACGAACTCCGGGGTTTCCTGTTTGAGACGCCGGGAGTACCTGCGGCGGACGGCCCGCACGCTGGGCGTGTTGCGCTCGGGCAGCGCCTGAATCTCGACGTCGATCTCGGAGGCGAGCTTGGTGGCTCTTGGGTCTGTCATGGGGCCTCCTGTTCTGGGAGCTTGGGAGTGCACTGAGACGTATTCTATTCGAGCTCAGGGAAGAGTCAAGAGAGCGGGGGACACGGAGACCAGGGGACGGGGAGATGAGGGAGGATAACTGGACCCCTAGCACGAAGCGGTCGCCGGGGTGGGGCGGGCGGGTCTCCTTTGGGAATGGGCGGTGCCGGGGAGCAGGATGCGGCCGTGTCAGTTTCCGCTTAACTGGTGATAACGAGGGGCTCGACCGTTCTTGGACACGGCGGAATCTCATCGATGGGGCAGCCAACAAACGCCTATTACACACTGTCAAAATCGATGGCCCTATATCAGGCGAAAACCGGTGCTGACGCAGGAATAGGTTGCCTGGGATGGACTGGAGGCGGCGGCTGTGGATGAATACAGCCTGCTTGGAAAGCCCATCGAAGGGCTGGAAGTGATCTGCAGGTGTGATGGAAACTGTTTGCTTCAGCCACCGGGTAATCTATTGCACGGGCAGCGGGGGGTATGCAGCCTCCGCACTGATCATAACTTGCGGCAACTAGTTGAGGGGCTCATCTCCTCTTGACACCTTCTGTCTGGTGAAATGCAGAGCACCGAAAGTCCCTCTGTCGCGTCCTGTGTAGTACTCGCCGTCAAACGATTCAGTGTCATCGACTATGCACAAAGTGTGTCTTGCAGTACCTCTGTGAATATGCATTGTTGTTCTTGCAGGCGCTTTGGGTTCGTTCACATATTCATAACTAATAGCGGTACAATGGGGTATCTCAGTGAGAACTGCTGCTGTCTGGCTGTAAGACCTTGAGGTCTCAGTCTCCAGATTGATTCTGATCTTGGTCCAAGTCTGGCAGATCTCAATAGACGCTTCACAATGGTCTTGATGTTCATCGAATGATGAGGTTATATACCCTTTCCATTTACCGGCAATGTCTGGTACTTTCACCAGTCCGACTTTTCGTAAAATCGGAATCCGCCAGAGCCATTTGTCAAAAGAGCCATAGAACAGACCGTAAAATCCCATTAACGATGGCATGTCAAACCACCACGGAGTGGACAGGCTGATCACTTCCAGTATTTCGTGAAGCCCCCAAGCTGCTAACATGCTTACAATCGCCAGAAGCAATGGCACTAGTCTACGTTCATTAGAATCAGTGACGTAAGGATGCATTTGCCATCATCTATTTCACAGATTGTGGCTAAGTCAAAGAGTTGCGCAGAAGTCCCTTACGGTAGCGGAATACATCGTCTGGCCATCATGTAGTCCTACAAACAGTTCTTCCCAAGTGACGATTAACAGGAGTATGAATTCGATTCTCATTTCGTTGGTCGCGAATTGCTCCATAATCATACTGATGTCTTGAGACGATGGAACCGCTTCCTTGGCAGGATGTGTGTGCCACTCTCCCAAGTAGGTGTTTCTGCCATCGCTATTATAGAATTCGTATTCTATGATCTGTTGAGCCTTTCTCCTGTCCCTGTGGAAAGACAGCCTTCCACTTCTCTCTTGACTACCGGGAACGGAGGCGCGACACACAAGTATTTGTTGCTCATCTTTGCTGGTTTGTCCAAGGATGATCCCTCCGTTTTCGTTCTTCGCTTGTTTTAGTTGTCGAAATTGACAGAGGATGTCAACCACGGTTCTAGTAAGGTAAATATGCTTGTCCCGGATTTCTACTCTCAGCATACTGACCTTTCTATCAGGCTGAGAGAACCAATATTCCTGGCATGCTCTGATGTCTCAATACCCATAGCCTGCAGGGTATCCAAGTCTCCAATCCAGGAAAAGCATCGGCTCTTCTTGTCTTTTTCCCTAAACACCTTGAGCATCTTGGGAAATATCGCTGCAAGAAACAAATCGAGAGTTGATGCGCTGTACGGAAGATAGGTGACTTGACAACCAGCTTCTCGCCTCGTAAAGTCTACCGCATCATGCACCTTATTCGCGATAACATTATAGACAAATTTGTGATCATCGAAAAGAGTATCCCAGGCTATCTCGTCATTCCCGGATGAGTAGACACAGTGTCCACCGGCGACGTAAGGCTCCACCCAAACGAAAAACGCAGGGCGATTCCAGTCGTTTAGACGTAAGTTGTATGCCAGCCACATTTCAGAATTGAAGTCACCAGTACAGAAAAAGAAGCAATCACTATCACTCAGAAACGTCGGCTCTTGAAGAGCTAGTTGAACAATTCTGCTTCTTCGAGTGTACACTACGGTCAACGGGTTTTTCCTTTGCAGGTAGTCACGCACGGCCTCAGCTTTGTTCTTGCCGACATCGTTGAGTCCCAGAAGATGTCTTTCGATGTTTTCTATGGACAAGACATCAGGATCAACCAGTCGAAACTCAGCTACACCAGCCGATTCCAAGAATGAAATTAGGTTCGAGCCGACACTTCCCAACCCAGCAACTAAGACTCTTTTGCCCCGCTCAAGCTCAAACTTACCATAGTCAGCAGCAGTTCTTCGAACTAGCGGTGAGTTAGTCAAGAGGTGTCGCCTTTTTTACGGGGGCAGTTTTCGGCCCCAT
>CAZYSK010000043.1:0-47111 GCA_964649415.1 uncultured Anaerolineales bacterium
GAGGGCGGCCTGGGCGAGGACATCGCGGACATCCCGGCGGTGGGTATGGCGCCGGAGTGGATGAGCGAGAAGGCGCTTTCTATCGCCACCTACTGCGTGGCCTCTGGGGCCTACGTCATCATGGGCGCTCGGAATCCCATCTCTGGCAGCGAGGATGTGGAGCGGATCTTGAGCGAGGGTTGGGAGAGCAAGGTCGGCGGCAAGCTGGAGTTTGTGACGCACGAAAGCGATGAGTCCGCCTGTGAGGAGATCGTCCGCCGTTCGTTGGCGCACATAGACAAGAAGCGGGCTGCGCTTGGCCTGGCCGAGTACGATCCTTCCAAGTGGGGGCGCAGTGGCGACCGGCGCATGCCCGATCTGCTCGCACTGCCGCTGGAGGAGCGCATCGAGGCGATCTACGGGATGAAGCCGACGCCGACCGCAGACGGTCGGGCAGAAGGTCGGGAGTGAGTTAGGGAGGGAGAGAAAATGTCTCGATACGTCGCAACAAGGGCCATCCGTGGCTCGAATGCTCTGGTGGCGGAGGCGGATGGATTGCTCAAGAAGGCGTTGGCCGAGAAGGGGGCTGACACGCCGGTGGCTTTTCCGAACACGGCTTATTACCTTCCGGTCACGTATGGTATGCTGAATCACAAGATCGAAACGCTGGGGGATATGGTGCCAGCGTTGGAGCACGCGAAGAATCTGCTGCACCCGCTGCCGGACGGGGGGGTGTGGATGCCGTACCTGGGGGAGACGCTGGACAGCGGTATGGCGACTCTGCTGGCGGCAGAGGCGATCGAGGGGGTTCGTTTCGCCTACGGCGAGCAACCGGAGCCCTATCCAGGGCTGGAGTTGACGGGTAGCACTGAGTATAAGGATTTCGCGGGGGATGGGCATCTGAACGGCCCGATCGACGACGTGCAGTTGCGCTCGTGGGGCATCCAGTTGGTGGATGGCCGTATGCCGGGCTTCGCGGCGCTGGTGGGTGCGGCGCGGACGAACGAGGCGGCGGTGCACATCGTGCGAGAGCTGCAACAGCGCAACATCCTGATCTTCCTCTGCGGCAACACGAACGGTCGCTCGGTAATCGACCAGTTGCGCGAGGAGGGGGTGGAGATGGGGTACGATACGTACATCGTGCCCTTCGGCAAGGACACGATCTCGGCGATCTACCCCATGGGGTTTGCCACCCGCTCAGCGCTGACGTTTGGCGGGTTGAAACCGGGCCAGTGGCGGGAGATCCTGCTGTACAACAAGTTCCGGGTGTTCGCGTTCGTGCTGGCGTTGGGTGAGGTGGATGATCTGAAGTACGCGGCGGCGGCGGGGGCGATCTCATACGGCTTCCCGACGATCGCGGACACGGTGATCCCGGAGATTCTGCCGACGGGTGTGACGCGCTACGAGCACGTGATGTCGATGCCCTGGAATGAGATCCAGGGCGAGACGGAGGCAGAGAAGGCGGCCAAGCTGGTGCAGGCGGCGATCGAAGTGCGCGGGGTCAAGATCAAGATCACGGAGGTGCCGGTGCCGGTGCCCTACGGCAGCGCGTTCGAGGGCGAGGTGGTGCGCCGGGCGGATATGCGGGTCGAGTTTGGCGGGAAGAAGAGCCGCGCATTTGAGTACCTGACCATGCGTGAGATGGACGAGGTCGAGGATGGCAAGATCGAGGTGATCGGCCCGGACTTCGAGGATGTTGAGGTCGGCGGCGCGATGGATATGGGGGTGTTGATCGAAGTGGCGGGGCGCAAGATGCAGGAGGACTTCGAGCCGGTTCTCGAGCGACAGCTTCACTACTTCGTCAACGCGGCCTCGGGTGTCCAACACATGGGGCAGCGGGACATCACGTGGATCCGTATCTCGAAGGCAGCGGCGGAGAAGGGGTTCAGCCTGAAGCATTTCGGCGAAATCATGTACGCGCGCTTCCACGCGGACTTCGGCGCTATCGTGGACAAGGTGCAGGTCAAGATCATCACGGACGGGAGCCTGCACGCTGAGTGGTTGGAGAAGGCGCGAGTGGCGTATGACTTCCGCAATCGGCGGCTGGCAGACCTAACGGACGAGGCAGTGGACACGTTCTACGACTGCACGCTGTGCCAATCGTTTGCGCCGACGCACGTGTGCATCGTCAGCCCGCAGCGCCTGGGGCTGTGTGGGGCGTACAACTGGCTGGACTGCAAGGCTTCGTTTGAGATCAATCCGACGGGCCCGAACCAGCCGGTGCCGAAGGGGGATCTGATCGACCCGGTCAAGGGATACTGGACGGGTACGAACAAGACGGCGGTGAAGAACTCGCAGGGCACGGTCCAGGAAGTCGCGATGTACTCCATCATGGAGAATCCGATGACGGCCTGCGGTTGCTTTGAGTGCATCGTGATGTACATCCCCGAGGCGGAGGGTGTGATGGTGGTCAGCCGTGAGGACACGAGCATGACGCCGGCGGGGATGACGTTCTCAACCCTGGCGGGTATGGCGGGCGGTGGCCTGCAGACGCCGGGCGTGATGGGCGTGGGGAAGTTCTACCTGACGAGCCCTAAGTTCATCTCGGCGGACGGTGGGTTCAAGCGGGTGGTGTGGATGTCGAGTTTCCTCAAGGACAGCATGCCGGAGGAGTTCGCGACGGTGGCGGAGCGCGAGGGCGTCGCCGACTTGATCGATCGGATCGCGGATGAGCGCAACGTCACGACGGTGGACGAACTGGTGGCCTGGCTCAAGGAGCACAATCACCCGGTGCTCGAAATGGGTCCGATGCAGGCGGCATCGGGGGTGGCGGAGGTTGAGGCTGCCGCGCCTGCGCCGCCGGAGGCAGAGAAGGCCAGGGCAGTGGAGGCGCCCAAAGCGGAGGAGGCGCCGGAGCCTGTGAAGGAGTCCGAGGCGGTCGTACCAACTCCGGAGCCTGAAGCTGTACCGGCAGTTCCGAAAGCACCGGTTGTGCCTCAAGTGGCGGATGCGGCCAGGATGGCCGCGGTCCAGGCGGAGGGGGCAGACGTCCAGCAGATCGCCCAGATCAGCGCTGGAATCGTCGTCGACAGCTTCCGCCGTGCGTTGGAGGCTGCGCTGCGGGAGTTGGGTGGTACCGTGCCCGCGGCACCGATGGCGGACGCGGGGCCTGCCCCTATGGCTGTTTCGGCGCCTGTGGCCCCGGCCCCTGCCGTACCCGCTGAAGCGGGAGTTGATCGTGTTGTGGTTGAGAAGATAGCACGGCCGGTGGTGCCTCCCTGGGATGAGGCGAACGAGACGGGCGTGGAGATCCTGAAAGAGCAGTGGATGGGCCAGGTTCGGGAGGTCACGCTGGGGGCTACGCAGGCCGAGGGCGGCACGCGGACGAAGACGGTCACGGTGGGTGGGCAGACGGCGATGCCTTTCCTGGACTTCGAGGGTGATGCGCCGCACAGGCCGGTGATCGCCATCGAGATCCAGGATCGCAAACCGGACGACTGGTCGCCGCTGTTGATGGAAGCGCTGGGAGATAGCGTGGACAGCCCGGGTGAGTGGGCAAAGGCGGCGGAAAAGGCCGGTGCCGACGTCATCGTGCTTCAACTGAGTTTGACGGATGCCGATGGAGCGCCCAATACGCCGGAGAACGCGCGCGCGGTCTTGCGCGAGGTGCTCCAGGCGACGGGCTTGCCGCTGATCGTGCTGGGGCCGGGGCAGGTGGACGCCGACAACGAGCTGCTCGTGGCCGTGGCTGAGGAAGGGGCCGGCGAACGGTTGGTATTGGGCGTGTGTGAGGAGAAGAACTATCGCACGATTGTGGCGGCGGCTTTGGCCCACGGCCAACTGGTCATCGCCCGCACCGCGATGGACGTCAATCTGGCCAAACAGCTCAACATCCTGATCAGCGACATGGGTTTGCCCACGGACCGCATCCTGATGGACCCGACGTGCGCGGGAGTGGGCTATGGTATGGAATATGGCTTCTCGGTGATGGAGCGGCTGCGGCTCGCGGCTCTCCAGGGCGACCGCATGACGCAGTTGCCGATGATCGTCACGGTGGGTTACGAGGCCTGGCGGCAGAAGGAGAGCAAGGTGGGCGAGGGCGTGCCGGAGGCCTGGGGGGACTGGAAGGAACGGGCGATCAACTGGGAGACTGTGACGGCGGCTACGCTGGTCGAGTCGGCGGCGGATGTGGTGGCGCTGCGCCATCCTGAGTCGGTGCGGCGGATCCGCGCGATGATAGATGAGCTGATGGGGTAGGGGTTGGAGGTTGGAATGCCGGCAGGATGCCGGCGGTCCAGACCTCCATACAGGAAGGGAGCAATGAGACATGGCGCTTTCGGGTATCCAGATCTACAAGTTGCTGCCCCAGACCAACTGTAAGGAATGCGGCTTTCCGACCTGTCTGGCCTTCGCGATGAAGTTGGCGGCCAAGCAGGCGGACCTGAGCAAGTGTCCTTACGTGTCGGACGAGGCGCGGGAGAAGCTGGCCGAGTCGGCAGCACCGCCTGTGCGGCTGGTGACGCTGGCTGCGGATGGTCGGGAGGTTAAGTCGGGCAACGAGATCGTGTTGTTCCGTCACGAGAAGACGTACTTCAACCCGGCGGGTGTGTTCATCCGCCTGCGCGACGATCAGCCGCTGGATGAGATCAAGGCCAGGGTTGAGGAGGCGGCGAACTACTCGGTGGAATACGTCGGTATGGATCTGACGATTGATGGCTTCGCGGTCGAGGCGACCGGGGGGGGAGAGGCTTTCGCGGCGGCGGTCGGCGGAGTGCTGGAGACGGCCAAGCTGCCCTTGATCCTGATAGCCACCGACCCGGCCGTGATGGCGAATGGCTTGGAGGCAGCGGAGGGAACGAGGCCGCTGATCTATGGGGCGAGTGCCGAAAACTGGGAGGCGTTTGCGGACCTGGCGAAGAAGCACGATGCCCCGATGGCGATTCGGGCGGACACGGTGGGCGATCTGGCGGAGCTGACGGAGAAGGTGAAGGGCGCGGGTGTCGAGGAGATCGTCCTGGACCCGGGTGTGCGGGATCTGCGCTCAAGTCTGGCGCTAAGTACCTTGATCCGGCGTATGGCGCTGAAGAAGACGTTCCGCCCGCTGGGTTTCCCGATCATCGCTTTCCCAAGCGAATGCGCGGATGACGAGGGTATGGTCTCCGTGGCGGCGACGCAGGCGATCACCAAGTACGGTGGCTTCGTGGTGCTGGACCGCTTCAGTGCGGCTACGGTGTACCCGCTGTTGGTGCTGCGGGCGAATATCTACACGAATCCGCAGGAGCCGATCCAGGTGCAGCCGGGGCTATATGAGATCAATGACCCGCAGGCTGACTCGGCGGTGATGGTGACGACGAACTTCTCGATCACGTACTTCTCTGTGGCGAACGAGGTGGACGGGAGCGGCATCCCGGGTTGGCTCCTGGTGGCAGACGCGGAGGGCATGAGCGTGCTCACTGCGTGGGCTGCGGGCAAGTTCGACGCTGAGCGTATCGCCAAGGCAGTGAAGACAACGGGTGTGGAGGAGAAGATCAACCATCACAAGTTGATCATCCCCGGCCACGTGTCGGTGCTGCTGGGTGAGCTGGAGGAGGAGTTGCCGGGTTGGGAGATCCTGGTCGGTCCGCGTGAGGCGGTGGACCTGACGGGGTATCTCAAGGTGTGGAACACGGTGTAGGCGGACATTGAACGTCAAACGTCAAACGTGAGGCGTCAAACGTCAAATGTGTGCGTCTGTCCGTGGGTCCAGGGTGTCGGTAGGGGCGCGGTCTCCGCGCCCCTACACAAGTGATGTACGTACCTTTGTTCTCACGAGGTTTGTCACTGGCGTGGATATGGGCTTTGTGATACGGTTTACGAATCACGGAGAGGAGGGACGCTATCGCTACTGTCCGCTTCAAACTCGGTGATGGCGAGCCGGGGGGAGAAACAGGGGGCGGGGCTTCCCCGCCCCTGCAAGTGGAGGTGCCTGTTGGCACGCTTCTGAGTGATGCTGCCCGCCAGGCAGGGCTGGACATACAGATGCCCTGCGGCGGTCAGGGGCGGTGTGGCCGTTGTGCTGTCATCGTTGAAGAGAGCGTAGAGACGCAAGATTTTGCGTCTGTACGCCGTCGTTCGACGCAGCGTCTTTCTCCCGACGATGTGGCGGCTGGCTACGTGCTGGCTTGCCAGACGGTGGTCGAGGGAGACGTCGTTGTCCTCGTGCCGCCGCAGGAGAAGATCGAACGGCGGCTGAAGGAGGGCAAGCGGGCAGCGAAAGTGGCGCTGCCTTTCCCCTACGATCTCCACGACCAGACTCTGCGCAAGTACACGGTCACGCTGGAGCCACCATCCCTGGAAGATCAAACTGATGATTGGTCCCGCCTGCGGCGGGAGTTGGTGCGGCGCTACGATCTGGGGAGCGCCTCCCCTGCGGACGCGGATGCAGCAGACCCTAAAGGTGTCAGAAAACCTTTAGGGTCGGAGGGGTTGCGGGTTTCTTTGCACGTGTTGCGCAATCTGGGCAACGCGCTGCGGGAGGGGGACTGGACGGTCACGGTGGTGGTCGATCTCCAAGCCCAAGGTTCGCCGCGTTTGATTGATGTTTTGCCTGGGGAACACCTTGAGAGCCTGTGGGCCATAGCGATTGACATCGGTACAACGAGCAACCACGTCTGGCTGGTGGATCTGATCAGTGGCGAGGTGATGGCCCAGAAGGCGGACTACAATGGGCAGATCGCCCGGGGTGAGGACGTCATCTCGCGCATCATCTACGCTTCCAAGGGGGATGGACTGGAGGATCTGCAGCACCTGGTGATGCGCACGCTGAACCGGTTGATCAAGCAGGCGGCGCGGGAGCGTTCCATCAGTCCGGACGAGATCTACAAAGCGGTAGTGGCGGGCAACAGCACGATGATTCACCTGTTTGCTGGAATCCCGCCGGCGTCGATTCGGCTGATGCCTTTCATCACGGCTGTGAATCAGTTGCCGCCCTTTCCGGCGCAGGAGATTGGCCTTGGGATAAATCCAGAGGCGACGGTGGACTGCTTGCCCGGTATCGCTTCATACGTGGGCGCCGATATCACGGCGGGCGTGGTCAGTTCTAGGATGTGCGACGAGAACCAGGAACTCACGTTGTTTGTGGACGTGGGGACGAATGGCGAGATCGTGCTGGGGGACTGCACCTGGCTTCTGGCCTGCGCCTGCTCTGCTGGCCCGGCCTTCGAGGGAGCGGGGGTGGTGCATGGGATGCGGGCGACGGCCGGGGCGATCGAGGAAGTCTGGGTGAACTCGGAAACCTACGAGGCGACTTACCGCGTCATCGGCGGAGAGGCGCCGCGTGGGTTGTGTGGTTCTGGACTGATCTCGCTCATGGCGGAGATGTTCGTCGCGGGCGTGATTGACAAGAGCGGCAACATTGATCTGGATCTGCCCACAGAGCGGGTGCGTCAGGGGGAACACGGGCCGGAGTACGTGGTCGCCTGGGCGGACGAGGCGGACATTGCGGACATTGCGGACATTGCGGACATTGATCGTGCGTCCGTCCGTGCGTCCGCGGCCATCGGCGAGGACATTGTCATCACGGCCGTGGATATCGACAACCTGATGCGGGCGAAGGCAGCCATCTATGCCGGGTTCTCGATCCTGGCCCGGAGTGTGGGCCTGACGCTGGCGGATGTGGGCCGGGTGCTTATCGGCGGTGCGTTCGGCCAGTATATCAACGTGGAGAAGGCGATCCAGATCGGTATGCTGCCGGATATGCCGTATGAGAGTTTCCATTTCCTGGGCAATACGTCAGTCCGGGGGGCGTATATGGCGCTTCTGTCGGAGCGGATGCGCCAGCGCGTGACCGAGGTGGGGCAGATGATGACGTACCTCGAACTCTCGGCTGACAATACGTTCTTCGATGAGTTCAACGCGGCTATGTTCTTGCCGCATACGGATGAGACCCTGTTTCCTACAGTGAGGAGAGGGGGGGGACAAATCCCAAATCCCAAACCCCAAACCTCAGTGGGAAATGATAAATGAGCAAATCAGCAAATGACAAATGGAGGGGTAGACGGGGGTCAAGTCCCAAATCCCAAGTCCCAATGGGAAATGACAAACGAAGAAGGGGTAGACAGGGGAAGTGATGGAAGGTATGCGGCTGACGGGCTTGCATCTTCTGCTCACGTATCAGTGCAACTATGAGTGTGCGCACTGTTTCGTCTGGGGAGGACCGTCTCAGCGCGGTGTGATGACGCTCTCGCAGGTGCGGGATATCTATCGCCAGGCACGGGAACTGGGAACGGTGGAGTCGATCTATCTGGAGGGCGGGGAGCCGTTTCTATACTATCCGATCATGGTGCGGGCAGCGCAAGAGGCGGCGCAGGCGGGTTTCCAGGTCGGCATCGTGACGAACGACTACTGGGCGACCACGATTGAGGATGCTGTGGAATGGCTGAGGCCGCTCGCCGGTGTCGTGCAGGATCTGTCTGTCTCCACGGATCTGTTCCACTACGATGAGGTGATGAGCGCACACGCGCGCAACGCGCTGGCGGCGGCGGAATGCCTGGGGATCGCGTCGGGCACTATCATCTGCGAAGCGCCGGAGGGGGCGGACATTGATAGTGCGTCCCACCTGAAGGGCGAGCCGGTGGAGGGTGGCCCGATCTTGTTCAAGGGCCGGGCAGCGGTGGAATTGGTCGAGGGTGTCGCGCGACGGCCCTGGCGGGAGTTTACTGAGTGCCTCGGCGAGAAGCTGGATGATCCCGGTCGGGTCCATGTGGATCACCTGGGGAATCTCCATCTCTGCCAAGGGCTGACGATGGGCAGTCTCTTCGAACGGCCTTTGGTGGAGCTTGTGGCTGCGTATGATCCGGGGAAGCACCCTATCGTTGGGCCGCTGCTGGCGGGTGGCCCGGCTGCGCTCGTGGAGCAGTATGGATTGTCGCACGAGGATGCTTACGTGGATGCCTGTCACCTGTGCTATATGGCGCGGCTGCAACTGCGCGAGCGGTTCCCGGAGTGGTTGACGCCGGGACAGATGTATGGAGAGAGTATTCAAGTCCCAAGTTCCAAATCCCAAATGCCAACGACATAGACGTTGATGGGAGATTGGTAGGTTGGTAGATTGGTCGTGTGTCCGAGACAGGGAGCCGTGCGGTTTGGGGCTTGTGATGATAGGGAGAGAGATAAGGTGACGACGACGATTGCATTGGCGGGTAAGGGGGGCACGGGCAAGACGACGATTGCCGCGCTCTTGATCCGCTATCTGGTCGAGGAGCGGAGGGGGGCGATCCTGGCTATTGACGCCGACCCTGCCAGCAACTTGAATTTCGTGTTGGGGATGGATGTGGAACAGACGGTGGGCGACATCCGCGAGGAGATGCTGAATCTGGTGCAGTCCAGCGGTGCGCTGGCTGGCTCGATGCCTGGCGGGATGAGCAAGCAGGAGTATCTGGATTATCACATTCAGATGGCGCTGGAGGAGGGCGAGCGGGTGGACCTGCTGGCGATGGGACGGCCGGAGGGCCCGGGCTGCTATTGCGCGGCTAACCAGATGCTGCGCGTGATCGTCGACCGGATCGAGAAGCAGTATGAGTACGTGGTGATTGACAATGAGGCTGGGATGGAGCATCTGAGCCGGCGCACGACGCGTGACGTGGACGTACTGCTGCTGGTGACGGACCCGACGCAACGGGGGCTCATCGCGGCGCAGCGCATGCGCGATATGGTGCCCGAGCTGGATATCGGCGTGAGCCACGTTTACCTGGTCGTTAACCGGGTTCGGCCAGTTGGTGAGCAACTGGATCTCCCGGCGCCACTGGCGGAGGCCGTGGAGCGGGCCGGGTTGGAGTTGCTGGAAATGGTACCGGATGACCCGGCGATGGCTGAGTTTGAGTTCACCGGCCGGCCGCTGGTGGAGTTGCCGGCTGATACGGCGGTGAATGAAGCGGTTCGCAGGATCGCGCGGAGGATATTGACGAACGGCGGGTAGCGAATGGCGGACAGCGAATGGCGTGGCCGCTGTTCGGAGAGAGCGTTTAGGAAACTAGGTTTTGGGGGTTGGTAGGTCGTAGGTTGGTAGGTTGGAGTGCCGGCAGGATTGCCGTCGCCGACCGCGGACGGTCGGGCCACTGATAGCGTGTCGGTCTGTGGGTTCGGAGCCAAGAGAACTGGTTTCGGCTGAGCTGCTGCTTGGAATAAACAGAGTAATAAAAGGAGGTAGGTGACGTGTATATCATTGGCGAAAACATTCATATCATCTCGCCCAGGGTCAAGAAGGCCATCGCGGAACGGAACGGGAAGTTCTTCCAGGACGTGGCGGTGCGCATGGTGGATGCCGGGGCGAGCGCGGTAGATCTCAACATTGGTCCTCAGAAGAAGCACGGGCACGAGATCCTCCCGTGGCTGGTGGAGACGGTCGAGGAGGTGGTGGATGTGCCACTGGTTTTCGACACGACGAATCTCACGGCCATCGAGGCGGCGTGCGAGACGGTGACGAAGGCGCAGCCGATTATCAACTCCACCGATGCGCGGGCGGAGCGATTGGAATCGGTGCCTGCTGTGGCCAAGAAATACAACGCGCGCCTGGTTGCGCTGACGATGGGTGCCGGGATGATCCCGGTGGGCGCGGACGAACGGGTGGGCATCGCGCTAGAGACGCTGATCCCGTACATGCTGGAGATTGATTTCCCGATCACGGACTTGATCATTGACCCACTGGTGCTGACGGTCTCGGGTTGCCAGGAGTACTGCCCGGAGTGCATCGAGGCGGTACGGACGCTGAAGTTCGCCTGGGATCCGCCCCCTTTGACGAACGGTGGGCTGTCGAATGTCTCGAACGCGGTGCCTACGGAGATGCGGCCGTTGCTCGACCGGACGTACATGGTGATGTTGATGGCCGCGGGCGTTGACATGGTGATCGCGGATCCCTTCGACGCCACGCTGCTGGAGTGGATCCGTGTGGTGGAGGAGCGGGACGAGAGCACGACGCTCAATAAGCTGCTGCTGAAGTTGCATGATCGCGTGGAGGCGATGGAGGAGCTCCAGCCTGACGATGTGGATATGTCGGACCCGGAGCAGGCGGATATCTGGAAGACAGTGCAGATACTGCTGAACAAGGTGATCTACGCGGATTCGTACCTGCGGTTGTGAGGGGGGCGGGAGGCAGGAAGCAACTGGAGTTTGACCAGACTGCTAGGAGGAGGCATATGACAGCACAGATGATTGACGGTACGGCGACGGCGGCCGCGATCCACAATGAGGTCAAGGCCGAGGTGGAGAGACTGGAGGCGGGGCATGGTATCGTGCCCGGGCTGGCTACGGTATTGGTGGGGGAGAACCCCGCTTCGCAGGCATATGTCCGGTCGAAGCAGCAGCGTTGTGGCGAGGTTGGCATCCATTCGTTCGGGAATGTGCTGCCGGCGAGCGCCACGCAGGCGGAAGTCGAGGGACTGGTGGGGGAGCTGAACGATAACCCGGACGTACACGGCATCTTGGTGCAGTTGCCGCTGCCGCGGCACCTGGACGAGGAGCGTGTGCTGAGGGCGATCGGGCTGGACAAGGACGTGGATGGCTTTCATCCGATCAATATCGGGCGGTTGACGATGAAGGGCCGTGAGCCAATGTTCGTGCCGTGCACACCCGCCGGGTGTATCGAGTTGCTCGACCGCTACGGGATTGAGATTGGGGGCAAGGAAGCAGTGGTGTTGGGGCGCAGCAACATCGTCGGGTTACCGGTGTCTATGTTGCTCCTGCACCGCAACGCGACGGTCACGATCTGTCATTCGCGCACACAGGACCTGGCTGCGACCTGCAGAAGGGCCGACATCCTCATCGCGGCGGTGGGCCGGCCTGAGATGGTCAAGGGGGACTGGGTCAAGCCGGGAGCGGCGGTGATTGACGTGGGCATCAACCGGGTGTGGGTGGATCATCCGGCTGATCGGGAGTGGACGTGCGCGGTCACGGGCGAGACGTTTATCGCCCATCGCAAGGATGAATCGGAAAAGGGCGGGCGTCGCAAGATCGGCGTGTATTGCGCCACGCACGACAAGGCGTATCTGAAGGATCAGGTGCCGGCAGATTCGCAGGGCTGTGAGATGGTATCGCTGTTCCGCAAGTACAAGATGGTGGGCGATGTGGATTTCGGTGAGGTCAAGGAGGTCGCAGGCTATCTGACTCCGGTACCTGGCGGTGTTGGACCGATGACGATCGCGATGCTGTTGCAGAATACGCTCACCTCGGCGAAGCGGGGCGCGGGGCTGGTTGAGTAGTGGGATGGTAGGTTGGTAGAGTCGATTAACGGTAGAGACGCAAGATTTTGCGTCTGAATATCGGTGGGAGGGGGTATGCGGACCCGGATCTCGATTGATAGAGTGCGTGGCCCGTTTGTGGCGCATGTGGAGGAGATCAGCGGGCAAGATCTGCTGGCCTGCAATCAGTGTGGTAAGTGCAGCGCTGGCTGCCCGGTCGTGGGGGTGATGGACCTGTTGCCTAGCCAGGTCATCCGCATGGCGCAGTTGGGTATGGAGGACGTGCTGGAGAGTGATACGATCTGGATCTGTGCCTCGTGCCTGACCTGCGTGGCGCGTTGTCCCAAGGGGGTGGATCTGCCGCGGCTGATGGAGGCGCTGCGTCAGATCGCACTGCGGCGGGGTGTGGCGAAGCTGGACCTGAGTGCTCTCCCACCGGAGTTTTTGAAGGAAGTGCCACAATTGGCTATCGTGGGGGGGTTTCGGAAGTATATGAGGTAGAGACGCAAGATTTTGCGTCTGATTGGGGTTGTGGGAGATGGGGATACCATACTATCCGGGCTGCACGCTCTCGACTAAGGCGAAGGGGTACGACCGCTCGGGGCGAGCGGTGGCGGCGGCGTTGGGCATGGAATTGGAGGAACTCGCCGAGTGGCAGTGCTGCGGGGCGACGTTTCCGCTGATGCTGGACGACTCGCTGGCGTTGATTGCTCCGACGCGGGTGCTCTACCAGGCGCAGCAGGCTGCGCCTTTGCAGGGGGACGGGGCGCAGCAGTCTGCGCCTTTGCAGGGGGACGGGGCGCAGCAGGCTGGCGAGCGGGTGGTGACGCTGTGTGCAATCTGCTTCAACGTTCTCCGTCGGTCGCAAGCTTTGCTGGAGCGGGATCGGGAGATGCTGGACCGGATCAACTGGTTCACGGAGCAGGAGTATCGCGGCGATGTGCAGGTCGTGCATTTTCTGGAGCTCTTGCGGGATGATGTGGGCTGGGAGGCGCTGGCGGAGCGGGTGCGCAATCCGTTGACGGGGTTGCGGGTCGCTCCGTACTACGGGTGCCTGCTCTTGCGCCCCTACGAGGAGGTGGGCCTGGATGACCCGGAGAACCCGGTTATCTTGCACGACCTGATACGGGCAATGGGTGCGGAGGTGGTGGATTTCCCCTATAGCATTGAGTGTTGTGGCTCCTACTTGACGGTTAAGGAGCCACGTGTGTCTGAGACGCTCTCGAAGGAGATCGTCGCCTCGGCGCGGGAGCACGGGGCGCAAGTGATCATCACTGCCTGTCCGCTCTGTCAGTTCAACCTGGACTACCCGCAGCGGGAGACAGAGGCAGGACGTAGCGGCAACGAGGTACCGGTGCTGTATTTCACGCAGTTGTTAGCGGTGGCGCTGGGGTTGCCGGAGGCGGACTGGGGAGTGGAGGGGCATTACGTGGATCCTATAGGGCAAATCGGGAAGTTCAAGGCTCAAACCCCAAATCCCAAATCCCAAAGCCCAATGGGAAATGGGGTTTGACGGAATGCATTATCGAGCGTTGGTCATCGGTGCGGGGATCAGCGGTATGCAGGCGGCCCTGGATATCGCAGATGCGGGCTACGAGGTGATCCTGGTGGAGAAGGATCCCTCCATCGGTGGGCATATGGCGCAGCTCTCGGAGACTTTTCCGACGCTGGATTGCTCTCAGTGTATCCTGACCCCGCGCACAGTCGAGGTAGGGCAGCATCCCAATATCCAGCTTCTGACGCTGAGCGAGGTGGTGGGGGTCAGCGGCACGCTTGGGGGTTTCCGGGTGCGCATCCTTCGCCATCCACGCTACGTGGATGAGGAAACGTGCACGGCCTGCGGTGACTGTGCCAAGGTCTGCCCGGTGGTGGTGCCCAATGAGTTCGACCGGGGCCTGGCCGCTCGGCGCGCGATCTACATTCCCCATCCACAGGCGGTGCCGGCAGTCTATTGCCTGGATGCGGATGCGTGCCTGGGGCTGTTTCCACTTGCGTGCGGGAAGTGTGCGCAGGCTTGCGGTGTGCAGGCGATTGACTACGATCAGTCGCCGCAGGTGGTAGAGGTTGAGGTTGGGGCTATCGTCGTCGCGACAGGTTACCGGTTGTATCAGGACGAAGCGGTGATGGCCTACGACTACATGTCTCATCCGAATGTGATGGATGGGCTGGAGTTCGAGCGGCTGCTGTCGGCCTCCGGGCCGACGGGGGGCGAGATCATCCGCCCTTCGGATCGCACTGTCCCCAAGGAGGTTGTCTTCATCCAGTGCGCCGGGAGTCGCAATCCGGAGCACGGCGTGCCGTATTGTTCGAAGATCTGCTGCATGTA
The DNA here is from genome assembly GCA_964649415.1 of uncultured Anaerolineales bacterium. Lineage (GTDB taxonomy): Bacteria > Chloroflexota > Anaerolineae > B4-G1 > B4-G1 > CAZYSK01. The sequence goes on from CAZYSK010000043.1 coordinate 14,458, forward strand.
TACGGCCAAGCACGCGATTCTCTACAAGCATCGTGTCCCGGACGGGCAGGTGTACGTCTTCTACATAGACATCCGGGCTGGCGGCAAGGGGTACGAGGAGTTCGTCACGCGGGCGATGGAGGAGGAGGACACGGTCTACATCCGGGGCCGGGTGTCTAAGGTGTTCCCCACGGACGGCAAGGTGATGGTGTGGGGGGTGGACACGCTGACCGGAAGGAAGGTGGAGATCGCGGCCGACCTGGTGGTCTTGGCAGCGGCGATCGTGCCCTCGTCGACGAGCCGGGCGTTGGCGGATATGCTGGGCATTGAAGTGGACGAGTTTGGCTTCTACGTCTCGGCGGACTCGGAAATCATGCCGGTGGAGAGCGGTGTGCCGGGGGTCTTCCTGGCGGGCGTGGGATTGGGGCCGCAGGATATCCCTGAGACGGTGGCTCAGGCCAGCGGCGCGGCGGCCAAGGTGCTGGGTCTGTTCGATGCGGCGAAGATGGTAGAGACGCAAGATTTTGCGTCTGATGAGGCGGGGACCCCTTAGGAGCGGAGGAATCATTGGGACGGATTGGCGTCTTCGTTTGCCATTGCGGTATCAATATCGCGAGCACGGTGGACGTGGATCGGGTGGTTGAGGCGCTGGAACAGCACCCGGAGGTGGTCTACGCCACGAACTACCGCTATATGTGCTCGAATCCTGGCCAGCAGTTGGTCAAGGACGCGATTGTGGAGCACGAGTTGGATGGTGTGGTGGTGGCTGCCTGTTCGCCCTTGATGCACGAGAAGACGTTCCGGCGGGCGGCGTCGACGGCGGGGATGAACCCGTATCGCTGCGAGATGGCGAATATCCGTGAGCAGTGCTCGTGGGTGCACGAGCATCAGCCCGTGCGAGCGACGGAGAAGGCGATTGAGATTGTGCGCGCGGCTGTGGAGCGGACGTCGCGGAATGAGGAACTGGAGCCTTTCCGTCTCCCGCTGACGAAACGGGCGTTGGTCATCGGTGGCGGTATCGCGGGGATGGAGGCCGCGCTGGACATCGCCAACGCTGGTTTTCCGGTCGTGCTGGTGGAGCGAGAAGAGCATCTGGGTGGCAAGATGGCGCGGCTCAGCGGCACGTATCTGAATTTCTCCGCCGCTCCCGATCTGCTGGCGCGCAAGGTTGAGCAGATTCTCAATCACTCGCGTATTGAGGTGTTGACGAATGCGCAGGTGGTTGAGGCGGAGGGGTACGTCGGCAATTTCGAGGTGGTGGTCAGATCCCAAATCCCAAATCCCAAATCCGAAAGCTCAAATCAAAACGGTGGTGGGGCGTCGGCGGACATTGAACGCCAAGCGTCCGGCGTCGCGGACGCCATGCCGGCAGGGACGCAGCGGATGCAGACATCCGGGCGGTCCGTTGAACGTCAAACGTCTGTGTCGGTGGGGGCGATTGTCGTGGCGACGGGCTGGGATGCTTACTCTTTGGAGCGGCTGCCGGAGTATGGCGGCGGGACGATCCCGGACGTGGTGGATGGGCTGACGTTTGAGGGCATGTTGCGGGCGGGTGGAGAAGTCCGGCGGCCGTCTGATGGCCGGGTGCCGCGCGAGGTGGTGTTCGTCCAGTGTGCCGGATCACGGGACCCGGAGCGAGGGGTGCCGTATTGCTCTAAGGTGTGCTGTATGTACGTCGCCAAGCAGGCGATGGTGTTCAAGGAACGTGTGCCGGATGGACAGGCTTACGTGTTCTACATCGACATTCGGTCTGCGGGCAAGGGGTACGATGAGTATGTCCAGCGGGCGATGGAGGAGCACGACATTCTCTACCTGCGGGGCAAGGTGAGCAAGATATTCCACGACGGCGACAAGGTAGTCGTGTGGGGAGCCGATACGCTCAGCGGCAGGCCCGTGGAGGTGGCGGCGGATCTGGCGGTGTTGGCGACTCCGATGACGCCGAGCCACCAGGCGCTGGAGCTGGCTAAGACATTACGGGTGGGGGTGGATCAGAACGGCTTCTTCAGCGAGGCACACCCCAAGCTGCGCCCTGTGGAGAGCCTGACGGCGGGGGTGTTCCTGGCCGGGGCGGCGCAGGGGCCGAAGGATATTCCGGAGACGGTGTCACAGGCGTCTGGAGCGGCTGCCAAGGTATTGCAGCTTTTCTCTCACGATGAGATGACTCAGGAGCCGATGGTGGCTTACGTGATCGAGGATGTGTGCTCTGGATGTGGGGTGTGCGTGGAGAGTTGCCCGTATGGGGCGCGAGCGATCCATACGGTGCGCGGTGTCGCCACGGTCAACGCAGCGCTGTGTCAGAACTGTGGAGCCTGTGTGGTGGCTTGTCCGAACAAGGCAAGCCAGATACGCAACTGGACGCTGGAGCAGATTCTGGCGATGGCGGATGTGGTTGGGGCGACGTAGGGGGACGGGGACTAGCGCGGATGGGAGGAATACACGGTGGAGAGGGAGGGCACGATGGGGCAATCGTTCATAGAGCAGGTGAATGAGCGCAGTGGCCAGACGGTACAGTTGTGTTACCACTGTCACAAATGCACGGCCGGCTGCCCCGCAGCTTTCGCCATGGAGTACGGGCCTGATCGTATCCTGCGCTTGATTCAGTTCGGGCAGCGGGAACGGCTGATGACTAGCCGGGACCCCTGGCTCTGCCTGGGCTGTGAGATGTGCGGCGCGCATTGTCCCAATGACATAGACATCAACGAGGTGTTGATCGCAGTCAAGGACATGTCGGAGGAGATGGGATATCGGGCAGAGGACTGCCAGGAGCTACGTGAGCTCCTGGCGGACTACCTGCTTCAGCGGCCAGAAACCGTGATTGACGACCGGCTGTGCACAGGCATCCAGCGCCTCAACAGCTTGAGTCAGACAATCGATGACACGCATAACATCAGCGGGGACGACAACGGCAACCGGCTGATCTGGAGCCAGAATCTGGAGCACGTCCCGCCCGGGCTAGATCAAAAGCAGGGCGCCGAGGTGGTTTACTTCGTTGGGTGCGTCGCGTCGCTGTTCCCCCGCAGTTATCGTGTGCCCCAGTCGTTTACCGGCATTATGGAGGCAGGGGGTGTGGATTTCACCACACTGGGCGGGCAGGAGTGGTGCTGTGGGTATCCGCTGCTATCTATGGGGCGACTGGAGCACGCCAAGACCCTGATTGAGCACAACGTGGCTCAGGTCAAGGAGCTTGGTGCATCCCGCGTCGTTTTCGCGTGTCCTTCTTGTTATCACATGTGGAAGTTCATTTATCCTGAGGTGCTGGGCGAGGCGGTTGGACTGGAGATCCTGCACGCTACTGAGTTGCTGGACGAGATGATCGCAGAGGGGGCGATTGAGCTAGGAGAGGTCCCGATGCGGGTGACGTATCACGACCCCTGCGATCTGGGGCGCAAGAGTGGCGTTTTCGAGCCTCCGCGGCGGGTGTTGCAGCGCATTCCGGGCGTCGCTTTCGTGGAGATGAGCACTAGTGCTCAGATTTCTGAGTGCTGTGGCGGCGGGGGCAACCTGGAGAGCTTCGATCCCGACGTGGTCTCGGAGGTCTCGCTACGCCGGATTGACCGGGCCTGTGAGGTGGAGGCGCAGGCGGTGGTCTCTGCCTGCCAGCAGTGTGAGCGCACGTTGACGGCAGCGGTGCGCCAGCACGAGGCGGCTCGTCGCGCGCGCATGCGTGTGATGGACGTGACGGAGTTGGTTTGGAGGTCGGTGCAGAGTAGCGAACATTGACTAGTCAGGCCAGACCTGACAGGTTTCCAAGAACCGGTATCCAAAACCTGTCAGGTCGTGTGTCCGCGGACATTGGACGTCAAACGTCAAACGTCAAACGTCTACGTCCGTGGCAGAGGTCCGGAAGTGAGGAGATTTGACGATGGCAGACATCTGGGACGAGTTGAAGCGTTATCGTTATGTGAAGACGCTGCCGAATGGAAAGCGGTTACTGTTGCGCCCGTTGACCGAGGACGACAAACAGGGTCTGATGGATCTCTTTGCCAGGGCTTCCAGGCAGGATCTGGAGTACTTCCGGAGCGATGCGGGTGACCCTGCGGTGGTGGAGAGTTGGGTGGACAACCTGGATCTAGAGCGGGTCTTTCCGCTGGTGGGCGTGGTGGATGACAAGATTGTGGGGGATGCGACCCTGCACTTCGGCGAGCATTATGGCCGGCATCGCGCCTGGGTGCGCATCTTTCTCGACCGCGACTACCGTCGCCAGGGCATTGGCACGCTGGCGCTGCGGTGCTTGATTGACATTGCCCGGCGCGTAGGGCTCCAGCAGTTGTACGCTGAGGTGTTAACCAATCAACCACAGGTCGTCAAGGCATTTGAGGACCTGGGCTGCCAGCACGAGGTCACACTGCGCGACTACTTCATCACGGACAGTGGCGAGACGCTGGATATGGCGATTCTTGTGATCCGGCTGGTGGATCATTCGGGTGAGTTCTAAAGACTTCCGAGGTCTAGGACGTGGCTCCAAGCAGCAGAGATCGCGGCTTCCGCAGGGTGTTAGGCGGATTGAATGAACTCCTGGAGACCTCGGAAGTCTAAGTTTTTGAGGAGAGGTGAATTGATAGACAAGGATCCTGTCACAACGCCATCGGAGGGTCGCCTCAGTGAGGTTGTAGGGGCTGTATTGGTCGTCGGTGCTGGCATCGGAGGGATCCAGGCTTCGCTGGACCTGGCGGAGGCCGGATTCAAGGTCCACTTGCTGGACCGGAGTCCGGCGATCGGCGGGGTGATGGCGCAGCTCGACAAGACCTTTCCGACCAACGATTGCGCGATGTGTATCCTCTCGCCGAAGTTGGTGGAGTGTGGGCGTCACCTTAACGTTGAATTGATGACGTACGCGGAGCTAGACAGCATCGAGGGGGAGCCGGGTAACTTCACGGTGCGCGTGCGCCAGAAGCCGCGCTACGTGCAGGTGGATGAGTGCACGGGCTGTGGTGACTGTGCGGCGGCGTGCCCGGTCATCCGCCCCGATCAGTTCAACGCCGATATGTCTGAGCGACGTGCAGCCTACAAGCTCTATCCGCAGGCTATCCCGAACGCGTTCGTGATTGAGAAGCGCGGGCGCGCGCCATGCCGCGACGCATGTCCGATTCATCAGCGCGCCCAGGGATACGTGGCGTTGATCCGGGAAGGGCGGTTCGCCGATGCGTATCGGACGATCCGTGAGGACAACCCGTTTCCATCCATCTGTGGCCGCGTGTGCAACCACCAGTGCGAAGACGCTTGCTCACGGGGCAAGGTGGACGAGCCGATCAGCATTATGCGGCTCAAGCGGTTTGTCGCCGATTGGGCCTTCGAGCATTCTGAGGAACTAAGCGCGGAGATTGGCCGGACGGTAGAGGACGTCGAGCGGACGGGGAAGCGGGTAGCTATCGTTGGCTCGGGGCCGGCTGGCCTGACGTGCGCGCAGGACCTGGTCAAGCTGGGCCACGATGCGACGGTCTTCGAGGCGCTGCCGGTCCCCGGTGGCATGATGCGAGCGGGTATCCCGGCCTATCGGATGCCCTACGACCTGGTGCAGCGTGAGATCGACGACATCCTGGCGTTGGGTGTCGAGCTGAAGCTCAACCACCGGGTGGACGATGTGGCGGCGCTGTTGGATTCAGACGCGTCCGGGGGACATCGGTTCGATGCGGTGTTCGTCGCCGTGGGGGCGCATCAGGGCGTGCGTCTGCCCATCCCTGGCGTGGATTTGCCTGAGGTGGTGGCAGCAACAGATTTCCTGCGCGAGGTGGCGTTGGCAGACCCTAAAGGTTTTCCGAAAGCTTTAGGGTCTGGTGTCGCGGGTAAGCGCGTGATGGTGCTGGGCGGCGGCAACGTCGCGGTGGACGCGGCGATGACGGCCGTGCGGCTGGGTGCGTCGTGGGTTGGGATGGCCTGCCTGGAGAGCCGGGAGACGATGCCGGCTCACGAGTGGGAGATCCTGGACGCCCAGGAGGAGGGGATCGAGGTTTTCGCCTCGTGCACATTCAAGGAGTGCGTCTCTGAGGACGGTCACGTGTGTGGCCTGCGCTACGCGGATATTGACTTCCGGGGCTTCGTGGACGGGCGGCCGGACTTCGACGAGATACCGGGCGCCGAGCACATAGTCGATGCGGACCTGGTGATCTTCGCCATCGGGCAGCGGCCGGATGTCGCCTGCCTGCCGGATGGGGCGAGGGACGCCGCCAGAAGGGGACGGTTTGCAGCGGTGGATCCGGCGACGCTGGCGACGCCTGTGCCGGGGATATTCGCGGGTGGTGACGTGGTGACGGGGACTGCCTTTGTGGTGGACGCCATCGCGGCCGGCCACGGGGCGGCGCGCTCGATCGATGCGTATGTGCGCGGCGAGCCTCTGCCGGAGGCAGAGGCTGACGTGCCGGTCGCGGAGCTGAGCGAGGCGGAGGCGGTGGACGTGGTGGCCCGGGGCCAGGCGTCTGATGCACCGCGTCACGAGGTGGTGAAGGTGCCCGCGGCAGAGCGGGTGAAGGGCTTCGGCGAGGTCTACCCGGGCTTCACGGAGGATGAGGCGCGGGTGGAGGCGGCGCGTTGTCTATCGTGCGGCATCTGCTCTGAGTGTAACCAATGTGTGTATGCGTGCCAGAAGCACTGCATCGACCACAGTATGCGCGAGGAGATCGTCGAGCTGAACGTGGGCGCGGTGGTGCTGGTGCCGGGGTTGGAGCCGATGCCGGGCGACATCCGGCCTGAGTTTGGCTATGGACGGTTGCCTAACGTGGTCACGAGCATCGAGTTCGAGCGCATGCTTTCGGCCTCGGGGCCCTGGGGCGGCGAGGTGAAGCGCCCGTCGGACGGCCAGCACCCGCGCAGGGTGGCGTTTATTCAGTGCGTCGGCTCGCGCGATCCGGCGTGTGAGGCTGGGTATTGTTCCTCGGTGTGTTGTATGTACGCCACGAAGGAGGCGGTGATCGCCAGGGAGCACGATCCGAACGTGGAGCCGACGATTTTCTATATGGACATTCGCTCTTTCGGGAAGGGATTCGAGCGCTATATTGAGCGGGCCGAGCAAGAGCAGGGTGTGTGTTACGTGCGCAGCATGGTCAGCATGGTGACGGGGGAGCCGGGTACTGGCAACCTGCGGGTCCGCCACGCGACGCCGGACGGCAAGAGCGTGGAGGAGGTATTCGACATGGTGGTGCTCTCGGTGGGGCTGCGGCCGCCGGAGGGCACACAGGACCTGGCAGCGCGGCTGGGGATCGGGTTGAACGAATATGGCTTCGCGGAGTCGCCGCCCTTCCGTCCTGGGCAGACGACGCGCCATCGGAATGGCGCCTTTGCAGGGATGGCGGGGCGGCCGGACGGCTCGGTCGCCGACGGCATCTTCGTCGCGGGGGCGTTCAGCGAGCCGAAGGACATCCCGGAGACGGTGATCGAGGCCAGTTGCGCGGCGGCGCAGGCCTCGGCGCTGCTGGCGGAAGCGCGGAACACGATGACGGCGGAGCGCACCTGGCCGGAGGAGCGCGACGTGAGCGACGAACTGCCTCGGGTGGGCGTTTTCATCTGCCACTGTGGCATCAACATCGGTGCCGTGGTGGACGTTCCCGAGGTGGTGGCGTACGCAGGGGGCTTGCCGGACGTGGCCTATGCAGAGCGCAATCTGTACACCTGTTCCCAGGACACACAGGAGCGCATCCGCGAGCGCATCGAGGAGTACGATCTCAACCGGGTGGTTGTGGCCTCTTGTACGCCACTGACGCACGAGCCGCTGTTCCAGGAGACGATCCGCGGAGCGGGCCTGAATCCGCGCTTGTTCCAGATGGCCAACATCCGTGAGCAGGATTCGTGGGTCCACCGGGGCGATCCCGAGCGGGCGACGGAGAAGGCGAAGGAATTGGTGCGCATGGCGGTGGCCAAGGCGCGGAAGCTGCGTCCGGTCGAGACGTCGACTTTCGAGGTGAATCACCGCGCCCTGGTTATCGGTGGCGGGTTGGCCGGGATGAGCGCGGCGCTTTCTATCGCGGAGCAGGGGTTCGGCGTGACGCTTGTGGAGCGCGAGGCGGAGCTGGGCGGGAACTTGCGGCATATCTATACGCCGCTGCCGGACGGGTACGGCACTCCGGCGGACCTACGTGCCTCACTACGAGCGGGGGAGGCGGACGTCCGGACCTCACTACGAACGGGACGAACGGGGGAGGCGGATCCTCAGGTCTTGCTGCGGGAGACGATTGAGGCGGTGGCGGCTAACCCGCGCATCTCGGTCCTGACGGGCGCGGAGATCGTGGGCGTGGGTGGCTACGTGGGGCAGTATCGTACGGCGGTGAGGCTGGCCGACGGGCGGCAGGAAGAGGTTCAGCACGGCGTGATCGTGGTGGCAACGGGGGCGCGGCAGATCGAGCCGACGGAGTACCTGTACGGGCAGGACGAGCGGGTGATCACGCAGCGGGAATTAGAGGAAAGGTTGGCAGAGGAGGAGGAGGCAGGAGGCAGGAAGCAAGAGGCAGGGGGCAGGAGGCAGGAGGGGATTCGGTCTGTCGTGATGATCCAGTGCGTGGGCTCTCGCGACGATGCGCACCCGTATTGCTCGCGGGTTTGTTGCACGGAGGCAATCAAGAATGCGCTGGCGCTCAAGGCGCGTGATCCCGGGACGGACGTGTATATTCTCTATCGCGACATCCGCACGTTTGGATTCAAGGAGCGCTACTACCGGGAGGCGCGGCGGCAGGGTGTGGTTTTCCTGCAATACGACAAGGATCAGAAGCCGGATGTGGTGACGACGCCTGGGGGGCGGCTGCGCGTGGATGTGATGGTCCAGCCGGAAGGGGAGATGTTCAGTTTGGATGCGGCCCTGGTCGTCCTGAGCGCCGGCATCGAGCCAGACCCGGACAACGAGGCACTGGCCCAATTGCTCAAGACACCGTTGAATGAGGATGGCTTCTTCCTGGAGGCTCACGTCAAGTTGCGACCGCTGGACTTTGCAGCGGATGGGGTGTATCTGTGCGGCATGGCGCACTCGCCACGTTTTCTGGACGAGACGATCTCGCAGGCGCAGGGCGCGGCGGTGCGCGCGGTGGGTATGCTGTCGAAGCGTGAGTTGGAGGCGACGCCGATTGTCGCCAGCGTCAACCCGCGCCTGTGCTCTGCCTGTGGGCTGTGCGTTGAGGTCTGCCCGTACGATGCCCGGGTGTTGGAACCTGGGGCTCACTATGCCGAGGTGATCGAGGTGCTGTGCCAGGGTTGTGGCGCATGTATCACTGCCTGCCCCAATAAGGCGAGCCAGCAGAGGGGCTTCGAGGTGGCGCAGGTGTATGGGATGTTGGATGCGGTGGAGGTTGGGGGTTAGAGGGTGGAGGATGGAGCGGATGCAGACATCCGGCGTCAAACGTCAAACGTCAAACGTCAAAGGTCAAACGAACGGCGATCGTGCATCCGGCGGTCCAGTTACTCGCGATCAAGGCTCGCCTAAACCGGCAGCGTTGGTGATTGGGGGCGGCATCGCTGGCATTCAGGCTGCGCTGGATATCGCTGACGCGGGCTACCCGGTCTATCTGGTGGAGCGTGAGCCCTCTATCGGTGGGCGCATGGCGCAATTGGACAAGACTTTCCCCACGCTGGATTGCTCTTCGTGCATCTTGACGCCCAAGATGGTGGACGTGGGGCGCCATCCCAATATTGAGTTGATGACCTATTCTGAGGTCGTATCCGTTGCTGCTCTGGATGGCGCCCCTCCTGAGGAGAGTGCCTCTCCTACGAGGGGTTTCCGCGTGCGTGTGCGTAAGAAGCCGCGCTACGTGGATTTGGATAGGTGCACTGGCTGTGGTCTGTGTGCGGCCGCCTGCCGGATGAAGGGGCGGGTGGTCAGTCGCTTCGATGAGGGAATCGCGAATCGGTCGGCGATCTACGTGCCGTTTCCGCAGGCGGTGCCACTCAAGTACACGGTTGACCCGAGCGCCTGTCTGTATCTGACGCGAGGCAGGTGTGGCAAGACGTTCCTGTGCAAGGAGGCATGTCCGGCGGACGCGATCGATTTCGAGCAGCAGGAGGAGCTCGTGGACCTGGACGTGGAGACGATCATCGTCGCCACGGGCTTCGACCTGCTGGACCCGCGCCTGAAGCCAGAGTTCGGCTATGACGTCTATCCGGAGGTGATGACGGGCGTTGAGTTTGAGCGTCTCTCGTCTGCGTCTGGCCCCACGATGGGCAAGATCACGGTCAGTGGTAGGGAGCCGAAGGATGTGGTCTTCATCAAGTGTGTGGGGTCGCGCGACCCGCACACGGGCGTGCCCTACTGCTCGCGCGTGTGTTGTATGTACACCGCCAAGCATGCCCATCTGGTGCGTGATAAGCTGCCTGACGCCCGGATTACGATATTCTACATGGATGTCCGGGCCTTTGGCAAGGGGTATGAGGAGTTCTACGATCGGGTCAAGCACGAACGGGTGATCTACCGGCGCGGTGAGCCCTCGGAGGTGTACCGCCTCAGGAAGAACGGCGATGACACGGGGCGCGTGGTCGTGCTGGCCGAGGATACGCTGTTGGGCCGCCCGATTGAGGTCGAGGCGGATCTGGTCGTATTGGCGACGGCGGTGGTTCCACGGACGGACGTGGCGGAGGTGGCCGGTTTGCTAGGCCTGGAGCGTTCGCCGGATGGCTTTTTCCAAGAGGCGCACGCCAAGCTGAGCCCGGTGGATACGAATCTGGATCGCATCTTCATGGCGGGTTGTTGCCAGGGCCCGAAGGACATACCGGATACGGTCGCTCAGGCAAAGGCGGCCGCTTCCTCGGCGCTGGGGGTGCTCTCGCGGTGTGAGCGGAAGCTGACGTTTGACGTCTGACCGTTTTCACGCGTCACGTTTCACGGCATCAACGTCGGGGGCGGCGGGGAACGGGGGACGGCACTCCGGCGGACCTACGTGCCTCACTACGAACGGGGGATGGCATTGAAGACAGAACCGATGGTCGAGCAGTTGGAGCTCATGGGTTGCATCCAGTGCGGCAAGTGCACGGGCGGCTGCCCGGTGGCGCGCAAGACGGTGCTGAATATCCGTAGCCTGATCTACGATATGCTGGTGGAACCGGAACTGGACGTGAACGCGCATCCGGAGCTGTGGGATTGCACGTGCTGCTTCACGTGTGTCGAGCGATGCCCCAAGGACGTGAGGCCGGCTGATCTGATCATCGGATTGCGGGGTCAACTCGTGGAGGGCGGGCGTATCCCGGAGACCATTGGGGCGGCGTTGATGGGGGTGTTTCGGCAGGGGAATCCCACGGGCCTGGCGAGGGAGGACCGCGCGGCGTGGCTGGACGGGGTGGATGAGAAGCAGCGGACGGCGGTCAAGGCAGCGCAGGACGGGTGCGAGGTGCTGCTTTTCGTGGGTTGTTCGCCTGCGTACGATTTGCGTGTCCAGGTGGTCCCACGTGCGCTGGTGAGGGCTTTCACGGTGGCAGGGCTGGATTTCGGCACGCTGGGCACGGAGGAGAGTTGCTGCGGCAACGAGGTGCGGCGTATGGGCGAGATGGGCCTGTTCGAGATGCTGGTCGAGGAGAACGGCGAGCTGATCCGCGGCGCGGGGGCACGGCGGGTGGTGACCACGTCCCCGCACTGTTTCAATACGCTCAAGAATGAGTATGGCCTGGATGTGGGAGGTACGGGCGCGGCCACCTCGGACATAGGTCACGCCTCCGCGTCCAAGATCGAGGTGTTGCACTATACGCAGCTCATCGCGGAGCTGATCGAGCAGGGGCGTTTGGCGTTCTCAAACGAGGTCCGGAAGACAGTCACGTATCACGATCCGTGCTTCCTGGGCAAGCAGAATCACGTCTTCGACGAGCCGCGCGCGATCCTCAAAGCGATCCCGGGTCTCAAGTTGGTGGAAATGGACCGCAGTCGGGAGCGTAGTCTGTGCTGTGAGGGCGGCGGCGGGCGTATGTGGGCTGAGGGGACGAACCTGGAGGAGCGACTGGCGTTCCAGCGGGTGCAGGAGGCGGCTGACACGGGCGCGGAGGTCCTGGCCGTGGCCTGCCCGTTCTGTCTGCTGACGCTGGAGGACGCGGTCAAGGTGCAGGGGCTTGATGAACGCCTGCGGGTGATGGATATCATGGAGTTGGTGGATCTGGCGCTCAATGACGACGGTGAAGTCTGAAGGGTAAGGGTATGGAACTACAGCCTCGCATTGGTGTATATATCTGTCACTGCGGCGTGAATATCTCTGCGACGGTGGACGTGGAGCAGGTGGCGGCGTATGCAGCGACGTTGCCCGGGGTCGTCGTGGCCCGGGACTATCTGTATATGTGCTCTGACCCTGGCCAGGCGTTGATCCAGCAGGATATTGAGGCACTTGGGTTGAACCGGGTGGTGGTGGCTTCTTGCTCGCCCCGTATGCATGAGCCCACTTTTCAAGGAGCGGCCCAACAGGTGGGCTTGAACCCGTACCTGGTGGAGATGGCCAACATCCGCGAGCAGTGCTCGTGGGTGCACACGGACAGGGAGCGGGCAACGGAGAAAGCGAAGTTGTTGGTCGCCTCGGTGGTGGCCAAGGCGGCTTGGCTGGAACCACTGGAGGAGCGCGAGGTTGGGGTGACGCCAGGAGCGCTCGTCATTGGTGGCGGCGTGGCCGGGATGATTGCTGCGCTTGACGTGGCTGACGCGGGTTTCCCTGTCTACCTGGTGGAGAAGGGCGATCACCTGGGTGGGCGCGTGGCGGAGCTCAACCGCACGTTCCCGACGCTGGAGTCCGTTCCTGAATTGTTGGGGCCGCTGGTCGAGCGTGTTCAGACGCACCCTAATGTGAGCGTGTTGCTGAACAGCCGGGTGGCGGAGGTGGAGGGGTACGTCGGGAATTTCGAGGTGACGGTGGTCGAATCTCAAAGCCCAAAGCCCAAGGCCCAAGGCCCAAATCCCAAATCCCAAAGCCCAGGACAGGGGGATGGGGGGCGTAGAGTTGAGGTGGGGGCGATTATCGTCGCGACGGGCTACGATGTCTTCGATCCGCATCGCAAGCCGGAGCTGGGCTACGGGCAGTATCCAAACGTGATCACGTCGTTGGAGATGGAGCAGCGGCTGGCTGAGGGAGACCTGAGTGGGCAGATGGGCGATAAACCCATCAAGTCTGTGGCATTCATCCAGTGCGTGGGGTCGCGAGACGTGCAAGTGGGCAACCCGTATTGCTCACGGGTGTGTTGCATGTACACGGCAAAGCAGGCCTCTCTGGTGCGGGATCTCTTGCCTGACGCGCAGGTGACGGTGTTCTATATGGACGTGCGCACGTTTGGCAAGGGAGCGGAGGAGTTCTACGACGAGGCGCGGGCGAAGGGCGTGCTTTATCGGCGGGGGACCGTATCGGAGATCATCCGGCGCGGGGATAGGGTGATGTTGGCCGGAGAGGACACGCTGCAAGGCCGCCCCTTCGAGTTTGAGGCGGACCTGGTTGTGCTGGCGGTGGGGATGGAGGCACGCGTGGACGCGGACGAGCTTTCGATGTTGCTCAAGCTACCGCGTTCGTCGGACGGTTTCTTCCTGGAGTTGCATCCGAAGCTGCGACCGGTGGACACAGCGGTGGACGGCGTCACGCTGGCGGGCTGTTGTCAGGGGCCTAAGGACATCTCTGACACGGTGGCGCAGGCGAAGGCGGCGGCTTCGTCGGCGCTGATCCCTCTGATCCGGGGCACGGTGCCGGCGGAGTCGGCGACGGCGGTGGTGGACGCGGATTGGTGCGCGGGGTGTGGGATGTGCGTGGAGGTGTGTCCGTACGGCGCGCCGGCACTGGATCCGCTGTGGGGTGTGTCGAGGATCAACCCGGTGCTGTGCAAGGGATGTGGCTCATGTGCGGTGACGTGTCCATCGAAGGCGATCCGGCTTATGCATTTCACACCGGCGCAGATTATGGCACAGGTGGACGCGTTGATGGGGGTGGAGTAGGGTGGGAAACTGGTAGGTTGGTAGATTGGTAGGGTGGAGAGCGGGGGAAGGCCGCCTCTACAGGCGATCAGGTTTATCTAGGGGGCAAGTATGGCTGACGCAGGTGGTGGACATCGGGCGCACGATGAAAGCCCGCCGAATGAGTTTGAACCCAAGATTGTTGCTTTTCTGTGCAACTGGTGTACGTACACGGGGGCCGATCTGGCCGGCACGTCCCGAATTCAGTATCCGCCGAACGTGCGCATCATCCGGTTGATGTGTTCGGGCTCGGTAGATCCGACCTATGTGCTCAAGCCGCTGCTGGACGGGGCTGACGGCGTGCTGATCGGCGGCTGTCACCCTGGCGACTGCCACTATCAGTCGGGCAACTATAAGGCGCGGAGGCGCATCGTGGCGCTGAAGGAGATCCTCAAGCAGGCGGGCTATGAAGAGGATCGGGTGTGGCTGCGCTGGATCAGTGCCAGCGAGGGGGGACGCTTCGCCGAGACAGTCACACAGATGACGGACTATCTGAAGGCGAAGGGGCCGAACCCGATGCGGCATAAGTGGGCTGTGTAGGGGAGAGACCGGGTTGGGTTGGTAGGCTGGTAGACTGGTAGACTGGTAGGTTGGTAGATTGGTGGATGGGTGGATTGGTCGTGTGTCCGGGGACGACGTCGGGCTTACGGAGGGGGAGATGCAATGCGAACTACAATACCGGTCGTGAACGGTGATGCGCTGTCTGCTGTGCGGGGGTTACTGAAAGGGCTGTTGGAGGCCGGGGTGGTGGAGGCGCTACTGGTACCGATGGAGACGCCTGCCGGAACGGTCACGCCCGCGCTGGTGGCGGATCCGGAGTTGCTTGATGCAGCCAATCCCTTGGCTCCCGTGATGGGGTTGAACGCGGCACGGGTAGCCGGTCATGTGTCTGTTCGCGAGCCCCGTGGGCGCGTGGGCGTGGTGATGCGCTCGTGTGAGTTGCGCGCGCTGGTGGAGTTGATCAAGCTGAAGCAGGCCGGGGCGAGTGACCTGGTGACTATCAGTATAGACTGCCTGGGTACCTATGATGTGCCGGTCTTTCTGGAGATGCAGGCGCGTGGCGGGGTGGATATGGACGCTCTGCTGGCGACGGCGCAGACAGGTGACCTGGCTCCACAGGAAGGGTATGCTTTTCGGGATGCCTGCCAGATGTGCGAGAAACCACATTACGAAGGGGCAGACATCACGCTGGAGTTGTTCGGCGCGGACCTGAGCGCGGGTATTCCGGTCAGCCTGGCGGACGAGGCGGCGGAGAGG
The DNA here is from genome assembly GCA_964649415.1 of uncultured Anaerolineales bacterium. Classification (GTDB taxonomy): domain Bacteria; phylum Chloroflexota; class Anaerolineae; order B4-G1; family B4-G1; genus CAZYSK01. The sequence continues at coordinate 29,564 of CAZYSK010000043.1, forward strand.
TTGGGGTTGACGCCGGGGGTGGGCGCGGACGGCACTCCGGCGGACCTACGTGCCTCACTACGAACGGCGGACGGTACTCCGGCGGACCTGGGCGCGGAGACCGCGCCCCTACTACGAACGGAGGTTCTGGAGAAGGTGGTGGCGGCACGGACGCAGGTGCGGGATGCGCGCCTGGTGGAGATGCGCGAGCGACTGGCGCAGGAGGGGGTGGAGGGGGTCTTCGCTGCCTGCGTGCGCTGCCACAACTGTATGACGGTGTGCCCGATCTGCTATTGCAAGACTTGTCTCTTCAAGAGCCCTGTCTTCGACCACGAGCCGATGCTGTATATGAACTGGGCGCGGCGCAAGGGGGCCTATCGGCTGCCGGCGGACACGGTGCTGTTCCATCTGACGCGGCTCAATCACATGGTGCTTTCTTGTGTGGGGTGCGGGATGTGCACGAGCGACTGCCCTGCGGAGTTGCCGGTGGGGCGGGTGTTCCGCGCAATTGGACAGCAGGTGCAGGACACCTTTGAGTACGAGCCGGGGCGCAGCGTCGAGGAGCCTCTGCCACTGGTGACGTTCCGCGAGGATGAATGGATGGAGGTGGGGGAGGAGTAGGGGGAAACCGGTAGATTGCTAGGCTGGTAGATTGGTGAGGGAGATGAGCGTGGAAACTGAAAAGCAAACAGACGCTGTAGACGCTGCGGGCATTGCGAACGCTGAGCCTGCGTCCGAGGCGGACCTGATTCCGGTCTATATTATGGGGAAGCGCTATATGGTGCCACCCACGCTGACGATCATGAAGGCGATGGAGTGGGCGGGCTACAAGCTGATCAGGGGTGTGGGCTGCCGGGGTGGGTTCTGTGGGGCGTGTGCCACGGCCTACCGTGTCCTGGGTGACCCGAAGCTGCACTTTGGTTTGGCCTGCCAGACGGTGGTGGAGCCGAATATGTACCTGGCGCAGATCCCGTTCTTCCCGGCGCAGCGCGCGACGTACGATATCAGCCAACTGGAGCCGAGCGCGGCAACGCTCTTCTCGACGTACCCGGAGGTGCTGCGCTGCCTGGGCTGTGGGGCGTGCACAAAGGCGTGTCCACAGGAGATTGACGTGCGTGGCTACATGGCGGCGGGTATGCGGGGCGACTTAGCGGCAATGGCTGACCTGTCCTTCGACTGCATTATGTGCGGGCTGTGTGCGGCTCGCTGTCCGGCAGAGGAGGCTCAGTACAACATCGCGATTCTGGCGCGACGGTTGTACGGGCGCTATCTGTCGCCGCGGTCGGAGCACCTGCAGGAGCGGTTGCGGGAGATTGAGGGGGGCGTGTTTGGCGCGCAACTGGCGGAGCTCAAGGGACTGAGCCGGGAGGAGTTGGTGGCTCGTTACCAGGCGCGGGAGATCGAGCCGGCGGAAGGCACGATAGTGGAGGAGGACTAGGGCGAATGAGCGGTTATCCACCTGAGATGCAAGCGTCTATCCGGCGGGTCGAGGCAACGCGTATGCGGCGGCTCCAAGAGACGTACCCTGCCATGTCGCTGGACGAGCGGGATGCGGTGCTGAATGCGTTTCACCCGGATTATATCACGGAGCGGATGCGGGAGATCCGCGTGGGGGTGAGCAAGGGGCAGCGCATGCCACTGGAACTGGCGGACATCGTGGAGGGCCGCCCCTACATTGGGCCCGACTTGGACCTGGAGACAGAGATCGCGGAGACGGATGTGCTGGTCATAGGTGGTGGTGGCGCCGGTGCCTCGGCGGCGCTGCTAGCTCAGGAGGGCGGGGCCGGCGTGATCCTGGTGACCAAGTTGCGCTTCGGCGACGCGAACACGATGATGGCACAGGGAGGTATCCAGGCGGCGGATCGTCCCAACGACAGCCCGGCCATCCACTATCTGGACGTGATCGGGGGTGGGCATTTCACAAACGTCCCCGAGTTGGTCGAGGCACTGGTGGTGGATGCGCCGTCGGTGATCGAATGGCTCGAGAACCTGGGTATGATGTTTGACAAGGAGCCGGACGGGACGATGGTGGAACGGCACGGTGGTGGCACCAGCCGCATGCGGATGCACTCGGCGCGAGACTACTCGGGCGCTGAGATCATGCGCACGCTGCGGGACGAGGTGCGCAACCGGGAGGGCGGCCCAGACACCAAGGGGATCCAGGTGATCGAGTTCGCGCCGGCGGTGGAGTTGGTGCTGGACGACGAGGGTCGGGTCGCGGGTGCGGTGGTGGTGAATCTGGAGACAGGGGTGTACGGCTACATCCGGGCCAAAGCGGTGGTGCTGGCGACGGGCGGGGGTGGGCGACTGCATTACCAGGGTTTCCCTACGACGAACCACTATGGCGCAACAGCGGATGGTGTGGTGATGGCGTACCGGGCAGGTGTTCGGTTGGGATATCTGGAGTCTATGCAGTATCATCCAACCGGGGCGGCCTTTCCTGAGCAGATCGTGGGGCTGTTGGTGACGGAGAAAGTACGCGGGCTGGGCGCGCAGCCGGTGAACAAGGATGGGGAGCAGTTTGTCTATCCCTTGGAGCCGCGGGATGTGGAGGCGGCGTCGTTTATCCGCGAGTGTCAGGGACGGGGGAATGGGCTGGTCAGCCCCACGGGGCAGCCGGGTGTGTGGTTGGACTCGCCGATGATCGAGATTATCCAGGGAGCGGGCGCGATCCAACGGAATCTCCCGGCGATGGTGAGGCAGTTCGGGCGGTTTGAGATTGATATCACGAAGGAGCCGATGCTGGTCTATCCGACGCTGCATTACCAGAACGGGGGAGTGGTGCTCGGCGCGGACGGGGCGACGGACGTGCCGGGGCTGTTTATCGCGGGCGAGGTGAGCGGGGGGGTGCATGGGCATAACCGGCTCATGGGCAACAGCCTGCTGGAGATCACGGTTTTCGGCCGCCGCGCGGGACGCTCGGCGGCAAGCTATGCGCAAGGAGTGAAGCCGGGACGGGCGATGCTGGCTCATTTGGAGGCGTGGAACCGGGAATTGGAAGCGTCGGGGGTGGACACGGGCGTGGTGTCGCCGATTCTGTTGCCGGATTATACGCGGCGGGTGTAGACCTTTAGGGTCTTGTGAGATGTGAGGAGAGGTGAATTGATGCATAGAGATCCTGTTGGTGCTGTGTTGGTGCTCGGTGGCGGCGTGGGGGGGATGCGCGCGGCGACGGACCTGGCGGAGGCTGGCCTAAAGGTGTATCTGGTGGAAACGCTGCCTTGGCTGGGGGGACGGGTGGCGCAACTGGGGTATATGTTCCCGACTCACGACTGCGTGCTGTGCCGGGGTTCGTCGGATCACGGGTATGGTTGTACGCGACCGGCTATATCGCCGGCTCTGATGGATAATAACCTGCATCCCAATATCGAGATCCTCAGCAACACGGATCTGATGAACGTGTCGGGGTATGCGGGAGATTTCACGGTGACGCTGCGGCATCGTCCGACGTACGTGGATGCGAAGCGGTGCGTGAACTGCGGGCTGTGCGAGGGGGTGTGTCCGGTATCGCTGCCGAGCCCTTTCCAGACGGGGCTGGCGGTGCGCAAGGCGGTGTACAAGATGGCTCCGCGGGCGCTGCCGGATGCCTACGTGGTGGACAAGGTGCCGCGTTGTGAGACGTGCCGTCGGTGTGAGGCGGTGTGCCCGACTGAGGCGATCGATCTGGACGAGGAAGAGGCTGAAGTGGGGCTCAACGTGAGCGCGATCATCCTCTCACTGGGCTACGAGCTGTCGGACGCGAGCGAGTACGGGGAGCTGGGGTACGGGCGGTACCCGAACGTGATCCACTCGATGCAGTATGAGCGGCTGGCGAGCCGGTCGGGGCCGACGGAGGGGATCGTGATGCGGCCCTCGGATGGGGAGCTGCCGAAGCGGATCGCCTGGCTGCAGTGTGTGGGCTCGCGGGACGAGAAGCATCCGTACTGCTCGTCGATCTGCTGTATGTACGCGACGAAGGAGGCCATGCTGGCGAAGCAGCGGGTGCCGGGGGTGCACTGCCAGGTGTTCATGATGGACGAGCGGGCCTTCAGCAAGGAGTTCAACGCGTACTACGAGCAGGCGCGGGAAGAATATGGGGTGGAGTACACGCGGTGCCGGATCTCGGCGATCACGGAGGACGCGGAGACGCACGACTTGATCCTGCGCTATCCGAACCCGGATGGGGGGTTTGAGGAGGGACGGTTCGACATGGTGGTGCTCTCGGTGGGCGCGCTGCCACCGAAGGGAGCGAAGGACCTGGCGGACGTGCTGGGGATCGAGCTGAACAGATACGGCTTCTGTGCGACGGACAAGTTCGCGCCGCTGGAGACGAGCAAGCCGGGGATCTACGTGTGCGGCATGTTTGCGTCGCCGAAGGAGATCGCGGAGACGATCCTGGACGCGGCGGGTGCGGCGGGGGACGTGATGCGGTTGCTCTCGGGGGAACTGGGGAGCGGGGCGTGTGGGCGGGAGTATCCGTTCCTGTGTTGGGAGCCAGGCGAGGGGCCGCCGGAGCGCGACGTGGTGGGGGAGGAGTCTCGGGTGGGGGTGTTTGTGTGCCGGTGCTACCCGAGTATCGCGGGAATCGTGGACACGGAGGCGGTGGCGGCATTCGCGGCGGGGTTGCCGGGCGTGGTCCACGTGGAGACGATGGACTATGCGTGTCTAGACGAGGGGCAAGCGCGCATACAGGAGGTGATTGAGGCGGAGCAGTTGAACCGGGTGACGGTAGCGGCGTGCAGCCACCGAACGCACGAGTCACTGTTCCAGCGGGTGGTGCGCCAGGCAGGCTTGAACCCATATCTGCTGGAGATGGCGAACATCCGGGAGCATTGCGCCTGGGCGCATCCGGATGACCCGGTGGGCGCCACGCGGGCGGCGAAGGAGCTGGTGCGGCTGGCGGTGGCACGCGCGCGGCTGGCGGATCCGGTGCACAAGGAGGTGGTGGAACCGACACGGCGGGCGCTGATCATCGGTGGTGGCGTGGCAGGGATGGAAGCCGCACTAAACATCGCGGACGCGGGGTATGACGTGAGCCTGGTGGAGCGGAGTGCAGGGCTGGGGGGTAACCTGCAGCACATCTACTACGTGGCGGAGGGTGACAACCCGCAGCGGCTGCTGCGCGATCTGACGAACCGGGTGCTGGGGCATCAGCGGATCGAGTTACTGACGAACTCGGAAGTGGTGGCGCAGGAGGGCAGCGTGGGGGCGTTCCGCTCGACGGTGCGCACTCCTACGGGCGACGTGAGTGTGGAGCACGGGGCGATGATCGTGGCCACGGGTGGGCAGGAGTGGCGGGGCAGTGTGTATCTGCTTGGTGAGGACGAGCGGGTGGTGACGTCACTGGATCTGGAGGAGATCATCACGCACCGCCCGGAGCAAATCGTGGAAATGAAGGAGATCGTGTTCATCCAGTGTGTGCGGCCGCCTGGAGCGGTGGAGTACTGCAGTCGCACGTGTTGCACGAACACGATGAAGAACGCGATCCGGATCAAGCTGCTCAACCCAGACTGCCGGGTGGTCGTGCTGTATAAGGACATCATCACCTACGGGTTCAGAGAGGCGTTCTACACGGAGGCGCGGGAGCGGGGCACCATTTTCGTGCGCTATGACGATGCGCATATGCCGCGGGTGCGGGTGAACGAGGAAGGGGCGCTGGAGGTGGTGGCGTGGGAACCGTCGCTGCAGCAGGAGATCATGCTGACCCCCGGTTTATTGTCGCTGAGTATGGCTATCCAACCCTCGGAGGGGACTGAGGAACTGGCGCGGGTGCTGGATCTGCCGCTATCCGCGGAAGGTTTCTTCATGGAAGCTCACCTCAAGATGCGGCCGATGGACATGGCCAAGGAGGGAGTGTTCATCTGTGGTATGGCGCACTATCCCAAGTTCATTGAGGAGTGCATCACGAACGCGCAGGCGGCGGCGGCACGGGCGCTGACGATTCTGTCTACGCCGCGGATGTACATTGGCGGCGTGGTCTCTGTGGTGGATCAGAGTAAGTGCGTGGGCTGCCTCACCTGTGTGCGGACGTGTCCTTTCGAGATCCCCAAGGTGCGCTACGAGGACGTCGGTGTGGGAGAGATTAAGGGGGCGGCGTACATTGACCCCTCGCTGTGCACGGGGTGTGGCACGTGCACAGGGGAATGCCCGGCGAAGGCGATTCAGTTGGTGGCGTATCGAGATGAGCAGATCATGGGGCTGCCGCTGGGTGCGTGGGCGGAGGCGGGGGTGACAAGGCAATGACGCTGGGTTCTGGGCTTGTGGAGGTATCCATGGCTGAAGGCGTAGAGACGCAAGATTTTGCGTCTGCGGACACTGCGGGCAACGCGTTTGAGCCGGAGATCACGGTCTTCATGTGCATCTACTGCGCGTACATGGCCGCCGATACGGCCGGTGCGCTGCGGATCAAGTACCCGGCGAACGTTAAGTTGGTCAAGCTGCCGTGTACGGGTAAGACGGATGCCCGCTATTTGCTGGAGGCGTTCGAGCAAGGGGCGGACGGTGTGTGTGTGGTGGGCTGCCCCATCGGCAACTGCCACCACGTGGATGGGAACAAGCGAGGATTGGCGCGGGTGAAGTACACCAAGAGGCTGCTGGATGAGATCGGGCTGGGCAGTGAGCGACTGGAGATGTACTTCGTCTCGGGTGGCATGGGCATGACGTTTGCTGCCGCGATCCAGGAGATGACTGGACGCCTGCGGGAGTTGGGGCCAAGTCCCTTGAAGGCGCGCCATCAGAATGGCGCCTCTGAAGGGTGAAGGCGCGCCATCAGAATGGCGCCTCCGAAGGGTGAAGGCGCGCTGTCACACTAGACTTCCGAAGTCTTCAGTGGTTCATTTGACCCGTCTAGCAGCCTGTCGGAGTGAAAAAGGCCGTCCCTAAATTCGCGGCCTTTTGCAGCAAAAGTGGGTGGCGAGACCCAAATTCGAGCTTAAAGCCGTGCTTGAGTGGGACCTTTCTCAGTAAAATGGCTTCTCTCCGACAGGCTGCTAGCACCTTGCGGAAGCCGCGACCTATGCCATTTGGAGCTATGTCCTAGACTTCGGAAGTCTGGGCCCAGTCAAGATAGAGAATCGGGAGGGGGAACGAGTCCGGAAGTGAGCAGGTAGCATCGCAACGCGGCATGAGCTGCGCTCCAATGTACCGAAACCTGACACCCGCACAATGGCCAAGGCGGACGCTGAACGCCAAGCGTCGTGCGTCCGTAGGGGGGAGGAAAGGGTGAGATGAAACAGGATGTCAGGAACAGAGCGGACATTGCGGACCTAATGCCGGCAGGATACCGGCGGTCCATTGATTCCGACCGTCCGCGGTCGACGTCGGCTGCGTCCGCACGTGGGTCCCCCGCTGAAGCGGAGCGTCCAGATGGTGCATCGGATGTCGTCGGGGCGGTGATGGTTGTCGGTGGGGGAATCGCAGGCATCCAGGCTTCGCTGGATCTGACCGAGGCTGGCTACAAGGTCTATCTGGTGGAGACTAAGTCGGCTATCGGTGGGCATATGGCGCAGTTGGACAAGACGTTCCCGACCAACGACTGCGCAATGTGCATCGTCAGCCCGAAACTCGTGGACTGTGGTCGGCATCGCAATATCGAGTTGTTGATGGACAGCGATGTGCTGGGGGTGCGCGGGGAGGCGGGCAATTTCAGCGTGCGGGTGATGACTCGACCGCGGTACATTGACGTGGACAAGTGCACGGGTTGTGGAGATTGCGCCGATGTGTGCCCGGTTGTCATTCCTAGTCACTTCGATGAAGGGCTGGCGGTACAGCGGGCGGCTTACAAGCTATATCCCCAGGCGGTGCCGAATGCCTACGCTATCGAGAAACGGGGCATCGCTCCGTGCCGGGATGCGTGTCCCGCCGGTCAGCGGGCTCAAGGTTACATCGCCTTGATTCGCGAGGGGCGCTACGAGGACGCGCTGCGAGTGATCAAGGAGGACAATCCTTTTCCCGGTATCTGTGGGCGCATCTGTAATCACCGCTGCGAGGAGGCGTGCAATCGGGGCAAGCTGGACGAGCCGATCAACATCCGGGCGTTGAAGCGCTTTGTCACCGACAAGGTCTATGCCCAAGGGAGGGTACCGTCGGAGCCTACCCCACGCCAGCATGAAGAGCGTGTGGCCGTGATCGGTGCAGGCCCGTGCGGGCTCACCGCTGCGCAGGATCTGTGCAAGCTGGGTTATGGTGTCACGGTTCTCGAGGCCCTGCCTGTGGCGGGCGGGATGCTGCGCGTGGGCGTGCCGGAGTACCGGTTGCCCTCCTGGATTGTGGATCGGGAGGTGCAGGACATCGTGGACCTGGGCGTGGCGTTGCGCCTGAACACGCGCGTGGATAACCTGGACGATGTCTTCGCGGAGGGATTTGACGCGGTACTGGTTGCGGTGGGCGCGCACGAGGGGATCCGCTTGCCTATTCCTGGGGCGGATTTGGGTGGTGTCTTGCTCAACACGACTTTCCTGCGTGACGTGCGGCTCTCCCAGATAGGGCAGGCACAAGGCCGGCCCCTACGGGATGGGCAGGCACAAGACCGGCCCCTACCCGGGGAGGCGGGTGGAAATCTGCCCGAGCTGGGGGAGCGTGTGGCGGTCGTTGGGGCCGGGGATGTGGCGATGGACGTGGCGCGAACGGCGGTGCGGTTGGGGGCCGAGGTTCACGTCTATTACCGCCGTACCCGAGAGGAGGCGAGCGCGGACAGGGAGGAGATGCACCGCGCCGTGGAGGAGGGTGTGGTGTTCCACTGGCAGGTCACGCCTGTGGAGATCGTGGGTGACGGGAACGGGCGCATGGCCGGGATGCGATGCATCCGTACGGAGCAGGGGATGCCGGACGAAACGGGCCGGAGGCGACCGGTTCCGATTCCGGGATCCGAGCATTTCATTCCATGTGACAACGTGATATTCTCTGTGGGCCAGCGGGCCGGTCTGGCTTTCATCCCGGATAGCGCGGGGGTGGGGATCACGGGACGGCAGACGATCGCGGTGAATCCCAACACGCTGGCCGCAACGCGGCCGGGTGTGTTTGCGGCAGGGGATGCGACGACGGGTACGGCATTCGTGATTGAAGCGGTAGCGTCGGGTCATCGTGCTGCTGAGTCGATTCATCGCTATTTGCGGGGGGATGAGTTGGAGCCGCCACCCGAGCCGGACTTGCCGGTGGTCGATCTCACGCGGGCGGAGATCGCCGAGCGGGTAGCACTGGGCGAGGTTCAGGTCGGAGGCCGCGTGCCTGTGGACGCGCTGCCAGCGGATGAGCGAGTTTCGAGCTTCGAGGAGGTGGTGGCGGGCTACACGGACAGCCAGGCGCAGGAGGAGGCGGCCCGCTGCCTGGCTTGTGGCGTGTGTTCCGAGTGCCTGAGTTGTGTGTACACTTGCCAGGCGGATGCGATCAATCACAATATGGTGACGCTTGAGCAGGACATCCCTGTCGGCGCGATCATCCTGGCCCCTGGTTACGATACGTTCCACGCTGAGCAGGCGGCGGAGTATGGCTGGGGCCGATTTCCCAACGTGGTGACAGCGTTGCAGTTCGAGCGGCTGCTGAATGCCTCTGGCCCGACGCTGGGCCACGTGAAGCGGCCCTCGGATGGTCAAGTGCCGAAGCGGATCGCATTCATCCAGTGCGTTGGCTCCCGCGATCAGGATCACGATTACTGCTCGGCGGTCTGCTGTATGTATGCCACGAAGGAGGCCATACAGGCCATTGAGCACGAGGCGGGCACGGAGATCACCATCTTCATGATGGACATGCGGGCCTATAGCAAGGGCTATGAGGAGTACTACCGCCGGGCGCGGGAGCGATATGGCATTCGCTACGTCCGCACGCGGATTTCCTTCGTGAGGGAGGATCCCAAGACGCACGATCTCGTTCTGAAGTACGTTGGAGACCTTACAGGTTCTCCGAAACCTGTAAGGTCTGATGTCAGGTCTGGCTCGCAGGTCGAGGAGGAGGCGTTCGACCTGGTTGTGCTCTCTGTGGGGGTGGAGATCTCACAGGGTGTACGCGAGTTGGGCCGGCGGCTGGACGTCGCCCTGGATGGGTACGGGTTCTGCCGCACGGCACCGTTCGAGCCGCTTCAGACGAGCCGGCCGGGGATCTACGCCGTGGGACCTTTCCGGGAGCCAAAGGATATCCCCGAATCGGTGGTCGAGGCCAGCGGCGCGGCGGCTGCCGCGGGAGCGGTGCTGTCTCCGGCGCGCTGGAAAAGCACGCAGGAGGTGACATATCCACCGGAGCGTGAGGTGGCGGGTGAGGCGCCTCGCATCGGCGTGTTTGTCTGTCACTGCGGGTCGAACATCGGTGGTTTCCTGGACGTGCCGGCGGTGGCGGAGTACGCGGCGGGTTTGCCGGGGGTGGTGCACGCCGAGCACAATCTGTATACTTGTTCCCAGGATTCGATCCAGCACATCACGGAGCAGACACTGAATCTGGGCCTCAACCGGGTTGTGGTCGCCTCGTGTACGCCGCTGACTCACGAGGCGCTCTTTCAGGACAGCATCCGCCAGGCCGGGTTGAACCCGGGGATGTTTCAGATGGCGAATATCCGCAACCAGTGCTCGTGGGTGCACTCTGGCGAGTGGGAGGCGGCGACGGACAAGGCTCAGGATCTGGTGCGGATGGCGGTGGCGAAGGCGCGCATTCTAGAGCCGCTGCGCAGGACCGAGGTGCCGGTGCAGAAGGCGGTCCTGGTGATTGGCGGCGGGGTGGCGGGCATACAGGCGGCACTGACGCTGGCGGACCAGGGGTTCCCCGTGCACCTGGTTGAACGGGAGGGGCGGCTGGGCGGCATTCTATGGCACGTCAAGAGGATGGTGGATGCCGATGCCGGGACAGAAGACAAGGGGACGCCGACCGCAGACGGTCGTGGGGGACAAGGGGACGGGGAGACGGTACTCGAATCCCACGACCTGGTGTGGCGAGACCCGCAGGCATTCCTGCAGTCGTTGATTGAGCGGGTTGATAACCATCCTCGGATCACGGTGTACCTGCGGAGCGAGTTCTTGGAGAGCAGTGGCTTTGCGGGTAACTTCACCTCGCGGCTGCGTGGCCCAGAGGGAGAGAGCGAGGTGCGCCACGGGGCCACGATTGTGGCGACTGGGGGGGTCGAGTATCGGGGGCCTGAGTATGGTTACGGCACGGATCCTCGAATTGTCACGCAGCAGGAGTTTGAGGCGATTCTGGCAGAGGAGGAGGATGCAGGAGGCAAGAAGCAGGATGTAGCCGCGATTTCGTCGGATTGGGACAATCCGCAATCGCCCGCGAGACAAGAGGGGATTGAGTCTGTCGTGATGATCCTGTGCGTCGGTCCGGCGGAGCGGTACTGCGCCCGTATTTGCTGCACGACAGCGATCAAGAATGCGCTGGCGCTCAAGCGGATCAACCCTCAGGCACAGGTGACGGTGATATACCGGGACATCCGCACGTATGGCTTCAAGGAGCGTCTGTATCAAGAAGCGCGACGCCAGGGCGTGCTGTTCGTGCACTACGATTTCGACCGCAAGCCACAGGTGAGGGTCTCAGATTCACCGGTAGAGACGCAAGATATTGCGTCTGATTCTGTGGAGGTGACCGTGTGGGAGCCGGTGTTGGGTGAGGAGTTGGTGCTGCATCCCGACCTGGTCGTGCTCAGTATGCCCGTCGTGCCGCCGGAGGGAGCTCGGGAACTGGCGACGCGGCTCAAGGTGCCGGTCGATCTCGATGGGTTCTTCCTGGAGGCCCACGTCAAGCTGCGCCCCGTGGACTTCGCCACTGACGGCGTGTTTATGGCCGGGATGGCTCACTATCCCAAATTCCTGGATGAGACCATCGTGCAAGCCCAGGCTGCCGCGGCGCGGGCGATGACGATCGTGAGCAAGGATGTGCTGGAAGTGGGCGGCATCGTGGCGCAGGTGGATGCGGAGAAGTGCGTCGCTTGCCTGACCTGTGTGCGCGTCTGCCCGTACGATGTGCCGCAGATCCGCGCGGATCTCGGCGGGGTGGCGGGCATCGTCGGCGCGGCCTACATCGAGCCGGCTCAGTGCCACGGCTGTGGTATCTGCGCGGCGGAGTGCCCGGCCAAGGCCATCCAGTTGCTCCGCTACCAGGACGTACAAGTGGAAGCGGAGATCGCGGCGCTGTTTGACGAGGACCTGACGGGGTTTCATCAGACCCTAAAGGTTTCGGAAGACCTTTAGGGTCTGATGCGAGGGGAGGTGTGAGGTGGGCGAGATGGATGAGCACGGCTTCGAGCCGAGGATTTTGGCTTTTTGCTGCCGCCACTGCGCTTACGCCGCAGCCGACCTGGCGGGGGGGATGCGCATTCAGTATCCTCCCAATGTGCGCATCATTGAGGTGCCTTGCTCGGGACGTGTGGAGGTGACGGAGGTGCTCCACGCTTTCGAGCGCGGCGTTGATGGCGTGATCGTGGCTGGCTGACTGGAGGGCGATTGCCATTACCTGGAAGGTAATATCAACGCTAAGCGGAGGCTGAAGTACGTCGCCGATCTGCTTGATCAGATCGGCTTGGGCGGTGAGCGAGTTGCGATGGTGAACGTTTCCTCAGCGATGGGGGCACAGTTTGCCGACAAGGTAACGGAAATGACGGAGAAGGTGCGAGGATTAGGGCCGAATCCGGTTGGGAGCTAGAGGTTGGAATGCCGGCAGGATGCCGGCGGTCCGTCGGAGGTTGACGGTCCATCAAGGAGGTCACGATGATTGTAGCTGAACAGAAACCGCTTAAGGAAATCATGGAATTGCTGGGCGACGCCCGGAAGGTGTTGGTTGTGGGCTGTGGGACGTGTGTGACAGTCTGCTTCGCCGGTGGTGAGAAGGAAGTCGGTATCCTGGCCTCGTCGCTGCGCATGATGAGCAAGATGGAAGGCCACCCGATGGAGGTGGACGAGACCACCGTGCAGCGGCAGTGCGAGTGGGAGTACATTGACCCGCTGGGCAAGGGATTGGGGGACTACGACGCGGTGCTCAGCCTGGCCTGCGGCATCGGCGTGCAGGCGATGAATGAGCGTTTCCCCGATTCGATTACCCTACCTGGGCTCAACACGACGTTCCTCGGCCTGCCCGAAGAGCAGGGCGTATGGGAGGAGCGATGCCAGGCCTGTGGTGATTGCATCCTGGGGCTCACCGCTGGTATCTGCCCCATCGCGCGTTGCTCCAAGCAACTGCTCAACGGGCCCTGTGGAGGTTCCCAGAACGGGAAGTGCGAGGTGGATCCGGACACGGACTGCGCCTGGCAGTTGATCTGGGAGCGGGCGGTGAAGCTGGGGAGGGTGGATCAGTTGCTGGAGATACAGCCGCCGAAGAACTGGTCGACCAGCCGTGACGGAGGCCCGCGCAGGATCGTGCGCGATGATCTCCGGTTGGTGGATGCCGAGTGAGGAGGGAGATACCGATGGCGGATAGCAAACAACCGGCGGAGGAACGAACGAACGGCTACAAGTCGGGGAGCAATCTGGAGAAAGTGCTGGAGGCGGGTCACTTCGCGGTGACGGGAGAGCTGGGACCGCCGCAGGGGGCCGACCCGGAGGAGATTCTGCACAAGGCGCAACTTCTCGAAGGCGCGGTGGATGCGGTGAACATCACGGACAACCAGACCGCCGTCGTCCGCATGTCCAGCATCGCCTCAGGGGTGCTGGCGATGGGCGCGGGTCTGGAGCCGGTGGTGCAGATGACGTGCAGGGACCGGAATCGGTTGGCGATTCAGGCGGACCTGCTGGGGGCCCACGCGCTGGGGTTGCGCAATCTGCTGTGCCTGACGGGAGATCATCAGAGCTTCGGCAACCATCCCACCGCCAAGAACGTGCACGACCTGGATTCGGTCCAGTTGATCCAGATGGTCAAGAATCTGCGCGACGAGGGCGTGTTCCAGTGTGGGGACGCGGTGAAGGCGGGCGTGCCCCGCTTCTTCATCGGCGCCGCCTCCAATCCCTTCGGCGATCCCTTGGAGTTCCGCCCGTATCGGTTGGCCAAGAAGGTGGCCGCCGGGGTGGACTTCATCCAGACTCAGTTGATCTACGACATCCCCCGCTTTCGCGAGTTCATGAAGCGGGTGGTGGACATGGGGCTCCACGAGAAGGTTTACATCCTGGCTGGCGTCGGCCCGCTTAAGTCCTCGGGTATGGCCCGATACATGCGGGACCAGGTACCGGGGATGATCGTCCAGGATCAGTACGTGGATCGGATGAAGGCGGTGATCAAGGGGATTCCCAAAGAGGAGAAGATGGCCCGGCGAAAGGCCTGGCGGCAGATGGGCATCGATATCTGCATCGAGCAGATTCAGGAGATCCGAGAGGTCGAAGGCGTAGCCGGGATACACATCATGGCTGTCGAGTGGGAGGCGGCCGTGCGGCCCATCGTGGAAGGTGCTGGGCTGTTGCCGCGTCCAGAGTTTGAGGTTGGTGGCTAGATGTTGAAGGATGGAGGATGGAGGTTGGACTGCCAGCAGGATGCCGGCAGTCCGTTGGGGGTTGGAGGTTAGAGTATGGCGATCACGTTAAGTACCGATATGGCGACGTTCGTCCGCGAGGAATGCGGTGAGAACGTTTATCTGTGCTATCAGTGCGATCGCTGCTCCTCGGGGTGTCCGACCGTTCCGGCGATGCATTACCGTCCGGCCCAGATGATGCGCATGGCGCAGTTCGGTCTGGAGGACATGCTGGCCAGTGATGCCAGCATCTGGCAGTGCGTGGGTTGCGATATGTGCACGGCACATTGCCCGCACAATCTCAGCGTGCGCCGGCTGGTGGAGGTTATGCGCCAGCACGTGATGCAGGAGCGCTACCTGGTGGGGGGCGTTGAAGCGGTGGGGGAGGACGAGGCGCTCCAGAAAGGCGTGCGGGCGCTGGGCATGCTGGGCGAGCGGATCAGCACGCATTACAACGTCTCTGGGGAGGACAACGCGGCGCGCCTGGCGTGGACGGACAACCTAGCGCCTGAGAACCGTCCGGAGGGACTGGTGCGCGATACGGACGCGGAGATGGCGTATTTCGTCGGGTGTGTCTCTGCGATGTTCCCTATGAGCTACGGCATTCCCCAGAGTTTCGCCACGGTCTTGAGCCGCGCCGGCGTTCGCTTCACGACCCTGGGTGATGAAGAGGAGTGTTGTGGATTCCCGCTGATGATGGCCGGCCAGCTGAAGCAAGCCGAGGCACTGGTGCGTCACAACGTGGAGCAGATGCGGGCGCTGGGGATACCGCGCGTCGTCACCACCTGTCCTTCTTGCTATCACATGTGGCACCATACTTACCCCGAAGTGCTGGGCGAATCCCTCGGCTTTGAGGTGGTCCACGCCGTAGAGGTGCTGCGGGATCTGGTGGTTGAAGGACGGCTGGAGCTGACGGAACCTCGGCGCACGGGGGTAGTCACGTACCACGATCCGTGTGACCTGGGGCGCAAGAGTGGGATCTATGAAGCGCCGCGTGAGGTCCTGCGGCGGATACCGGGCTACACCTTCGTAGAAATGCAGCAGTCGGGCGAGCACGCGCTCTGCTGCGGAGGTGGTGGCAACCTGGAGACTTTCGATCCGGATCTGGTGCAGGATGTATCAGCCCGGCGCGTGGCCCAGGCGGCGGAGGTCGGAGCGACGGTGCTAGTCTCGGCGTGCCCGCAGTGTGTGCGCACTCTCTCCAAGGCGGCGCGCGCGCAGCGGATACGGGTGCGGGTGATGGACCTGACGCAGCTTGTCGAGATGGCGTTGGGGTAGAGGAGCAGGGGGACTAGCACGGATGGGAGAAATGCACGATGGGGACGGGGACGTAGGGCGTCGAACGTCAAACGTCAAATGGCAAGCATCAAACGTCGCGGACGCGGACGTCCGGCGTCGGGCTTTTCATGAGTAGTGAGGAGGTCGGGATGGCAGACCATCCGTCAGTGAACCAGTTGAACAAAATCGCCGTCAGTGGCAAGGGAGGGGTGGGCAAGACCACCCTATCCGCCCTCATGGCGCATATCTACGCCAACCGAGGTCGTAGTGTCATCGCCATTGACGCGGATCCGGCTGGTGGGCTGGCCGAGGCGCTGGGATTTCCGCCCGACTTGGTCGCCCAGGTGAGTCCGGTGGCCCAAATGGAGGATCTGATCTACGAACGTACGGGGGCGAAGCCGGGCACCTCTGGCGGCTTCTTCAGTCTCACTCCTCGGGTGGACGACATACCGGATCGGTTCAGCGTGCAGCATCGAGGCATTCGCTTCCTCCGGCTGGGCACCATCGAGTCCGGCGGCAGCGGTTGCATCTGTCCTGAGAGCGCGCTTCTCAGGGCGTTGGTCACCCACCTGCTGCTCTATCGCGATGAGATGATGATCCTGGACATGGAGGCCGGGGTGGAGCACCTGGGCCGTGCGACGGCAAAGGCGGTGGACGCGTTCCTGGTCGTCGTCGAGCCGGGGCGGCGCAGCCTGGCCACGGCGGAGCGCGTGCGTGAGCTGGCCGGGGATATCGGGATCAGCCGTGTGTACGCGGTGGGCAACAAGGTCCGGGGGGAGAGTGATTGGGGCTTCATTCGGGACGGCAGCCCTGTGCCTGTGCTGGGGTGTCTATCCGCCAATCCGGAATTGACCGAGGCGGATTTGCAAGGAACGGGTGTCTTCGACACCGCACCTCAGGCCGTTGAGGAGGCACGGGGAATTGTGGCTGCGCTGGAGGCGCTGTGAGACGAGGGATTGGGGGCCGGCGTCAGAAGTCAAACGTCGAAAGGCAAACGTCAAGCGTCAAACGTCGTGCGTCCGGGGTTCTTGCTCTGTGCGTGTTTGCGCTGGCAGCCCCCGCGCCCCTACTACGGACGGGAGGGCGGCGTCCGCAGGGGAATGCACTGCCGCCGTCGGCGTCTGTGGACGGGCTGGCGGGGCACCCGCAGGAGCACAATCTGAGCTGCGAATCTCGCTCGGCGACGGACATGGCGGCTTTCTGGGGGGTGACGTTCACCGAGGATGACTTCTTCCGCCGTCTACCCAAGTCCGACAATCCCCACCGTGGCTTCTTGGGCGACGTGGATCTAGCGCCGGGGACGATGCCGCCGGATGGATATGGCGTCTACGTCGAGCCAATCGCGGCCAACCTGCGCAGTTTCGGACTGGAGGCGCGGGCCTGGCGGGAGTGGAGCCTGGAAGACCTGAAGGCGGAGTTGGTCGCGGGAAGGCCGGTGATCGTCTGGGCCACCTATGATATGCAGTTGCCCGGGGTAGAGACCTGGGTGTCATCGGATGGCGTGTTCTCCGTCGTAGTGAAGTGGCAACACACCTTCGTCGCCGTTGGCTATGACGAGGAGGGCCTTTCTTTGGTGGATGCCTACGATGGGGTGACGAAGCATTTCTCCTACGAGGCGTTCATATCAGCCTGGGAGCAGTTAGAGCGCATGGCGGTGACGGTGGAAGGTTCTTTGGTCCATCCTGCGGGGCGGGCTTGGAAGGCGACGTGGGGGGATGGTATATTGGTAGATTGGGGGACGGAGCAGGGCTCTCCCGCTGAAGCGGGGCGTCCGTTGTTTGTTGTAGATGGGCGGTGGGCAATCGGTCCGTACTGAGACGCGGAAGTTGATGGTATGTTGTGGATGGTAGATTGGTAGATTGGTAGATTGGTAGATTGGTAGATTGGTAGATTGGTAGA
>CAZYSK010000044.1:0-47059 GCA_964649415.1 uncultured Anaerolineales bacterium
ATTATACCCTAAATTCTCAAGGAGAGTTGTCTCACTCATATTAGCACATAGGGATGGCGTCCTGAAAATAGGCAAACGCAAATAGACCATACACCTCAACTGCAGAAGTATCGTTCTCTAGACTCTCCAATACAATACTTTGGGCGTCTTGAATTCTGGACAAAGCCTGATCAGCTACCTCCTGCAACTTGGGGATATCACCTATCAAGAAATTAACAACAGTAGCAAGGAGGAGTCTTATTAGCTGTTGATCATAGCTGTCTTCTTCGGTCTCGCTCAAGTATCCGGCTTTCACTTGTCTAGCAAGGCATTGTGCATTTGCCCGATAGCCGGCCATCTGATAACATAGGGCCGAGTTTATGAGCAGAATCTCTCTTTGTTCATCAGGCAGAAATCCGGACAAAAACTCGAACGCTTGTGCGGATTGCCTAATCCATTTACTTAGATGTTCTGCTTCTACTATATCCTCTCGAAGCAAAAGTGCACTGTCAATAAAGATCTGCTCATAGCTATCCCATACATGCTGAGGATCGAAGGTGAACCCGACCTCTGGGAGTTCCAGCAATAACTCGCTCTGGATAGCTTTGGCCCTAACTTGAGAAAACAGGTTCTCTAGCAGAGGATCGCTTACCAGTTCAGATACGTCTTGATATAGGCTTTGGAGATATTCCAATTTATTCATTTATGACTTCTATAACGGCTAGCCAGGTGCGCCCGTAAGTTTTGTCAATAATATCTCTCAAGTTGTTGATCAAGAAAACTCGAACAGAGAAATCCACTAACCTTTCATCTATGCCATTGTTATCGAGATTCGTTAGAATATCCTCTTTCCAAGTGTTTGTGTCGTGCATGATGTACAAATCATGCCGTGTATCACATTCAATTCTCCCAGCTTTCAGATCTGAGAAGAATTTCGCTTTGTCGATTTCGCCATTCTCATATAGCCACGCCTTTATTAGCCTCAGTATCTCCGGGTCATCAAGCGCGTCGTCGCCAACCAGACTGTTATGTCCCTCTATACCAAGATTTTCGTCACAGCGAGATGAATGTGTTTTAACTTCACTGTAACAGACCAGTGGCTTATCAAGGCCATCTGTCTTGAGCAGGCACAAATCGGTCAGTTTTGCCGCCCAGTCTTTTTTCTCGCGTAATCTGAGCTTGTAAATTGGAAACCAAAAGCCCTCGAATGTCACCAAATACTTAGCTGCCAAAGCCTCGCCCCAATTACCAATCCGTGTACTGAGAACTAGACCGCCTTTATGCAGATCCGGGAATATTTCTTTGCTCAGATAGCTATCTAGCAACTTCTGTTTAATCTCTGCCCAGTCCAGCTCAAGGATTTGCTCACACACATAGCGCTCGATTACATCTAGGTTTAGCTCACGAGCATCCTGTAGCAAGCTTTCACACTCATGTTTTATCATTGCAGGATTAGCATGGGCAATCAGGAGTTCGTGCGCTAGGAAACTCAAAAGATCATCATCGGGTACACATGACTCGGATACCTCCACGACAGCAAAAGCATATTCGCAATTCTCTCTGTTATGGATTGCCAACCAATGCTCAAGCATCGTAGATCCTAGTTCTCCTTTTCGGTGTGCTCAAGCCAGTTTTCCAGAGGTATGATGAATCCTGTAGCAAAGATCCCTTCCCCCATTCGGAAATGAGCCACTGGATTCTGGACGAGATGTAGCTGCGGCACATCGGTCCCTGCATTTGTCACCACGTAAAGCCAGAATTTCTCTCCAAAATGCCGCGCCTTCTTCCACTCGTTGGCCGAAAGCCGGATCGCCCCGGAGCGGGCGCGGGCCTTGACCTCGATGTAGCGGATGTCGGCAAAGGCATCCTCGGGGTTGTACAGCGTGGAGCGCACGTCGAAGCCATGGTTCTCGCCCGACACGTCCTCCGGGTGCCAGCCGTGTTCGCGTTCATAGTCCATCGTCACCTGCATGCCCACGGCCTCGATTTCCTCGTCGCGCCGCATGCCCGGGCTGGCCTTGTAGCCAGCTCGCTCTTCATAGTGGGATACGATTCCCGGCGTGTGCGGCTCGTAGATGATTCCCTCCGGCTCCACCTGCTGGCCTACGGCCTGGCGCATCTGGTAGTCCAGGATCTTCTGGTTCGATTCCTGGATCAGGTAATCCAGCGAGCGCAGACCGTACTTCTCCTTGACCCGCGTCTCGTGCTCTCGCCGGGCCGCAATCTCCTCCCGGAAGGGGAGAAGCACCTGGGTAACGACGTAGTCCTCGATGGCGTCTCGCCGGCGCAAAATGTCGGCCATCTCAAACGGCGCAGTGGTCCCACTCAACGGCTGGTGGTCCCACAAAATGGCCGGGTTGACCTGCTGGATCATCCCGCCCAGAGCCTGGTACAGGCAGAAGACGCGCTTGCCAGCCGGCTGGTCAGCGGCGTCGGTCACATCTCCCTCCACAAACCAGAAGACACCCTCCGCTGCCCCTTGGAGTCGCCAAAGACGGCGTAGGCGTCCGTACCATCGTCGAAGGTGATCAATTGCCCCACTTGTAGTCCCATTGTCCACTTGCCCTGGTAATCCAGATTGCAAATAACAAACAGCCCGCCCTGCTTTGACGGTGGGCGGGCCTGATTCTGTTCCCAGGGCGCGCCCACGTCCCGGCCAAGTCTCGGGTTCCTATAAGCTGCGAGGGACTCTTGCTTCAGAGAGATTGTAGCACAATGCACGCAGGTAGGCAAATCACTGCGTGCCGGCACAGGTCCTGCACCAGAAGTTTATGCAGACCCCGTAATAAAGACTTGCATCGGGACTGCCCCGAATCAGGGTCTCTCCAAAGAGCGTGCGGATTCCCTCGCAGGCCACCGCCATCACCCGGGACTCAACCAGTACCAGCAAGCTTGCAGCCACTCCGCGCTGGCCGGTTCCGGGTCCACGAACTCCAGCTCCGCCAGGCCGACCCGGTACGCCTGTCCCCGTCCACGATACCGCACCAGAGGTCGCTGCTCCCCTCGTCAAGCCCGACGAACTCCACCGGCTCGCCCACCACTGTAGTTGCTGTCCCAGCGCGCACGTCACGTCCGCGAACCCCTCGTACGCGTCGTAGCAATCCACGGTCGCCTCGCCAAGCAGGGTTTCCAGCCTATCCTTGTCCATCGTGTTGCCTCCTGAGCCCTTCCTCGCCGGTCCTATCCGATCTGGCCCTCCGGCGGCTGCAGATATCGCAGCCGCCGGGCGTGGGCCAGCAGGGGGCGGACGCCGGGATCAAATGTGGCCTCAGCGCGGGTCAGCAACTCCTGCCACGTCAGCAGGTGCGTCCGCTCCGGCAGCAACCGCAGCACGCTTCGAAACGCCTCGAACTCTACGGCGTGGGGTGTCCCGTCCTGGTTAACGTTGAGCGCGTTCACGACCGCCAGCAGGTGCGGCTCCAACGGCCACCCATCGAGCCGGCACAACTCGTTTGCCAGGGTCAGGTGACGCAGCAGTTGGTAGAAGCGGCGCATCGTCGTTTCCCAGTCCTGCACGTCTGCCAGCAGAGCGCGCAGAAACCTCTCGTAGGTCGGCGGGATACGGCCGCTGCCACCTCGTTCCCAGGTGCGCACGTGGGCGCCCGGCCTGCCCAGCTTGCACTCCACCATCACCAGGTAGTGCTGTCCTTTGAGGATGACGCCGACCTCCGCGTGGTAGCCTCTCCACAGCTCCGTCTGCTTGAGAGCAACCCTGATCTCCGGCAGGGGTTCGGCGGAGCCCCAAGGGCGGTGCCAGTAGAGCACCTGCAACTTGTCCTCCAGCCCAAGCGCACGGGTGACCACGTCCAGGTGTCCGGTCCGTTCCAGGGTGCGAAACAGGTTCCAGGAGAGCGCATCCTCGCTGTTCTCGCTGGCCAGGTAAGGACGGCCGGGGACGGACGTGTGCGTCCCGAAGACACCCCGTCCGGCTCTCCAGGCCAGGGGAGGCGCGTCAGGGTCCACGACGATGTTATCTCGCCAGTCGTCGTAGACCTTGACGCCGGACGACGTGATGGTGTGGGGCTTTTCCGGTTCCGGCGCGGCAATTGACAATGGCAGCTCCGGTTGCTCCGCCGCCAGTAGCGGATCGTACGCCAGGTAGTAGCCGGGCGGCAGGGGCACCTCGACGGCGCAGGGTGCCTCCCAACTGCCTACCAGGCCACGCTCGACTGCCTGCGCGGCGGCTTCCTCGGGTGAGGTGGCGAAGATCACCGCATCATGGCGGACACCCTCGACGTGATAGACTTTCAATGACATATCCATAGCTCCTGGCTCGCCGGTGATTTGAAGCTTTCTCGTTACTGCTCAGCCACTGGTGTGACTCAAGACCTGACAGGTTTTGGATACTGGTTTTTGTCGTAGGTGTTTTTCCAAACGCTAATGCCCTTTACCCCAAAGGCTACCTCGGAAACCTGTCAGGTCTGTGAGGATGTTGGCGTCAACGATGCACAGCGGCGGGGAATCCGCCATGCCGCTCGGCCTCCTTCTCGTAGAACTGCGCCAGGGGCATGTTCAGCAGCTCGGCCACCCGGGACCTGGAGACCAGATCCTCGGCCATGGCGCGCAGCACCAGCCGCTTCAAGCGCCCCGGCTCCTCCGGCGGAATCTGGTCCCCCGGCTCCTCGCGGCGCCAGCCCTGCTGGCGGAATTCGCGGAAGAGCCGCGCGGCGGCCGGCTCGGAGAGGATCCCCAGGTCCTTGGCCCGGTAGACCCACGCCTGCATGCTCAAACCATACTTATGCTTGAGCAGGTGCAGTTCGTGGAGGCCCAGCGTCCGCCGCCGGTCGCCCAGCTCGAAGCGGGCCACCGGCTCCGGCACCAGGAAAGCTCCGGCGAAACGATAGGCCGCGGCCTCCCCATCCGCACCCCCGGTGATCTCCAATACCAGGTGCCCCAGCTCGTGGGCCAGGTTGAAACGCTGGCGATCTCCAGGCACGTCGCGTTTCACGACGATGACCGGTATGGCGTCGTCCACCCAGAAGGCGAGGGAATCGAAATCCTCGCGGCCTTCTATCAACCCGACCTTGATCCCGCGATCCTCCAGCACCTCCATCAGGCTCTCAATGGGAGCCAGCCCCAGGTTCCACCCCTGGCGCAGATCGATAGCGACCCGCTCTGCCGTGTCCAGGGAGGTTGCACGGCGATCGAGGGTTGAAGGCAACTCGAACTCTGGCGGTCCACCGAACAAGCTCTCGCCGTCCAGATACCGCTCCAGCCATTCCTGGATCTGGGCGATGATGGCGCGTTCCTGTTTACGCGGCAACGAACGCCGGCGGCGGTAAGCCGGTGCGCTGACCGTGATGGTGACGGCACGCAGGAAGTACCCGGTCCTGACGTCCAGCGCCTGCGCCAGGCGGATCAGCACGCCGGAACTCGGCGTATCCAGATCGCGCTCGTACTTCGAGACTGCCATCGCGCTTACCCCGGCTGCCTCTGCCAGATCCCGCTGGCTGAGGCCGGCCGCATACCGCGCGACTTTCAACCGTTCGCCTATACTCGTCACAGCACCCCCCGCTACGCCGTCACCGGGTCGGCCCTCAAGCAGGACCACCCAGACGGACGCCATCCAGCCCGCGTATCAGTTTACATCATACACTGTTTGTACAGATTCGTAAACCGGATGTGGTTTGCTACCCATCGAATTTTGCGCAAAAACTGAGTGTTACCTTTCCCTCCCATCTGCGATATACTATATGGACACGGAGCAGGTTCTGGGCCACGGTCATGACCAAGGTGAATCTATGCATAACCTGTCGCTGGCGAAGCTCAGGGCACCGATGAGCGCTGATAAGGATGCGTCACTGGTGAAGGCCGCCCGGCGTAATCCGGCCGCCTTCGCCACTCTGTACCGGCGCTACGTGACAGCCATCTACCGCTACGTCTACAGCCGGCTGGGCAACGTCGCCGACTCCGAAGACATGACCGCTCAGGTCTTCACCGAGGCGCTGGAAGGGCTGCATCGCTACCGCGAGCAGGGAAACTTCGCTGCCTGGCTCTTCACCATCGCCCGCCACAAAATGAGCGATTACTACCGCCGGCAGCGCCCCAATCTGCCCCTGAACGAGGCCCTCGACGGCACGGCCGACGGCACGGACCCCCTGGCCCACATGGTGCAGGCGGAGACGCTGCGACGCCTGGCGGCGCTCGTGGCACAACTGGGTGAGGAACAGCAAGAATTGCTGCGACTCCGCTTCGCCGGTGGCCTGACCTACGGCGAGATCGGCAGGATTGTAGGCCGCAGTGAGGCCGCCATCAAGATGGCCGTGCACCGGCTATTGCGCCGGCTGGAAGCCGAGTGGGAGGAAAGTGATGAGTAAGCGCATGGGTTTCGAGCATTCGCCCCGCATCGAAGGGTCCCTCACAACGCTGTTCAGCGCCGCCACTCCAGACGCGGCCTTCGTCGCCAACCTGGAGCGTCAACTCCTGGCCCAGGGGACCATCCCGATCGACCAGCACGCTGCTGGAGCGTCGCCTCTCCGTCGCTGGTGGGCTCGATGGGCACAGCCTTCAGGCCAACGCCGCTGGGCGACGATAGCCCTTGGCCTGCTGCTCGCCGTGGCTGTGGCGCTGGTTATTGTGGGCCCCCAGCGCGTCTGGGCCGAGGTACAACGGCTGCTGGGCTACGTGCCAGGGATCGGCTTCGTGGACCTGGAGGAAACCCGGGTGCTGACGGTCCCGGCGGAGGTCACCCGGGATAGCGTGACCCTGCGCGTGGAGCAGGTGCTGGCCCAGCCGGACGGCACGACGGTCGTCATCCGCACCGAAGGCCTGCCGCTGGAGGACCAGTTGTGGCCCAATGGCGCGACCGTTGATGATGACTTCGATCCCGGCCTGCGCTTGCCGGACACCCGGCAACTGCCTCTGAAGGGTTGCACCCTGCGCCTGGAAACCAGCACCTTAGAGTTCCCCCCCCTCCCCGGCGACGTCTACCGCGTCACGCTAGAGCTGCCACGCCTGCCACTGGTTCCTGCCGACGCGGCCCCCGAGGCGTGGGAGGTCCCGCTGACTCTCCGTCCCGCCACCGGCGAATTGGTGACAGAACTATTCCCGCAGCCCTACGCTCCATCCGATGCCAGCGACACTCACAAGGGCATCGCTCTCCGTGTGTTGGCAGTCGCTCATAGCCCAGGGGAGACGGCAGTGCGGCTACAGGTGCAATGGCCGGATCCCGACTGGCTGTTCCCCCACACCGGCCCTCACCAGTTGCCCACGCTCCACGACGACCTGGGCCACGTGTACCAACGCCGCATCGGGCCGGGCAGTGGTTCCTCAAGCCAAACCGTGATCGTGGGCGTGCAGCCGGATGGCGAGGCTACGCCATCCCCCACCCCCACCATCCCCACACACGAGCGAACCTTGTCTTTCGCCCCCGTCTCCCTGTCGGCCCGACGACTGACCCTGGTGGTGGACGAAATGAGCTTCGATGTCCAGGCTGAGGCAGGTTTTATCGTGGACCTGGGCGACGATCCGCAGGTGGGCGACCACTGGCCGCTGGATATCGCTCTGGACGTAGCGGGATTCCCCGTGCATATCAGCGGGGCGCGGCTGATCGAGGAGCAGATGCGCCTGCAAGATGGCCCTGTTCAGCGCACGCTGCTGCAGTTTGACGTTGACCCCGTGCCGGAGCAAGCGGGCCGCGCGCTGCAGGGCGTCTATCTGGACAGTGAGGCAGCGGCTTTCGAAAGTGGCTCCGGCGGCTATAACTTCCGCACGCGCATCGTGCGCACCAGCCTGGAACTGCGAGAAGGGCAGCCCATTCCCACCGGCCCCATCCAAGTGCGAGTCTGGAGCGCCAACCTGTTCATCCGTGGCCCGTGGCATATTACCTGGACAGTACCCGGAGTTGATGAAGATAGCCAAGAAACCCTCCCCCCCGTCAAGCTACACCCAGCAGACGCGAGCCAGACCCAGGACGGTCTCACCGTCCGCGTGGACGAGGTTGTGTTGACCGACCGGTTGACAGCCGTGTCAGTCGATCTGGACGATCCGCCACCCGGTGTGACGTTCAGCCGGATCCTATCGTGGAACCCGGCGACGAGTCGCCACGAACTGGCCCTGGAGGACGATCGCGGTCGCCGATACGAACTCACCCGGGACGTGTATTGGCAGCCGCCCGGTGAAACAGGGCATGATGCCGAAACCCTCACCTTCCAGCCAGTGCAACCATTGGCCCGCCGATTGACGCTGCGCGCACCGGCAGTGGAGGCGACGCTGCCCGGTACGGCGGCTTTCGACGTCACCGTGCCGAGTGGGTTGACGATGACGTTGGGCGGGCCTGACTCGCCCTGGTTGGCCAGCGCGCCGTGGAACGTGGACGTTCCGTTGGAGATAGCGGGTTATCGGTTGCACTTCACCGAGGCCCGCCTGGAGGACCTGAATGGTACTACGCTGCTGACGCTAATCTCAGATCCATACGAATCCCAGCAGGGTGCCCGCCGGCTGTCTGGCCTGCGGCTGGCCTCGGTGACGGCTCCCGACGGGCGGAACGTCGACCTGGAGACTGCCCACAACAGTGCTGGCCCCGAGGAAGAAGGCGGCGCCGCGTACCGGGCCATGTTGGCCTTCGACGTAGGAGACCCGGAGACCTGTACCGTGCAGCCGGGCCGCTACCACGTCGAACTGGACGGCATCGTCGTGGCCGTGCAAGGGCCATGGACACTTACCTGGAAACCGGGAGGTCAATAACTGATAAAGGCATCAAGGTGACCGGCACTTCCATAGTTGCCCTCAAGAACGATCCTTCTGATAGCAACCCGGTGCCATTACACCAAAATCAGTGCACAAGTGCCGGTCACCTGAGATGCGCGGCCCCTGCCTCTGGCTGCTTCCAACCACGTCTCCCTGTTACAAATCACTCCCCAGCCCCCCTGAAGGGCTGGACAACCTGTGGCTAAACCTGGAGACGGGGCAGGTCCCATTGCAGGAGACCCCGTAGCTCATTCGGCTGGCGAGCGTCAAGAATGCGTCCAGCACAAATCGAGACTGTGTGTTACTATAGGCGCAGTGAACGAGAAACAGGTTTCCCTCGCCTACCGGCTGGCAGCCGAAGGGTTGGACTACGCCCTCAAGGACGGGATGTGGCACTACGTCGAGATGGGCATATACGACGAGTAGCCTGTCCGCCGCCGCGAACAGGCGGCGCAGGAAGGTTCCCGGCCTCGGCTCTTCAGGCCGAGGCACACAACACATCAAGGGGGTTTTCCAAATGGAGCGAAACACAACTCTGAAGCGCTGGCTCACCGTGCTGGCCATCTTGTTCGCCCCGCCCTTCCTGGTCGTGGGAGCGATGCAGATGCTGTCCTGGTTGCTCTATCGGCTATTCCCTCCCGCGTCGTTCCTGGCCTGGCTGGGAATCGAGGGGTACGCAGTCACCGTCCTGGGCGCGCACGTTCTGCTCTCGGCGGGGCTGACGGGGCTTCTGGTGCGCCGATGGAGGCGGAGCGAACGATGGCAGGGCGGGGTAATCCAGCCCCTACTTACCGCTGTGGCGGTCCCATTGGCCATGCCCTTCCTGTCCTTTTGGCCTCTGGCACTGCTGGTGCGGCTATCTCACCGGCTATTCCCCTCCATATCCTCCACGCCGTGGTGGTTTCTTGGAGTCGAGGTGTATCCTTTTCTCTCCGCGTGGCTCTTGAGCGACATGACTCGCTACGTAACCATCAGCCTGGTCGCGCTTGTCTTGAGTTCGGCGGCGTTACTCTGGCTGGTAATGCAAGAACAGCGCCGGTTCTGGCGACGCGAACACTTCTGCGCACTCCTTGTCGCTTTCGTGGGCGTGCTGGCCTTCCCGCTGCTGACGCGCTACCGGCCGGTCGCGCGGGCCGCACCCGGTGTTGAACTACGCCTCGTAGAGCGACCGGGCCTGATGGAGGGAGCGGTCAGGAGTTGCCAGGCCGCGGCCGAGGTGCGGGGGTGCCAATACGAGCCCCTGGGATGGGCGGACGCGCGGACGCTCGTCTACCGCAAATGGTGCGGCGGCCATTACGACGAGATAGGCGTTTGGCACCCTGGCGACTCCCAGCCACCCCAGGCCTACCACCTGGACGCGGATGAGGTCTCGCCCTACGACGGAGACCTGGACACGCTCTCACGCGAGACCTGTCTACCATCGCTTTGCGTCTTGCCGGCGCTCGCCAAGAGAGAGCCGTTCGAACAGGGCTACTACCCGGGCCAACGTGAGGACGCACTCGTCTCACCCGATGGCCGCTGGATCGCCTTCACCGCAGAACACATCTACGGGCCGGAAGATCTGCTCGTCATATCGCACAATTGACGCCGTAGGGCAAATTGGCAATTCGCTCCACTTTGCCCGACTGATTGAGCGAACACACGAAAGCCAATATCACGAGGAGGTTTGAAATGCAGAACCGTTCATCTGTCCCTACGTCTTGGGTAAAGGTCGGATTGGCCATCTTGCCCCATCTTGCCTGGGTTGTTTATCGTCGGCACGCGCAGTGATCTTTTCAGAAGGGTTTTCCGATTGGAGAATTGGCTGGCTCTCGGCCAGCATGACCTTATTCCTATGTATATCACGCTGGGCATCGTCGTTGCAGGGCTTATCATCGAGCGCCGGCCTGCTGTTTGGAGCTTTTCTGCACTGGGATTGCTTCCCTTCAGTGCACCGGGGTGGTTGCTTGCTCTATTTGCACGTTTTGTGGACTCGCGCAGGCCATTTTGGCAAGTTGCTCCTCCCTACTTGATGTTGGCCGCGCTTGCTGCAATCGCTGCCCTTGCTGCATATCGGGTTTTCAAACAGCACGGCTTCCGCATCCCCGGGTCAGGGTGGGTGCTCCTCGGCCTGGTGATCCTGGTTGGTGTGGGTGGTGCTATCATTGGGGCCGCCACCGACCGCAGCCCGGATAAGTGGATGGCCTTTGTGGCTCATCTGCCGCTCGAACTCTGGTGGACCGGCCTGCTCTTGGTGCCCATAGTGATCGGCTTGCCGCTGGCCCGGCGCGACGGCATCCTCGCAGGGCTTATTGTCGCTGCCTTTGAGTTTGTCCTAGTGGACGAGATTCTCGATCCAACTTACTCAGTAGGCTTCTGGGCGTATTGGACACCGAGCAGAGAACTGGAGCAAGCAAAGGTCGTGTTATCCTACTTACCGGCCCTGTTCTTCCTCGTCGTCACGCCTGTCTGGGTACTTCGTTCTCGCTCGACACATGGCCGGGTCTTGGGGCTAATCCTGCCTCCGTTTATCGGTCTGATCTGCACCGATGTCATTGAGAGCATCGCATTGCGGGGCACTCAGGCTGAATATTCGGTCAATTTATGGCTCACACACGGCGTATCAACAGCCCAGTTGTTGACACCATTGGCTCTGGCGGCGGTGATGTACCATTGGATTGAACGCCAAGGCCCGGCGGCTGATACCCAGGAGGGCAGGGAGGCTTCGAGCGGCAAGGCGACAACGGCGACCGCAAGCAACGCGGCATAACGGGCTACCTCGCTTACGCCCAAACCGTCAGGCTGCCATCGTTTCACCCGGCGGCCCAGGCGAAACGGTTCGAACGACAGGAGGCAAGAATGAAGCGACCATTACAATCCGCTGCTGTACTGCTATCCGTCGTTCTCCTCACTGCCTGCACGCTCTCGCCTGCCGCAGCAATCCGCCACGACATGCCCGGCTCCCACCGTCCCGGCAAAATGACCAACCTCCAGATCCGTCGGAGCGTGCCCTGGCACGACGGCGTGGTCGTCTACTACACCTTCGATCAAGTCGGCCCGTCCGGCACGGCCAGCGAATGTGGCTCCGCCACTTACGTGGAGCGGCGACGGCTGAACTGGTACCCCCGCGGCGGCGGTGGTATTTTCTGTACGTCTCATAGCACAGCCACCGGGTCGTTCGAGCGGGCGGGATCACAGGGCAATTTTCTCCGGGGTGCTGGCTTTCGGAACGAGGTCTATGGACTGGTCACCGACCCCGCCGCCGTAGAGGTGCGCGTCACCTGGAGCGACGGTGTGACTGAGACCGTCACCCTGGTGAACGAGAGTTACCTGGTCGTACGCGCCGATGAGGTCGTCGTTGAACAGATCGAGGCGCTGGACGCCGCAGGAACCGTCATCGCCACGTACCCACCGTGACGTCCGGCGGTTCTGGAGGGCACCGCCGCCACGCTGCGCCTGCCGCTGACGCAAGCTCCGGCGGAGTGCCTGTCCGGCCCGTATGACGAGATTGATGCGTGATAGAATGGTCACAGGTCTGTCACACGGTGTTACACAGCGCGTGTATACTGAGGCTGCCCCTGGAGAGACCGGCGAGTGCTACACGCCGCGAGGAGGCTGTTGGGATGAAAGGACGACAAGTTGTGGCCCTGAGTGGCCTGTTGGTGGCGGCCCTGGTGGCGATGGTCGCCTGCAATGGACGCATGATCAATGTCCGCCGCACCTTTGACCTGCAGATCGAGACCACGCCGGGGCCCGAGGCGACGCTGGCCGCGCTAAAAGCGGAAAAAGCTCGCCTGGCCACGCAGGTGGCCGAACTGGAGACGCAATCCGATCCGGGGTGGCTGGCCTACATCCACGACGGCGACGTCTGGGCCAGGCGACTGCCCGACGGCGAGCCCCAGCGTCTCACTGAAGATGGCCGCAACAGTACCCCGAGTTGGTCGCCCTCCGGCGACTGGCTGGCTTTCTGCAAAGAGGACGAGGTGTGGGTCATGCGCGCGGACGGTACCGACGCCCACCGCGTGGCCGCGGCTTCACACCAGGGTATTATCTGGTCGCCGGTGGCTGACCGGCTGGCCTACGTCGCTGGCCAGTCGAGCCTGCGCGTCATCGAGGCCGATGATCTGGCCGACACCGGCTCGGAAGGGGAAGGGCACGTGATCCTGCAACTGGCCATTGAAGAACAGCCATTCACCACCATCCAGTATCCGGCCTGGAGCCCGGACGGACGCCGGTTGGCCTACGTGCTGCAAATTGGCCAGCCCCAGGCGCTGCCTGATCACGTGAGCATCGGGTACGTCGACCTGGAAGCCGGACCCCGCGAACTCTACGCACCGCCTGGCCCGCCGCAGGACGGTTTGATCCTGGCCAGTTGGACACCCGACGGGCAGTCCCTCCTCTTCTGGCGCGACCCGATGTTCTCGGCCTCGGCCGCGGCCGACGGCTTGCCGCTGCTGCGCCTGCCGCTGGATGGGGGCGAACCCGTAGAGGTGGCCGACTTTATGCTGTTACACCCGGACTTCTGGAGCGGCTCGCCCACAGGCCAGCAGATGGTGCTGACGGTAGGGGCCGGGCGTGAGACCTGGACCAACAAGCTCATCGCCCTGGTGAACCTGGAGACGGCTGGCTGTGAATACCTGACTGGCGAGACCGTGTCCGCCTTTTCCCCCGCCTTCTCGCCCGATGGCCGGCACATCGCCTACGTAGCCGCGCCCGATGTCGGCCATGTATGGGGCGGTGACGATGCCAAAGCCGGTGCCGCCCAGCGCCGCATCTGGGTGATGAATACAGACGGCTCCGACCAGCACCCGCTCACCAGTGACCTGGCCTACCGCGACGAGCGACCGCTGTGGTCGGCAGACGGGACGCACGTGCTCTTCGCCCGGCTGGACGAGCACGGGCGCGCGTCGCTGTGGCTGGTGGACGCGGCGGGCGACACACCCGAGCAGGTGGCAGGCCAACTGACGCCAGCGCCGGAGTGGTTCGGCAACTACGGCCACATCGCCTGGGACCAGTGGTTCGACTGGTGGCGCGGGACTCCAGAGCGGCCCGGCGACAGCCCGCGCGACGCCGCTCTACCCCCCACCTCCACTCATATGCCTGCGCCCACGCAGTGATTCCCACCCCGCGCAAGCCCACGCCCCAGCCACCTGCAAGCGCCACGCCCGCGACCGGTGCCGAGCCACTGCCCGCCACGCTCGTCTACCGCATTCCGGCCAGGGCCGAGAGAGAGATCTTCGTCCTGGAACCAGTGGGGGGCGTTTCTTTTATCGCTCATCCCCCTGGCGATAGCGCGTCACCCAACAACGCAAGAACCCGCCCATTCAGGCGGGTCCCCAGTGCAGAAGGACAGATTGGAACTGTCGCCCCCCCCGATTTTCAGCGAAGCGCAGGGAAAATCGCCTCGACACGCTGATTTCGATAGACAGATACCTGAAAAATGACCGCCTGACCGACCACGTAGATTCGCAGGTCAGGCTACTGACCCAGGCGAGTCCCTGACTCGCCTTCAGGTAATGATGCAAAAGGACGGCTACTCTCAAGCACCGCTATTGCACACCAGATACGCGATCTTGGCAAACACGGATTAGCATGAGCACGTTTATGAGCACGTTAACGTGATAATGACCACGTTAGTGTTTGCGCCACTGTGCATCGCGGCCCGTGCCCAGGCATTCAACCTGTCCACCGTCGCGTAGTTCATTCAATACACGTCGGACCGTCGCCCGGCTCACTGCCGGACAAAGGCGGCTCAATTCCGAGATGGTGAAGATGTGACCGGAAGAAAAGGCTTCGACCGCCACTCGCACCATTTCACTCTTAGCCCCTGGCGCGGCGAAAAGCTCCCCCACCCTTTCCTCGAACTCCCCATAGGCGTAGACGAGCACGCCAAGACTATACTGGTGCCAGGGAGTCAGATCGTGGTAGCCAGACTCCCACCTCTGGCTGGAACGCAGCAGCGCCTCGTAATAGGTTTCCTTGGTCCCTTCGATGATGCGCTCCAGGCTGATGTAATGCCCAACCTCGTAGCCTGCGGCGTAGAGCAATCTGGTTTACACCAAGTGTACTTGAGATCAGGATAAAGTCAAAGATCGCTCACCCCCAAAAGCAGCCCCACCTGTCCTCGAGTACTTGCCGGATGCGGGCATTGAGCGTGTGCTTGCGACCTCGCTCGGGAAGCGGGTACGGCCACCAGGCGTCGAACTTGCGCATCCAATAAAGGTGCCATTGCCGGGTAGCTAGAGTCAGCCGAAACTGGCAGACCGGGAACAGATACTTATCGCCGTTCCGGCGTTCCTGTATCTCGTAGAGGCCGATACCGGTACCCTCGTCGGTCAGGCGATAGGGTACTTGGCCCTCGAAGTGCTGGTCCAGCATCTTGGCGCTGGCCTTGATTGCCCCACGCGCCACATCTGGGGGGATAATGTCAGGGTTGCGGATCGCCTCCAATCCGGCCTCGCCGCCATGTTCGTAGGCGTTCAGGTAGTAAGCCACCTCGTTCACGGTGAGGTCGTGTTCCTCCGCATAGTCGTAGAACGCGTCGTCATCGTCCTCCTCGAACGCAATGGCATCCAGGGCAATCTGGCGCATCGTCTCGAGGCTGCGATTGTCGGCTCTCCACTGATCCCATTCTTCCATAGCTCACCTCACTCGATCAGGTCTCTGGTGTGAAACAACGTGGCGGCGGCATTAGTCCAGATCGCTTAGCGGCACAATCAGAGCTTTCTCCACATCTTCAGGAATTGGCACCCGTGCTACTATCTCGGGCCACAACTCGAGCGGAGGCGCTGCGATGAGATCCTTGGACAGGCAGATCGCTTTCAGGTCATCGTGCAGGTAATGCCTCCGACCACAGTGCAAGGCATCGCAACTCGTGCGAATGCCCGGACCGCACCGCTTCCAAGGGCAGGTGCGCCCCAAGTAGTTGCCTTGGGGATCGGCCAGAAAGACCTCGCCCCCGCGATTGAATCCCTGAGCGTGTCCCTGGAGCTTGCGTCCCAGCTTGGCCAGGGGCGCAAGATCCATCTCATCCGTGACCGTCACCAGCATATCGACGTCCTTGGGGTCCGGCTCGTCGGTGGTCAGCGAACCGATCAGGGCGATGCGGAGCACGCCCGGCAGTTTGCTGGCCGCACGCACAAATGGGAGCACCTCGGCGATGAGCCGGGCGCGTTCGGAGGGAGGTGGATGACCTGCCTCCCCTGCAGGCGGCTCTATGATCGGCTCGATGCCCTCCGACTCCAGCCAGTCCAGCACCCGCTGCTTCAGCCGGGCGTCCTTGAACGCGAACCAGCGTTCTCGCTCGTGGAAATGGTCGGCCAACACGTCCTTGAAATAGCGGAAAGCGCCCCGCCCGCTGATGGCCCGCCATAACTGATCCTGCAGCCGCTCGTCTTCGACGGTGACGATGAATCTCTCCATATCCCGGTATCCCTCGTGGGAATCGGCCTGGGGCACGCCGATGTATCGGGAACCATACTGGGCCTCGACCTGATAGGCCTCCAACAAGGTTCGTCGTCGCCATTCGGGGAGGTCGCGTTGCTGGAGAATCTCGGCCAGATCGAAGGGCTGTTCCTCAGGATCGTGTTCTTCGTAGATGCGCTCCAGTTCCCAACGCGTCTCATCGGTGATCATCACCAACCGCCCGGTTTCCAGGTCCAGGTAATGGCTTGTTTCCCACGATGCGTCGTCAAAGATGTACATCAACTCGCCCAAGTCCATCTTGATCTTTCTCATTCGCCCGATGCCTCCTCCGCAGCCGGCGCGTCTTCAAAGGCTACCTCCAGGGCGCATTTGGTCGCGCCGTCACGGACGCGTTCCATCTGAGCCCAAGAACTGTGGACGGTTATCCTTGAAACTCGGGCACTCCCAACCGTTTCAGCAACGCCATATCTCCCTTGGGCGCCGCGATATTCAACACGACCTCCTCCACTCGCCCCAGACGAAGAAAACAACGTCCGACCAACTGCCTTGCAGGACAAGTGAAAGGGGAATGAATTCGCCCTGATGGTTTCCCTCCATAAGCGTCTCAAAGAACGCTACGATGCAGTCTCCTCCAAAACTGAGCGGGCATACCGGTCGAGCTTGCGCCAGGTAGCCTGGTACGACCTGACAGCGTACTTGGCATCGCTGAACTTGCGCTTGAACTCGTAGAGGAACGATGGCCCTCCGGTGAAAATCTGTGGGGAGAACGTATCGTGGCTGCCGTACTGGGACTCTAGCAAGCCAATGGCCCAACAGTTGCTTTCGTGCTTGCGCAGCGTCGATTCGGCAAGTCCTGTCGTTGCCAGGTGGTCCATAAACGCGAACAGAAACTTGCCCACCTGCCGGGCGAACTCGTGGGATGGCTCATCCCAGTGCCAATCTTCAATGTACTCTTCCAATGCCTTCTCCTCCGGATCGATCAAGCTAACCGGGTAGCTCAAGGCAATGTCCTGGCCGCCGTGAACGCCTGACAGGGCATAGATCGCTCCAGCACGGCATGGGCGCCCCCGGTTGGTTTTCAGGCAATCCGTCACGAAAATCGGGAGAACGCGCATTGCCGCCGCCAGGAGCGCCAGGTCCGACGCGCCGGGCAGTTGTGGATCGCTGTGAGGAACTGTCCTGAACACCCACGGATAGGCCTTCTCGCTGGCCACGGGCCAACCGTACTTCTCCAGCGCGTCCAAGTCCTCGAAAGCCATGACTGTGGCTTCCTCAAAAATCACACTCATCCATGGGATCAGTTCGTGTGTCTGATCCGGATCGTGGTGAGACAGTACAACTCGCAGATCGTCCAGTGACTCGTAGAGCGACAGCCCAAAGTACTCGCCGCCACTGCCCAGCACCAGCGCGTAGCACGGCGAATCCTTCGCCGGGTAGCGCAACTCGATAGGCTCCCAATTCTCTATCCATCGCCAGGGAGCCTGGCGATAATAGTTCGCCGCGGCTGCAAAGAGGTCGCGTAGCATAGGTTCTGTGATCCCCGGAACACTCATCAAGCCTGGAGTAGGGTCCTGTGCTTTCAAAGAGCCCTGCGTTACCCTGGGGAACCATGTGTCCATCAGTGGCAGTGACGTTCTGTGCTCACACCGAACGCCGATTTCGGCCAATCGAGGAGCCAGCGCCTGAGCCATCTCGGCATCTTGCAGGAGGATAAGCGTAGGCCGACCACGCCCGCCAGAGCCTATCGTCGGCTTGAGTATGGCCTTGTGGAGCACCTCCAGAACCTGGTCAGGTGCGGGTGGTTCGTCGCCGTGTACCCGGATCTTTCGGGTGACCTCTCGATCCTGATCCATCACCAGCGTCGCGTAGGGGCGGTAGGAAGACCCGCCATCTTTGGGCGTGATCCAGAGGTAGGCACGGCGCGTGCAACAAAGCCACGTCGCATCACGCTGAGTCAAACGGCGAATCCTCTTCAATTGATTACTGCTCATTCATCGCCTCCGCTTTTCCTTGCGCGGGTAGAGCGTCATCGAACTCGGTTCACGGGCTCCACCCGCCTGGGCCAGCCGCCGCTTTCGCTCCTGCTGGTAGGCACGGATTCTCTTCGCCAGCGGGTGGCGCAGGTCGATCTGCAGATGGGTCACAGAGACGACCAGGGCCACCTTGATCCCCTCCAAAGGCTCAATGGCGCACACGATGCCAGCCTCGTCCCCGGCGTAGAATACGCTCTGGATAGATAGCTTCCGGTCGCGGGAGATCCTCTGTCCCTGGTCGCGCAGCGCACGAACCATCGTCGCTATCGGTCGCGCCGGGATAGGAAGGTGAGCTTCCATCTCATGCAGCAGCTCCATTGCTTGTTCGTAATCGTCGATCATCGTCCATCCTCCGAAACAGAGATAGGTACAACGACCACCCCGCTGCCCACGTTCAGGAAGTGGAAAAGTTCACGCTCAGCGCTGCCTCCACCTCGCGCACTGCCACCACAGGCCAGGCGAACAATAGATCGAGCAACCGGAGCAGGCGCGCCGCCCACCGGCGAAGATTTGCCAGCATGGGGTGACGATGCTGCCCTACACAAAAAACCCGCCGTCTCCGGCGGGTCCGCAGTGCCGAGAGAGATAAACTGCACCTACATCTCCCCCGCTTCTCTCAATATCGCTTCTACCAACGGTGAAGCGGCACGAAACCCCAAAGTCCGGAGATGCTCAATTTCCTGTTGGACCGAAGGGATCTCGCCACGCAGGCGAGCTGCCAGCGGCAAGCCCAGAGTTCCCACCAAGTCAAAGCCCGCTCGGCGAGCGAAGCGCCGGGCGTCAAGATCGTCCATCACCACCCGATCCGCGTCCAACTCCTTTGCCAGAACGAGCACCTCTGCTTCACCCCTGTCGAGACTGGCCAAGAGAAAGCTCGCCATGCGCTGGTCACCGACATCTTGTACAGAGAGCCAGGACTGAGCCGCTTCTACAATTGCCTCTGACGCCTCATCCGGCCTTGCCCGCACCTCGTTCAACACAGCCTGAGGCGCGTATACCTCGTCAGCTCCGCGTTGAAGCAAGTCCAAACGCCCCAGTTTGGTCAGGAAGATCAACGGACCGGTGTCCGTGACCCACGTGTTCACGCGGCCAGTTCCCTGGCTGCTTGAATCTCGGCCTCTATTTCTTCGTCTTGCAGGTTGATGGCAGGCACGCCGATCTGAGCCAGACGGTAGAGGAATTCCACCCGCTCCAGGCCTGCCAATCTGGCCGCCTGGCCCGAAGAGATGCGGCCCAGTTCATAAAGCTTGGCGGCGGCCATGAAGCGTAACTCGTCTACGAAAGCCGCGTCGGACATCTTTAGCAACTGGGGAAACCCCTTGGGGTAGGCGAGTATTGCTCTCTCCATAGACGACCCACTCCTTACTCCTTGCACATCGGTCATCTGATCACATTATAGCACCCTGTTGGTTTCCCCACAAACTGGGAAAGACGCCAGGTACCAGTTGGGAAAGCTGGCGCAGCCGCAAGGGTTGCCTCACGGACTAGGCGGGCGACGTTGCAGGCGCAGGCGAGGGTATCGGTAGGGATGGAAGCCTTGGCGCTGTTGGGCAAGCCGTGCCAGGGGAAGCGTTTCACACACCGTCGCCATTGTTCGGCATTGCGACCCTTGTCCTCGTGTCAGTCACTCGTTTTGCGAAAGTGGGGCATGAGGCCCAGAAACAAGCCCAAAACGACCCCCCAGTGGGGCATAAACGCAAAAAACCCGCCTTTTCAGGCGGGTCTATCCCATGGTGCCGAGGGACAGATTTGAACTGTCGACTCCCTGATTTTCAGTCAGGTGCTCTACCAGGCTGAGCTACCTCGGCGCACTGCTATTCTATCCCAACAGCCTTGGATTGTCAAGCGGCACAAGCGCCAGACCGGCGCGCCAGCGCCAGCGCCTCGTCCCGCGTCGCGATCTCCCCGGCCGCCTGGGCCTCGCGCAGGGCTTCCAACAGCCGGCCGACCTCGGGGCCGGGGTCCAGCCCCAGCTCGGCCATCAAGTCGTGGCCCGTGAGCAAGGGGGGCGGGGCCACCGTCTCCTCGTAGCGCTCGAAGAAGTGCGTCAGCAGGATCTCCGCCACCTCCAGCCGTCGTGTCCAGTGGCGCGCCTCGAGGTTGGGCCCCCAGGTCGCCAGGTGATCGGCCAGGCTGAGCAGCGCGACGTCGACGCCGCCGCAGCCGGTGGCGCGATAGTAGCGGTAGATGGCGCGGCGGGTGACGCGTTCTGACCGGGCCAGGTGCAGCGGGCGCAGGTGCTGGCCGACGATCACCCAGACGCGATCGATCTCGTCGCGGCTGAAGCGCAGCGCGTGCAGCCGATCCGCCGCGATCCGCGCCCCCACCGGCTCGTGGTTGTAGAAGTGGATGCGGCCATCCGCGTCCTGCGACTGCGTCCGGGGCTTGCCCACGTCGTGCAGCAGCGCCGCCAGCTTGAGCACCAGCGCCCGGTCGCGCCCGCCACTGACCTCGACCGCCAGGTGCGCCGTCACGTCCTCCGAGAATTGGCTCAACACCCGCGCCAGGTCCCCCCAGGCGGCCGGAGGAGCGTCCACCCGGGCGCGCGCCTCCACCTCCCGCCCGGCGACCGCTGCCAGCCCCCCCTCGAGCACGTCCACCACCATGAGCGTGTGATGCCACACGTCGAAGCGGTGCGGCGGGGACTGAGCGACGCCCTTCAGGGACGCCAGCTCAGGTACCACGTGCGGGAGCAGACCAAAAGCGTCCAGCCGCTCCAGGTGAACGGCCGCGCACGGCGTCGCCAACACACGCGCGAACTCGTCGCGCACCCGCTCGGCCGCCGGACGGGCCAGGAGCGCCGCGTCGCGGCGCATCCAGGCCACCGTCTGGGGCTCGATCTCGAAGCCCAGCTCGGCCGCCACCCGCACCGCGCGCAACAGCCGCACGGGATCGTCCCGGAACGCGTGCTCGCTCGTGGCGCGCACGCGCCCGGCGTCCAGGTCGGCCAGGCCGCCCGCCGGATCCACCACCGCGCCCGTCCCGTCCAGCGCCAGCGCGTTGATGCTCAGGTCGCGGGCCAGCAGGTCGGCCTCCAGGTCCGCGCCGCGCAGGGCGGCGAAATCCAGCACCAGGCGCCCCGCTCCCTCAGGCGCCAGCACCGCGCGCCCCGCATCCCGCTCGACGTCCAGGGGAAAGTAGGCCCCGCCGAGCGCATCGGCCACGGCGCGCGCCAGCCCCAGCGCGTCGCGCTCGACCGCGAAGTCCCAGTCGTGCACGGCGCGCGCCAGGAGCAGGTCGCGCACCGCCCCCCCTACCGGCCAGACGCGCACCCCACGCTCACCGGCCAGCCGGCGCACGACCTCCCAGGGCCAATCAGGCACATGGACTGTTGTCATCGGTCTCCTCGATATGTAGCACAGAGAGCATCCGCAACTCCTTGGGCCGGTGGGCACGTCAAGCCACCCACCCCATCATGTACACGCGTCCGTGCATCCCGGCCATCCAACGTAGCTTGGCACATGATACCGAAGAACAGACGAACTTGTCAAGCATGGTTGCCTCCAGGCTGATGGCGTGGTAGAATGTACCGATGCAAAAACAACCTGGTTTCGACGTGCCGCCGGGACGGTCCCTGTCGCTGCATCTGCGATCACGTGCACGCTATCCGAATCAGGTCAGATTAGGAGGCTAAGATATGCGTAGCTTTATGGGTCGTGATATTCTCTCACTGAAGGACTTCGAGCGCGAGGAGTACTTCCACATGTTCGAGGTCGCCAAGTCACTGGAACACCATGCAATCAACCGCCACAACGGCGACTTGCTCGCGGACAAGACGATGGTGACGGCGTTCTACCAGCCTTCCACGCGCACGCGCATCGCGCACGAGGCCGCCATGCACCGCCTCGGCGGGCACGTGACGGGCTTCGCCGACGCCAAGATGACGCGCGCGGGCGACTGGTACCAGGAGTCCATCAAGGACACCGTCCACATGCTGGAGTTCTACGGTGACGTGATCGTCATGCGCCACTTCCAGCGGGGCGCGCCCGCGGAGGCCGCCAAATGGGCCAGCGTGCCGGTCGTCAACGCCGGCGACGGATGGGGCGAGCACCCCACCCAGGTGCTGACCGACCTGTACACGATCTGGAAGGAAGTGGGCACCATCGACGGCCTGACGTTCCTGTGCATCGGCGACATGCGCATGCGCACCATGCACTCCATCTCCTACGCCCTGAGCCAATTCGATGCCGACGTCATCTACGTCTCCCCGCCGGACATGTCGCTGACCGACGACTTCAAGGCCGAACTGGATCAGAGGAACCTGAGGTACGAGGTGGCCGAGCACGTGGCCGACGCGATCCACCGGGCCGACGTCATCTACATGGAACCCGTCGTGCAGCCCGACTACACCAAGGCGCGCCAGGAGGCCAGCGAGGACAAGGGCCTGACCCCGTCCAACTACCAGGTCACCCGCCAATTGCTGCGCGACAAGGCCAAGGGCAGCGCCATCATCCTCCACTCCCTGCCGCGCATGGACGAGCTGCCGCCCGACGTGGACGCCACCCGCCACGCCCGATACTGGCAGGAGGCCTTCAACGGCGTCGCCCTCCGGATGGGCATGCTGGCCCTGATCCTGGGAGCGATTGAGTAGCGCTGAAAGAAACCAGGTTTTTCGGAAAAAACCTGGTTTCTGGCGTAACAGCGAACAAGGAGCGATAAAATGCAAACCAACCTTCGCGGTCGCGATCTGATCTGCGACCTGGATTTCTCGAAGGAAGAGGTGGAGACCGCGCTGGATATGGCGTGGGATCTCAAGCGCAAGCGGGCCGTGGGCGAGCCCCATCCGTACCTGCGCGACAAGACGCTGGGCATGCTGTTCTTCTTCAGCAGTACCCGCACGCGCTGCTCGTTTGAGGCCGGCATGGCGCAGCTTGGGGGCCACGCGGCCTTCATCGACTCTCGCACGACCCAGATCGCCCACGGCGATACCGCGCGGGAGATCGGCCAGATACTGGGCCGCTACTTCGACGGCATCGCCATCCGCCAGTGCGACTGGGACTATGGCAACAAGTATCTGAACTGGGTCGCCGAGGCCTCGCGCTCCCCGGTTCTGAACATGCAGTGTGACCTGTACCATCCGTTCCAGTGCCTGGCCGACCTGATGACGATCGTCGAGAAGAAGGGGCGCGACCTGCGCAGCAAGAAGATGGTGGTCTCCTGGGCCTACGCGTCCTCCTACCTCAAGCCGCTGTCCGTGCCCCAATCCCTAATCCTGCAGATGCCCCGCTTCGGGCTGGACATCACGTTGGCCTACCCGCCGGAGTTCAAGCTGATGCCGGAAATCGAGAAAGAGGCCCAGGCCCAGGCACGCCGTAACGGGACCGGGTTTGAGATCGTCCACGACATGGATGAAGCGTTCAAGGACGCCGACATCGTCTACGCCAAGTCCTGGGGGCCGATGATGACCACGACCGACCCCGAGGAGGGGAAACGGCTGCAGGATACATACGAGAGTTGGATCACCGACCAGCGTCGCATGTCCCTGGCCAAGCCCGACGCCATCTACATGCATCCATTGCCCGCCGACCGCGACGTCGAGGTCACCAGCGAG
Organism: uncultured Anaerolineales bacterium; assembly: GCA_964649415.1. Taxonomy (GTDB): domain Bacteria; phylum Chloroflexota; class Anaerolineae; order B4-G1; family B4-G1; genus CAZYSK01. The sequence goes on from CAZYSK010000044.1 coordinate 23,656, forward strand.
GTGATGGACGGGCCGAACTCCGTCGTCTTCGACCAGGCCGAGAACCGCCTGCACGCCCAGAAGGGCGTGATGGCGTTGACTATGTGGTAGGATGCACCGCCTGGCGCACGTGCCAGAGGCAAGGAGGCGCACATGTCTACGGAAGGAAGCAAGCTCGCGGTCGTCGCCATCGGCGGCAACTCTCTGATCAAGGACAAGCAGCACCAAACGGTAGAGGACCAGTACCAGGCAGCCAAGGAGACCGCGTATCACATCGCCAACATGATCGAGCAAGGCTGGGACGTGGCGATTGGCCACGGCAACGGCCCGCAGGTGGGATTCATCCTGCGGCGCTCCGAGATCGCGGCCAAGGTGGCGGGGATGCACGAGGTTCCGCTGGACGCCTGCGGCGCTGACACCCAGGGGGCCATCGGCTACGCGCTCCAGCAGAACCTGGCGAACGAGTTCAAGCGCCGGGGTATGCACAAACGCGCCGCTACGGTCATCACCCAGGTGGTGGTGGACCAGAACGATCCATCCTTCCAGAATCCCAGCAAGCCCATCGGCGGGTTCATGGAGCAGGGTGAAGCCAGAGATCGCGCCGACAAAGAGGGCTGGGTCGTGGTGGAGGATGCCGGTCGCGGCTGGCGGCGGGTGGTCCCGTCGCCCCTCCCCCAGGAGATCATCGAACTGGACGCGGTGCGGGAACTGCTGAACGCGGGAATCATCACTATCACCGTGGGAGGCGGAGGCATTCCCGTTGTCCGCAATGCACAAGGTGACTTGGAGGGGGTCGCAGCCGTCATCGACAAAGACTATGCCTCTTCCCTCCTGGCTCGCTCCATCGGTGCCGATCTCTTCCTCATCTCCACCGCCGTGGAGAAGGTCTACCTCAACTTCAACAAGCCCAATCAGAGAGCCGTAGACGTGATGACCGTGAGCGAGGCGAAGCAGTACATGGATGAAGGCCACTTCGCCAAGGGGAGCATGCTTCCCAAGATTCGGGCCATCATCTGGTTCTTGGAGACCGGCGGCAAAGAAGCGCTTATCACCAACCCAGAGAACATCGCCCGCGCGCTGCGAGGCGAGACCGGTACCCGGATCATCCCATAGACCAACCCACCAACCACCAATCTACCAACTTACCAATCTACCAATTTACCAACCTACCAACCCATGAAACACATTCTAGGACTCAAGTGCACAATCTGTGGTCAGGCTTACCACACGGACGAGGCAGCCTACGTCTGCCCCCACCACGGGGACGACGGCATCCTGGACGTCGTCTACGACTACGCGCTCATCGCGCGGCACATCAGCCGGGATAGCCTGGCCGGTGACCCCAGCGCGTCGATCTGGCGTTATTTGCCTCTCCTGCCGGTGGACACGGAGGGAGCCCGGCGGCTGGCGGAAGGCACGTCGCTGGACAGCGTCGGCTGGACGCCCCTCTATCCCGCCCCGCGGCTGGCGGCCCCGCTGGGCCTGAAGCACCTGTGGGTCAAGGACGACGGCCGCCAGCCCACGGCCTCTTTCAAGGACCGCGCGTCGGCCATCGCCGTGGTCAAGACCCGCGAGTTGGGCTACGACGTCGTCACCACGGCCAGCACCGGCAACGCCGCCGCCGCCCTGTCGGGCCTGTGCGCGGCGGTTCAGCAACCCAACGTCATCTTCGTCCCCCGCACCGCCCCAGAGGCCAAGGTGGCGCAACTGCTGGCCTACGGCTCCACCGTCCTCCTGGTGGATGGCACCTACGACCAGGCCTTCGAGCTGTGCCTGGAGGCGGCCCGCACCTTCGGCTGGTACAACCGCAACACGGCCTACAATCCCTACATGTCCGAGGGGAAGAAGACCGCGGCCTACGAGGTGTGCGAGCAACTGGGGTGGCAGGCACCCGACGCCATCCTGATCCCCGTCGGCGACGGCTGCATCATCGGCGGCGTGCACAAGGGGCTGCGCGACATGCTGGCGCTGGGCTGGATCGACCACGTGCCCCGGCTCATCGGCGTGCAGGCAGCAGGATCCGCCCCGCTGGTGGACGCCTGGGAGCGCGGGCTGGAGGGGTGGGAGATGAAACCGGTGGAGGCGCACTCTATCGCCGACAGCATCGTCGCCGGGCTGCCGCGCGACCGCATCAAGGCGTTGCGGGCGGTGCGAGAGACGGGCGGAGCCTTCATCCGTGTGGACGACGAGGAGATCCTGGCGGCTATCCCAGCCCTCGCCCAGGGCTGCGGCGTCTTCGCCGAGCCGGCCGCCGCCGCTGCCTACGCCGGATTGGTCGAGGCAGTCACCCAGGGGCTGGTACAGCCCGACGAGCGGATAGTGGTCCTGGCGACGGGCTCCGGGCTCAAGGACGTCGCCAGCGCGATGAAGGCGGTGCCGAAACAGCCGGCGGTCGTGGAGCCGACGCTGGCCGCCGTGCAGAAGGCTTTGAAGAGCGATGGCTAACGCGGATATGGGTCGTGCGGAGAGGGCAGCGGATGAGAAACCAGGTTTTCCGGAAAAAACCTGGTTTCGTCGTGCGTCCGTCGTGTTTCTGGGCACCGGCGGGGCCTTCTCTGCGGGACGCAGGGGCAACCCGGGGCTGTTGATCGAGGCCCCGGGCTTCCGCATGCTGGCTGAGGCCGGCCCGGTGGTCGTGCAACAACTGGCACGGGCCGATCTACAGGCCACGGACGTCGAGCGCCTGTTCGTCACCCACGGCCACGGCGATCACGTCTTGGGGTTTCCTATGCTGGCGCTCAACCGCGCCGGAGCGGCCACGCCCCTGCACGTGTACGGCGGTCCCAACACGCTCGACACGCTGCAGACGCTCGGCACGCTGGCCTTCTCCGGTCTGCGAGAACACCTGCGCAACGTACACTGGCACGAGGTGTCGGAGATAGCGCCCGACGAGACGGCACTCGCACCAGGCGTCGTGATGCGCACCGTGGTGGTCCCCTATCCACCAGGCGTGCCGACGCTGGCCGCACGCTGGAACTTCGCCAGCGGGCCGTCGCTCACGTACGTCACCGACACCTTTCCCAACGCGGCCGCTGTGGAGCTGGCCCGCGATAGCGATCTCCTCATCCACGAGGCATCGTACAGCGCCGTGCTGCAACCCGGCGCAGACCCGGCCGCACATTTCCACAGCACGGCGCAGCAGGCAGGCGAGGTTGCACGCCAGGCGGGATGCCGGCGACTAGCGCTGGTGCACCTGGGCCCCGAGATCGGCGAGCAGCCCGAGGTGCTCGTCGAAGAGGCGCGCGCAGGAATGGACCTGGAGGTCATCGTGCCGGAAGACGGCGAAAGGATATACGTAAAGCCCAAATCCCAAGTCCCAAAGCCCAAAGGGTGAGACACAAAGCCCAAATCCCAAACTCCAAAGCCCAAGGGGTGAGCTGGGAGGTTGGTGGGCTGGTAGACTGGCAGTTGGTAAATCGGTAGATTGGTAGACCGGTGGTTGGTCGATTGGTCTACGGGGGTAATGCTGATGAATGTGCTGATATCTGTGGATATGGAGGGCATCTCGGGCGTTGTGACGGTGGATCAAGTCTATTCCGCCCACAAGGAGTACGGCCGCTTCCGCAAGCTGATGACCGCCGAGGCGAACGCAGCCATTGAGGGCGCGCTGGCCGGCGGGGCGGACCAGGTCGTGGTCAACGACAGCCACGGGGGAATGGCCAACATCCTGATCGAGGAACTGCATCCGGCAGCGGAGTTGATCTCCGGCAGCCCTAAGCCCTTCGGCATGATGCAGGGCATCGGCGCCGACGTGGACGGTGTCTTCCTGGTCGGCTACCACGCGGCATCGGGGACGGGGGCGGCGGTGCTGGAGCACACCTGGAGCGGGCGCGTGGTGGACGTCCAACTCAACAACCAGGTCGTGGGCGAGACAGGCATCAACGCTGCGCTGGCAGGCGCATTCGGCGTGCCGGTCGTGCTGGTCACAGGCGACCAGGCTGTGACCGAGGAAGCACACGCACTGCTGGGGGAGATCGAGGTCGTGGCGGTGAAACAGGGCGTCGCGCGCACCGCAGCCCGGTGTCTGCACCCCCAGGTAGCGCGCGAGCGCATCCAACAGGCCGCCGAGCGCGCGGTTGCGCTGGCGAAGCGCACGCCGCCCTTCGTCCTGGCGACTCCCATCGCTCTGCGTGTCGCCTTCCGGCGCGCCTCCCAGGCCGACAGGGCCGCGCTGATACCCGGCAGCCTGCGGGTGGACGGGCGCACCGTGGAATGGACCGGGGACGATATGCCGACGTTATACAAGGTCTTCGAGGCCATGACGACGCTGGCGTCGGTCGGGGAGTAAGCCGGCGTATGTCACGGCACTCCGGCGGACCTGGCGGATGCAGACATCCGGGCCTCACTACGAACGGAGTTGGGCCGGCAGGATGCCGGCGGTCCATCGATCGGGCAAGCTAGAAAATCTTAATGAGGAAATGAGTAAATGATAGACCTAGAGTTACACGAAGAACAACTCAAGCGCACCGTGAAACGGGCGCGGGAGCGCAACATCATCATCCCCACCTTCGCGCAGATGAAGGATCCGTCGCTGATCCCCGATGGGGTCAAGGCGCAATTGAGCGAGATCGGCCTGTGGGACGTTGCCTCGCTCAATCTGTTTCGCATCACGTGGAAGAACGAGCCCACGGCCAGTGGAGGCGGGTACGGCGGCGTCAACTACCTGGAGCTTCCGCCATCCCTCACCGGCGTGCAGGCGCGCATCATCACGCTCGTGGGCAAATGGTTCCCCACCGGCTCCCACAAGGTGGGCGCGACCTTCGGCTGCCTGGTGCCGCGACTGGTCACCGGCCAGTTCGACCCCACATACCAGAAGGCCGTCTGGCCCTCCACCGGCAACTACTGCCGGGGCGGCGCCTACGACGCGACGCTGCTGGCGTGTGAATCCATCGCCATCCTGCCCGAGGAGATGAGCCGCGAGCGCTTCGAGTGGCTGTCCAAGGTGTCCGGCGAAGTCATCGCCACGCCCGGCTGCGAGAGCAACGTCAAGGAGATCTTCGACAAGACCTGGGAGCTACGCGAGACCCGGGAGGATATCGTCGTCTTCAACCAGTTCGATGAGTTCGGCAACCACCTGTGGCACTACGACGTCACCGGCCACGCGATGGAGGAGGTATTGCAGCGAGAGATGGGGCCGCAGGACACCTATGGGGGTGTAGTGCTGACCTCTGGCTCTTCCGGCACACTCGGCTGCGGCGACTACATGAAGGAAATCTTCCCCACCAGCAAGGTGGTCGCCAGCGAGGCACTGCAGTGCCCCACGCTGATGCTGAACGGCTACGGCGGACACCGCATCGAGGGTATCGGCGACAAGCACGTACCTTGGATTCACAATCTCAAGAACACCGACATGGTGGTGGCGATTGACGACGAGGCCTGCATGAGCCTAGTGCGGTTGTTCAACGAACCGGCCGGGCGCGCTTACCTGGTCAAGCAGGGCGTGCCGGAGGAACTCGTGGGGCAACTGGACCTGCTGGGCATCTCCAGCATCGCCAACGTGCTCTCGGCCATCAAGTTGGCCAAGTGGTACGAACTGGGTGAGCACGACGTCGTCCTGACCGTGTTCACCGACTCGATGGAGCTGTATCAGAGCCGCCTGAGGGAGATGCACGAAGAACACGGCGAGTACACAGAGACAGACGCCGCCGCCGACTACCACCGCTACTTGCTGGGCTGCACGGTGGATTACGTCGAGGAACTGGGCTACTGGGATCGCAGGCGCATCCACAACCTCAAGTACTACACCTGGGTCGAGCAACAGGGCAAGACCTACGAGGAGATCCAGGCCCAGTGGTACGACGCCGACTACTGGGACAGCATCCACGGCCAGGTCGAGCAGATCGACGCGCTGATTGAGCAGTTCAACGAGATGACGGGGTTGCTGAAGGGGCTGTAGACGGGAGTGCAGAGCCGTCAGTCCGAAGTCCAAAGCTGGTACTGATGGCAAGCGTACGGTAGGTCGCACGCAGTACACGTAACGCATTGATGGAGCCCTGGCTTGCTGTGATGACCAGGGCTCCTGCGTTTGCCCCGCTCTGATACAGCGGTTCTCTGGGGTCTCCTTCCCGAAGTGTGATACCGGCATCAAGCGATTTGCAGCGACGAAACCGCACGAGTATAATGCAGCTTCAATGCACGCCGACCACAGACCAGCGCCGGTCGCAGAGACTGACCCACAGGGAGAGGCACCGGATGAAGGACGCGAGCAGGTCAAAGAGACAAGCCACCGCAGCCCCCACCAGCCCGACCGATCGGGACGTGCACCACCGGCGGACCGCTGAACTCGAGGCAGCAGAGACTGGGTACAGGCGGGCGGCGGATGAAGTCCAACGCCAGTCCGCGCAGATGGCCGCCCTCAGCGAACTGGCGATTGAACTCGCGGCGGCATCTCCAGACACCGACGTCTTCAAACTCATCGCCGAGGCGTTCAGAAGCATCACGGGGGCAGTCGCGGCCAGTTTCTCCATATATGATGCCCAAAGGAAGGAACTCGTCGTCAGATATCTGGCTTCTGCCAACCCAGTCCTGTCCATCGTGAACCGGCTGCTGGGCCGGAACCTGATCGGGATGCGGATGCCCGTCAGCCCTGAGATCAAGCAACGCATGTTGACCACAGTTGTCACCACCGTGAGCGACATGTCCGAGGTGACGTTCGGCGTCGTGCCCAAGCCCGTCGCCTCCGCCATCCAGACGGCACTTGGCCTCGGCGACTTCGTGGGCCTGTCGCTGCACTACGCAGATGAACTGGTGGGCTCGGCCGTGGTCGTCATGCCCAATAGACAGCCACCGCTCCCGATGGACCTGATGCGGACCTTTGCCCACGTCGCAGCCGTCTCGCTGCGGCGCAAACAGGCGGAGGAGGCGCTGCGCGAGAGTGAGGAACGATACCGTGGGCTGTTCGAGCGCGTGCCCGTGGGCCTCTACAGGACATCACCGGCGGGGGAGATCCTGAGCGCCAACCCTGCTTTGGTGGAAATGCTGGGTTACCCCGACGAGAAATCCCTGCTTGCAGCCAACGCAGTGGAGGTATTCGTCGAGCCCGGGGATCGTGAGCGGGAACAGCTCCTCTTGGCGCGAGAGGGCATAGTACGCCATTTCGAGACACAGCTACGCTGCCACGACGGTGCATCCATCTGGGTACTGGATTCCGCGCGGGCTGTCAGGGACGCAGAAGGCCGGGTGCTGTATTACGAGGGCACGTTGGAGGACATCACGCAGCGTAAGGAGCTCGAAGAACAAGTACGGCAACAGGAGCGACTGGCCGCCGTGGGACAACTCGCGGGCGGCATCGCTCACGACTTCAACAACCTCTTGACGACCATCATACTCGACGCCGACATCCTGCTGCGGAAGCCGCATCTGCCCGCCGACATGAGGGGAAACCTGGAAGCGATCATCGATGAGTCACGGCGAGCCGCCCAACTGGTGCAACAGATCCTAGACTTCAGCCGCCGCTCGATGATGCACGTCCGGCCCGTAGACCTGACCCCGCCTATCATGAACACCGTGGACATACTGCGGCGCACGCTGCCGGAGACGATCCACCTTGACTCCGAATTGGAGGCCAGCGCGTGTGTAGTCAAGGCCGACCCGGCGCGGCTGCAGCAGGCGCTGATGAACCTGGCGACCAACGCGCGGGACGCCATGCCGGACGGAGGCAGACTGCGAATCGGTCTGGCCTGTATCGAGGTGGCCCTTGGAGAAGAGGCACCGATGGCAGGTATGCCCCCCGGGCAGTGGGTCTGCTTGACCGTCTCGGACACAGGCACCGGGATGACCGAGGAAGTGCAGGCCCACCTGTTCGAGCCCTTCTTCACCACCAAGCCGGTGGGGAAAGGGACCGGGCTGGGGCTTGCGCAGGTGTACGGCATCGTCAAGCAGCACAAGGGCTACATCGGAGTGGATACGGAGATGGGACTCGGCACAACCGTCCGCATCTACCTGCCGCTCCACGAAGTGCAAGCGATGGCGGACGTTGATCGTGCATCCGAGAAAGCCCCAGAGGTAGCTCCAGCAGCCCCAAAGGGGAAGGGCGAGGCCATCCTGCTGGTGGAGGACAACGAGAGGATACGGGAAGTGGGCCGGACAGCCCTGGAGTCGCTGGGTTACTGCGTGCTGACTGCTGAGAACGGGCTGGAGGCACTGGAGGTCTACCGCTCGGCTGCGGGAATAGCACTGGTGATCGTAGACATGGTGATGCCCGAGATGGGGGGCAAGCAGTTGATGCGGGAGCTTCGGAAAACGCGGCCCGACCTGAAAGGGCTGATCATCACCGGCTACGCCTTGAAGGAGGACCTGCAACAGCTCAAGGAAGAGGGCATCGTAGACATCGTGCGTAAGCCCTTCGACAGGGACACGCTGGCTCAATCCGTCCGCCGCTCCCTCGACGCAGACTGAGGCGGACGGCCGTCGGCTCTGGACGAACCCGGTGGGCATCGCGGATGCGGCCAAGGATGGAGCGGACGCAGACGTCCGGGCGGTCCAAGCGGACACATAGCCAATGCCCGCTGCCCTGCGGTCGGTTGCCGTTTGGGTTGCTTTCAGGTATACTAATCTCATACCTCTCACATGAGAGTGAACAGATCATCGAAAGCGATAGCTAGCTATGTGGCAAACCTATTATACCCCTACCTCCGTTGACGAGGCATTGCGTCTTCTGGCCGAGCACGGCCCCGACGCCCGCATCATCGCGGGCGGGACCGACCTGTTGGTCGAGATACGGTACGGCGAACGGCAGGTCCACACGCTGATCGACGCCACGCGCATCGGAGGGCTTGACCAGGTGCACGTGGACGAGGCGAGCCTGGTCCACGTTGGCCCAACGGTCACCCACAACCAGGCCGTGGCGTCAAGTCCGCTGGTCGAGCGCGGCTTTACACTGGCCCAGGCCTGCTGGCGAGTGGGCACGCCGCAACTGCGCAACCGGGGCACGATCGCCGGCAATCTGATCACTGCCTCGCCCGCCAATGACACCATCACGGCACTGTGGGCAATGGACGGCCAGCTCACGCTGCGCAGTGTCCGCGGCGAGCGCACGCTCTCCTGCGCGGAGTTCTATCAAGACGTCCACCAGACCGCACTGGCCCCCGACGAGATGGTGACCGACATCGCCTTCCCGGCGCTGGCCCCGAACCAGCGCGGTGTGTTTGTCAAGTTGGCCCTGCGCCGCACGCACGCGATATCCGTCGTCAACGCCGCCGTGGTGCTCAGTTTCGACGCCGAGGGTGACGCCATCACGCAGGCACGCATCACGTTAGGCAGCGTCGGCCCGACGATCGTCCGCGCATCGGTTGCGGAAGCGGCACTGGTCGGCGCTCCGCTGGACGAGGCTCGCATCGCCGAAGCTGCCAACCTGGCCGCCCAGGCAGCCGCTCCCATTGACGACATCCGGTCAGGTGCCGGCTACCGTCGCGACATGGTGCAGGTGTTGGTGCGCCGAGCTCTGACGGCGCTGAAGGACGGCAACGAGCGGGCAGGATTCCCAGACGCCCCGCCGATGCTGTGGGGCCACACGCGAGGACACTTCCCCCGCCTGGCTGGCAGGACTGTGTGTCACCGGAATGGCGGGTGTGAGACCATCGAATGCACAGTCAACGGGGAGAACGTCGTGGTGCAGGGCGCGGGCGGCAAGACACTGCTGGCCATGCTGCGCGAGGACCTGGGGCTCACGGGCACCAAAGAGGGCTGTGGCGAGGGGGAATGTGGGGCCTGCACGGTGTGGCTCGATGGGATCGCGGTGTTGGCCTGTCTGACGCCAGCGCCTCGGGCCCACGGCGCTCAGATCGTCACCGTCGAGGGACTGGCGGAGGGCGACCAGCTTCACCCCGTGCAGCAAGCCTTCGTCGATGAGGGAGCGGTCCAGTGCGGTTACTGCACACCCGGCTTCGTCATGGCCGGCGCGAACCTGCTGGATGAGATACCCCACCCCACGCACGAGCAGATCGTCGCCGGCCTGACGGGCAACCTGTGCCGATGCACGGGCTACTACAAGATCGCGCGCGCGATAGAGAAGGCGGCCGAGAAACTGTAGCTGATCCTGAGGCACAATGGAACGCACAGTACCGACAACCGGCAGCGAGGAAATCCAGCTATACATGCGCACGTACTACTCGCTGCTGCGCACCACCGACGAAGTACAGATCCAGACCCTGGTCGAGACTCATCTGGGGGTGGATTCGCTCCTGCACGTCAAGGCCCTAAGAGACGCCCCCGACGTCCCCACGCTCGTGTACTGTTCGCTGCGGCTGCCCGCCTGCATCCGCCAGGCGCAGTTGATCGTGATGGGCCAGTCGGAGCGGGTCTTCGCCCGGCGCGGCTACCCCAACGTCGAGCAATGGCAACCAGTCGCGGCGTCCGGCCGCCGCCGGCGCTCCTTCTTCGATGGGGAAGAGACACTGGCCACGTACGTGGCCAGCCTGTCAGACATCGACGACCTGGTACCAATACTGACCGCGTTCCAGATCGAGTGGAACAAAACCCACACGCGGCTGCATAGTTCTCCAGTGCATGCGAAGTTGGAGGCCTGCACGACGGAAGAGAGCCCGTTGGACGACCTGACCCGCGCCCAACTGTGCGAGACGCTGAACATATCGCTCGAGGAGCTGGGGCAGCTAGAGACGATCTGGAAAGACGAGTTCCCGACCCTGCTTTTCGACATCGGCCGAGTGCGCAAGCGGATGTCGATACGGCTCCTGGCCGGATCCCAGGTCGAGTATCGCAAAGCGACCCAGCGTTGGTGGGAGAACATCGTCGCCAACGTGCCTTTCGACTTGAGCGAGCGCCCCGTCTATTTCGTCTCCAGCAACACGCACAGCGTAGTCAACATGCTGTCCGGATTCGCGCTGCGACGCGAGGAAGAACTGGCCCGTTTCTTGGAAGAGAGCGACGACGCCAATCTGCAAGCAGAATACGCCGACATCCAGGCCCAGCAGGTGCCCAGCAGGCGCGAGAATTTCCTGTATTACGTGCTCAAGAAGTACCTCGACACGCCGCAGGGCCGGGAGGCCTGGCAGGAGCGCGAGGAGGAGGAGCCGTTGTGCGGGATCCGTCACATTGACAGCCGCCACGTCTTCGACGTCGCCGCCCAGATTGTCGAACTGCGCGCGCTGCGCCCCGACTGGCTCGACCCGCGCCTGCGCATCCCCGGCATCGAGCACATCGCCGACAGCGACGCCGTCATCCTCAACATTGACTATCCATTGGGTATGGGCGCCTACCATATTCTGTCTCAGGTGGCCGCCAGCGTGGATTCCTTCCGCGGCGTCTACATCCTGGGCAAAGCGGCGACGCTCAACGGGCGCATCGGTGACGTGATGATCCCCAACGTCGTGCACGACGAACACTCCCGCAACACCTATCTGTTCAACAACGTGTTCGACGCCTCGCACGTGCGCTCCCACATGGCCTACGGCACGGCGCTTGACAATCAGAAGGCCATCAGCGTGTATGGGACGTTTCTGCAGAACCGGCGCTACATGGATGTCTTCTATCGCGAGGGCTACACGGACATCGAGATGGAGGCCGGGCCGTACCTGTCGGCGCTGTACGAGACCATGCGCCCACGCCGCTATCCCACAGACGAGGTCGTCAACCTCTACCCCATCTCCTTCGACATCGGCCTCATCCACTACGCCTCCGACACGCCGTTCAACAAAGGGCAAAACCTGGGGACGCAGCACCTTTCGTACTTCGGCATCGACCCCACGTACGCGGGCACCGTAGCCCTCCTGCGCCGCATTCTGAGCCAGGAATGCGCGATGCTGTCCCGGCAGTGACAGGCGTGCATCCCTTTCGGCTGAGGATGGGAAACGGCTAAGGCCAGTGCTACGAACCTGAGGATGCCCTATGGCGGAGAGCGCGCGGAGAGCGAGAGGCAGAGGAGCCAGAAGCGCTGGCGTTCTCTTGTTGTACGTGTTGATCGCGCTCGTCCTCACGTATCCCATGGGATTGCAGGCTCTCCAGAACTTGTCCGAACACGACATAGATGTCTGGATCGCGTTGTGGAATGACTGGTGGTTCCGCCAGGCCGTTTCCTCCGGGGAAAGCCTGTATGCCACCCCGATGCTCTTCTACCCCAGTGGGCTCAGCCTGGTCGCGCACTCCCACAGCCCGCTCTTCTCCGCTGTCAGCGCCGTCCTGTTTCCGCTGGCGGGGGCGGTAGGCGCGTACAACCTGAGTACGCTGATGATCTTCGTCCTGGGCGCGTGGGGCATGTATCTGCTGGCATGCGAGATCACCGCCTGCCCGAACGCGGCCCTCGTCGCCGGCATCACCTACGCCTTCTCGCCCTACTACGTGAGCCAGGCGCTGGCCCATCCCAACCTGGCCTCCGTGCAGTGGCTGCCGTATACAGCGTTACTCCTGAGACGGACGCTACGCGGGGGCAGGATACTAGACGCGCTGGGATCGGGATTCTTCTTCTCCCTCACCGTGTGGTCCGGTCTGCAACTGGGGCTCCTGGGCAGCATGTGGGCTGTAGCCTTCGTCGCCTGGGCCATCGCGAGCAAGGGCAAAGCCTGGCGGCAAACGCCCTGGGCCGCCCTGGGCCTAGCCGCGCTGACCGCCACGGTGCTGTCCCGTCCGGCAATTGTGCCCGTGCTGCGAGCCTGGGAAATGGGCGCGCCGCCGCAAGACCTGCTGCTCAACGAATGGGAACTGGGGCAGACGGACCTGCTTGCGTACGCGATCCCCCCGCGCTATCACCCCGTGTGGGGCTCCGCCGTGTTCGACATCAGCGCCCGCTTCCCGAAAAACCGCAAGTGGATTCCGTACCTTGGGCTGGTGCCGGTGGCGCTGGCTGTGTACGCAGCGGTGAAAGAACGACGCGCTGCCCGCTTCTGGTGGATCAGCGGGCTGTTGTGGATTCTTCTAGCGCTGGGAGCGTATCCGCGCATCAACGGGCACACCTACCCCTCCGTCCGGCTTCCCTATGCCCTGATCGGGCAGCGCTTCCCCTTCAGCACCCTGCGCTCCGCCGACCGCTTCAACCTGCTCGTGCCACTCTCGCTGGCCGTGCTGGTCGGTATCGCGCTCGGCCGCTGGAAGCGGCGCTGGTGGACCGCCCTCGCCGCTTTGGCCATCGCCTTCGAATACCTGTTCGTGCCCATTCCGATGCAGGCACCGCTGACCATCTCCCCGTTCATAGCGGAGATGTCCGCCGACCAGGAGCAATACGCCGTCCTCGACCTCCCGATGAGCCGCCAGTTCTCCAAGCAGTGGATGTACATGCAGACGGTACACGGGAAGCCGTTGGTTGAGGGTATGGCTGCCCGGACCTCTCCCCAGGCGTACGCGCTCGTGTGGAGCGTGCCCCTGCTCCAGGCTTTCCGCAGCCCCGATTTCCCGGCCCCCGGCGACATCTCCGAAGATCTGTGCCGCCTGGCCGGGAGCGGGGTGCGCTACATCCTCATCCACACAGACTTCGCCCCGGCGGACGATCTCCGGCGCTGGGAGTCCTGGTTTCACGAGCCGCCGATCTATGAGGACGAGCGGCTGATCGTTTATCCCACCGATCTCGACCGGCAGTGCCCCGCCGGGCTATCGGCGGCGACGCCTCCGGGAAAGCCCCTGGACTATCGACTGGAGGCGGGAATCCGATTGGTGGCCTGGGATCCCGGATGGGACGGCCCTGCCAAGCCAGGAGACACGCTTCGCTACACGCTGTATTGGGCCTGCGACGCCGCACCGGGCCAGTCCTTCCACGTCTTCAACCACCTGATGTCGGAGGGAGAGCTAGTAGCCCAAGAGGACGGGCCGCCGGTGAGCGGGGAGTACACCACCGACCTGTGGGAACCCGGCAGTCTGGTAGCTGACCAGAGGGCGTTGGTGCTTCCTGGCGACCTCCATCCGGGCCAATATCGCCTGTTGGCCGGCCTCTACAGCCTGGAGACAGAGGAACGCCTGCCCGCCAGCGACGGGCACGGAATGCGCTTAACGGACGATGCCATCCCACTGGGCGAGGTGGAAATCCGGTAGCTATCAAACGATCACGCCGAATCTGGAATTGAGGAAGTGAGTAAGATGACAGAACAACACATCGGTCAATCGGTCACGCGCGTGGACGCCCGCGCCAAGGTCACCGGAGAGGCGAAGTACCCGGCCGACTTCACGATGCCTGGCACGCTTCACGCGAAAGTGCTTTTCGCCGGACGGCCCCACGCCCGCGTCCTCCAGATCGACGCGTCAGAGGCGGAATCCCTACCCGGCGTCGTCGCCGTGCTCACCGCCGCCGACGTGCCGGTCAACGAATACGGCCTGCAGACGACGGACCAGCCGGTGCTTTGTGGCCCCGGTTCTTCCATACCCGACGCCGACGTGGTGCGCTTCGTGGGGGACCAGGTGGCCGTGATCGTGGCCGAGACCGAGCAGGCCGCTGCCCGCGGCCGCGACCTGGTCCACGTCGAGTACGAAGACCTGCCCGCCGTCACGGACCCTTTCGAGGCGCTCGAACCGGGCGCGCCCCAGCTCCACCCCCACCGGCGGCCCAACCCCATCCACCCGGAACTGAGCGCGGACGGGAATCTGATCTGCCATCACCAGATCCGCAAGGGGAACGTGGAGGCGGCTTGGGAAGAGGCCGACGTGATCGTCGAGGGCGAGTACCGCACCCCGCCCCAGGAGCACGCCTACCTCCAACCGGAGGCAGGGCTGGCCTACATAGACGAGGAGGGCCGGGTGACAGTGATCACGGCCGGGCAGTGGACGTGGGAGGATCAGCAGGAGATCGCCCACGCGTTGGACCTTGCTCCGGAGCAGGTGCGCGTGATCTACCCGGCCATCGGAGGCGCGTTCGGTGGGCGAGAGGACATGTCGGTGCAGATCGTGCTGGCGCTTGCGGCCTGGAAGCTGCGGCGTCCGGTCAAGATGGTCTGGAGCCGGGAGGAATCCATCCTGGGGCATTGCAAGCGCCACCCCGTGTGGTTTCATTGCAAGTGGGGCGCTACGTCCGGTGGCAAGCTGGTGGCCGCCGAGGTGCGGATCGTGGCCGACGGGGGAGCCTATTGCTACACCACCAACAAAGTATTGGGCAACGCCACCATCACGTGCACCGGTCCCTACGAGATCCCCCACGTGAAGGTGGACGTAGATGGGGTATATACCAACAATCCGCCCGGCGGGGCGTTCCGCGGGTTTGGCGCGCCGCAGGGCATTTTCGCCGCCGAGACGCAGATGAACAAGCTGGCCCAGGCCCTGCAGATGGACCCCGTGGAACTGCGGGTCAAGAACTTACTGCGCGACGAGAGCCTGACGGCTATGGGCACCCCGCTGCCAGGCGGCGTGAACCTGGTCGAGGTAACTGAGCAGTGCGCCCGCGCCGCCGGTTGGCAGCAGACCATACAAGGCTGGCGCAAGCCACCCCAACGCGACACGCAACACGCAATACGCCACGGCATCGGCTTCGCCACCGGCCTGAAGAACACCGGCTTCTCCTTCGGCTACCAAGAAAACTGCTGGGCCAGGGTTGAGCTGACGGGCGAGGCCGAGATCAAGCAAGCCGTGGTCTACATCGGCAGCGCCGAGGTGGGCCAGGGCACCCACACGGCGATCCACCAGATGGCGGCCCAGGCGCTGGACCTGCCGCTGGCACGCGTGCGCCTGGTGGCCGCAGACACCGGCACCAGCCCCGGCAGTTCCGGCTCCGTCTCGGCCTCGCGCATGACGTTCATGGCAGGCAACGCGATCCAGGGCGCGGCCGCGGCGGCGCTGGAACGGTGGCGCGACGACGAGCAGCGGCCCGCCGTCGCCGAGTACACCTACCTGGCGCCCAGGACCACCCCCTTCGACCCGAGGACGGGCTACGGTGTGCCGAATTTCGCCTACGGCTACGTGTCTCAGGCGGTGGAGGTCGAGGTAGACACAGAGACCGGCCAACTGCGCATCCTGCGCGTCGTGTGTGCCGACGACGTGGGCAAGGCGGTCAATCCGCAGCAGGTCGAGGGGCAGATTGAGGGGGGCGTGGTGCAGGCCGTAGGATGGGCCACGTGCGAGAACTTTCTCACCGCCGAGGGGGAGGTGCTCACGCCGCGCCTGAGCACCTATCTGATCCCGACCATCAGCGACGTGCCCGACCAGGTGCAATCCATCATCGTCGAGCGGCCCGATCCACGCGGTCCGTGGGGCGTGCGGGGCATGGGCGAGATGCCCTTCATCCCCTTGGCCCCGGCTTTGGTCGCCGCCGTCCACGACGCCACGGGCGTGTGGCTCGACGAGTTTCCACTGACGCCGGAGCGGGTGTGGCAAGCGGCGAAGTGCGGGTAAGACCCTAAAGGTGCGGATTGTTCCAATCCGTTGAAATCTTTAGGGTCTGTGGACAGCCAGACGGGCGTATCCACCAGGAGCATGCTATGACTAAACGCCTCGTTCTCGTTGCAGGCAACATCTCCGCGGGCAAGACGTCGCTGACCGAGCGCCTGGGTGCCCGGCTGGGCTGGCGCACCGCGTTCGAGTCAGTCGCCGACAATCCCTACCTGGCGGATTTCTACACCGATATGCGCCAGTGGTCGTTCCATCTGCAGGTCTTCTTTCTCGGCCACCGGGCCCAGCAGTATCTGGCGCTGATCAATAGCCCGGAATCGGCCATCGCCGACCGCAGCATCTACGAAGACGCGCACATCTTCGCCCGCGCGCTGCGCCACGCGGGCAATATGACCGAGCGCGACTACCAGTCCTACCGCCGTGTGTTCGACCTGATTGTGTCCGGCCTGCCGCGCCCCGACCTGCTGCTCTACCTCAAGGCCCCGGTAGCCGTGCTCCTGGAACGCATACGCCAGCGCGGGCGGGACATAGAAGGCGGCATCAGTGCCGACTACCTGTCGCTGTTGGAATCGTACTACGACGAATGGATGCGCACCTTCAACCTGTGCCCCGTGCTCACCATCCGCACAGAGGACCTGGACTTCGTGCACAAACCCAAGCACCTGGACATCGTCGTCCAGCGCATCCTGGACAAGCTAGCGGGCAAGGAAGACGTGATCTTCCCGCCCAACTCCGACGAGGCCTGACTTCGTCGAGGAGAGACTGCCACTATGTTCCACGCATCCGACCGCGTGCTCGTCGCTATCATGAACAGGCAGCGCGACTTCGAGATCGCGCGGGACGAGGGATGGTACCGCGTCCCGGTCAAACACGCCCCCCAGAGCACGAAGGAGGCGGCCGTGCTGGCCTTCTATTTCACCAAGGCCTTCGGCGACGACAAATGGTCCATCCGCTGGTACGGCTCCGTGCGCGGCCACGAGTTGGCCCGCCGCCGTGACCTGTTCCCGCGCGAGTGCGATCACCCCCGGGCCGACGAGGTGTACTACCAGTTGCAGTTGGGACCGCTGATGCAGCTGGAACAGCCCATCTCGAGCATGCGCTGGCGGCGCATCACGTTTATCGAGACCTCGTGGGATCGCTTCACCGCCGCTGAGGAGATCAACGATCTGTACGCCTCTGGGGCCGATGGACTGTACGTCACGCTCAAGGACGCAGGCTTCTGGCCTGAGCGAGAACTGGAGATCTGCGAGGGCGACGCAACGTACACGGTGGACCTGGCGATACCCTGCCAGAAAGGCACCGTCGCCATCACCGTCGGCGACGGCCCGGCCCCGTCCCACGCCCTGCGCAGCCCAGACGTGGAGGCCGTGCGGTCGGCAGTGGAGAGGATGGGAGGCGAACAACCGGACGCAGCACGTGTTCGCGAGAGTGTACCCAACACCTGAAGGAGGTTCATAATGAAACCCGCTCTGCTGATAGTGGACGTCCAGAAAGACTTCTTCAAGTTCAGCCCGACGACGGCCCAGTCCCTCAACGAGGCGATCGAGTGCATCAACGCGGCTATCGCCCTGTTCAGGGAGAAGGACCTGCCGGTCATCTGCATCCAACACGTAGACGAAGAGGAAAAACTCGTGCCGGGCGAAGAGGGATTCGACGTGCCCGATTCATTGGACGTACTGCCCTCGGACTCGCACATCCACAAGACGTATGGGAATTCATTCAACCAGACGCCGCTTGCAGACGAACTGCGCGCACTGGGCGTGGACACCGTGGTCGTCACCGGCTTCTGTGCCGAGTATTGCGTGCTCTCCACCTGTCGAGGAGCGGAGGATGTGGATCTGACGCCCATTATCCTGCGCGAATCGCTTGCCAGCATCGTACCGAAGAACATCCAGTTCGTCGAGAGCATCAACGAAATCGTGTCTCTTGGAGCTCTCAGAAAGATTCTGGAGTAGGTGTGTGTCCGCAGCCGCCGGGAATAGCGGTTTCCCGGCGGCGTGCCAGCCTCGCGCCACTGCGCAGCCCAGACGTGGAGGCCGTAGAGCGGGCGGTGGAGCGGTTAGGAGGCGAACAAGCACCCATAGACCCTATTTCAAAAACCTTTAGGGTCTCGCACGAGACAGGCGCGATGAAGGTCAAGCTGGGCACGCCCTGGGTTCCCGACGCATAGACACACGCGCCTCGCTTTGACTTCTGCGTAGGTTTCGATTATACTGGATGCAGCTCGGCACCGAAGGATCCTCGTGCTGCGGGGCGAGGTTCACACTGAAGACGTAGGTTCATACTCGCTCGCCAGCGCCAGGTTGCTGACGGGCTTTGTCATGTCGGAGGAACGGAGAATTGGAGAGAACGGGCACCGTGGCGAGAGTGGCCGGCGTGGTAGTGGACGCGGAATTCGCGTCGGGCGAACTGCCCAGCATCCACAACGCCCTGCTGATTCAGCGCGACGATGGGCCAGAACTGACCATCGAGGTTCAAGAGCACACGGACCCGCACACGGTGCGGGCGATCGCGATGGGAAGCACAGCCGGCCTGCGACGGGGACTGACGGTCGTTGACACGGGCCAGCCGATCCGCGTGCCGGTCGGCCGGGCCACCCTGGGGCGCATGTTCAACGTGTTGGGAGCGCCCATAGACGGCCTTCCGGCCCCGCAGACGATGCGGCGGCGGCGGATCCACATTGCGTCGCCGCCACTGAGCGAGCAACGGGTGGTGACTGAGACGTTCGTCACCGGCATCAAGGCGATTGATCTCCTGACTCCCTACCCCCGTGGCGGCAAGATCGGTCTCTTCGGCGGCGCCGGTGTGGGCAAGACGCTGCTGATGATCGAGCTCATGCGCCACACCATTAGCGAGCACTCCGGCATCGTGCTCTTCGCCGGTGTGGGCGAGCGCAGCCGTGAGGGCAACGATCTCTGGCGGGAGATGCAGCGCAGCGGGGTGCTCGATAGCACCGTCCTGGTGTTCGGACAGATGAACGAACCGCCGGGGGCCCGGCTGCGGGTCGCGCTGACCGCCCTGACCATGGCCGAGCACTTCCGGGACTACGAACGGCGTCCGGTGCTGGTGTTCGTCGACAACATCTTCCGCTACATCCAGGCCGGTTCGGAGGTATCGGCCTTGCTGGGGCGGCTGCCCAGCGCCGTGGGCTATCAGCCTACACTGGACAGCGAGATGGGCGAGCTTCAGGAGCGCATCACCACCACCAGTCGCGGCAGTGTCACGTCGGTGCAGGCAGTGTACGTGCCGGCCGACGATCTGACCGACCCGGCGGTCGTGGCAACTTTCGGCCACCTGGACGCGGTGACGATCCTTTCCCGTCGCCAGGCCAGCCTGGGCATCTACCCCGCCGTTGACCCACTGGAGTCCACCAGTTCGCTGCTCATGCCATCCACCGTGGGGGAGGCACACTACGCCATCGCCACAGAGGTGCGCGCCCTGCTGGCTCGCTACCAGGAGTTGCAGGACGTGATCGCCATCCTCGGGATGGAGGAACTGAGTGAGGAGGATCGCCTGGCAGTGAATCGGGCGCGGCGCGTGCAACGTTTCCTCACGCAGCCGTTCTTCGTCTCGGAACCGTTCACCGGGCTGTCCGGTCGCTACGTGCCACTGGACGAGACACTCCGCGGCTTCCGCGAGATACTGGACGGCCATCACGACGACCTGCCCGAGCAGGCGTTCTACATGGTCGGCACGATAGACGAAGCCGTGGAGCGAGCAGAAGAACTGACCGCGCAGAGGGAAGCCAGTGAATGAGCCGCCAATGCACGATGTGTCTCTGCTGCGCCTGACCGTGCTGACGCCAGCCAGGACGCTGCTCGATGCAGGGAACGTGGCTTGGGTGCAAGCGCGTCTGGCCGACGGCGGCGGCATCGGCGTATACCCCGGGCACGCGCCGCTCCTGGCCGAGACAGTCACCGCGCCGCTGCGCTACGCCGACCCGGCAGGCGAGCACACGGTCGACCTGGAAGCGGGCATCCTGGAGATCAGACAGGGCAGCGTGACAGTCCTCACCAACGGCCTGGCGCGCGACGCGGGCACGGCGGATGTGGATCGTGTGTCCGCGGACATTGGCCCCGACCGTCTGCCCGATCGTCCGCGGTCGGCGTCGGATGCGTCCGAGGCGCGCTTTGACCGGCTGGCCCAAGCCTTGCTCGATACACTGGGAGAACAAGCCGACGAGGTGCTGGGTACGGATATGGACCGTGCGTCCACGGAAAATGAGCGCGAAACGTAAACCCGACAGGTGGAACGCAGCGTGGCAACAGGCCTTGGCGACGACATCGCTGGGTTGGGACCTGGCGCTGCCCATTTTCGGCGGAGCACTGCTGGGCCACCTCCTGGATGGCCGGCTGGAGACCGGCTACACCTTCACGTTAAGCTTGCTGGCGCTGGGCGTTTTCTCGGGCTTTTACAACGTGATGCGTTCCATCCAGCGCATGGAGGCACAGGAGCGCCAACGCGGAGATCGGTCGTGCGTCCGGTCGACCGAGGGACGGCACTCCGACAGACCTGCGGGCCTGACTACGAGCGGGGCGCGGCACTCCAGCGGACCTGCGGGCCTGACTACGAACGACGAGGCATCTGCGCTTACGACGAACGAATGACACATTTATCGTGGTTGCTCACCGGCGGGGCGATAGGCATCTTGAACTTCCTTACACTGTGTTGGACGGTGGCCCACTTCCGTCCCGACGCGCCACGCCACGCCGTGGCGTGGGCCGTGGGGGGCGCGCTGGTGCGCTGGAGTCTGGCCGCCGGCCTGTTGATCATCGCCCTGCGCCACGGGGTCTTGCCGGGGTTATTGGCCTTCGCCGGGCTATGGCTGGGCCGGTGGGGAACGGTGTACCAGTCCAACCGCCGCCCACCGTCCCGCGAGATGTTCGAGATCTGAGATCAGGGAGTTGCGAAATGGAGGGTTTTTTCCCTCAAGTGGTCTTCCGCGTTTTCGGTATCCCGGTGCGGGACACGGTCATTTCGACGTGGATCATGATGGCCTTGATCGTCGCCTCGGCGATCGTGGTGCGGCGGCGCTGGCCGGCGGCGCTGGAGATGCTGATCGATTTCTTGAACGACACCATCTCCAGCGTGATGGGACGTCCGGCTGAGCCGTATCTCCCGTTCCTGGGAGCGCTGGCGATCTTCATCGCCGTGGCCAACATCTTCGGCGTCGTGCCAGTCGTAGTCTCGCCCACGCGCGACGTGAATACGCCGACCGCAATGGCTTTGGCCGTATTCTTCTCGGTCTACTACTTCGGCATCCGGGCCAAGGGGCTATGGGGCTACGTGAAGGGCATGGCCTCGCCGATCTTCATGCTGCCAATGGAACTGATCAGCCACGTCAGCCGCACGCTGTCGCTCACGCTGCGGCTGTTCGGCAACATCATCAGCACCGAACTGATCGTGGCTGTCGTCTTCGCACTGGTGCCGCTGTTCCTGCCGCTGCCGTTGGTGGCATTCAGCATGCTTACCGGCGTCTTGCAGGCATACATCTTCACGGTGCTGGCCGCCGTCTACATCGGCGCGGCGCTGGAAGCCAGCGAGCCAACAGTGAGGTGACCGGCACTTGACGAACTTCGTCCCAATGTGATTTCTCAGCGGTGGAACATTGACCATCATCACCCAAACTGCGTTCAAGTGCCGGTCACCTGTACGTTTACTCTCAGACGTCATCCTGAGCATCATCCAAACAACAGGCAGACATCCTAACTAGCAACAGAAAGGAGCCAAACACATGGCAGAAATGGAACCCGGAACGTTGATCACGCTGGTCACCATCCTGGTCTCAGGCATAGGCATCGTGCTAGGTGCGCTCACCCCAGCCATCGTGGAGGGACGCGCTGTACTCAAGGCCCTAGAGGGAATGACCCGCCAACCCGAGGCCGCCAACGACTTACGAACGACGCTGCTCATCTCAATGGCGCTATTGGAGTCCACGGCCATCTACGTCCTGCTGATTTGCCTGATCTTGATCTTCGCCAACCCACTTCTCGACCGGTTTCTCTAGGAGCTGACGGATGCTGAATCTGGACGTTGCGACGATCGCCTTTCAAGTCATCAACTTCCTGATCTTGGCCGCGGCACTGTACTACTTGCTCTTCCGGCCTATGATGCGCCGTGTGAAAGAACGTGCAGCCGACAAAGAGCGGTTGGCTCAAGATCTGGCCCAGGAGTGTCAGAAGGCCGAAGAATCCCGCGCTGAACTAGAGGCGCGGTTGGCAAATGCGGAGGCAGAGGCTGCCGCCATCGTCTCCGAAGCCCGGCAGAGGGCAGAAGCCGAGCGAGGCGCGCTTCTGAAAGAAGCACAGTCCGAGGTCGAGCGCATTCTAGTCGAGGCTCACAGCGACGCCCATCGGATGCGCCAGCAAGCGACGGACGAGTTCCACGAGGAGTTGCTGGATGCCATCCTGGAGATCAGCGGCTCGGTCATCGGGCGCGTAGCGCCGCCGGAGGTGCACGACGCCATGGTGCAGGAGCTCAGCGACCGCATCTGGGAAATGGGCCGCAGCGAGATGGCACAGGTGGAGACGTTCCGGCGCACGTTGAGTGAACGTGCCCCCACGGTCTCTGTGACCAGCGCGCGGCCGCTTTCGCCGGAGCAGCAAGGCCTGTTGGCACGCACCTTCACGGCCCTGGCCGACCGCCACGTGAACCTGGAACTGAGAACAGACCCCGCACTGGCTGCGGGAGTACGGGTGCGCTTGGGCGACACACTGATAGATCATTCGATCGGCGGACAACTGACCGAACTGCGGGAAGACGTATCCGCAGCACTTGAGGAGCGTGTGACTGGTGAGAACGGACATTGACCCCGATCGTCCGCGGTCGACGTCGGCCGCGTCCGTGGAGACACTGCTGCGGGCCCTCCGCCAGAAAGCCGACCAGCAGGCCAACCAGGTGCGTTTCCGTGACGTCGACATGGTGCAACGCGTCAGCGAGGGCGTGGCCAGCCTTCCGGATCTGCAGCAAGCACAGCCCGACACCGTTTCGCTGATCCAGGTACTGCGCCAGCAGGCCAGCCAACTGCCCGACCAGGTGCGCTTCCACGATGTGGGCACCGTCCAGCATATCGGCGATGGTGTCGCGACGCTCTCTGGCCTGCCTCACGCGCGCACTGACGCGCTGCTCACCTTCCCCACCGGCGTCCTGGGCCTCATCCTCAACCTCGACC
>CAZYSK010000045.1:0-46336 GCA_964649415.1 uncultured Anaerolineales bacterium
TCAACGAGTCCGAGACGGCCTGGGTGCACAACTACGAGCAGTTCATGGTCTTCACGTCGTGGGGCGCAGGCAACGTCTGGCTGGCCCAGGAAGTGGGCCGCTTCGAGCGGCTGTGGTCGCATCGCGAACCGGACTGGATCTCGCTGCCGGTGCCCGAGGCCGCCCGGCGGAGACTCCTGCGCTACGCACCGTCCGCCGCCCCCGCCCGCGACCCACTCGAACGCGCCCCGGAGCAGGTGCGCGAGCCAGCGCCTCGCATGGTGCTGGCCCCCGCGCTACACAGAGAGCGCATCCTGTGCCAGTTCCTGCGCGATGCCCCGCACCTGGCAGGCGCGTCGGGATTGGGCGCAGCCACCTGTGCCCTGAGCCCATGGCCCCACCAGCGCACCGTCGCCCGCCACATGCTCGGATCGTTCCCCGCCCGGTACCTGCTGGCCGACGAGGTCGGCCTGGGCAAGACGATCGAGGCCGGGCTGGTGCTCCGCCAGTTGTGGCTCAGCGGCGTGGTGCGGCGCGCACTCATCCTCACCCCCAAGTCCGTCCTCAACCAGTGGCAGGAGGAGATGTACGAGAAGTTCGCCCTGGACGTCCCCATCTACGACGGCACCGTGTTCCGCGATATCCGGGACAGGGAGGTCGCCCCAGGCGCGCCCAACCCGTGGGACGGCGTAGACCTGGCGTTGGCCTCCAGCCAGTTGCTCAAGCGGGTGCAACGACGGGAGGCGCTGCTTGAATCGCGCCCCTGGGACCTGGTGATCGTAGACGAGGCCCATCACGCCCGGCGCAGGGACTTCCTCGATCTGAACCGCTACCGCCCCAACCGCCTGCTGGAACTGCTCAACCGGCTACAAGCACGGACGCGCTGCCTGATCCTGATGACGGCCACGCCGATGCAGGTGCACCCGATAGAGGTGTGGGACCTACTTAACCTGTTGGGCCTGAGCGGCGAGTGGGCGGTCGGCGGTCGCCACTTCCTGCGCTTCCACGAGCAACTGCGTCGCCCAGACAGCGCGGACTGGGCGTTCATCTGCCGCATGCTACGCTCGGAACTGGCGCTGGGAGACGGGGAAGTGGACCCGCAGTTCGCTGCCGCCGCCCGGCGGGAACTCGGCCCCGTCGATTGGGAGCGCGTCCACAGCCTGCTTGACGGCCAGAATCCGGGCCAGGCGATGCGGCACCTGCCCCCCAAAGCGCGCCAGGTGGCGATCGGCCTGGCCAGACAGCACACGCCGGTGCGCCGGCTCGTCTTCCGCAACACGCGCCCTCTGCTGCGGGAGTACGTGAGGCGCGGCTTGCTCACGGACAACGTGGCCAGGCGCGCCCCCCGCCTGGTGTGGATCCCTATGCGGGACGAGGAGCGTGATCTCTACAACCGGATCGAGGAGTACATCGCCCGCTTCTACCAGAAGTACGAGGGCGAGCGCAAGGGGCTGGGTTTCGTGATGACCGTGTATCGCCGGCGGCTGACCAGCAGCTTCTACGCCGTGCAGCGCAGCCTGGAGCGGCGGCTGGGCTTCCTGCGCGGACAGGCCGGCCTGGGGCTGTCCGACGACGACGTGGAACAGGATGCACTGAGCCTGGACGTGGACGAGCTCCACCTGGCCGAACGCTCCCTCTACCACGATGAGATCACGTACGTGGAGGACTTTCTGCACGCCCTCGGCATGCTAGGCGGCAACGATTCGAAGGTCGAGCAGTTGCTGGCCGACCTGCGCGACATCTTTGGCCATCGAGACACGGCCATCGTCTTCACGCAGTACGCAGACACGCTGGACTACCTGCGCGAGCAGTTACGACAGACCTACGGCAAACAGGTGGCCTGCTACAGCGGACGCGGCGGCGAGCGTTGGGATGGCGTGATGTGGGTGCCAACAACCAAGGAGGAGGTCAAGAACGCTTTTCGCCAAGGCAAGGAGGTCAAGATCCTCCTGTGCACCGAGGCAGCCAGCGAGGGCATCAACCTGCAATCCTGTGGCGTGCTGATCAACTACGACATGCCCTGGAACCCGATGCGCGTGGAGCAGCGCATCGGCCGCGTGGACCGCATCGGGCAGCGGTACGACGAGGTGTGGATTCGCAACTACTTCTACCAGGACACCGTCGAGGCGCGGGTGTATCAAGCCCTCTCGAAGCGCATCAACTGGTTCCAGGACGTGGTCGGCCCCCTGCAGCCCATCCTGGCCCACGTCGGCCGCACGATCGAGACGCTGGCGATGGTGCCGGAGGCCGAGCGCCAGCGAGCGCTGCAGCAGCAACTGGCGCACATCCAGGCCACGTTGGAGGACATCCAGGCGGGCTTCGACCTCGACGAGTGGGCAGCGCCAGCCGACGCCGGCGTCCAGGCCGGGTCTGACGCACGTGCCGACACACCGCTCACGTTGCCGGAACTGGCCGCCGTGCTGACCACCGCCCCTTCCCTTGAGGGGTGCTTCCGCCCCCACGAGACCATCAAGCACGCCTTCTGGCTCCGGCAAGATGCGGATGAGACCGCTATCACGTTCGACGCGGCCACATTCGACGCCCATCCCGACACGCTGCAACTGCTCACCTTCGGCAACCCGCTGCTCCAGTCAATCCTGGCCGCCGTACCGGCGCTCGAAGCGGACGAGTGGGCCAGGGGATGCATCCTGCGCCTGGAGGTGGAGAAACCGCTCCCCCGCGTCGCGTACTATGCCCTGAGCAACGACAGCCGGCCGCGGCGCTTGGACCGCCTCACAGACGTGCGAGAGGTGCTAGACCCTCCCCAGGGCAACGGCGAGTGGACCGAACAAGCGCTGGACCTGGCAAGGCGGGACCTTCAAAGACGGGTGGAAACCGAATGGAAAGCCATAGAACACGCCCAAGTGCAGCTAGAGCGGGCACAACACAGCGCCCTGGAGGCTCAGGCCGCGCGGCTGCTCCTCGACGCGGCGTTGGTAGAACTGGCGCTGGGACAGCAGCCCGGCCTGTTTGAGAGGGAAGCATACCCGGCCGCGTTCAGCGAGGCGGCAGTCGTTGGTCTCAAACGGCACGGCTATCCGTGGGCGCCGCTTCTACGAATCGCCCGTTCGCGCATCCAGGTTCCGCGGCCCACCGATCCCTTCTTTGCCCAGATCCAAGGCGAGCCCGCACGCCGGCTCAGGCAGCGCTTCGAAGCCCTTCAGCAACGCGCAGCACGGCTGCTGGAAGAGATCGCTGCCCACCGGTCCTCAGCTCCTCAGCCTAGTCTATCCATTTCCCCTCCCCACGCCCATCGTGTATAATTGGGGTCGATCCCTGCAGCTCTCTTCAATCGAAGCGCACTTCTTGGAGATTGAGTCAAGATACGTATCTGATCGTGATCTGCATCTAGGTAGGGAGGAGGCACGGACTATGCTTGGTTTCGACCGCATCACTTCCGACCCCAGCATTCTGGGAGGCAAAGCCTGTATCCGGGGCATGCGCATCTCGGTATCGCTGATCGTCAACCTGGTAGCCAACGGTATGGCTGTCGAGGAAATCCTGAACGAATACCCGGACCTAGAGGCTGAGGACATCCAGCAAGCCCTGCGCTACGCGGCCTGGGCGACCGAAGATGTCGTATACGTGCCCACAAGGGTGCCGGCGTGAAATTCCTGCTTGACATGGGCCTGGCTCGCAGCACAGCCGACTTCCTGCGTCGCCAAGGATATGATGCTGTCCACTTGCGGGAACAAGGTCTGCAGCGGATGGAAGATCACGATATCGTGAGCAAAGCCCGCACCGAGGTACGCGTGATCTTGACCCATGATCTCGACTTTGGCCGCATCATTGCCCTGAGCCAAAGCCAGTTGCCCAGTCTCATCACGTTCCGCTTGAGCAACATGCAGCCCCATCAGGTCAACCACTACCTGGCCGAAGTGCTTGACCGTTTCGCCAAGCAGCTAGAGTCAGGCGCACTGGTCAGCGTCAGTGAGCGAGCCATTCGCGTCCGCCCGTTGCCAGTCGGCGACGTCGAATCGTTATGATAGATGTCACCATACCACGAGAGTGCGTCTACCGGCAGTTCGAGGGGCACCCCAGCTCACGCTGGACGAGATCGTCGCCTGCCTGAAACGCGTGCGCAAGTCCATCAGCGGCTGGACCCGGCGCGCCAGCCGGCAGGGCTACCTGACCTTCATCGACCAGTTCATCGCTTAGTGGGGATGAGCTTCCTGACCTCATCTCTGCGCCTCTCCGCCTCTGCGACTCCGCGTTAGAGTCTTCCGCTTCCCCCCCCACGCCCATCGTGTATAATACGCTCACGCACCGTGGCCCGCCCACCGGGCCACTCACCAAACTGCACTGGAGGCTACGCGAAGCGCCATGAACAGATCGCACCCATCAACCAGACCCATCCTGCGCGTTCCCGTGCTGGTCTTCGCCCCCCTGGCCCTGGCCCTCCTGGCCTGCTGCCCGTCCGTCGAGCCACTCCAGGGTCTGCTTTCGGGCCAGGAGGAGGCCACGGAGACCGCCCCCGCCCCCGGCTGCACCGTGCCCGACCTCATCGCTATGGACGCGGAGGCCGCGCAGCGGAAGCTTTCGGACCTGGGCCTCACACCCCTGGTGACCGAGCAACACCACGACCTGATCCCCGCGGGCGTGGTCATCTCGTCAAGCCCGCTGCCCGGCACCAGCCTGGACCCGTGCCAGGGGCAGGTCACCCTGCGCGTCAGCATCGGCCCGGCGGCCCCCGCGCCCGAACCGACCGCCACCACCGCCCCGTCCGGGATATCCGAGGAGATGCCCCCCGAGTCCGACTACCCGCTCTTCTTCACCACCGCCTTCGAGGAGACCTTCGAGACCGGGTTTGCCGGCTTCCGGCCAGAATGGGGCGTCGACACCGACCCCGCCTACGCCTACACCAACGAATACGGCCAACTGGTCACCGAGGGCTACGTCGCCGCCTTCGTGGGCGACAGCAGTTGGTTCAACTACCGGATCACCTTCGGCGGTGCCGATTACTCGCGGGTGGACCAGTTCTTCGTCCTCGCCCGCACGCAGGACAACGAGAACTTCGTCGGCATGGACTGCTTCCCCTCGGAGGGCTGGCTGGCGTGTGAGGGGCGCAAGGTCATCGACGGCCAGGCCGGCCCGGTCACCGGCTTCCAGATGACCACCCGCATGTGCACGCTGGACCAGATCCAGTGCGACATCGCCTTCGAGGCGCGGGGGAACGAGTACAGCGTGTTCGTGAACGGCGAGCAGAAGGCCGGTTTCACCGACGACACCTTCACCCAGGGCGGCGTCGGCTTCGTCGTCGACGGCGAATGGGTGCTCGACTACTTCGAGGCCCTGGACCCCGGGGGCCCGGCGAGCTATCCCTTTACCCTCTTCCGGGACGATTTCGACCTCAACGCCTGGAGCACCGGTGACACCGAGGATGAGTACGCGGTGGGCAGCCAGTCCATCGTGGACGGCAAGTACCGCTGGGAGGTCGAGGCCCTGCAGGGCGTGGCCTTCCAGGAGATCCACGAGGTATCTATGCCGTTCGATCTCGAGACCTACCCACACCACTTCTCCCTCAGCGCGCGGGCCGAGGTGGTCAGCGGTCCCGCCGACGCCGCCTACGGCCTCCTGTTCCGCGCCGTGGACTACGACAACCTGTACTACTTTCGCGTCACGAACGACGGGGAGGCCGGCCTGTACGCCGCCGAAGAGGGGGAATGGGTCGAGCTCATCGCCCCGACGGTCACGCCCCTGCTTCAACCCGGCCAGGAGAACCTCCTCCGCGTCGTCGCAGAAGGCTCCCGCTTCAGCCTGTGGATCAACGGCGACTACCTGTTCCAGATCAACGACAGCCTCCACAAGACAGGCGACATCGGCCTGGCCGTGGAGCTCATGGACGCCGGCGACCAGGCCGTCATCGACTTCGACGACGTCCAGATCGGCATACCGTAGTGGAGGTTGGAGGTTGGAAGTTGGAGATTGGAAGTTAGAGGTTGGACGTTTGACGTTTGACGTTTGACGTCGGACGCTTGACGTTTGACGTTTGACGTTTGACGTTTGACGCAACACGCATCACATAAGGCGCATCACATCTCTATGCCGAACCCCATCAGCATTCTCAACGACGTCCTTGGCCCCGTCATGCGCGGGCCGTCCAGCTCGCACACGGCGGGGCCGTTCTTCATCGGCACGCTGGCCCGCGGCCTGCTCGGCGGCGTGCCCGCGTCCGCCACCTTCGTATTCGACCCGGGCGGCTCCTTCGCCGAGGTGTACCACGAGCAGGGCAGCGATCGCGGATTCGTCGCCGGCCTGCTGGGCTGGTCCCTCACCGACGAGCGCTTCCCCGACGTCCTGGCCCACGCCGCCGGCCAGGGCCTGCAGGTCGATTTCCGCGTGGAGCCCCTGCCCGGAGCCGACCATCCCAACACCGTCGAGATTCGGCTCCTATCATTCCCACAAAGGCGCCATTCCGATGGCGCGGCCTCGCGTACCGGCCGGCGCTTGCGCGCCGTCGCCCAGTCCATCGGGGGCGGGGCCATTGTCTTCACCCGCGTGGGCGACTGGCCGGTGCAACTGACCGGCGACGCCCACGAGGTGCTGCTCGTGCTGGAGGCACGCGCCGGTAGGGGCAGGCGCGGATTGTCCCAATCCGTCCGTGCCTGCCCGATTGGCGGATTAGAGCAATCCGAGGCAGCCGTGCGCGAGATCCTGACGCAGGACGGGGAGGCCATCGGCCAGCCGGCGCGCCAGGTGCGGGACGGGCAGGTGTTCCTGCACGTCCGGCGCTGCTCGCCGTTGCCGGACGGCGCTCGGGCGCGGCTGGAGGCGACGCCCGGCGTGCGCGACCTGTGGACAGCGCCGCCGGTGTTCTTCGTCCAGCGCGGCGCGCCCCTGTTCGCCTCGGGCGCGGAGATGGTCACGCTGGCCGAGGCGCGCGGCTGCTCGCTGGGCCAGATCGGGTTGGCCTACGAGGCGGCGCTCCTGGGCTTGCCGGAGCGCGAGGTAGTGGCCGAGATGACACGCCGCTTCGACGTCATGCAGGCCGCCGTGCACCGAGGGCTCGAGCCAGATCTGCCCCCCATGGTCCTGCTCCACCCGAGCGCGCGGCAGGTCTACGAGGCCGAGGCCCAGGGCCGGGTGGCGCTCGGCGGCATCCACACCCGCGCGGCGGCCCGCGCCATGGCCGCGCTGCACGTCAACGCCAGCGGCGGCGTCGTCTGCGCCGCGCCCACCGCCGGCGCGGCGGGCGTCGTGCCCGGCACCGTGGTGACGCTGGCCGAGGAATGGGGCCTCACCCGGGAGCAGACCGCCCTGGCGCTCTTCGCCGCGTCGGCGGCCGGGCTGGTCATCCGCGCCCGGGCCACGTTCGCCGCCGAGGTGGCCGGATGCCAGGTCGAGATCGGCGCCGCGGGCGCTATGGCGGCCGCCGCCGTCGTGGAGGCAGCCGGCGGGAGCGCCCGCCAGGCTGCCGATGCGGCCGCCATCGCCCTGCAGAACACCATGGGCTCGATCTGCGACCCCGTCCAGGGGGTCGTCGAGATCCCCTGCCATACGCGCAACGCGGTGGCGGCGTCCTCGGCCTTCGTCTGCGCCGACCTGATTATGGGCGGCTACGCCAACCCGATCCCGCTGGACGAGACAGTCGACGCCATGTACGCCGTCGGCCACATGCTGCCGCGCGAGCTCAAGTGCACCGCGCTGGGGGGACTGTCGCTGGCACCGTCGGGCTTGGCGCTGCCTCGGCTGAGGTGAGGCGGGGAGCGTGTTGCGTGTGGTGTTCCTGTCCTTCTTCGCCCTGTTCTACCCCGCCGACTTCGCCCAGGAACAGCAGCGTTTCCTGTCCGTCGTGTTCTCATACCTGTTCTTCTCCACCATCGTCAGCATCGTCATGCTCAACTACAACGCGCTTCAGTCCGAGCTGACCCTGGACTACAACGAGCGCACGACGCTCAGCTCGGTGCGCATCTTCTTCTCCACGGCCTCCTCCATCCTGTGCGCCCTGCTGCCCCTGCAGATCGTGGACACGTTCGCCGACGTACGCACAGGCTACATGGCCATGGGCGCGATTTTCGGCGCGTTCTTCGCCCTGCCCTTCATCGCCACGGTCATCTCCACGCGGGAAAGGCCGGAGTTCCAACGCCCGCCGGAGCCCTTCGACTGGCGACAGGCCTTCATCGAGCCGTTCAAAATGCGCACGTTCGTCTACACCCTGCTGATGTACCTGCTGGCCTTCGTGGCGATGGACACCGTCAGCAGCATCGTCATCTACTTCACCAAGTACTCCCTCAAGCGTGGGGACGAGACCAGCTTCGTCAACGGCACCTTGCTGGTAGCGCAGGTCGCGTCGTTGCCGTTCTACGTGTGGCTCAGCCGGCGCACCAGCAAGCGCACCGGCTACGTCGTGGGCGCGCTGATCTGGATGGTGAGCATGATGTTCAGCTTCCTGATCACGCCCGGCGCGCCGGCCTTCGCCCTCTATCTCTTCGCCGCCATCGTCGGGCTAGGCACGGGCGGCATCGTCGTCATGATCTACGCCATCTTCCCCGACATCCCCGACGTCGACGAGCTCAAGTCGGGCCAAAGACGGGAGGGCATCTACTCGGCCCTGGTCACCTTCATGCGCAAAATGAGTTCAGCGGTCGCGATCTTCCTGGTCTCCAACACCCTTGCGCTGGCGGGCTACGTCGCGCCGGTGGAGCAGGTAGTGGACGGCGTGACGCAGTTGATCGAGCAGCCGCAGTCCGCCGCCTTCCTCCAGGCGCTGCGCCTCATATTCGCCTTCGTGCCCATCGCCCTTCTGGCGCTCGCCCTCGTCTTCGCGCTCAGGCATCCGCTCACGCAGGAGGTCCATCAGCGCCTGAGCCGCGTGCTCGCCGCACGCCGCAACGGCGAGCCGGACACAGCCGAACGACGCCAGGAGGCCGAATCGCTCAGCCGCTTGCTGATCCGCTGATTGACCGTAGGGGCACGCCATTCTGATGGCGCAGTCTCTGTGCCTGCCCAGAACAGGTCCTGTACCTGCCCACCCGGCCAAATGAACACTGCTTCCATCATGCCAATCGACTACAGCTTTCCCGTGCCGGGGGATGCGCCGCCCGGCTACCCCGCCCGGTCCGTGCCGGACGGCTACGCCACCCACCCATTTGCCCCCGACTTCGCCGCCCGCCGCCGGGCGCTGCTGGCCCACATTCGGCGAAACCCCGCCCCAGACGGCTACAAAGCCCCCTACTACGAGCTGGCCCGCCTGGCGGCCGGCGGCGACGCCCACACCGGCATCCTCCAGGCCGGACTGGACTACATAGACCGGCGTCAGGACTGCGCGGACTTCGTCCTGCACAGCGTGCTGCGCCTGCTCTACCAGTTCGGCGACTGTCCCGGTCTCAACACGGACTGGCTCGAACGCGCCCGCCAGACGGTGCTGGATTTCAAGTACTGGCCGGACGAGCCGGGCGTGGACGCCATGTGCACCTGGACCGAGAACCACCAGATCCTGTTTGCCTCCGGTGCCTACCTGGCCGGGCAACTGTACCCCGACGCCGTGTTCCGCAACTCGGGGCACACCGGCCGCCAGAAGGCGGCCCTCAACCGCCCGCGCATCCTGCGTTGGCTGGACCTGCGCTTCCGCACCGGCTTCAGCGAGTGGCTCTCCCACGTCTACTACGACGAGGACCTGACCGCGCTGGTCAACCTGGTGGACTTCTGCCAGGACGGGGAGATCGGCGCGCGCGCCGCCGCGGTCCTCGACCTGCTGCTGCTCGACGTGGCGCTCAACAGCTTTCGGGGCACCTTCGGCGCCACCCACGGGCGCAGCTACGAGAATGCCAAGAAGTGGGCGGCGGAGGAGGCCACCGCCGACACGCACAAGCTGCTCTTTGGCACGGGCACCTTCGCCGCCGCCGACAACATGAGCGCCATCTGCCTGGCGCTCAGCGAGCGCTACCGCCTCCCGCGCGTCATCTACGAGATCGCCAACGACCTGGACCGTCCGGAGATGGTCAACCGCCAGCGGATGGGCATCCGCCTGGCAGAGGCGGAGCGATGGGGGCTGGGATTCCACGACCTGGAGGACGGGATGGTCTACCTCAGCCTGGAGGCCTACGCCCATCCCCGCACGATCAACCTGGTGATGGACATGTTCGACGCGTACAACTGGTGGGACAACGCCTTCTTCGCGCCCTTCCGATCCCGCCGTGGGTTGATCGACGGCCTGCGCCGCCTGGGGCTGCTTGCGTGGCTGGCCCGGCTATTCGAGCGCGACCTGACGCGCAACACGCGCGAGCAGGTCGACGTCTACACCTACCGCACGCCGGACTACCTTCTCAGCTCAGCCCAGGACTACCGTCCGGGCTACGGCGGGGACCAGCAGCACGTCTGGCAGGCCACCCTGTCCCCGAACGCCGTCTGCTTCACCACCCACCCTGCCAGTCTCGAGAGCCGCGCCCCGGGCTACTGGGCCGGTTCGGGAACCTTGCCGCGCGTGGCACAGGTCAAGAACGTGCTCGTCTCCGTCTACAACGTCTCCACCCGCCCCGGCGTGTACCTGACCAACCGTCTCCGCTTCACCCACGCGTGGCTTCCGCGCGACCAGTTCGACGAGGTCATCGAGCGCGCGGGTTGGATCT
The DNA here is from genome assembly GCA_964649415.1 of uncultured Anaerolineales bacterium. Lineage (GTDB taxonomy): Bacteria > Chloroflexota > Anaerolineae > B4-G1 > B4-G1 > CAZYSK01. The sequence goes on from CAZYSK010000045.1 coordinate 10,548, forward strand.
TCGCCCGGCGCGGCCACGGCTACCTGGCCCTGCGCTCCCAGCACCCCTATCGCTGGCAGACCGAGCCAGGCGAGGATCAGGGGCGTGAGGTCATCGTCCCCGGCAAGCAGAACGTCTGGATCTGTGAACTGGGACGCCGCGAGACGGACGGGGCATTCCGCGACTTCGTCGAGCGAATCAGCGGCGCGGCGCTTTCGTTTGCACGCCTGCGTGTCTCCTACAACTCACCCTCCCAGGGACACCTGGAATTCGGCTGGCGTGGCGACCTGCGCCAGGATGGGCGCGTGGTCCCCATCACGGGCTATCCGCGCTACGACAACCCCTACACACGCGTGGGCTTCCCCGCCGCAAGGGCCGAAATCCGCCTGGACCAGCACTGGCTGCGACTGAACTGGCCCGAGGCCAAGCGCCGCGCCAGCGCGCAGGTCTAGATACCCCCCCCACACTCGCCCCGTCCGCCAGGTTTCTTCCTTCAAGACGGGCAGGCACAAGGCCCGCCCCTACAACGCAAGACGCAAGACGCAGGACGCAAGACGTTTGACGTTTGACGCTTGACGCAACACGCATCACGCGCCATCCCCCCACCGCCATTCCGCGCACTGAAGCATTCCGTTTCCATTTCGTAACGGAATTGTAACCCCACTTCACCCCCTCTTGCACTACAATTCATACATCAACGCGACCGACCTGACAGGTTTTCTATCGGATGTACTCATCCGCCCTATCAGGTCTCCGGCGAGGTGCAACGCACCGGTCATTCCAGGGTGAAATGAGGCAGTAGCGTGTCGTTCTACAAAATCCACGGACAGGAACTGTACGCCGTTGAGGATGGCCATCCGGACCGCCAGGTAGCACTCTTGATCCACGGCTGGTCGAGCTCCTGGTACGCGATGTCCCCTCTACTCAAGCCACTGAGCCAGCGCTTCCGCGCCATCGCGGTGGACCTGCCCGGCTATGGCAAATCCCCTCCCCTATCCGAACGGGCGACGATCCCTGCCTACGCCGACCTGTTGGCGGATTTCGCCGAGGAGGTGTCTGATGGCCCGGTGGTGTTGGTGGGGCACTCGATGGGGGGTATGACGAGCCTGACCATGGCACTGCGCTACCCGGTTCTCGTCGAGCGCATGGTGTTGATCGGCCCCACGATCAGCGGCCGTCTGTCGCAATTCATCAACCTGGCCGTCTCACCGGTCACACTCATGGAGCGTTTCGGCCTGGGCAGGCGCATCGTATCCCAGTTCGAGCAGCTGATGGTCGGGATCACCGACCGGATGATGCTCCCCGCTTCCTTCGCCGAGCGCAGCGGGATCACCGAGCAGGACTACATGCATCTGAGGTCCGACGCCCGCCACCCCGAACAAGGCCGGGTGCGCGCGGAGTGCTACTTCGCGATGCGCGACAACGACCTGCGGGGACGTCTAAATGCGGTCGAAGCGCCCTCGCTGGTGCTATGGGGCGCCGAGGACAACACAGTCCCATTGCGAGATGCAGGCGTCGTGGCCGATGAATGGCCCGAGGCAGACCTGCGCATCATCCCCAAGGCCGGCCACTGGCCCCATTTCGAGACACCCAGCATCACCCGTCGCCAGGTAGCCTCCTTCCTGGGTCTGCCGCTGCTAAGCAGCGACCTGTACGAGCCGGTGGACGATGAGGAATTCGCGCGGATCGGCGAAGTGGCCCAGTTCCTGGCCCACTCCGACGTGGGCAATAACCTGAACGTCGCTCAACGGACTCGCCTGGCGGCCCAATGCCAGCAACGCACGTATCCGGCGTTCACCAACATCGCCAGTGCCGCCGACTCCGGCAACGAGCTGTACGTCGTACAGTCGGGCACCGTGGAGGTCTGGAGCGACCCGGAGAACGTCGGCCGCGCCCCCAGGAATCCCCGCTGCGTGGCCACCTTGCGGCCCGGCCAGATAACCGGCGAACTAGCTATGCTGGACCAGGGGCTGCGCAGCGCCGACCTCGTGGCCGGCTCAGACGGAGCCGTGGTATTGGCGCTGTCCCGAGACCGGCTGCTGGCGCTGTGCGAGGATGATGCCATGCTGGGCAGCACGCTGCTGTGGAACATCGCCGTCGCTATGTCGCAGCGCGTGCGCTTCATCCTCTGGCAATTGCAGCGCGCGTCACAGAAGCAGAGCAGGCAGCCCCAGCAACCGCCGCCCCAGGACATCCCGGCCGTATCCCCTCGCAAACTCTACTTCTAGGCCCAAGAAACCAGGTTTTTCATGCGATGTCGCGGACGCAGCGTCCGTATCGCCAGAAACCTGGTTTCTCTATTCACCGCCCCGTCAACGGTACTCCCGCACCGCCTCGAACAGGGCCACCAGGTTCTCCACGGGCACCTGCGGCTGGACGTTGTGGATGGCGTTGAACACGAACCCACCCCCCTGGCCGAAGACCTGGATACGCTCGCGCACTTCCTCGCGTACCTGGCTTGCCGTGCCAAAGGGAAGCGTGCGCTGCGTGTCCACACCGCCCCCCCAGAACGTGACCCGAGCGCCGAAGCGATCCTTGAGCGCCACGGGATCCATGTCAGCCGCCGAGCACTGCACCGGATTCAGGATGTCGAAGCCAGCCTCGATGAAGTCCGGGATCAGGGCCATCACCGAGCCGCACGAGTGAATGAACGTCTTCCAGGCAGTTCGCCGGTGAACCCAATCGTTGACCCGCTTGTGGAAGGGCTTGTAGAGCTCGCGATACGCCCGAGGAGATATGAACGGCCCCCGCTGCATGCCAAAGTCCGTGCCGGTCACGAACACCGCCGCCACGCGATTCCCGACCACGCGGTAGATCTTCTCCAGATTCGCCAGGGCGATCTCGCACTGGCGCTCGAAAACCCGGTAGATGAAATCGCGGCGGGTGACGGTGCTGACGTACCACTCCTCCACGTCCCGGATTCCCCTGGGGTGCCTAAGCCAGGGGGCAGGCACCAGCGCGATGTCGCCAAAACCCGTGCCGCCGAAGCTGGCCAGGATGGCCTTGTCCGTCTCGTTGTACAGCCGCTCCGCCTCGTCCCCGAAGCGCGCCAACTCCGCATCCGTGATCGGGCCGAACTCCTCCAGATTGTCCTCGACGCGCAGCGCGTCATCCGCCACAGGGGGCTGCCGGACGATCGTGTCGAAGTACCAGCCGCCAGCGGGCATATGGCCGCTGGGAGGCGCGGACTTATCACCCTCCGGGTACATGAGAATGTCACCGCCGGGCTCCGGGACGGTGTTGAAACCCTCCGGCACGAGCACGGGCGTGCCGTCGAAAGTGGTCCACGGCTTCCACCCCTCCCGCTCGAAGCCAAACAGCGTCTTCGTCCCCTCGAGGCCAACGACGTCGACGCCAAGCGCCTCCATCAGGTCCGGCTTGATCTCACCCAGCATCTGGTACGGCTCGACCACCTTGACCGGCGTACCAGGCTCGTCCAGGCCCAAGGCCTGGCGCAGCAGGTAGACCGAGCTCACGTGCGCCCCGGTCACCGCGCTGCTGCCCAGATCCAGCGGAACCCGGTCTGGCTCCCGGTGGTTCAATGCCCGTCGCACGCGCTCCCGCGAAGTCACCATTCCCCCCATCGGATTCCTTCCCCTCGGACGCCGTCTCGCACGCCCGACCCATCCCCCAATCTACCAACCTACCAGCCTACCAATCTACCAACCTACCAGCCTACCAACCTACCAGCCTAAAACCCGGTCTAGTTGCGTTAGTCGCGAAGCTGTACGACTTGATACGCCGTCACGTCCTGAGCCACCCCCTTCAGCCGCAGGCCGGGGATCGGTACGGCCTCCACGTGGTCCTTGACCAGGTCATACGTCGCCTGGCAGACCAGCACCTGTGCGGGACCCGCGACCTCGCAGATACGCGACCCCAGGTTGGCCGGCGGCCCAATCACCGTGTAGTCCGTCCGCTGTGCGCAGCCCATCTCCCCCACCGTCATTTCGCCGCTGGCGATGCCGATGCCGATGGGCGCGGGATCAACCCCCCGCGAATGCCACTCATCCATCACGGCCTGATGCGCGGCCTGCATCTCCATCCCGACGCGCACCGCGCGCAGCGCGTGATCCGGCTGAGTAAAGGGAGCGCCAAAGAGCGCCATCACTTCATCACCGACGAATTTGTCCAGTGTGCCCTCGTGCGAGAGGATGACCTCGGTCATGCGGCCCAGGTAGTCGTTGATGAAGCCCACAAGCAACTCGGGGTCGGTGCGCTCAGACAGGCTCGTCGAACCTCGCACGTCCGCGTAGAGCACGCTGAGCACCGACCGCTCGCCCTTGAGGAAATCCACGTCGGGCTTGGTCAGCAGTCGCTCCATGACACGCGGGTCCACAGATCGACCCAGCACCTGCCGCAACCGCCGCCGCTCCAGGCTCTCGAAGATCGCCGTGTCCATCTGGCTGCCAATGGCATTCAGCAGGCGACAGTCCCCCTCCCTGAAGCCGCGCGGCCCGTAACGGTTCACCACGCCCAGGACACCGATGATCTCGTCCCTCAGGATCAGCGGGACGCACAGCACCGAGCGCAGCACGTCGCCCAGGTCGTTGTGGCAGACCATCTGCCCGCGACGCAGTGCGTCGTTCGCAGCCCGATCCACCGCCTCGTAGTAGGGTGACACGCGGAACAGGTCATCGTCGGTGGCAGCTCGCATCTCAAGCCGCTCCGCGACCTGGTTGTAGAGCATGATGAAACCCATCTCGGACTGTATGACCGCCTGCACTTCCCGGAGCACGAGGCTCAGCATCTCGTCGAAGGGAAGCTGCAGGTCACGGATGCGATCCACCCGATAGATGGTCTCCAGCTCTTTGTTGCGCTCCTGAAGGTCGTAGTAGGTGTAGCCCTGAAGCACTGCCGAGTCGATCTGGCTCTCGGCGATCTCGATCAACGCCACGTCATCCGGCCCGTAGGGGCGCGCTTCTCGCCCGCGCCCTCGCGCCCGGGCCAGCAACATCGCCCCCAGGCGCTGCTCCGCCCCCATGATGATCGGGATGGCCGCCAGGTCAAGGTCTTCTGGCAACTCCCCCTGGCTTGCCACCGGCAGCACCGCGCCTGCCTCCCACAGAGCGACGTCGCCAGACGCGATGACCCACGCAGCCAGTTCGCGGGCGACGAGCGGATCCAGGCGATCCAACTGATCGCCCCGGTCGTCAATCGCCTTCAGCTCCAGATCCCCCGTCTCGCGGTCGAGGAGACACAACAGGCACAGATCGGCACGCAGCCGATCGGTGACGACGTTGGCGATGGCGGCCAGCATGGCCGACGGCTCCGGCAGCGCGTCACGGACGTGGTCGATGGCCATGACCAATTCCAGCGCCGCTTCCTTCTGCTCAAGGCTAGAACGCAGCGCCTCCAACGTGGTTTCCACAGCCAAATCATTCATGCGAACACTCCTCCACCCAGAAGTGCCCGCTATTATAGTCCAACGGCGGCGGCCATGCAAACCACCCACACTAGCGAAACGCGCGTCCAGACTTCCGAGGTCTCCGGCGGTTCACCCAATCCGCCCGAACACCTTGCGGAAGCCGCGACTTGTGCTACTTGGAGCTATGTCCCACGGATTGGAACAATCCGCGACTTCGGAAGTCTATAGCCAGCTAATGTGGCATTCTCGAGCTATTCAGGTTTCTCCATGCGATGACCGCAAGAGAATCAAGCGGGGACATTGATCGTGCGTGCGAGGACTCTCCCGTACCTCTATACCAACCTACCAACCTACCAACCTACCAATCTACCAACCCACCAACCCACCAACCTACTAATTGGAGTTGCCACCCTCAGCCTGCAACGAACCGGCCCGTAGCTGCGTCTTGCGTCCTGCCTCCTCCACCCCGAGCTTCAAAGGCAGAACGACGTAGAACTCGCTTCCGGGACAGGCGCTCTCATCGCGCCTCGGGCTCTCGGCCCAGATGCTGCCACCGTGTGCCTCCACGATGCCCCGGGCGATGGTCAGCCCCAGGCCTGGGCCAGCGCCCTTGAATTTCGTCTTGCCACTGCTGTGGGAGAGGACGTCGCCCACGCGGTAGAACTTCTCGAAGATGCGTTCCAGATCATCGGTCGGGATGCCGATTCCCGTGTCGGCGACGACAACCGCAACGTACCGCTCCATCGTCCGTGAAGGGAAGCGCGGCGGCTCGTCTGTCTCTGAAGAGGAGTGCTGCGGCTTTGGGGTCGCCTGTCCATTGTAAATCAGACGGCCGGTGATCTGGATCCGTCCACCATCCGGCGTATACTTGATCGCGTTCTGGATCAAGTGCGAAAACACCTGCTTCAGTCGCCCGTGGTCGGCAGTGATCGGCGGCAGGTCCTCCAAGTCCTCGACCACGAGCGTCTGCTGGCGCTCCTCCAGTGCTTCCGCCCAGGGCTCCGCAGCCGTGTGCACGACCGAGGCCACACTCGTCCGCGACAGATCCAGGCCCAGCATCTCCGTGTCCAGCCGTGAGACGTCCAGCATCAGGTTTACGATCTCCCGCAGCCGCAGGGCCGCTTTCTGGACACCCTGCGTCAGGTGCAGCCCACTCTCGCGCGTCACCGATCCATCGTCAATCGCCGCCCCCAGCAGATCGTTGTAACCGGACACCTGGGTCAGCGGCGTCCGCAGCTCGTGCGAGGCGATGTCAATGAAGTCGGACTTGGCCTGATCCAGGCGCGCAAGTTCCCGGTTGGCCACAGTGAGATCCTTGTTAAGGCACTCGTTCTCGGCGTTCCGGACCCGCAGATCGTCGAACAGACGCGCGTTCTCCAGGGCCACCGCCGTCTGGTCGGCCAACGTACTGAGCACGGTCAGGTCTTCGTCGAAGTAGCGGTCGCCCGTGGCTTTGGGGCCCAGCGCCAGGAGGCCGATCCACTCGCCTTTCGCGTAGATGGGCACGTAGACGTCCATGTCCAGCTTGTCCAGCCAGGCACGCTCATCGGGCGCTGTCCCTTGGAAGCAGGGCAGCACGTCGACGTCGTACTGGGTCAGAGGAAGCTGCTTCAAACGCAGGTAGTCGGCGACGGGGCTTTCGAAGGACAGGGTGCCCGAGGACACAGCCTCCTGCCCGCTGCCCACGGCGCGCAAGCGGAAGTAGCCGTTGGGGCTGCACCCGTTGCCTCCTCCGCCGTCTCCCCTCTCGTAGTGCACGACGAACAGCACACCACGGCCCGCGCCCATGGCCTCGCTGCTGAGGCCCACCACAGCCATCGCCAGGCGCTCCAGGTCCAGGATGTTGCTGATGCTCATGCTGTACTCGCGCAACATCGCGTTGGGATCGTAGCGCGTCCCGGAGACCAGACGGTCCACCAGTCGCTGTATCAAGCGCAGCAGGGGGCGAAAGACAATCGCCAGCACCAAGGCCATAGCCGCCCCCACCGCCAGGGGGCCGTAGCCGGGCACCGACTGGAACACGTACTGCATCGCCAGAAAACCAGCCGTGTAGACGAGCACGGTAAGCAGCGTGATGATCACGTAGCTCACCACCCGCCGCGCCATCTGGCGCATATCGGGCAGGTGGTAGTTCAGCACCAGGTACACGCCACCGGCAGCGCCCAGCAGGTACAAGCCGCTGCCCCAAGCCCCGCGACCGGCGAAAAGAAGCGCCGCCCCCGCAACGGCGAGCACCACCGGCACCGACCAACACGTCGCCCGGTTTCTGTGCAGCGGTTGCCTGGCCCGATGGTGAGCCCGCGCAGTCAGGAACGTCGCTCCCCCCATCCAACACCCCCAGCCCAAGACCAGTGCGCCGAAGCCCAACGCGGAATGGCTCCGCAGCACCTCAGGCAGCGAAAGGATGTCCTCGTTGAGCAGCACGGCCGCCACAGCCCAGACGACGCCCAACGCCCACCAGACCCAGGGCGTGCCTTCGTAGCGCAGGAAAGCCCAACTCAGGTGGAAGAACAGCAACGCCAGAAGGGTGGCACCATACAACGGTGCCCGGCTCCAGATTCCTCCTTCGAGCAAAGCCAGGCGGGGAATATCGAGGTAGCTCAGTTGTGAGAGGCCCTGAATCAGTGTCAGCAGAAACGCAATACCCAGGTACAGAAGCTGCAGGGCCACCATCTGCTCCCGGCAGCCCCGTTTCTTCAGGGTAACTCCGATCAACACGAGGTACAGAATGCCTACCGCACCAAAGAAGACGATTGTCGGGTCAACGGTTCTCATCATAGTTGTCGGTCAAAGGTGCCCGCCCTCAACCGCCTAGCACGGCCCAAAAACATCTTCTATCGTACCACGTTTCCGTTCACATAGTGTTAAAGGATTATGAGACATTTGCTAAAACGACAAACTACCCCAACGACTCCTTGCTCCGCGTCCTCTGCAACTCGTAGCCCGGGACGCGACGGTCCAGCAGATCGAGCGAGAGGTCAATCACCTCGCGCGCCTCGTCCGGCGTGCTCGTACCGATGGTGACCATATCCTGGTCACGAATCGTGCTCCACACGAACGCCATGCCGACCACGGGCAACAGCCTCCCAGCCGCCAGGGGCTTGATCGTCATGACCGGCTTCTTCGCGCCGTGGATGACGCGCATCACCCAGTCGGCCTCGACCTGCATGAGAAAGCCGGCCGCGTTGTAGAGCTGGATATACGTCTCCACGTCCGCGTCCGTCTTGTCCGCGATGACCACCGCCTCCGGCATGTGCGTCGACAACCCCGGGATCATCCCCCGCTCCCGGATCATACGGCAGTACACGTCGATATCGCGGATCACGCCGTGCATCCGGTCCAGCAGCGCGTCTGTCACACATTGATGGGGCAGACAGAACGTGGCACCCAGCGCCCTGCACCGGTCAAGCTGCACCTCAGGCGCATCTTCGGGAGGACCACCCGGAAGGAGATTAAAGCTGGGCGTCAGGATACGTATCATGCCCCGGCCAGTGCGCTCTTCCGCGTCCCGGATCGCGGCCTCCAGGTGCTGGGAGAGCGGCGCCATCACCGCATCTACCCCCCGCTCCAGGAACACGGCGAGAATCTCGGCCATGCGCTCCCGCGTCTGCAACGCCTTGATGAACCGGTCCTTGGCCAGGCTCGTGTGCGAGTAGCCGAGGAACCAGTTCGTGCCGACGATCATGCGCGGCAGGCTCACACCACCGACGCTGGTTCTGGGAAACTCATCCACCGGACATCCCCCGCACCACCTCGCGCAACGCCCGGTAGCCGATGACGTGGACGCCCGAGTTCCTGACGTAGTCACGCAGTTCAGGGCTCATGAAAGTCTGGTAGTCGGCCACCCGGCTCGGCCAGTCCGGCGCGATCGCCCGCAACTCCGGGGTGTCGTGGGCAGGATGGATCAGGAAATGGGTCAGGCCCGGCGGCAGCGAATCGAACACCGCTTTGGCCTGTGCCATCCGAGCGTCCGGTCGATCCAGCGGCAAGCTGGCCAGACGGTCGAGCAAGGGCACGCCCTGCGCCTCCAACTGCTGCACGAACTGCGCCGCGAAGACGGCTGTCTCGTGATCCATGCCCAACGCCCGCCAGCCTGCTTCATCCAGGCGCAACATCATCATCGGCAGCCGGTACTCGTGTGCTAGCTGCACGTAGAGCGACACGAACTTGGGATGGGCCACCGTGCCCATGTGCGTGTCCACGTGGGTCACGTCAATCCCGGCGTCCAGGGCTCGGGCAACCTGCGCCTCCAGCTCCAGCCGAACGGCTGCGGGATCCCCGTGCGCCTGTACGCCCTCCGAACGGCGGTACATATAGCCTTCGTCGTCGAGCAGACCGGAGTCCACATCGCGGGTGGAGATCGGCCCCCACCGATAGGCATCCCATTCGCTCGTCAGCGTGAGGTGCACGCCCAGGTCAACCGCTGTGTCTCCCCGATAGGTCGCTGCCACGCGAGGGAACCAGGGACAGGGCACCATGATCGCGCCGGAAGAGATCAGCCCGAAACCAAGCAGATCCGCAAACGCCGACACTGTGGCCTGGCACATGCCGACGTCGTCCACGTGGATGATGACGACACGGTCATCGTCCGCAAGGCCAAGAGCCTTCAACACAGGATTAGGCTCCATGCATACCTCCTCTCACCACCATCAGATAGAAATGCAAACCGCCGTCTACAGGGCCACCTCGACCTCGTGCCCCGACTCGGCGGAACGCTGAACCGCGTCCAGCACGGCCATCACGGCCAGGCATTCCTTCCCAGAGGCGATCATGTGCTTCTCCGGGTCGCGGATACAGTCCACGAAGTGCCCGCGCGGCGTCAACCCGCGCTCGACCAACTTGATCTCCACACTGTCCGTGTGCAACTCACCCCATCGCGGCTCGCTGTACACGGTCGGCGGATAGACCTCGAGTCCCGCTTCGGTGCCGAAGATGCGTACGTTCAAGTCATCCTTCTGATTGGCGGCCCAACACACGTCGAAGAACGCCGCCACACCACCCTCGAAGCGCACCAGCGCCGAAGACAGCTCATCCACGTCGTATACGATGCCTCGGCGCGCGAACTCCTCAGTCCACAGATTCTGATAGCTCACGGCCGATACCGAGACCGGCTTCGGGTTGCCCATCAGCCACCACGTCAGGTCGAACATGTGCACGCCGATGTCGAACAACGCGCCCGCCCCCGCCCGCTCGCGGTTGACGAACCACTGCCCGCGCCCCATAGATCCGCCAGGCGCGAAATGGACGACCGGCACGCCCCGGCGGCGGGTCCACGTCGAACGGGCGTAGTAGATCTCGCCCAGTTCGCCCCGCTCCACCAGGCTGCGCAGCGCAAGCGTCTCCGGTCGAAAGCGCTGGCTCATGCCGATCATCAGCCGTTTCCCGGTCGCCCTGGCCGTCTCCACCATGCGGCGCGCATCCTCGAGCGAGATAGCCATGGGCTTTTCGCACATCACGTGCTTGCCTGCCTCCAGCGCCTCAATGGCCACCGGGGCGTGCAAGTCGTTGGGAATGGCGATCCCGACTGCGTCCAAGTCCTCCAGAACCCACAGATCGCGATAGTCGGTGAACACGTGCTCCGCGCCGTATTCGCCGGCGAAGTGCTCCACTTCCTCGCGGTTGAGATCGCAGATCGCGAGCAGGTGCACGTTGGGACACTCGACGAACTCCTGCATGTGATACCGGCCCATGCCAGTACCGATGACCGCCACGTTCAGAGGCACGACGTTCGATGTTGCTTCCATAACCGCTCCCTACCTCCTCAAAGTTTAGACAAGCGCGCTGTTGATCTAGAACGGCATCGCAGTGGGTATGACGGAGAGCACGAACTCGATGTCCTGCCGGTTCTCGCTCAACAACACGCCGCCGGCGCTCTCCAGCCGCGCCACCAGTTGATGCCTGCCCGGCGGGACCTGGGCCACGTTGGTCATCACCGTCTTGACCATCTCCTGCGCCTCTGCCCCACCATCCTCCAGGTCTGCGAACACGTTGAACGGCCTGAACACGTCGTCGGCCGGAACCTGGACCGGCGACTGCAGAATCGTCACCTCTTCTCCTGCATCGGTCAGCACACTCACGCTCAGGCGCGCGTCCTCGAAGGCCTCGTGCAAGTCGTTAACGATGACCACGTTCGTCAGGCTGAAGAGCGGCCACAGGGTGCCGATCTCCAGTCGATCCCGGCTGAACCAATCCCTTCCGAAGCTCACCAGCACGGGCTGATAGGCCGTCCTCAGGGCGTAGTAGCCCTGTTTGGGACGCCGGGCGTAGTCCACGACCGACCACGTGATGCTGGGCCAGCAATCCACGAACATGAACTGGTACAGGCTATTCACGCGCGACCACTTGTGCGCACGGTATCGCTCCGTGGCATACTTGAGCAGGTGAGCCTGATAGCGCTGGCTGTTTTCGACGAAGTCCCCGATACTCTCGCCCCGCTCGATCTTGGCCACGTTGAAAGTCTGGTCATACTGGAAATCCCGGAACGCCCACGCCTGCCAGTGCGCCGGCTGCGTGGGCCACAGCGTCTCATCGTCGAACATCTCTTCGAGCGTCTGCGGGTTGGGCAGCGCCTGCGCACCATACTCATTGATGAAAGGCGCGGCCGGGAGCCCCGCGAAGTCCCGCCAGTGTCCCCCATACCAACCGGGATACGTGTGCTGCGTGAAGTCGCTGGCCTGTGTGACGACGCGCGTGCTGTCCTCCTCCCGTACCGCCTGGGCCAGGATCGGGTCGAGCGAATGGCGGTTGAACGTGGGCTCGTTGTGACAACACCAGACGCCGATGCTCGGACGGTTGTAGAGCATGCGCACGAAGTCCCGGATCTGGGACACAGCGTTCGCGGCGAACGCGTCCGTGTCGTCGTAGCTCCACTGGAGCGCGAAGTCTGCCCAAACCAGGATACCCGCCTCGTCACAGGCACGGTAGAACTCCTCCCGCTGCACGTGAGCATGGACGCGCACGCTGTTGATGTTACACTCCCGCAGTAGGCGGATGTCCCTGGCGATCATATCCGCATCGTACTCGCTGAGCCACTGCGTGGGGATGACGTTGGTGCCCCGTAGGAACACGCGCTCGCCGTTCAGGTGAAAGACCCAGTCGGGAGTAGCGCTGATCTCCCGGATACCGAACTGATCCTCCACCAGGCTCAGCACGGTGCCGTCCGCAGCCACCGTGGCCGTGCAGGTGTACAGATTCGGGCGCCCGTAGTCCCACGTGCTCCAAAGCTGCGGATCCGCGATCGTCTGCGTGATGCTGACGGCATTAAGGCCCGGCCGGAGCAGTCGCCGAGCAGAGACCGCGAAATGCTGGTCATCCGCGTCGAAGTTGTGTGGCTGGAGGGTCACCCCTACGTCGGCCAACAAGGGCCTCGGCGCGTGGTTGTGCACGTCCAGCGTCACAGTCACGACCGCCCCGCGATCGAGCAGCGCCGGCGTGATCTGCAAGCGCTCGATGCTGGCCACCTCACAGATAACCAGATCCACGTCGTTCCAAATTCCACCCGTGCCCATGTCCTGCCCGTGCTCTGGATCCGAGCCCCCGGGCCGGCAGTCGTGGTGATTGAAAATGCCCTTGATCAGCCGTTTGCGGTTGGGCCATCCCTGTGGGCCGGGCGTCTCAAGGGGCGCATCCACCCTGACCAATAACGTGTGATCCCCTTCCTCTAGGATCGACGCGATGTCGAACGCAAAGGGCTGGAAGTATCCCTCGTGGTGACCCAGGTACTCGCTATCGAGCCACACGTCGGCGAGATAGTCCACCCCCTTGAACCGGACGAAGACCGGGTACTCTGGCCCGGGGCCTTGCCAGGGGAAGCTACGGCGGAACCAAACCACGCCGTTGATGTTCTCCAGCCCGGCCAGTTGCCAGTTGCAGGGAATCTCCATGGGCATCCAGGCTTCCGCCGGCAACGTCGAGGGATCAAACTCATCGCCGGGATCTAGCAGACAATCCCAGGAACCGTTCAGAGACCTCACTTGCTCGCTCATTTCTACCCCCTTCCGCCTGAGGTCCGGCCACTCACCAGGCCCGACAGGTCTTCCGACGGATGTCGGACGCACAATCGACGTCCGCGGCATCCGCCCTCCCAGGCCTCATCGCAGGCATCGCACGTGACATTATACAGACCTCTTCCCTCTCTGGCAATCGGGTATTCCTCACGCGCGCGGCCGTCTTGAGGCAGCTTCCTGCTCTTGCAGGGGGAGCCACACGGTGAAGGTGCTACCAACGCCCTCCTCGCTCTCCACTGTCATCCGCCCGCCGTGCAACTCCACGATCTCCTTCGCGATCGCCAACCCCAGGCCGGTCCCGGAGATCTGCATCAGGCGCGGCTGCTCTCCCCGGAAGAAGCGCTCGAAGACGTGCGGGAGTTCCTCTGCCGGGATGCCCATCCCCGTGTCGGTCACTGTGGCCGTCGCCCAGATGCGCCCCGCGTCCTTCTCCACCGCGGTCGAGACCACCACCGCGCCCCCTTCGAGCGTGTAGTGAATCGCGTTCTCCACCAGGTTGTTCAACACCTGCATCATCCGCTCCGGGTCAACCAAGACCGCCAGCCCACCCTGGGGCCTCGCCCAATACTCAGAAAGCATCGCGCGCCGATGTCGCAGCGTCAGCCCCTGCGCCTGGGCAAGCACCACGTGTCTCTTGACGCTGGTCTCGACCATCTCGTCGAGCTGGGTCAGGCGGGGGTTCATCTCCAGGCGACCCGCGTCTATGCGCGAGATCTGCAGGATGTCCTCGACCAACCGCGCCTGGCGATCCGCCTCCCCCGCCAGGGTCCTCAGGTGTTCCCGCCATCTGTCCGGCTGCCGATCCATCAAGTGCGCGTACAGCTTGACCGTCGTGACCGGCGTGCGAAGTTCGTGGGAGACGTTCGAGACAAAGCGGGTCTTCATCCGGTCCAGTGCCTTGAAGTGGCTGACGTCGTGGATGTCCACCACTGCCGTCGGCTCGCCCCGCGTTGGCCGAAGCACCTCCTCCGCCTGCGGCTCCGAGATCGGCGCGCCCCTGAGCTCGAGATCCAGCCCCTTCAGTTCCAACATCGCTTCCGGCAGCCCTTCAGCGTGCGTCCCCGCGCTCACCTGCCGGGCCAGTTCTCGCACCGCCTCTCGCAATCGAGCCTCGTCCTCCGGCAAGAGCGTGCAGCAAAGCCAGTCCTGAGCAACCGGGTTGGCCTGAAGGATCTCTCCGTGCGCATCCGTAACCACAATGCCATCCAATGTGCTGCCGAGGATCGCCTGCAGCCGGGCATACTGAGCCTGGAGCTGGGCGGTGCGCTCCTGCACCCGTTGCTCCAGTTGCTCCGCGTAGTCGCGCAATTCCCGGTGTAGCCTGGCGTTCTCGACAGCCACGGCCACCTGATTGGCCAACGTCGTCAGCGTGAGTTGCTCGTCGTCGGAGTAGGGCACTTCCGAGAGCTTGGGTCCCACCGCCAGGACCCCAACCAGGTCGCCCTTGGCCCTCAAAGGAATCAGCAGTTCAGCCCCCATCTGATCCAGGTCCTCCCTCTCCCTCCCCCAGAGAGCTTTGAACTGCGGCATTACGTCCACGTCCTGCCTGGTCAAGGCTTGTTCGTGCTCAGACAGCCACGCCACAACCGGGTGGTCGACGCGCAGCTTGATGTCCGCGATCGCATCCATACCCCGCCCGGCCATCAAGCGGAACACACCGCTTTGCTCCTGCTTGATGAAGAAGGCCGCCTGCCCAATGTGCACGGTCGTCACCACTTCGTCGAGGATCATATTCGTCAGCCGGTTGAGGTCAAGCACTGCCGCCGCGGTGCGGATGAGCCGCTGCAACATCAGGCGCGAGTCGTACTTCTCGCGGAAGAAGAGGCGGTCAACCCACCGTTGCGCTCTCCCCCGCAGAGGTTCGGCGACCAACGCAGCTATGACGGCCAACAGGAGAGACACAAGCACAATCTCGGGCTCGGCCGACACGCCAAACAGCCCCGTGGCCAGGAAGATGAGGAGGAAGTAACCCGCGCCGATGAGGATAGTGGGGATGAAATAGAGAAGCCCTCGGCGGACGACCAGCGTGATGTCCAACAACTGGTAGCGCCGGATCACATACGCGAGCAAGAGCGCGTTGATCAGGTTGGCGGCGTGATCCACGGGAAGCGCGGACAGGACTGGCAAGGCGTCCGTGCTCGTCCCCAGAATGACGAAGAACAGGCCAATCAGGGGATAGCGGATACGATTCCGCATGACCGGGGTCAGCGTGCGACGATAGGCCCGCACGAGGTACCAGATCGATAGCCCCCAGAACAGCGCGCCGTAGGCCGTAGCGAAATACGTGGCCGGGCCGGCGTCAAAGCTGAGCAAGCCACCCTCCAACAGGCGGGCGTCCGTGACCATAAGCCCCAACGTATTGGCGATCTCCAGTCCCACCAGGCTCACGACCCCAATCCGCACCCAGCGACTCGGCCCCGTGTTCAGGAACGTCTGCACGAAACTGAAGTAGACCAGGGGCATAGCCAGAGCGCTCCCGATCAGTACCTTGTTCCAAAACAGAATACGGGCCGGATCAAGACGCATCATAGCCGACCCAAAGCTCCACACCGCCATGACGACCAGGTAGAGCCCGAAGAGGCGATGCAGGCGCGAGCGCACCCTGCGGCGAATCACCACAACCACAAGGACAGCATAGCTCAGCAATGCCAGTAGAGGCGTAAGGGTAAGAAGCCAGAAACGCACGTTCATCGCCCTCTCAGCTCTCGTCCCGGCCAACACGTGGAGGCACAGTCGCCGCGCATTCCCCAATCACGCGCTCAAGTCCCGGCATCGGCTGCGCGCAGCAGATCAGCCATCGTGTCACTGGGCGCGTTCATGTGCGGTGGCTTCAGATGAGCCAGGTCGGCCCCCGCCGCCTGCTGCGCCTCCATGAAGCGCACAAACGTACCGGGGGGCAACAGCGTCACGCGCAGGGGGGACATCTCAATCAAGCGGTCCAGGTCAGCGTAGAAGGGATTGAGCGCTTTCAGTTCCTCGTGCACGCGCTGCGTGGCATCCTCGACGGACACGCTTCCTTTGGGCTCGAAGTACAGATGCAGGATCGCGTGGCCCTCCCGCATTTCCTTGCGCGCCGTCCATTCAACGTACGGGACGCCCGTGTTCTCAAGCGCCTGCCACACCAGTTTCTCGTCGATCAGGCCCGTGAACCCGGCCAGGTCGATGTAATCCGTGTCACGGCTGGCAAACACCATGCTCGGCAATTCGATACCCGCCTCATCATCCCTCAGAGAGACGAAGCGTATAATGTCGTGCAACCGGTAGCGCAGGAAAGGCCCGCCGTAGAAATTGGTGATCACGACCTCATAGCGCCCGCCCGCGTCCACCTGATCGATCAACACCGTCTGTGGCACGTAGCTTCTGTCCGCTCGCGCGCGCGCCCATTCCTCCTCAGGGATGAACTCGAAGAAGCATGCATCGGGCAAGAAGTAGAGCCCCTTGCGATCCCAAGCCTGCGTCGCGATAGCGCCCGCAGCCTCCGTACAACCGTAGTTCTCGTGCGGCTCCACCCCCCAATACTCAATCATCTTCGCCCGATAGATGGACGTGTCGGTGCCGCCGACGCCGATCCCTTTCACCCGCCACAGGTCCTTGGGCAGCATCGGACGGCCGGCCAGCCGGCTGCGCAGCCAGGCCCGACCCAGGCGGAAAAGCACGGCCGGGTGTAGAAGCGCTGGCGAAACACCACCGCCGCCCGTTCCCTCGGCGAATCGCTCCCCCATCTTCACCAGAACAGAACTGATGGAGCCGATGACGTCGATGCCCGTCCGCAGCCCCATCTGAAAACCCACCTGAATGCGCTCCTGAAAGCTCATCTGTTCCATCTCTTCCACCGACGGAACGTAGCGGAAGTCGAACGACTCGGCCAGACTCAGGGCCGCGTACCCACTGACGTAGGGCCGCGCCGCGACGTTATAGACGAAGACGTCTCCAGGTTCCAGGAGCACATCGCCGCGCCGCTGCGCCGTGGCCAAGACCAGCGTGGCCAACATGGTCTCCCCGATCTTGGTGAAGGCGTGGGCCGTGTAGGGAGCCCACTTGTAGCGGCCCGTGCGGCCCGAGGTGTGGGCCCAGGCCAAAGGCTTCTCAGCCAACACGTCCTCCCTACGCTCATCCAGATAGGGCGCATAGTCCTCGTAGGTCGTCAAGCGCACCCGCTGCCGGAACCCTGCCACGCTCCGCGGCGCTTCGCCCCCCATCAAGACGCGGCCCAATTCCGAGCGACCCACCAACTCCAACTGCTCTGTCAGCAGGCGCTCCTGGATTTCCATAAACTCGTCCAGGCTCAGATCAAGGAAACCGCAATACTTCCTCCACACCTCATCTTTGCGTCCCTGTCTCAGCAGCTCTGTCGCCGTTGCCATCCCGCCCCACTCCTTTCCCCTGCAAACGCGCCATTCCGATGGCGCTCCTTCCCCCTACAAACGCGCCATTCCGATGGCGCTCCTTCCGTTCTGTCGACGTGTTGGGAACCCAATAATAGCAGCCACCAAGCCTGCCGGCCTGCCCAGGTCACCCGCCCGTGTCCTCCGCCACCGCCCGCACGGTCAAAGGACACGGGTACCAGGGCCTGCGAGGCCGGGACTGGAGTACCTCGATCTGCGTGAAACCGGCGTCCGCGACAACCGCTCGCCATTCGCCCGCCGTACGAATGTTCGACAGAGCATCCGTCTCGGCCTGCGCTCGAGCCGACTTCACATGCCACAGACTGTAAAAGACCAGCAGGAGCCGCAACAAGACCGCTCCCCACCATGAGCGCCAGAGAGCCGACAACCCCACGTCGGCCACCACAATGCGGCCACCTGTCCGCAGCACACGCCGCATCTCGGCCATCAACCGAGGCACATCCATGTGGTGCGTGCCGAGCCCGCAGATAGCCACGTCGAAAACGCCACTGGCAACAGGCATAGCGGCAGCCGACGCACAGACCAAGCTGATAGGGAGAGAAAGACCGGTCGCCTCGGCCTTGTTCCGCCCATGCCCAAGCATAGCCGGGGTGATATCCAGTCCGACGACTCGTCCCCCGGCACCAACCTGTCCCGCCATCGTCCGGGGAATGAGCGCCGTCCCGGTGGCCACGTCCAGGACCATGTCCCCCTGGCTGACGGACGCCTGCTGAACCAGGCGGCCAACCAGTGCCCCGTAACTGACCCCCCAGAACTTGCGCAACTCCCGATCCACCGTCTCCTCATACTGAGGAGCCAGATCGGCGAAAGCTTCAATGACTGCGTGACTATCGGTCATTCGCCTCCAGGACGCCAATCACAGTCCATACCGAGCAGTGGCCTCGAAGCAACCTGGCCAATTATACCTCAGTGGCTTGAGTAGGGCAAATCCATTTGCAGGCTTAAATTGCGCCATCCGAACCATGCTGAAAAAAGCGTAGTTGGATGTGCTTGCCAGCCCGCATCCAATGGAGTACAATACCTCACGCTACGTCCACACCTAAGATCCGCAAAGGAGGCTGCCATGGGTCATCCGTTCGCTGAGAAAATCCTGGCGCGTAAGGCAGGCCTGGCCTCAGTCATGCCCGGCCAGATCGTCGAGGTCGCGCCCGACACGGCGCTCAGTCACGACAACACCGCCCCCATCGCGGGCATCTTCCGCAAGATCGGCGTGGAACGCGTGGCGCAGCCCGGCATGCACGTCGTCGTACTCGACCACGCCTGCCCGCCCCCCACGACGAAGCACGCCCAGAATCACAAGGCCATCCGCCAATTCGTCGCAGACCAGGGGATCGAGCACTTCTACGACGTTGGGCGCGGCGTATGCCACCAGGTGCTGGCGGAGGAGGGCTTCGCCCTGCCGGGTGCGCTGATCGTCGGCTCCGACTCGCACACCCCCACCGCCGGAGCCTTCGGGGCTTTCGCCGTGGGCATCGGGCGCAGCGAGATGGCCTCGATCATGGCGACCGCGCGCATCTGGCTGCGCGTCCCCGAGAGCATCAAGATCGTCATCCATGGGCAACTGCCCACCGGGGTCACGTCCAAGGACCTGGCACTGCACGCCATCGGCGACCTGGGAGCCGACGGGGCCCTCTATCAGTCCGTCGAGTGGCACGGGGAGGGCGTGGAGGCGCTCGACATGGAGGCTCGCATGGTCATCCCCAACCTCATGGCGGAGATGGGGGCCAAGAACGCCTATATTCCGCCTGACGACGTCACCCGCGCCTGGCTCGAGGGCCGAGCTCGCCGCCCCTACGAGCCGCTCCTTCCTGACCCGGATGCTGACTACGCCCGCGTCATTGAGTACGACGCGGCGAGAATCGAGCCGGTGGTCGCCAAACCCCACACCGTGGACAACGTCGCGCCAGTGCGGGAGGTGGCCGGGACGCCGATTGACCAGGCGTTCCTGGGCACGTGCACCAACGGCCGGCTGTCCGATCTGGCTATGGCCGCGCAGGTGATCGAAGCGCGCAAGGTCGCGCCAGGCGTGCGGCTGATCGTGATCCCGGCGTCCTCGGAGATATACCTGGCGGCGCTCGACGCCGGCTACCTGCGCACCTTCGTCGAGGCAGGCGCCGTCGTCGAGAGCCCGGGCTGCGGCCCTTGCATGGGCAACCACATGGGCGTGCCCGCCGAGGGAGAAGTCTCGATCAGCACGGCCAACCGCAACTTCCGGGGCCGGATGGGCACAAAGGAGAGCGACGTCTACCTGGCCAGCCCTCTCGTCGTCGCGGCGAGCGCCGTCGCCGGCGCCATCGCGCACCCGAGAGACCTGTGATAGAACGCGCAGCACGCGGCACTTGGACAAGCCACCACACATCCAGCGATCTGGATTGATCTGAACTGAGGGATCCAAAATGACAATCAAAGGCAAGGTCTGGAAGTACGGCGACGACATCAACACCGACGTCATCTTCCCCGGCAAATACACCTACACCGTCAGCGACCCGGCGGAGATGGGGGAACACGCGCTGGAGGACCTGGACCCGCGGTTTCGCCACCAGGTCAAGGTGGGCGACGTGATCGTGGGCGGCAAGAACTTCGGCTGCGGCAGCTCCCGTGAGCAGGCGGTAACCTGCCTGGTGGTCAAGGGAGTAGGTGCCGTCATCGCCCGCTCGTTCGCCCGCATCTACTACCGCAACTGCATCAACAACGCCCTCCCGGCCATCACCTGCCCGGAGGCAGTCGACGCGTTGGAGAACGGAGACAAGATCGAGGTGGATCTGGAGGCAGGGGAGGTCCGCAGCTCGAAGGGCACCTTCACCTTCCCGCCACTCCCGGCGGCAGTCATGGGCATCTTCGAGGCCGGCGGGCTGATCCCGTACACACGCAAGCAGCTCGGAATAGAGGACTAGCAACCTAGATGAAGCAGAGAGGCTGGTCAGTGCTCGGACTGGCGCTGGCAGCGGTGGCGGCTCTGTTCGCGCTGTGGATTCTGGCGCAGCCATTGCCAGGATCTTCCACGGACGCCGCGGACAGCGGTCCGGACGCCCGGACCGCTGCATCCGGAACGGTATCCACCCCTACACTCACACCGACACCCAGACCCACCGTCCCTCCCACACACACCGACACACCGCCCCCCACGCCCACAAGCCCTCCCACCGTCACGCCGACGCCCACCGACACACCCACGCCCACGCCTACTCCCACGCCCGTCTGCACCGAGACAGCAGGCCGGGTGGAGCAGCACACGTACTTCAGCCAAACGACCGGCGACGAACAGCCCTATCGCGTCTACCTGCCGCCCTGCTACGATCACACGGATACGCGCTATCCGGTGCTCTACCTATTCCACGGCTGGCCGTACGACGACGCCCACTGGATCGGCCTGGGAGTTGTCGAGCCCGCCGACGCGGGTATCTCAACGAACACACTGCCTCCCTTCATCGTGGTCCTGCCAGGCGGAGCCGAAAGGCTCTACGTGAACACGAGCGGTGGCGACCATTCCTTCGAAGGAGAGGTCGTCAACGATCTGATTCCCCACGTGGACAGCACCTACCGCACCCGGGCCGAGCCAGATGCGCGTGCCGTCGGCGGTATATCGCGGGGCGGGGTCTGGGCACTTGAGATAGGCTTCCTGCACGCCGATCTCTTCGCCGCCGTAGGCGCGCACAGCCCGGCCCTCTCGGTCAACCTGGCTCCCCCACTCTACGACCCGTTCTACCTGCTGACGGCACCTGGAGTGGAGACGCTGCGCATCTACCTGGACGCAGGTGAACAGGATTGGGCACGGGAGTCCACCGAGGCACTACACCGGGCATTGGACCAACAGGGCATCGTCCACCAGTTCGTCGTCCACCCGGGGCGTCACGAAAACGCACTCTGGGCGGCGAACGTGGCCGAGTACCTGGCCTTCTACGCGGCAGCGTGGCCCACAGATGACGCGCTGCCATGACGCTAACCAACCTGTCGGGGAGCAGACCCCAGCCGCCCCTGAGACCGCTTTCCTTATCCATCCATGCAGATCCCGAGGGAGATTGATATGACATTGACCATCGAATGGCGCGCCAGGATTGAAAGATGGCGCGACGAACTACCCAGGCACTTCTACCGTCCGCTGGGCAGCCTCAGCCTGAGCGGCTTCACGACCGTGGATCAGCTCACCCCCGAGGAGGCACTCCAGCACGATTTCCGGCCCACGCCGCCCGGCACACCTTGGGGGGCGAAGTGGGAGTACGGCTGGTTCAAGGGGACCGTCGTGTTGCCGGAGGAAGCCGCCGGGCAACGCATCGCCCTCAAGGTAGACGTCGGCGCGGAGAGCACCATCTTCGTCAACGGCCAGATCGCAGGGGCGAAAGATCGGCAGCACAGCGAGTTGACGCTATGCACTGACGGCGTCTCTGGCACACAATACGACGTGCTCATCGAAGGCTACGCCGGACACGGCCCGCGTGTGGCCCACGCCGGCCCCACTCCGCCCGGGCGTGAGACCGTCCCGGAGCCCGGCCCCACCCAGGCCATCGTCAACCAGAGCACGTTTGGCATCTGGGAGGAGAATGCCTACCAGCTCTGGATAGACGTCGAGACGCTCTGCCAACTCCGCGACAACCTTGATCCCAACGCATTGCGCGTGGCGGAGATAGACCAGGCACTCCGGGACTTCACCGTGATTGTGGACTTCGAACTGCCCCACCCAGAGATGATGCAGACGATACGAGCTGGCAGAGAGAGGCTAGAACCGTTGCTGGAATGCGTCAACGGCTCCACAGCCCCGACCATGTTCGCCTTCGGCCACGCACATCTGGACGTCGCGTGGCTCTGGCCGCTGGCCGAGACGGAAAGGAAAGCCGGTCGGACGCTAGCGAATCAGCTCGCGTTGATAGCAGAGTACCCCGAGTACAGGTTCCTGCAAAGCCAGCCCCACCTCTACCAGATGGTGAAAACGCGCTACCCCGAACTCTATGAACGGGTCAAGCAAGCCGTGCAGGCTGGACGTATCATCCCCGATGGCGGAATGTGGATCCAGGCAGACACCAACATCTCAGGCGGCGAGAGCCTGATCCGGCAGTTCATCCACGGCAAGCGCTTCATCCGCGAGGAATTCGACGCCGAGAGCGAGCTACTTTGGCTGCCTGACGTGTTCGGCTACACTGGCGCGCTACCCCAGATCATGCGCGGCTGCGGGATCAAGTACTTCTCGACCGCCAAGATCTTCTGGAATTACAGTGGTGGAGATCCTTTCCCCTACAACACCTTCACCTGGGAAGGTATAGATGGCTCCGAGGTGCTCGTGCACCTGTGCAACGACTACAACTCGCGCATCGATCCCGCCTCCGTGATCGAGCGCTGGAACCAGCGTGTCCAGAAGGACGGCTTCTCCACGCGCCTCATGCCCTTCGGCTGGGGCGACGGAGGCGGCGGGCCGACGCGCGACCACATGGAGTTCCTGCGCCGTCAGCGCGACCTGGAAGGCGTGCCCCGGATCCGGGTTGACTCACCGCTGGCGTACTTCAAGGACCAGGAGGCGCGGGGCGTCCCCGAGGCGCGCTACGTCGGTGAGCTGTACTATCAAGCCCACAGGGGGACCTACACCTCGCAG
This sequence comes from uncultured Anaerolineales bacterium, assembly GCA_964649415.1. Lineage (GTDB taxonomy): Bacteria > Chloroflexota > Anaerolineae > B4-G1 > B4-G1 > CAZYSK01. The sequence continues at coordinate 33,885 of CAZYSK010000045.1, forward strand.
GCCCGGGTCAAGAAGGGGAACCGCAAGAGCGAGTTGGCACTGCGTGAGACGGAGATATGGGGTGCCACGGCAAAGGTGCTGGCTGGCTTCGACTACCCGGCCGGCGCCGTGGACGCGGCGTGGAAGACCGTCCTGCTCAACCAATTCCACGACATCCTGCCAGGCTCTTCGATTCACCGGGTATACGAGGAGGCCGAAGCTGGCCACAGGGCCGTCATCAAGACCGCGCGCGAGGCCGCCCACGACGCGATGGCGTGCTTCACCGACTGCTCCCAGGACCTGACCATCTTCAACTCCCTCTCGTGGGCCCGGCACGCCCTGGTCGCACTCCCCGAGCACCTCAGTAGCGCCCAGGACGAGGACGGACGGCCGCTGCCCGTGCAGGCCATCGGCGATCAAACGCTCGTCGAGGTGGCGGTGCCGGCGTGTGGCTGGACGACCATCCACGCCGGCGAAGGCTTCGACACCACGAACACGCTGCGGGTCACGGAGCGCCTGTTGGAGAACGCGCTCCTGCGCGTGGCGTTCAACGCCAAGGGCGAGATCACCAGCATCTTCGACAAGGAAGCTGGACGCGAGATCGCAGCCGGGCCGTGCAACAGCTTCAACATGTACAGGGACGTACCGGCGCGCTTCGACGCGTGGGACATCGACAGCATGTATGCCCTCACACCGGTCGAACTGGCCGAGAGCGCCTCCATTGAAGTCGTGGCCGCCGGACCGCTGGTCGCGACGATCCGCGTATCCAGACAGTTGCACCACTCCAAGCTGATCCAGGAAATCAGCCTCCGCCGGGGCAGCAGGCGCGTCGACTTTCACACAGTCGTGGAATGGCAGGAAAGCCACAAGCTGCTCAAGGTAGCCTTCCCCGTCGCCATTCAAACGGACCAGGCCGTCCACGAGATCCAGTTCGGCCACATCCGTCGCCCGAACCACAGTTCGCGGCCCTTCGACGCGGATCGATTTGAGGTCTGCAACCACAAATGGACCGCCATCATGGAGGAAGATCACGGCGTGGCAGTGCTCAACGACTGCAAGTATGGGATCAACGTGCTGGGCAACAGCCTCAACCTGACACTGCTCAAGTCAGCACTGGCCCCCGACATGAGCGCCGACAAGGGCCACCAGGAATTCACCTACGCCCTTTACACGTGGAACGGCAGCTTCGCCACCAGCCCCGTCGTGCGGGCGGCGTATGAACTGAACTGTCCCGTGACCCCCGTCTCGGGCGCCGCCGGCGAACACTCGTTGTTCTCCGTGGACGCCCCCAACGTGATTGTCGAGACCGTGAAGCCGGCGGAGGACGGCTCCCCGGACGTGATCGTGCGCCTGTACGAAGCCAAGCGGACAGCCACTCGCTGCACGCTCAGCACGTCGCTGCCGATTGTCACTGCGGCCGAAACCGATATGCTCGAGCGTACCCAGGCGGAACTGAGTTGCGACGCGGGCAAGATTGACCTCAGTTTCCGCGCTTTCGAGATCAAGACCCTGCGCCTGCACCCAGCGCTTCGCAGCGACTGACCCAGCCAGCCAGCATCACCACCACATCAAGGAGATCATCGGAATGAACGTAGCAATTGTAGGCGCGGGCTACATGGGCACGGCCACTGCCTATCCACTGGCCGACAATGGCCACGCTGTGCGCCTCGTCGGCACCCATCTCGACGGCGACATCATCAAGAGTTGCCAGGAGCGACGCTACCACCCGAAGCTCCAGCGTCAACTCCCCGACGCGGTGCAGCCCTACTACGTGGAGGACATCGCCCAGGCGTTGGACGGCGTAGACGTCATCGTCAGCGGCGTCAACTCCCTGGGCGTGCACTGGATCGGACAGGCGATTGGCCCGCACCTGCGGCCTGGCCAACTGATTATCGCCGTGACCAAAGGCCTGGAGGCCGCCGAAGACGGCGACCTGCACATCTTGCCCGACGTGCTGTACAGCGAACTGCCCGCCAGTGTGCGAGACCAGGTCAGCATCGCCGCCATCGGTGGACCGTGTATCGCGGGGGAGCTGGCTGGCCGCCGCCAGTCTTGCGTCGTCTTCGGCTCGCGCGACCGCGAGCCGGTCGAACGACTGGCCGCCATCTTCCGCACGTCCTATTACCACGTGTGGTCCACCACCGACCTGGTGGCGCTGGAGATCTGCGTAGCCCTGAAGAACGGTTACACGCTGGGTGTGGGGATGGCGGCAGGGCTGTTGGAGAAGGCTGGCGGCACAGACGCAGCAGGCGCGCACATGCACAACCTGGCAGCCGCCATCTTTGCCCAGGGGTGCACCGAGATCGAGCACATGCTCCAAATCATGGGAGGCCAGCGCGCCTTCGCCTACGGGCTGCCGGGGGCCGGTGACCTGTACGTGACATCCCAGGGCGGGCGCTCGATGCGCCTGGGGAGGCTCCTGGGATTGGGACATTCATACACAGAGGCACGGGAACTCATGGCCGGTGAGACGCTGGAGGCCGCCGAGATCGTCCGGGTTCTGGGAACCGCGCTGCCGAAACTCACAGCGCGCCGCGTCGTCGCCCCAGAGGACTTCCCGCTGATGCGCGCCCTGGCCGACGCTGTGATCCACGATCACCCGGCCGCCCTCCCGTTGGAGCGCTTCTTCGGGAAACGCGCTGCCGTGTAGCGTTTTTGACTTTATGGAAAGTATGCTATAATCAATCGAGAGATGGTGTGCCGAAAGGAACGGGCGATGCGGGCACAGATTGAGGAGTTCCTTCACTTCGCAGAAGTAGAGAAAGGCTACTCCAACCACACCGTCGCGGCCTACCGAAATGACCTCACTCAGCTCTTGGCCTTTGTGAAAGGTGAGGGCATCTCGTCGTGGCAAGGTGTGAACAGAGCTCACGTCCTGGACTACATCCTGCACATGAAGGACCGTGGATATGCATCCTCGACGGTCGCCCGCAAGATCGCGGCCGTCAAGTCGTTCTTCCAGTTCCTGGTAATCGACGGCGTGCTAGAGGGCGACGCCCCCACTACTTCGATCAACTCGCCCCCAGTGGACCAACACCTTCCGCACCCGCTCAGCCCACAAGAGATGGCCCGCCTGCTGGCAGAACCGGCGAAGTCCAACACGTCCAAGGGAGCGCGCGATCAGGCCCTGCTTGAGTTGATGTACGCAACCGGCATGCGGGCGAGCGAAATCATCGGCTTGACCCTGGACGCAGTAGACCTGGAAGCTGGGACTGTGCGATGCATGGGCAAGGGCAACAAGGAGCGCATTCTGCCGCTGTACGAGCGCGCCTGCGAAGTGCTCCGGGCCTACATCGAAACGGGCCGCGCCAGGCTCCTTCAGGGAAAGGACGAAACGGCGCTGTTTGTCAACCATAGGGGCCAACCCCTCACTCGCCAGGGACTGTGGCTGATTGTCAAGCAATATGCGGTGGCCGCCGGCATGCAACGCCGGGTCACGCCGCACTCGCTGCGCCACTCCTTCGCCACCCACATGCTCGACGGCGGGGCAGGGCTGCGCGAAGTCCAACAACTGCTCGGGCACACCAACATCTCCAGCACGCAGATCTATACCAAGGTCTCCACCCGGCGCAAACGTGAGGCTTACGACCGGGCCCACCCTCGAGCACAGCCCGGACCGGCATCTGCACCAAATCCTGACGAGGGAATGCAATGAACGAACGACGCCTAATCCCCACGGGCGCACGATAGCCGCTCTGGGGCATTCGCCTGTGACTGCTGAATCACATGACGAAGGGAGCGCGCCCCCGGCCAGGTTCAAGGGTCAGTCACACGAGATGAGACAGGAGACAACTATGTCCCGATTCCTTTCATGGTCAGATATCGAGGCGGCCGCAGCCACGATACGGAAGCAGGCATCCATCCAACCGAGAGTGGGCCTGATTCTCGGCTCCGGCCTCAACCCCTTGGCCGACAGCGTCAAGGACAGAACGGTTATCCCCTACGACGAGATTCCACATTTCCCAAGCCCAACGGTACACGGGCACGTTGGCAGACTGATCCTCGGACGCCTGGAAGGCCAGGCGGTCGTCGTCATGCAGGGACGAACCCACTACTACGAGGGATACACAATCGGGGAGATCGCCTTCCCCGTGCGCGTGATGCAGGCATTGGGGGCCGAGATCTTGATCGTCACCAATGCCGCGGGCGGTCTCAACCCAGACTTCCAGGTAGCAGACGTGATGCTCATCACCGACCACATCAACCTGATTGGGATGGCTGGGCTCAACCCGCTGCGAGGCCCCAACCTCGACCAGATAGGCCCACGCTTCCCTGATATGTCGCAGCCCTATGACCCTCAGTTGCGGGCGCTTGCGCGACAAGTCGCCGACAGGGCCGGCGTGCCGTTGCAGGAGGGTGTGTACATCTGCCTGGCTGGCCCCAGTTTTGAGACCCCGGCTGATCTACGGTTCCTGCGCCTGATTGGCGCGGACGCGGTCGGCATGTCCACCGTTCCCGAGGTAACCGTCGCCCGCCACGGCGGTACGCGCGTTCTGGGACTCTCCGGCGTCAGCAACGTCCTGCCGGTCGAAGGCGCACCGCCTGTGGAGACGAGTCACGAAGAGGTACTGGAAGCCGGCCAAGTGCTGGTACCACGGCTGGAGGCCATCATTCGCGGAGTCCTGGGCAGCCTATGACCATCCTTCTCCAGTGGCTGGTAGAGCACGCTTGGATATTCTACGTGGTGTGCGCCATCGGCGTCATCATCTACGTGGTGCGTGCGCTGGCGGCCCGCAGGGAGCGGCGCTTGGCTCTGTTCACGCTAGAGCGAGAGACCGCCACCGCGCGGATTGTCCAGTCGTGGGCCATGGCCGTTGTCTTCGTGGCCATCGGAGGCCTCATCTACGCCAGTGCCACTTTCGTCCTGCCCGAACTGTCGGCTGACAGACCAGACACACCCCGTCCGACGTCCACACCGTCGGCCGGCGTTCAACTCATCACGCCCCAAGTAGTGACCACGCCCACGCCCACACTCGGCTTCCTCGTTCCAACACTCACCTCTGCGGATACGGCAGCGCCCACCGTGGTGGCCGCGACCGTGCCCGAGGAGGAGTCCAGCGAGCCACCCACCCCGGTACCAACAGACACACCAGAGCCCGCCATTTCGGGCGAGGTACGTGCCCGTTTCGGCAACTTCGCGGAGTTGGTCAGCTACAGCGTGCCGGCCACGCAGGTCACCGCCGCCCAGGGCTTGCCGCTCACCCTCCGCTGGCAAGCCCTGCAGGAAACAAGCCCGATGAACTACGTCGTGTTCACCCACCTTCTGGCACAGGATGGGCACCTCATCGCGCAGCACGATGGTATTCCCGTCAACGGTACCCGTCCCCTCACAGAATGGACGCCCGGCGAGGTCATCGTGGACTTGCACCAGATGGCATTCCAAGACACAGCCTACGTGGGGGCAGCGACAATCGCTGTAGGTCTCTACGATCCGGCCAGCGGGCGGGTTCCGACTCAGACAGGCAGCGACTCCGTCGTCCTGCCCACCACAATTGGCGTCGTCACTCAATAGCCAGTGCACACGACAGCCGGCTTCAATCAAAAGAGCCCGCCGTCTGGCGGGCTCGTGTACGTTCGGCAGCGATTACCACCACGGCAGGAAGAAAGTCTGAGTCGTGTCCGTCAGAGTCGTGTTTGACGGACCGTCGATATACGTCACAGTCACGTCAACTACCACCCGCCGCCCAGGCGTTGATGGAAGGATCTCAAAGCTCGCGCTGGTGAAGCCACTTGCATTCGTGGGCGTGAAATCGACAGGCGCATCGCCTGACTGGTAGTGAATAACGGCGCTGACGGCCGCACCTTGCACCGGCTCCTGAAACTGATCCGTGATATACACAAACACAGTCTGAACGCCCTGCCGGCCGGTGATGACATTTCGCACTGAAGCGCTGACATTCAGCCGCGTCACCCTGGGTTTCTGAGGTTCCGACGGAGGCTCTCCCCCGCCCGTTGCCGGTGGAAGGGGACCCTGCACCCCCGAAGGCACACCAAATCGCTCGATGTACATCTCCCCCAGGTTGGTCAACTGCATCTGCGGGCCAGAGTGATTCTCTGGATGCCACTCCATCCGCGCGCGCTGGAAGTACTGAACGATGTACCCATCCTCGTACATGAACTCCGAGCGGGGATAGCCAAAGATATCCAGGCCGCCCTTCCCGCGGAAGTACTCCAGAAATGCATAAGAGACCACGTGCCCGGTCTCGGGGAAGTAATGGTGGAGATTGCTGTTGAAAGCAGGGATCTGTTCAGGCGCAGCCTTGGGAAATGAATAGTTCAGCTCATCGGCCAGCAGTCCGAGCTGCACCTTGTAGGGATCTGCGTTGTTCGGATGCAACTCCATCCGCGTGCGCTGGAAATACTGCACCATGCGCTGCTGGCGGGGATCTTCGAAGGCCTCCGTCAAGGGATAGCCGAAGACCTCAAGTGCTCCCCGTGTCTGGAAGAATTGGAGGAATTCCTCGCAGACATGGTGACCAGTTTCCGGGAAGTACTCGCAGTTGCCACCCTGGGCCTGGGAACTCGCGGCAGATACGCTGCCGAAAAGCACGGCAGCGCTCACAGCCACTACCCAGAGAATCCGTCGCCCCTTCACCTATCCCCCCCCACGCGTTTCCCTTTCACGATTTGCACGCCCGCCAAAGGTCTTTTCGTCGCATCTTGATTGTACTGCACGTCGACCGCGTCGTCAATAGGATTTTGGTACTAAATCCTAAGGAAATGCTAAGAAACTGCCAGAACCCTGGACTACTCCTTCGCGCGTAAGTGCGGGAAGAGGATGACCTCGCGAATCGTCGCATTGTCCGTGAGAAGCATTACCAAGCGATCCACACCCATCCCAAAGCCCCCGTTGGGCGGCATACCGTATTTCATCGCCCGCAAGTAGTCCTCGTCCATAGGATGGGACTCCTCCTCATCAGGTGCGTAGAGCCGCCCCATCTCCAGGAACCTCTGCTCTTGATCGAAGGGGTCGTTCAGCTCCGTGAAGGCGTTCCCCATCTCCAGGCCCCCGATGAAGTACTCGAAACGCTCAACGTGGGTTGGATCGCCTGGCTTGGCTTTTGCCAGGGGAGAGATATCGCGTGGGTAATCCGTGATGAACGTCGGCTGGATCAACGTTGGCTCCACGGCTCCCAAGAGCCCTTTATCGATCAGGTACCCCCAGGTCGCGCCTGGTCTCACCTGCAGTCCCTTGTCCTGCATCGCAGCAGCCAATTCCTCGGCTGTAGGGTACTCCAGGTAGTCAATCCCGGTCACCTCCAGGGCAGCATCGCGCAGCGTAACCCGTCGCCAGGGAGGACTGAGGTCAATCTCGTGGCCCTGGTAGTGAATCGCCGGGCTGCCCAGCACCTCTTCAGCTACGTAGGCAGTCATCTGCTCACAGTACGCCATCACATCGCGATAATCCCAGTAAGCGGCGTAGAATTCTAGCTGGGTGAATTCGGGGTTGTGCTTGTAGGAAACACCCTCGTTGCGGAAATCATGCCCGATCTCATAGACCCTCTCGTACATCCCCACCAGGAGCCGCTTCAGATACAGCTCGAATGAGATGCGCAGGTACAGATCCTGATGCAGTTGCTCGTGATGGGTAGTAAACGGATGGGCCGCCGCCCCCCCATAGACCGGTTGGAGCGTCGGCGTCTCCACCTCCAGAAACCCGTGATCCTCCATGAAGCGACGCAGCGCGCTGATCGTACGGGCGCGTATTCGGAAGACCTCACGGACATGTGGATTGGAGGCCAGGTCGGCGTAACGCTGCCGGTACCGCTCCTCCACGTCGGAAAACGCCGCGTAGCGCACCTGCTCGCCGTCCACTTCCTTCTCCTTGACGACGGGCAGCGGGCTGACCGCCTTGGCCAGCATGCGCACCTGCTCTACGAGCACACTGGGCTCGCCGGTACGCGTGCGCATCAACGTGCCCTCCGCGCCGACGAAATCGCCCAGGTCGAAGTCACGCTTGAACGTCTCGTAGGCTTCCTCACCTGCGTTCTGGACGCGGAGAAAGAGCTGAATCGTCCCGCTGCCATCATCGATGTGCGCGAAAGTCACCTTCCCCATCGCACGCACGCTGCGCAGCCGCCCCGCCACAGCGACCCGAAGGCCCTCCTCGCCTGCCTCAAGCGCGGCGAGTGCGTCGGCCAGACTGTGCGTGCGCGTGACGCGATGGGGATAGGGGTCGACTCCGCTGGCACGCAGACGTTCCAGCTTCTCCACACGCTGCCGTTCTAGCTCGGTGAGTTCCATCATACCTCCCGTGCCCGCCACGCCTTGCATCCAGGCCATATCATAGAAGTACCCACGCTCACCACCTCTCCGGGTTGCGCGTGGGCAACGGACGCGCGATCAACGCCCGCGTTGTCTTGCATGGATTCATCAGACTATTGAATGCCCACGATCACGAACTCCAACTCACCATCTGGCGCGTTGACCACAGCTTTCTCCCCCACCTTGCGCCCGATCAAAGCCTGGCCAAGAGGAGATTCGTTGGAGATCAGCCCATTGCTCGGATCGGCCTCGGCTGACCCGACGACATGGTACGTCTCCTGCGGGCCATCTCCCTCCACGACAGTGACGCGGCTCCCCACGCCAACCGTGTCGCGAGGCCCAGTATCCTCAATGATGACGGCATTGCGCAGCGTATTCTCCAACATCAGAATACGCCCTTCGACGAAGGCTTGTTCGTTGCGCGCGTCCTCCAACTCCGCGTTCTCGAGGATGTCGCCCTCCTCCAGAGCGTCGTGGAGTCGCCGCGCCACCTCCTGACGCCGGACCGTACGCAGGTGTATCAGGTCCTGCTCCAGCTTCTCGTGTCCTGCACGTGTCAGAAATGTCTGCTGCTTGTTCATTCACTCATCCCTGATGAAAGCAGGCGCCCAATCCCTCTCGCCAGTTCACAGCGAAACCCCACCATGCTTGCCTCCAAAGTGCTGGAGGAGCAGAGCAGGCTACTATGTGGCAGAGGCAAATGAACGCCCGAGTACAAGATGCAGCTAAAACGACCACTCAGCTTGCTGCCAGCCAATACGGGAAGAGGCCCCCTTTGGCCAAGAGAACGTGAAAAAAGAAATGCCCCACAGCGCAGCGGGGTTGATACGAAAGAGCGACAACGTACAATCGCCAGCTTCAAGTTGTGCTTGGTTCCGACGATCAAGCTCCAGGAGTTATAGCGGGCGAATTATAACGCAAAGTCAGGAATTTGTAAAGTCAAAAGCCATGTGCTATAATCACCGCACGATGGGCCGCCCCCTCGTCCTGGAGGACAGGGGGCCTTGATTGTATATCACATCCAGAGCAGACACCAAGCCCAGGAGCACCCAGAGGAGACCCACAAGCCCATGCTAGACATCGCACACATTCGGGAAAAGCCTCAGGAAGTCAAACAAGCGCTACCCACACTGAACGCTGATCCCAGCCAGATAGACCACATCCTGTCGCTGGACGCGCAGAGGCGTGAGTTGCTCACGGAGGTCGAAGCACTCAGAGCTGAGCGCAACCGCGTCTCCAAGACAATCAGCCGAATCAAAGACAAGTCCGAGAGAGAGAGTCTCATCGCCGAGATGCGACAGGTGGGAGATCGTATCGCCAGTCTCGAGGAGAAGCTCCATCAGGTCGAGCCTGACCTCGAGGCGGCCATGCTTGCGATACCCAATCTGCCACACGCCAGTGTACCCGTCGGCCCAGACGACACCCACAACGTCGTCGTGGATCAGTGGGGGGAGATGCCGGAGTTCGACTTCGAGCCTGTCCCCCACTGGGACCTGGGGCCAGAACTGGGGATCATCGACTTCGAACGCGGCGTGAAGCTCTCCGGCAGCCGCTTCTACGTGCTTCGCGGGGCCGGAGCGCGCCTGCAGCGCGCGCTCATCGCCTGGATGCTCGACGTACACACTCGCGAACACGGCTACACGGAGATCTACCCACCCTACATCGTCAAGGAACAGTGCATGTGGGGCGCGGGGCAGATGCCCAAGTTCGCCGACAACATCTACCGCGACGTCGAAGACGATTTGTGGCTGATTGGAACGGCTGAGATCCCGCTGACCAACCTGCACCGGGACGAGATCCTCAGTGCCGACGCCTTGCCCCTGCGCTACGTCGCATACAGCGCCTGCTTCCGCCGCGAGAAGATGAGCGCCGGGCGCGACGTACGCGGCATCAAGCGCGGGCACCAATTCGACAAGGTCGAGATGTACAAGTTCACCACTCCAGAGACCAGCTACGACGAATTGGAGAAACTGGTCGCGGACGGGATCGATATCTGCAGCCGCCTCGGCCTTCCCCATCGCCTGATCCAGATGTGCACCGGCGACCTGGGCTTCGTCGCGGCCAAGAAGTACGACATCGAGATCTGGGCACCTGGCTGCGGAGAATGGCTGGAAGTGAGCAGTCTGAGCAACTGTGAGACATTCCAGGCTCGGCGGGCGAACGTGCGCTACCGCCCAGAACCAGGCGCCAAACCACAGTTCGTCCACACACTGAACGGCTCCGGCCTGGCGCTGCCTCGGACCATGATCGCGATCATGGAGAACTACCAGCAGGCAGACGGCAGCATCGTAGTGCCCAAGGTGCTCCGCCCGTGGATGGGTGGCATCGAGATCATTACGTGAGGTGACCGGCACTTGAAGAGTCCCAAAGTGCCGGTCACCTGAACGGCTACGGCTGATTGACAGTTCCCCCCTGGCGTGGTAGAATCCAGTGCGCCAGAGGGGGGATCATCCTCGGAAACGGAGGGATGGCCGAGTGGACGAAGGCGACGGTCTTGAAAACCGTTGTGGCCGAAAGGTCACCGAGGGTTCGAATCCCTCTCCCTCCGCCATGTAGCATTCATGACAGCGGAATAGCGCCTATTCGGGGAGGTGCCAGAGTGGCTGATTGGGGCCGCCTGCTAAGCGGTTGTGGGGTTAATAGCTCCACCCAGGGTTCGAATCCCTGCCTCCCCGCCAGAGCTGTATGCTAGGTGCTGGATTCTGGATGCTGGATACTGGACGGCAGTCGAGTACAATCTGGCATCAAGTATCCAGCATCACGCGATTTTGCGCTCTCCGTCTCGGGCCGCCGAGAGACCGGAGAGCGTACCGTTTTCCATACTCTCCTCTCACACCAGGTCGCCAACAACGCCAAAGATGATAACGAAACCAGGAGGTGCCAGATGAGAATGTCGCGCGTCTTGATCGTCCTGTGTCTGCTGTGGATCGTCCTGGCGGGCTGTGGACCGCCTGAAGCGCCCTCCCCGGAGGAGTGGGAGGAACCGGCCACGCCTGCGCAGGAGATCTTGCCCACCGCCAGTTCTGAGGGGGCACTGCCCTCAGCGGATGACACTGCGGCAGAAGCAGCGAACACAGACTTGCCCACCTCCCGTCCTGAAGATGCGCTGCCATCGCCGCTGTGCTCGGACCCTCAACCGCCCTTGATCACCAATCTCGACGTGCGCAAACCGCCCACCTTGACCGAACCCCGGCCCCGCTCGCCCTTCCGCGACCCGGTCTTCGGCACCTGCCTGGTCCGCGTCACGGATCGCGACGCGGACCTCTCGCCGGACGACCCCTCGGCCGGCCTGAAGAACGAGTACGCCCGCGTGCAGTCCTTCAACGCCGATGGCAGCTACATCCTGGTGCGCAGCATCGAGGCAGAGTGGTATCTGTACGACGCCGCCTCCCTCCAGCCCATGACACAACTGCCGCTGGGCGCAGAACCACGCTGGGATGCTAAAGACCCCCACCTGATCTATTACACCGACGAAACCCGCCTGATGGCCTACGACGTGGGGACCGGGCAGTCCACCCTGATCCACGAGTTTGCGGACGATTTCCCTGGGCAATCGATCACGGCGGTGTGGACGCACTACGAGGGCCGGCCCTCGATGGACAGCCGCTACTGGGGTCTGGTGGCGGAAGACGAGGAGTGGCTGCCCGTGGGCTTCGTGGTGTACGACCGCGAGACCGACCAGGTGACGGTGCGCGACGTGCGCGCCGTGCCGGGCATCGAGGACGACGTGGATCACGTGACCATCAGCCCGCTGGGGACCTATTTCCTGGCCTCCTTCGACCGCTATTGCGAGCAGGGGCAGCTCGGCGACGACGCGCATCCGTGCGGCTTGATGGTCTACGACCACGATTTGGGCAACGGGCGGAGCCTGTTGCGCGTGATCGGGCACTACGACGCGGCGCTGGACGCTCAGGGGCGCGAGGTGATCGTCTACCAGGACATCGACACCGATCACGTCGCCACGCTCGATCTGGAGAGTGGCGCGGTCACCCCGCTGTGGCCCATCGACTTCTCGCATACACCCATCGGCCTGCACTTCTCGGGGTTGGCCTACCAGCGGCCCGGCTGGGCACTGGTGTCCACGTACAGCGGGGGCTATCCAGACGCGTTCACGTGGATGGACGACCAGGTATTCGCCGTCGAGTTGAAGGCGGGCGGGCGCGTCGTGCGGTTGGCGCACACCCACTCGATGGTGGACGAGGAGATGG
>CAZYSK010000046.1:0-46099 GCA_964649415.1 uncultured Anaerolineales bacterium
CAAGTTTCCACCTTATTTTTGCCGATCCGTGGTCCAAAGGATGGGGCTAACCTCAAGGGCCCAATCGAAGTTGTAGCGCAATGTTCACCCCTACTTCTGACGATGATCATTGTGGCGTATAGATCTGACCTTGTCTTTGCTCTGACGCGGGCTAACGAACAAAGATTGACGCGGCGCGTCAAGCCGTACGAGTCTAGAACAGCCCGGCCAACCTGGCAGAATGACGGTCGAGCGGCCTACCCGCCAGCCGCCGTAATCGAGCGTTGAACTAAGTCGAGTGCTCCAATTCTACCATCATTTGGGATCTAAGGCGAATTTCAGACCCTTAGGGTTTGCGTGCAGCGCATCAAAGCCCCCCGAAATGACCTTATCGCGAGCAAAATGCCGTGCTGCCGTGTGTCAGTCAAAACCCTAACCTGGACGAGCCAGAACCAAGCAGGACACAGAGGCAGAGCATAAATCAAGCCTCTCTCCGTGTCTCTCTGTGTCTGCTCTGTGGTGCTCTGTGTAATTTCCTTGCTCATTGTGCAAAGAGTTGACTGCCAAGGTACCAAAGGTCTCAAGCGCCAAAACCCTTGCTCCTGGATTGCGCAAAACGCCGCTTGACATAACAGAACTTATGTGCTAAAATGCGCCCATAGACCAGCGATTCTAGAGAGGTGAGCTGGCATCTCATCCGAGATCACCTCTCCCATCAGCAGAATACGCCATACAAACGGGAGCCCTGGAGGAGGCCGTACGGCCTTTGCCCCCCAGTGGCTCCTTTGTGCATATATAGGAGGAATTGCCGTGAGCACACCATACGTAGCCGCGATTTCCCAATCGCGCTTCCGCCCACCACCAGATGCACCCACGATTCCCCAATCGCGCTTCTGTCCAATCCATTCTCGAAATTCACTACCGGACACTTTTTCGGAGGCGCCAAAATCAATCACACAGAGAGCACAGAGAAGGCTCAGAGATACACAAAGATGTTGAAAATCGGATCATTTGATGAAGGAAATGCTTCACACTGGTGGATTCTCTCAAAAAACTCTGTGTGTCTCTGTGAATTCTCCGCGAATCTCTGTGTAATCAGGAGTTTGGCAAAAGTGTCCGGTAGCAAATCTCGAAACAGGACAACCCAAGACCCAAAAGGAGACACCCAGAAATGACAGCCCCAAAATGCAAAGCCATCACCAAAGACGGCACACCCTGCCAGGCCTACGCCCTCGCCGGTTCCGACTACTGCTTCCATCACGACCCGGCCCGCTCCGCCCAGCGCCGTGAGGCCCGCAGCAAAGGCGGGCACGCCCGTCACGGCCGCCACGTCGGCCCCGTCGGCCAGGCCGATCCCGTCGAACTCGACACCATGGCCGACGTCGCCGCCCTCCTCAGGCACGTCATCAACGACACCCTCAAGCTCGAGAACAGCCTCCAGCGGGCCAGGACCATCGGCTACCTGTCCGGCCTCTTCCTCAAGGCCCTCGACATGGCCGCCCTCGAGCAGCGCGTGATCGCCCTGGAGCACGCCCTCGAACGAAGGGAGCACCACGGATGAAAGCCACACACAAATTGCGCAAGCGTTACGCCACCTTCACCCTCGTCGAGCGCGTCAACCTCATTCTCGCGGCCCAGGAGCGCGGCGACGAAGATGAAATCCGGGCCCTGCAGAGCTACTGCTCCCAGGCCCAGTCCCTCGCCTGCGAGACGCGCATCCTCGCTTTGGCCCTGGCTGCCTCCACAGTGGCCGTGCAGTTGCTCGCCCGCGAAGTCCTCACCGTCAAGCGGATCGAGGACCTCGCCAATCCCAGAGAGATGACAAGACAAGACGGCGAGAGCGCCCAAGCCGTCCCCGCCAACCCAGTCCCCGACGCTCTCGATCTGGACGTTGCTGACGACGACAAGCTGGCCTCACTGCTCGGACAGGCCGCCGCCATCTGGCACGGCTTCTCCGCCTGGTGTCGCGACCTGGGCTACGACCCCCACCTGGTGTTGCGCCTGGCGCCCATAGGCCCGGACGACGCGAGCCCGGCCTTCTTCATCGTCCACCAACAGATCGAATACGCCGAAAAGTGGGCCCGCGAGGTCCTCACCGACCTGGACCAGATGGAAACGTGGCGCGAGCTCTTCACCCAGGCCTTTCAGTCCGTCGCCGGGGCATCGCGCGAACAGGAGGCAAGCTGACAAGCTGTACTTGTCACTCGCCAGCTTGCTTCCTCTTGCGGGCACATCACGGGCAAATCCTGTTGCTTTGCACGCGAAGGCCAGTTGTGATACAATAGCACTGGTTTCTCTCGTGAGGTGGTAACGCTTTTCCCGCAAAGGTAGGCCAGAGGCAAGAATACGCCCATCGGGCCGCTTTGCACAGATAGTGGTTGACAATGACGACGGAGGAACAGCGTGCACAGATGGACGGTCCGCGACCGCGCAGGACGGGAAATCTATCTCACCGAGGAACGATGGCAACACATCGTCTCACGCCACCGTGCACTCGCTGGACACCGGGATGACGTACTGAATGGACTTCGCTTGGGCCGTCGTCGGCAAGACGCATTGCAGCCATCAAAGTACTTCTATCACCGTCGCTGTGACACGCTGCCTGGGTATTATAACAGTATCACTGTGGTCGTCCTGTACCGAGGAGACAACCGGTACGTGGTGACAGCCTGGCCTGAGGTTACAAAATGATGTCACATACCCATGATTATCACCAGGATGCCGATATTCTCGAGGTGTTCTTCGCTGAGGAAGAGGCAACTGCGGCGGTTCATTTGACGCCGGACATCATCCTGCACTTCCGGGCAGAGGATGGTCAGGCCATCAGCCTGATCTTCAACAATTTCTCTCACCTGGCGCAACCAGATGAGTACGGGCCGCGCGCCTTTCGCCTGGAGATCGAGCAGTGGCCGGAACCGCTACGAGCTGTGGTTTGGCGCATTTTGACCAGCGACCCTGTGAGTGAATGGCTGGCGATCAGTTCGTACTATCCTCCCCGTGTGCACCGTGCCATTCCTCTGGCAGCAGTACGCCCTGTACACGCGCCAGCGACACTGTGAGTGGGTTGCGGCAGATTCAGGCCGCATACAGCAATCTTCCCTTGGTCAGCACCTTCACCACTTGCGATACTCCCCCTCCCCCAGTATAATTACCCCATCAAGCTGAGGGAAACCACGTTGTCAGCCAGAAACACATCCCGCGCACTGCTCTGGGGAGTGCTCACACTCCTGCTCATATCCGCCGCCTGCACGCCGGTCACGCCCACCCTGCCCCCCGCCACCGGCGACGCCATCCGCACCGTCACCGTCTTCTACACCAGCGACGAGCACGGCTACCTCGAGCCCACCGCCAAGGGCTCGAATACCGTTGGCGGCGCGGCCAACCTGATGGCCACGCTGCGCCAGCGCGGCTACGACCCGGACACCGATGACACGCTGCTCCTCAGCGGCGGCGACATGTGGACCGGCCCCGCCATCTCCTCCTGGTTCCAGGGCGCTTCCGCCGTCCAGGTCTTCAACGCCATGGGCTACGACGCGGCCGCCGTCGGCAACCACGACTTCGACTTTGGCCTGGACATGCTCTCGAAGAACCGCGACGCGGCGACTTTCCCCTTCCTCACCGCCAACGTCACCCAGGCCGGCACCGGCGCTACGCCCGGGTTCGCCCGGCCCTACGCCATCCGCCATGTCAACGGCGTCGAGGTCGCCATCGTCGGCCTGACCACCGTGCGCACGCCACACATCGTCATGCCCGCCTACGTGGCGGGTTTGGCCTTCGGTGACTACGCCGGCGCGCTGCGCCGCGTGGTCCCCCAGGCCCGCGCCGACGGGGCCGAACTGGTGCTCGTCGTCGCCCACGTGTGCCCCTCGTCCCTCGAGCCGCTGGCCCCCGTCGCCGCGGAGCTTTCCATCCCCCTCCTCGCCGGCGGCCATTGCCACACGCGCGAGAACGTCGAACAGGACGGCGTGCGCATCATCGGCCCCGGCGCCCACTGGCAGACCTTCGCCCAGGTAGACATCGCATTCGACACCACCACCGGCCAGGTGCTCGGCACGCAGGCCGAATTGGTGCCCGTCACATACGCCACCGATAGCGGCAATCCGGTCACGCCCGACCCCGCGGTCGACGCCCTCGTCGCCGAGTGGAAAGCGGAGATTGACCGGGCGCTCGGCGAGGTCATCGGCTATACCGAGAGTGGCGTCAAGGTCGGCTGGCCCATGTACAACCTGCTCGTGGACGCCTGGCTGTGGTACTACCCGGGGGCCGATGTAGCCATCAGCAACCCAGGCGGCTATCGCGAGGCCATCCCGCCCGGGGAGATCACCCGCGCCGGCATCGTCGCCACGTGGCCCTTCGAGAATACCCTGGTGGACGTCGAGCTGACCGGCCAGCAGGTGCTGGACAACCTGGCCTGCTGCGGTGGCACCGTCGCGGGGCTCACCTACCGTCGCGACGGCGGGCGCATCCTCGCCCAACTCGACGACGGGAGCCCCCTCGACCCCGCCGCCACCTACCACGTCCTGGTGAACAACTACATGTATGCCGGCGGCGATGGCTACCGCTTCGCCACGCAGGATCCCGACGCCTACGACACCGGCATCCACTGGCGGCAGCCCGTCGTCGAATGGATCATCGCGCAGCAGACCTCCCCCCAGCAGCCCCTCGAGACGTTCCTCGACGATAGCCAACGCGGGCCCGGGCGGTGAGATCGTGAAGGATCGCCTCGTCGTCGGCATTGACAGCAGCACCACCGCGTGCAAGGCCATCGCCTGGGATCGCGCCGGGCGGGCCGTGGCCCAGGGACGCGCAGCGTACCCCCTCCTGCAGCCCCGGCCCAACTGGTACGAGCAGGACGCCGGACAATGGTGGGGCGGCGCCTGCACCGCGCTGCGAGAGCTGCTCGATCAGGTCGATACGGCACGAGTGGACGCGCTCTGCGTCACGCACCAGAGGGAGAGCTTTGTGCCCGTGGATTCCCGGGGGCAGCCCATCCGCCCCGCCATCCTCTGGCTCGACGAGCGCTGCCGCGCCCAGGTGGCTCTCCTGGAGCAGGTCATCGGCCCGGAGCGCTTCCACCGCATCACCGGCAAACCCCTCACCACGAACCCCTCCTTGCCCAAGATCGTCTGGCTGAGCCAGCACGAGCCGGAGACCGTGGCGCAGGCCGCCAGGTTTCTGGACGCCCACGCCTTCCTGGTCCACCGCCTCACCGGGGAGTTCCGCACGAGCCTGGCCAGTGCCGACCCGATGGGCCTGGTGGACGTGCAGGCCCACACCTGGGCCACCGGCTTGCTCCAGTGCCTGCCGCAGCCCCGCATCCGGGTCGAGCAACTGCCCGAACTGGTCCCACCCGGCGCGGTCATCGGGCACGTGAGCCCTTCGGCCGCGGAGGCCACCGGCCTCCCCTCCGGCCTGCCGGTCGTCGCCGGTGCTGGCGACGGACAATGCGCCGGCCTGGGCGCTAACGCCACCGGCGGCGGGAGAGCCTCGCTGAACCTGGGTACCGCCGTCGTCAGCGGGACCCTCAGCGCCGAATACCTCACGGATCGGGCCTTCCGCACGCTATACGCGCCCATCGCCGGGCATTACTTCCTGGAGACCGTGATCCAGAGCGGCGCGTTCACCGTGAAGTGGTTCGTGGACAGGTTCGGCGGCGACCTGGGCGATTCGAGCGCGCCTCTGAGCCCGGAGGAGGTTCTGGAGACCGCCGCCGCCCGGGTTCCCCCCGGATCGATGGGTCTCATGCTGGTGCCCTACTGGGAGCACGCCATGACCCCCTACTGGGACTCAGACGCCTCAGGCATCACCGTCGGGTGGACCGGCGCGCACGGGCGCGAGCACTTCTACCGCGCTATCCTGGAGGGGATCGCCTTCGAGCAACGGCTCGTCGGCGACGCCATCATGGGGGCGACGGGCAAGCCGTTCGGGCAATACGTCGCGCTGGGTGGTGGGAGCCGCAGCGATCTCTGGTGCCAGATCATGGCCGACGTCACCGCCGTCCCGATCGTGCGTGCCGCGACGAGCGAGGCCACCTGCCTCGGTGCCGGCATGCTGGCGGCCACAGCGGCGGGCTGGTACCCCGACGCCCACAGCGCGGCCGACCGTATGAGCCGCACGTCCGGGCGTTTCGACCCCGACGCCGGCACGCAGGCGACCTACGCCCGGCTTTACGGCGACGTCTACCGAGAACTGTTCCCCACGCTCGAGCCGTTGATCCATCGTCTCACCGAGCTTACTCGCGACCGGAGACCTGCCTAACGCACTGCGAGCCGCCTTTCCTACACCACAAATTCGTGGTATAGTAAATATCCGCTCAGGTGACCGGCACTTGAACGCAGTTTGGGTGATGATGGTTAGTGTTCCACTGCTGAGAAATCACATTGGGACGAAGTTCTTCCAGTGCCGGTCACCTCACGTGCTGTTTTTCCTTATACCTGAACGCTTACCATACAGGAACACACTGCATGCTTGAAGAAGGACTTCTCAAGGGCATCGCCCTGGCCAAAGCGGGAAACGTACTGGAGGCGCGTCATATCCTGAGCCGATTTGTCAGGGCCAACCCCCAATCGGTCCGGGGCTGGCTCTGGCTGGCCGGCGTCGTCGAGACGAAGAAGCAACAGCTCTACTGCCTCGAGCAGGTCCTGCAACTGAACCCCCAGGATGACGTATGCAGACAGATCCTGGCGCGGTTGCGCTCAGACGCCACCGATCAACCCGTCGCGACCGACGCCCAATACTTCGTCGGCCACTTTGCCGGGCGCTCTTTCGGTGATCAAGAGCACGCCGGGAACATCAAGGAACTGAGAAGCCTCATCGCCAACGCCCTTGACCCCCTGGGATATGCGCCCTACTACGCAGACCAGGATAGCGACCCCGGCAACGGCACGGAGCAACCGCCGCGGCTGCTGAAGCTCTGTCAGGACATCTTCTCGACCCGCTTTGGCGTTTTCGATCTCTCGTCCGGCGACCCCAACACCTACCTCGAACTGGGCATTGCGTTGGGCCTCAACCGGCCCGCTATTGCCCTGGCGAACGTGAACGCCTCTCGACCTCCGGTGCTGACGGGCGACCACGTGCTCATCTACACAGACCACGCTGACCTGGATGCCAGGCTCTCCAGGCTGCGTGACGCGGGCTTCCCTTCAACCCAGAGGACAGAGCCCGACTACTGCCACTTCTGCGCCCGGGTCTGCGAGAGCATGTCCACGCCGCCCGATGAGAACAGCTATCTGGTGCTGCACCATTCCAAGCTGTTGTGGCGCAACGTGATGCAGACCCTGTCGCCGCATCTGGCCCAGCACCATCTCTATCCCACCTACCTGCCCGGTCGCTCTGCCGGTGCAACGCTGTGCGACGTACGCAGGCAGGTGCTCGCGGCCCGGTTCGTGCTGTGCCACTTGGGCGCGTTGTCCGATGCGGAGAGCTACCTGGCGCTGGGTATGGCGATCGGGAGCCGGGTCCCCTGGGTCTTGCTCGGCAAGAGAGGCCAGGACGCCGGCCCGTCGAACCTGAAAGGTGCCGACAAGATCCTCTACACCACCTTTGATGAGATCGAACGTCCTCTGACAGACACCCTGGCCAGGTTCCTCGCCCGCATTGCGCCAAGTTCAACCGCGCGGAACGACCAGACCACGTTCCTCTCCCTGCCCGTCTGGGTGCAACTGGAAGACTGGATCGGGCGCGCGACGCAGCCCGAGGACACACCCGAAGCGCCTCAGGGAAGCATCCGGGTCGTCCGATACGTCGGCCAACGATCCACATCTGAACACGCGATTCCCAGGGGAGCGCTCGTCTTCGGCCGGGGCCCAGACTGCGACGTGGTGGTGGACAACCCAGGTGTATCCTCGCGCCACTTCCGCGTCCTGAGAGCGCGAACAGGGAAATGCTTCGTCGAGGATCTCCATAGCAAGAATGGCACGTTCCTCAACGGCACTCGCCTGCCGCCCGGCAGGCGAGTGGAGATCGGTCTGAACGACACCATCAGAATATCCGGCGTGCGTTTCTTGGTCTGGGATGATCGCCCCTTGCCTGATGAGGACGCCCCCCAGGCGTTCGGGAACACCGGAACACTGCCCCCTATCCTGCGCATCGAGATCCCCGACGTGTCCCCGCCGACGTATCTGAGCACGTGGGATCACGCGATAGTCCTGACAGTCCACCTGCCGGACAGCCGCCACTATGCCACGTTCGAGATACAGGCCTACTACCCGATGGGAAGGATCCTCTCCAGGCTGGTCGATCTGCTCGATCTGCCCCAGAAGCGGTACTTCTTCGAGTTCGCCAACAAGCGCATCGGCGACGACGAGACCCCCCTGAGCGTCGGAATCCAGACGGGCGATGTACTGCGTGTGGTCCCCGACATGCTCCAGACCAACCGATAGCCCCCCCCCCCGCCCCTCCCATCGTGTATTTCTCCCATCCGTGGTACTCCTGCCCCCCTGCAACCCTCCCGCACCAATTACGTATTACTCACAGAAGGAGGTGAACACGAAATGAAACTACTCATCCGTTGGGTTATCGCAGCCCTGGCACTCTTCGCAGCGGCGTGGCTCGTGCCAGGCATTCAAGTGGACGGAAGCGGCTGGGTCGTCTACGCGCTCATGGCGGTCATCCTGGGATTGGTCAACGCGATCGTGCGTCCCATTCTCAAATTCCTGACCTGCCCGCTGATCCTGCTCACGCTGGGCCTCTTCGTGCTCGTCATCAACGGCTTTACGCTGTGGCTGGCATCCCTCATCGCCGCAAACTGGTTCAACGTCGGCTTCTACGTGGACGGATTCTGGCCCGCCTTCCTGGGCGCGCTCATCGTCAGCATCGTCACCGTGGTCCTCTCGGCACTGGTCAGAGAGGACGACGAGGACAGATAGACGTACACCGTTAAGATACAGGCATAAGGATAAAAGGAAATGACTGAAGCAACTACCAGAAACAGACTTCGACGACAGAACGGCGTGATCGGGGGCGTCTGCGGAGGGCTGGGGGCCTTCTACGGCCTCAACCCGGCCTGGTTCCGCCTGGTCTTCTTGATCCTGGCGATCCCCGGGGGGCTGCCCGGCATCCTGCCCTACGCGCTCCTGTGGATCATCATCCCTCGCAAGCGCTAAGCCGACACTCAGCCAAGCCCTGACAGATAACTCTATACACCCTGTCAGGGCTC
The DNA here is from genome assembly GCA_964649415.1 of uncultured Anaerolineales bacterium. Taxonomy (GTDB): domain Bacteria; phylum Chloroflexota; class Anaerolineae; order B4-G1; family B4-G1; genus CAZYSK01. Next base: position 9,137 of record CAZYSK010000046.1, read on the forward strand.
AAGCTCGCCCGATCCCACCGCACGACGTCCCAAGCGCTCGCTGGAGGACACCGGTCACACCGCCGCAGCCCCCCCGTTCCAACCTCCAACCTCCAACCTCCAACCTCCAACCTCCAACTTCCAACCTCCAACCTCCAACTTCCAACCTCCAACCTCTAACCTCCAACCCCCAACCTCCAACCCCCAACCTCCACCCTCCAACCTCCACCCTCCAACCTCCACCCTCCAACCTCCAACCTCCAACCTCCAACCTCCAACCTCCAACCTCCAACCCCCAACCAAACCAGAAAGGGCAAGAGAGACATGGTCACCAGGCATGCCACCGCGCTACTGCTATTCGCGACGCTGCTGTGTGTCAGCGCCTGCACAATCATCCCCGAACCCACCGCATCGCCAGAAGAGATGATCACCGTGCCGCCAGGATGGTTCCTGATGGGAGAGGACGAAGGGCGCAGCTCAAACCAACCCCAGCGGCAGGTGTACGTGGACGCGTTCGCCATTGACCGGACCGAAGTGACGAACGCAGATTTCGCCCGCTACGTCGCCGAAACGGGCGCTCACGTTCCGGGGTGGAACCCCGGCGCGCTTGAAGCCCACGCGAGCGAGCCCGTCGTCGGCGTGCTGTGGGAGGAGGCACAGGCGTACTGTCGCTGGGCCGGCAAGCGCCTGCCCACCGAGGCGGAATGGGAGAAGGCCGCCCGAGGCACAGACGGACGGCGCTACCCCTGGGGCGACGACTGGGACCCAGATCGCGCGAACACCGCCGAGAGTGGCCCCGGTCACGTGCTCCCGGTCGGCAGCCTGCCACAGGGGGCCAGCCCCTACGGCGTGCTCGATATGATCGGCAACGCCGCCGAGTGGGTGGCCGACTACTACGACCCGGCCTACTACACCTATGGACCGGACCGCAATCCCCGCGGCCCGGACATGGTGCTCGATCACGGCCTGCGCGGGGGCTCGTGGGCCTCCCCCAGCAAGTACGCGCAGGCCTTCTTCCGCAACTCCTCGCACTGCGTACGCCCCAACCCACGCGTCGGACTCCGCTGTGCACGGTCGGTGCTGGAGTGACGCCGGTAGCGCTCTTGCGCTCCCGGTGATCGACTCCTACGGCACCATCCAATGCGTGATCGCTCCGCCGAATGGCATCGCTATGCCGCACGCAGGTACGCCCGCGAGTAGCACGTGACAATCGACGACAATGCGAGTACAATATGCCCCATGCCAGAATCCATGTTCGATCCAGACACCCTGAGCGACTCCACCCCGCCCCAGGTAGAAGTTTACACCGATGGCGGCTGCGACCCCAACCCCGGGCCCGGTGGCTGGGGCGCGGTCATCCGCTGGGACGAGCGCGAATGGACGCTCAGCGGCAACGACCCGGCCACGACCAATAACCGCATGGAGATCCACGCTGCCGCGGCCGCGCTGGCCCTGCTGGAGGGCCTCCTTGGCCGCTGCCAGGTGAACCTGCACACCGACTCCGAGTACCTGCGCCAGGGCATCACCGAATGGATAGACGGCTGGATAAGCCGGGACTGGCTTACCCGAGACGAACAGCCGGTGAAGAACCAGGACCTGTGGCGCGTGCTCCATCGCCTCACCCAGGCACACGACGTGACCTGGCACTGGGTCAAGGGACACGCCGGTCATCCCCTCAACGAACAGGCAGACCGGCTGGCGACGGAGGCCCGGCGGGCGCGCCGGCGCCCCCGGCCCGAACCGGGGACGCCGCCCGTGTCCGCCCACCCCGACGACGGTCGGCCCGCCGTGGAGATCTACGTCAAGTCCTCTTGTCGGGGCAGCGAGGGACACGGCGGCTGGGGCGCGGTGCTGCGCACGGGCGATCACACCAGGAGCCTCAGCGGCGGTGAAGCGGCGACCACGGCCAACGCCATGCTCATCCGTGGCGCGACCCAGGCACTGCAGGCGCTGACCAGGCCCTGCCGCGTGATACTTCACTCCGACGCCAACTACCTGATACACGGCGCTTCGCGCTGGGTGAAGGGCTGGCAGGCGCGCGACTGGCAGACCCGGGACGGCACGCCAGTCGCCAACCGGGCCGAGTGGGAGGCACTCCTGGAGGCCGCCCGCCCGCACCGCGTCACCTGGCTGCTGGCCCAGGGAGACGACGTCTCGGCAGACCTGGAATGGGCCGGCGAACTGGCCGCCCAGGCCACCGGGGAACCCTATAAGGGTTCGTAAGAGAACAAGTTCCCGCACTTTGCCCTGTTTTTCCGATCAGATGCGGGGAGATGGTTCAAAAATGAGTTGACACTTTCACACACCCGCATGAAGTGTCCGGGCTACGAAGCAGCGGCCCGTGAACGGGGCTTGCAGGCTTGGCTGCGCTGTTTGTAAGTTTGCGGGAATTCGATGTCGCAAGCAGCTTTCTAAGCCGGATTGATCCGGCGCTGTTTACTAGCCCGGCGACTTCATCGCCGGGCGGGCTTGCAAAGTGCGAACCAAGTTTCGTTGTGAAATGAACCATTCCAGATGGTAACTGCTCAGGCATGACCTGTTTGAGGCATCAAGGTGACCGGCACTTCCACAACTGCCCTCAGAAACGCCCCTTTTGGTGGTAACCAGATGCCATTTCCATCAAGATTGGTACACAAGTGCCGGTCACCTGAGTAGATATTCCAGATGTCACATTGGGCTTCCGAAGTCTTCTGGGGCCAGCCATGACATTGTCAAGGCAGTAACAAACAAGCAACGACAAATGGCACATGAACAGATAGGGATAGAGCAATGAGCAGCGAACAGTCGTCGCACCAGGGGCAGATCGGCGTGTATTTCGACAGCGGCGGATACCGCCTGCTGGGCACGCTCTTCCTGGCCCGGGGCGAAGCACCTAAACCGACAGCCGTCATCCTCCACGGCATACCCGGCATAGAGAAGAACTACGACCTGGCCCACGCCCTGCGCGAGAACGGCTGGAACAGCCTCATTTTCCACTACCGTGGCTGCTGGGGCAGCGGTGGGCGCTACGTGCTCGGGACCATCCCGGACGACGTGCGCGCCGCGCTGGACGATCTGAGCAGCGGGCGCTATCCCTGGGTGGACCCGGCGCGCCTGGTGCTGATCGGCCACAGCCTCGGCGGCTGGGCGGCCGTGCTCGCCGGCGCAGCCGACCCACACGCCCGCGCCGTGGCGGTATACGGCGCGGTCAGTGACCCGCGCACTCTCCCTCTTGGAGCAGAGGCCGCGGCGGCCGAGTTCACGCCGTGGCTCCACGGCTTCACACCCGAGGACTTCCAATCCCAGTGGGGAGCGCTGGACGCACCCTATAGCCCGGTCGAGCAGGTCGCCCGATTGGCCCCACGCCCGCTCTTGATCCTGCATGGGGAGGCCGACCAAGACATCCCAGTCGTGCAGGCCAGGGGCCTCTTCGAGCGTGCAGGCCAGCCGCGCGAACTGCTCATCCACCCGGAGGCCAATCACTCGTTCACCTGGCACCGGGCGTGGCTGCGCAGCCATCTCCTGGACTGGTTGAGCCAGCTCGATCTGACCACAGCGCCCGGCGCATCCTGAACGCCCTTCCAGTGATTGTTCAACCACACGCCACTGTAGGGGCGCGGTTTCCGCGCCCTTAACCCAGAGCCCTCAGAATATGGTAAAATCATCATCCACACCTTAGCTCAAGCAAGGAGAACTACGATGAACCACAGAGAAAGAGTCTTGACAGCACTACGTCACCAAGAGGCCGACCGCGTGCCCCTCGATCTGGGCGGGACCATGGACAGCACGATCATGGCCGTCGCCTACAGGAAACTCAGGGAACGCATAGGCCTCGGCCCCGGCGTCACGCAAGTGAGCGACATCTACCAACACACCGCATTGGTGGAGGAAGACGTGCGTCAGGCGCTGGGCATTGACGCGATGTTCGTCCCCGACGAGCCCCACGAGTGGCGAGAGGGCGCGCTCCCAGACGGCTCCCCGGCCCAATTCCCCGCCACGTTTCTGCCGCAGCTCCAGGACGACGGCTCGCAGGTGACCTTCGACGCGGTGGGAAACGTCGTGCTCAAGATGCCCAAGAACGGGCACTACTTCGACCCCGTGTATTGCCCCCTGGCCGGCGCGAGCGATGTGCACGATATCGGGAAACACATAGCCGCCATCGAGAGCTACGACAAGCCATCCCACCTCGACAAAAGCTACGAGGACCTGGCACGCAAGGCCAGGGCGCTGCACGAGAACACCGACTACCTGCTCGTGGGGTTCTTCGGTGGCCACGTCTTCCAGGCCAGCCAATCGCTGCGCGGATGGCAGACGTTCCTGGTGGACCTCCTGGTGAATCAGAAGTTCGCCGAGGCACTCATGGACCACCTGGCCGAAGCCAACATGCGCAGGTTCGAGCGCTACGCCGAGACCGTCGGTCCGTACGTCCACGTCGTGCAGTTCGAGGACGATCTGGGAATGCAGGATCGCCCCATACTGCGTCCGGAGCTGTACCGCAAAGTAGTCAAGCCCTATCACGAGAAGCTGTTCCGCTTCGTCAAGTCTAGGTGCGATGCTTATCTCCTGCTACACACCGACGGCGCTGTTGCGCCGTTCATCCCCGATTTCATCGAGATGGGAGTGGACGCACTGAACCCCGTGCAGGTCTCGGCAGCGGGGATGGACACCCGGACGTTGAAGAGGGAGTTTGGACGTGACATCACCTTCTGGGGAGCAGGGTGCGACAGCCAGGCGACCCTTCCCTTCGGCACGCCCGGCGAGGTCGCGGACGAGGTCAAACGCCGGATAGACGACCTGGCCCCCGGCGGGGGCTACGTCTTCAGCCCAATTCACAACGTGCAGACCGAGGTGCCGCCCGAGAACGTCGTCGCCATGTTCGAGACGGCCCGCGAGTACGGCAGCTACCGCACGTAGCGACGCGCCGCAGCCCGAGACCCGAGGAACGAGTCCAATGCCCCCCATAGCCAGGCACGTAACAAGATCCGTCCTGATCGCCCTATCCATCGCCTTGTCCGTCGGCCTGCTGGCCGCGCTTCCCTCCATGGACCTTGCAGGAGCCGAGGCGGCCGGTCTACCGGCCTCCACCCCGGCTTGCCCCCACGCTCCCACGCCCGCCAACGCGGGCCAGACCCCGTCGGAGCCCCTGGGACCGCTCGGCTACCCGCCCGATCCCACCGCCGACATCCCCTGGTCGGCCGGCGCGTCCGGCGTGGCCGATATCCAGGCCGCCTTCAACCACGCCCGTGCCACCGAGAACGCCCAGTTAGGCACGTCCATACCCATGCTGACGCTGCCCTCCCAGGCTGAGTGGGACGCGAAAAGCGACGGGGATAAGGCCCTGTGGCTGATCAACCGCGAACGCATCGACCGTGGCATCCATCCCCTGCATGGCATCGAGGCCAACGTGAACGAAGTGGCACAATCCTACGCCGACTACCTGCTCGCCAACGACGCCTGGGGGCATTACGCGGACGGTCGCGATCCGTGGCAGCGACTCAACGACAACCCGGCCATCGGCGCGTGTCACGATTTCCTGAGCGTGAGCGAAAACCTGTACGCCTTTATGAGCAGCGCCCCCAACATCCTGCTGCCCATCGAACGATCCGTCTACCAGGCGCTATACAGGGACCGCGGCTGCTGCTGGGGACACCGCCACACCGTCCTGTGGTACCCTTACGACGACGGCGGCCCGGCAGGCAAGGAAGGGTTCCTGGGCGTCGGTAGAGCAAGCGGAGGACCATACCTTGGCTGGAACTACGCCGAGGTTATCGTCATGGACGTCTTTGACCCCTGTGCAAGCTGGGACTATGGAACCGGCGCTGCACTAGGCGGCGTCCCCGATGCCTTCACGTTCGCATACAGCATTCCCGACCGGCGCTCTCTCTCCGCCTCCCGCCGCGTGACGCCGCAGAACGCCGGCAACCAGGAGACGTTCACCTGGCAAGTCAGCACCTCCGGGACGTGGTTCACAGCCTCTCCTTCCCAGGGCACGACCCCGGACTCGTTCTGGATCACGCTGTCCGACTTCAGCACGAGCGCCGTCATGACCTACACCGGCGCGCTCACCGTCACAGTCGTGGCTCCGGCCGGAGTGGAAGGCTCTCCCTACACCATCGACCTGGCCCTGCGCGTTGTCGCCGTGCCCTTCATTGACGTCTACCTGCCCCTGACGGTGAGAAACTGTGCCCAATGACCCGGCCTTCTCTTGTCCTTTTCCATCATCTCTGGTAAACTTTCATTCTGCCGCCAGACGATGAGGCGGCGTTTTCGCGAAAAGAGACCTGGAAGAGAGGAAATGAGAGGCCGGGAAGTGCTTGAACGACAGCGATGGCGATTGGCTTTGCTCTGCATATGCGTGGCGTGCATCACAGCCGCCTGCGCGCGCGCCACACCCGCGCCCCCTGCCCAGCCCACAGAGGAGCGGACTACCACCAGAAAGACGGAGGCGTCTGCACCGGTGGCCCCCATAGCCGTGTCCACTCCGGTCCCTTCCCCCTCCCCGGCCTATCCCGGTTTCTACTCCGGCACGCCCACGCCTAACCCGACGCCTGTCGTTCGACCGGATGCCACGGCCCTGGAATCGTACATAGTCCAGCCCGGGGAGACGCTGAGCCTGATCGCCGCCGTGTTCGGCTGCACGATTGACGAGATAGTCGCCGCCAATGGCCTGCCCAACGCGGACAGCATCGCCGCCGGCCAGGCACTCTACATCCCCATCGCCGCGACCGAGACCAGTCCGGCAGTCAAACTGGTCCCCGACAGCGACGTGGTATACGGCCCTGCCTATATCCACTTCGACCTGGCAGGCTTTGTGGAGCAGCAAGGGGGCTACCTGGCGGAGTACTCGGAGGAGATCGAGGGGCGCTGGCTCACGGGCACAGAGATCGTCCAGCTCGTGTCACAGCGCTTCAGCGTGGGGCCACGGGTACTGCTGGCGCTGCTGGAGCTACGATCCGGGTGGGTCACCCAGCCACAGCCCACTGACAAAACGCTCCTCTATTATCCATTGGGGCACGTGCAGGAATACTACGATGGACTCTTCCAGCAACTCAGTTGGGCAGCCGTGCGTCTCAACCAGGGCTACTACGGCTGGAAGCGGGGTGATCACACCACGATGCGCCTGGCAGCCGGCAGTCGCGTCGCCGTCGCGCCCGAGCTCAATCCAGGCACGGCCGGCGTGCAGAACTGCCTGGCCGAACTTTCGACCACCTGGAGCGAATGGAAGGCACTGACCGGCCCCGATGGCTTCCCGGCGACCTACGTGCGTCTGTTTGGCAATCCCTTCGCCTACACGGTAGACCCGCTGGTGCCTCTCGATCTGGCGCAGCCGGAGTTGCGCCTGCCGTGGGAATTCGGGCACACCTGGTATTTCACCGGCGGCCCGCACGGCGGCTGGGGGGACGGCAGCGGGCGCGCCGCGCTCGACTTCGTGCCGCCCGAGCAATCGTTGGGCTGTACCCCCTCGAGCGAGTGGGTCACGGCCGCCGCGTCGGGGTTGGTGCTGCGCAGCGACAACGGCGAGGTGGTGCTCGACCTGGACGGCGACGGCTTTGAGCAGAGCGGATGGGTGCTGCTGTACATGCACGTGTACGCCGAGGGCCGCGTGGATGTGGGTACGTACCTGCAGCGCGGCCAGCACATTGGACATCCCTCCTGTGAAGGCGGTGTCGCCGATGCGACACACGTCCACTTCGCCCGTCGCTACAACGGCGAGTGGATTCCCGCCGGCAGCGGCCCGCTGCCGATGGTGCTCTCAGGCTGGACAGCCCACGAGGCCACGATGCCCTACGATGGGACGCTGATCCGTGGGGACGAGGTGCGCACCGCCTGCGAGTGCTGGGAAGACGACGTCAACGGCCTGGTCTCCGACAACGGTCCCTGACACCCGCCAGACCTGAGGATTCGCTCGACCACGGATTAGAACAGTCCGCTGAATCGCCGGAAGAAGCAAGCCACCCAGATACAACTCCACAGTCAGAGCGGCACGTGGAGACTTGTCGAAGCTACCAGCCAAAGGCAATTTGACACCTTGCTATAATTGTGTTATTATCAGGTATATGCGTGCCCGTTTGGCACACATAACGGGAGGAATATCGAATTAGAGGAAAACGCCGAAGTTACACTGACACGCGAATGAAATACCGCATGAATCATCAAATCCGGGCCTCTCAGGTCCGGCTCATCGACGCAGACGGTGTCCATGTGGGTGTCGTGCCGTTGCCTGAAGCGCTTTCAGCGGCCCACGCCAACAACCTGGACTTGGTAGAGGTGTCGCCAAATGCAGACCCCCCTGTTGCCCGTATCATGGACTATGGTAAGTTCATGTACCAGCAGGCAAAGCGGGAAAGGGAGGCGCGCAAAGCTCAGAAGCAAATTGAGGTCAAGGAGATACGTCTCCGTCCGAAGACGACAGAGCATCACAAGTCCTTCAAGATCCGCGATGCCCGGGGCTGGCTGGAAGAGGGGATGAAAGTGAAAGTACGCATCCGTTTCCGGGGCCGGGAGATCAGCTATCCCGAGATCGCTCGTGAGCAACTGCAGGAGATCGTCGACGAGCTGTCCGACATCGCGGTTGTCGAGCAGAGGCCAAACATGGAAGGGCGCACGATGCTGATGGTGTTGGCCCCCGCGAAGAAGACGGGCGACTAGAACAAATACGCCACACATAACCATTCATAAGGTCAGACAAGAAAATGCCGAAGATCAAAACACACAAATCTACGTCCAAGCGCTTCCGCCGGACGAAAGGCGGAAAAGGCAAGCTGATGCGCACCAAGGTGGGCAAGTCCCATTTGCGCCGCAAGGCAAGCAAACGCGTGCGGCGTCTCTACGACGAGAAGCTTCCGGTCGAGTCCAAGGGTGTGCAGCAGCGTGTGGCCCGCCTGGCACCGTATCTGGGGGAAAAGGGGAAGTAGCGCTGTGAGAGTTAAGGGAGGCAACAGGACACGTCATCGCCACAAGAAGATCATCCGCCAGACCAAGGGGTACTACGGCACACGCCATCGCCTCTTCCGGCGGGCCAACGAAGCATGGATGAAGGCACAGTGGTACGCCTATCGCGACCGGCGGCAGCGCCGGCGAGACCTGCGCCGACTGTGGATCGTGCGCATCAACGCAGCGACGCGCCAGAATGGGCTTTCGTACAACCGCTTCATCTACGGCCTGAAGCAGGCCGGGGTCGCATTGGACCGCAAGATCCTGGCTGATCTCGCTGTGCGAGACGCGAACACGTTCGCTCAATTGGTTGAGGTAGCGAAGAGCACGACCTAGCCGCCTCGCCAGCTTGGAGCAATAAGAAAGCGGGGGTCATCAGCCCCCGCTTTTTCCTGTTGCCAGTCCTCCGCCCGCCACTCCGGTCACGACGGGCCAGACCATCCATCCCTCAGCCGCACGCTCAGCCCCGAATACCGATCCCGCACCCTGGCGTTCTGCACCGCGATCCCGATGGCACGCCGCGTTCCCACCAGCACGACCAGGCGCTTGGCCCGCGTGACACCCGTGTAGAACAGGTTGCGCTGCAGCATCAGGTAGTGCTGCGTCACCATCGGCATCACGACGGCGGTGTATTCCGAGCCCTGTGACTTGTGGACAGACACCGCGAAGGCATGCACCAGTTCGTCGGCTTCGCCCCAGTCATAGACCACAGGCCGCTCGTCCATGGTCACTACCAGCGTTTGCTGGACCGGATCTATCGCTACCACCCGGCCGATGTCTCCGTTGTACACGTCCCGCAAGTAGTTGTTGCGTACCTGCATGACCTTATCGCCGACTCGGAAGACCCGTCCGCCCAGCCGCCGCTCAGCCTTTTGCGAAGCAGCCGGGTTCAGCGCCTCCTGCAAACGGGTGTTCAGGTTGGCGACCCCGCACGCGCCCCGGTACATCGGCGCCAACACCTGGACCTGCTCCACCGGGTCCAGGCCGAACTTGCGTGGGATGCGACGCTGCACGATGTCCACCAGCAGGTCGGCGGCCTCCTGGGGCTCCTCCTTGGAGAAGAAGTAGAAATCGTCGAACTTGTTGAGCGTGGGCATCTGCCCCCGGTTAACCCGGTGGGCGTTGACGACGATGCCGCTGTCCGCCGCCTGGCGGAAGATCGTCTCCAGGCGCACGACGGTGGCGCGCTCTGAGGCGATGACGTCGCGCAGCACGTCGCCCGCGCCCACCGAAGGAAGCTGGTCTACGTCCCCGACCAAGAGCACGTGCGCCGCCGGGTCCACCGCCTTGAGCAAGTGATTAGCCAGCAAGAGGTCGAGCATCGAGGCCTCGTCCACGATGAGGCAATCCACCTCCAATGGGTTCTCCTCGTTGCGCCGAAAGCCCTCCTGTGGAGCGTACTCCAGCAGCCGGTGGATGGTCTTGGCCGGGCGATCCGTCGCCTCCGCAAGGCGCTTGGCGGCGCGGCCGGTGGGCGCGCACAGTGCATACCGGCAACGAAGCGCCTCCAGCGCGCCGATCACCGTGCGCACAGTGACCGTCTTCCCTGTGCCGGGGCCACCCGTGAGCACCGTCACCTTGTGCGTCAGAGCAGCCTGGACCGCCGTGTGCTGCTCGGCCGAGAGTTGTATGGCCGAGTCCCGGGTGATCTGCCCGAGCAGCGCATCCCAATCCACGCTGCGAAACGGCAGCAGACGCGTGGCAGGGCTCTCGACGAGCGCCTGCAGGCGGTTGGTGACGCCGATCTCACCGTAGTAGAACGGAGCCAGGTAGACAGCGTGCGTCTCGTGCACTTGCAGCGGCGAGGTGCCCCCGTGCGTACGCTCGTCGCCGCGGGGATAGATCAGCGTCTCGCGATGCACGACCTCGTCGGTATCCAGGTCCCCAACAGCCGCGTTCACCAGATCGGTGGACACGTCGAGCAACTGGGCCGCATCTGCCACCAGCTTCTCCTCCGGAACGTAGACGTGTCCCGCGTCGGCCAATTGGCCCAGCGCGTGGGCCACGCCGGCCTGCACCCGCGAGGGAGCATCCGGCGGCAAGCCCAGGTCACGCGCGATCTTGTCGGCGGTCTTGAAGCCCACCCCCCAGATATCGCGGGCCAACCGATACGGGTCCTCCTGCACCACCTCCAGCGCCCCGTCCCCATAGGTCTTGTAGATCTTGACGGCCAGCCCGGTGGTGACGCCGTGGCCCTGCAGGAAGAGCATCACCTCGCGGATATGTTTCTGCTCCTCCCAGGCCGCGGAGACGGCGGCGGCCCGCTTCGGCCCCACACCCAACGCCTCCCGCAGCCGCCGGGGCTCCTCTTCAAGCACGCGCAACGTATCGGCGCCGAAGCGCTGGACGATGCGGGCCGCCGTGACCGGCCCCACCCCCTTGACCAGGCCCGAGCCCAGGTAGCGCTTGATGCCCTCAACCGTAGCCGGGAGAATCTGCTCGCACTTCTCGGCCTTGAACTGCCGGCCATACTGCACGTGGGTCGTCCACGTACCCTCCAGGCGCAGGCTCTCACCGGGATTGACCTCGGGCAAGTTGCCGACGATGGTCACCAGGTCGGGACGGCCCTGGACGTTGAGACGGACGACCGAGTAGCCGGTCTCCTCGCTATAGTACGTCACGCGCTCGACGGTTCCCTCGATTTGGTCGAACATCGGGCAGATGATAGCAGAAACGGCTTGCGCTGGCAAATAGGAGTGGCGAGCGGAGATTTGAAATTGCAGATTGGAGAATAGAGAACTGAGGAAGAGGGACAGCAAGTGTGGAGGTACAGAGGGACAGTGTGGGGAGTAAAAAGGCGGCATGCCTGAGAGCAGCCAGGGCGGGGTTGGCTGACTCCCAGGCATTGCCAGGAAATCACTGACTCCGGTGTTTGAACGTAGTCTGCTGTATTCCGTTGTCAGTGATGCCATTATACCCCAAATGGGGAGCTTAAGCGTTTCGCAACAGTTACAATAGCGTTTCTGACCCGTAACTCTCGCCATCCAGGCGATTCCGATCTCCGGTTCTGTGTGCCGCCAAGCCGCCGTACGTGGAGGTGAACGAGAAAAAGCGGTTTCTTGCAAAATGGCATCAGCGGTGGTATAATCTCGACTACATTGGGCGGTTAGCTCAGTTGGCCAGAGCGCCACGTTGACATCGTGGAGGTCACAAGTTCAAGTCTTGTACCGCCCACCACAGAACCGGCCAGCCTCGGTGCTGGCCGGTTCGTTTTCCCCCCACCCTCGTTCCAGTGCAAGGAAGTACCGCCCAGGCACAAATCCGCGCCACTTTGACTTGACATCGCCCCGAAGCAGCCTATAATGGAAATAGGGAGCGGGACAACACCTGACGCAGATGCTGATCGTGCGCTCGCACCCTGGGCCCCGATGTTCGTTACCTCAACAGAGAAATCAGATCGTCCAGCAAGCCCCGCTGCGGCTTGGTCCGTCGCCCACCAGATGGCGGTTCAGAGCCAGGGGCGTGGCGCCGAGCATACTCGTTGTTGCGTGTGTTGAACGGACGACTTAGCACCGCTATGCCCCTGCGACGCAGCAGATACTCGGCCCAATTCGCCTGACGCAGCTTGACGCAGAAAGTGAGGCAATCGCGCGTGAAGCCGCGATCCCACATCTTGACGCCGTGACGTGCAAGCAGCCGCTCCATCTCGATGCCACTCCAGCCACAGTTGCGGGGGACGTAGAAGCGCCAGGACCTTTCGCCGGATAGACGACGAACAAACGCATCTACTCGCTCGAACCAGTCAAATCGGGCCAGGAATTCGACAAGTTCCTCCATTGCACACCTCGTGCTATACGCCCGAAACGGTCGTGTAAAGGAAACACGTTTTTAGAACACATGTTCTAAACACAATTCTACCACGTTCGTTCCCTGTGTCAAACTGACCAAACCACGCCAGCGCACCCACTGCACGCTGCAGCACACCGGTTGAGTGAATGACTATCTGTTTGAGGAGGCAGGCATGGAGTTTGTAGCCTGTGTCGAGGAATTCATCTTAATCATCGCGGAAATCTTCGGCATCCATCCCCTTTGGGCGGCGCTGCTGATAGGCGGGGTAGTCGTTGGTCTAGTGGTAGGTGTTGTTGGCCGTGTGCTGTTCCAGTGCCGCTTGTGGAACACGCAAGCAGCGGCTGCCGATCGCCCCCAGACAGCCACTACGTCCAAAACACCCCGACAAGTGGTCCACGACAGCAATGCCGCGAAAATGAAAAAGCTAGGCTGTCAGCTTGTCCTGCTCATCATTGCGGCCATAGTGATGTTGGCAGCGCTGGGTCTACTTGACGAGATGGCATCGCTCATCCAACAGGCAATTGGAGCGACCAGGTAGCACAAGAGAGACGCCAGAACAGCCCCCTTGACGGCCCCTTCATGCGCTGTGGCTTGACAGCGTCCCCAGATGAGCTATGATGACCCTCAAGGACACCAGAGACAAGCCAAGCACCATATTGGAGTCACATACATGCTACTAGACAATCCAGATTCGCCCTTGATCTCCAGCCTCCTGGCCGTCGGAGTGGCCATCGTGGGGCTGATCGCCGTCCAGATCCTCGCCAAGTGGTTCCTGCGCCTGCTGCGCTCCAGCGACGACGTAGCCGAGGAACGCAAGCAGCAGATAGAGACCCTCGTCCACATCGTGCGCTGGGGAAGTGGCGTGGCGATCGTGGGCGCTACGCTACTGATGCTTCTGGGCACCTTCGGCGTGCCCATCACCCCTCTGCTGACAGGCGCGGGTGTGGCGGGCCTGGCTGTCAGCCTGGGAGCGCAGACCCTGATTCAAGACCTCATCGGCGGCTTCCTGGTCCTCCTGGAGAACCAATACGCCGTCGGGGACGTGATCGAGGTGGGCGGCGTGTCAGGCGTCGTTGAGCACCTGACCCTCCGCGCCACCCACGTGCGGGACGTAGACGGACGCCTGCACATCGTCCCCAATGGAGAGGTGCGCATCGTCTCCAACCTCACCAAGGAGTGGTCCCGCGCGCTGGTGGACGTGGGCGTGGCCTACGAGGGAGACCTCGATCACGCCCTCAACGTACTCGAGGAGGTTGGCGAAGCGTTTGCAGAGGACCCAGCCGTCGGGCCGGAACTCGTGGAGCCACCGCGCGTGCTCGGGCCGCTCAGCTTGGGCGACTGGGCCATCACGATACGGGTGATGGTCAAGACGCGCCCAGGCAAGCAATGGCTGGTTGCCCGCGAACTCCGGAAGCGCATCCTCGCCGCGTGTGAACGCGAGGGCATCACCCTGCCCTACCCACGGCAGGAAGTGCTTGTACGCGCAGGTGAGAGTGACGACTAGACGGGGTCCCGAAGCCGCCAGGTTGGGGCCATCAACCGCTTGACAACAGCGCTAAGACGGCTATAATAGGTACACAATCGAGTGTGACCGCGTTGACCGGGACGAGTACTGGCGCGAGAAGGTCATAGAGAGAGGGGGCCGTGGGCTGGAAGTCCCCTTGACCAGACGGCCAGGAAAACCCCCCGGGAGCGAGCCTCTCAAATCGCCGGCCCGTGACAGGAGTCGCGAGCACGAGAGTATGGGGCTCCGGGCAGGCCCGTTATCGCCTCAATGAGTGCGGCGACGACATCTGCTTGTCGCTGAACTTGGGTGGAACCACGTAGGAGACCCCCGCGCCCCAAGGCACGGGGGTTTTGTGCATCTAGCGACCGCGAGGAGGTGATCGAAATGACTGAAGACGACACGGGCACTGCCCGTCACGCGTGGGGCTGTGTACGCCTATACCATTCGATCACCTTGAGGAAGATAGCAATAGAAGGAAACGCGAAGTCCCGAGGGCCAGGAGTCCGCGGGACACCGAAGAGCAAGGAGGAACGACATGTCTGAGCAACAACACGCAGAGGATCATCTGCACCGCATCCGCCATTCGGCCTCGCACGTGATGGCCCAGGCGGTGCTGGAGAAATTCCCCGAGGGCAAGGTCGCCATCGGCCCACCCATCGAAAACGGCTTCTACTACGACTTCGACCTGCCCCGGCCCCTCACCCCAGAAGACCTGGAGGAGATCGAGGCCCGCATGCGCGAGATCGTCGCCGAGGCGCACGACTTCGTCTACCAGGAGGTTGACGATGAGGAAGCACGCCGCATATTCGCCGACCAACCCTACAAACTGGAGCTGATCGACGGCATCCTCTCCGCCGGGACGGACGAATACGGCGAGCCGCTGGAAGAAGCGCCTAAGCTCTCGATCTACAAGAGCGGCCCATTCGTGGACCTATGCCGGGGACCGCACGTAGGCAACACCAAGGAGATCAACCCCGGCGCGATCAAGCTGCTCAACACGGCCGGCGCCTATTGGCGCGGCGACGAGAACCGGCCTATGCTGCAGCGCGTCTACGGCACGGCCTGGGAGACACCCAAGCAACTGCGGCAGCACCTGGCCTGGCTCAAGGAGGTGGAGCGGCGCGACCACCGGCGGCTGATCAAGGACCTGGATCTGATCAGTTTCCACGAGGAGGGCGGCGCGGGGCTGGCCTACTGGCACCCCAACGGAGGCCGCATCCGCCAGGCCATCGAGGACTTCTGGCGCGCTCGCCATCGGGCGGGAGGCTACGAGATCGTCTTCACCCCCCACATCGGCAAGGCCGAGCTGTGGGAGCGGTCCGGGCACCTGGACTTCTACAAGGATAGCATGTACTCCCCGATGGACGTCGACGGGATGGAATACTATCTGAAGCCCATGAACTGCCCCTTCCACATCCTGATGTACAAGAGCCACACGCGCTCGTATCGCGATCTGCCGCTGCGCTGGGCGGAACTGGGCACGGTCTATCGCTACGAGCGAAGTGGCGTGCTCCACGGGCTGTTGCGCGTGCGCGGCTTCACCCAGGATGACGCCCACATCTTCTGCACGCCGGAGCAGGTCGAAGATGAGGTGCTGCGGGTGCTGCGTTTCTCGCTGGACCTGTTGCGGGCGTTCGGCTTCTCCGACTTCAACGTCTATCTGGCGACGATGCCGGAGGAGCACGTGGGGGAGCCCGAGCGATGGGAACAGGCCCAGGCCAGCCTGCGCAACGCCATCGAAACGGAGGGACTGCCCTACGAACTGGATGAGGGAGGCGGCGCTTTCTATGGCCCCAAGATCGACATCCACGTCAAGGACGCCCTGGGGCGCAAGTGGCAGTTGACCACGAACCAGTTCGACTTCAACCTGCCGGAGCGCTTCGACATGACCTACGTGGGCGAGGACGGCAAGGAACACCGTCCCTACATGGTCCACCGGGCGCTGCTGGGAAGCCTGGAGCGCTTCTTTGGCGTCCTCGTGGAGCACTACGGCGGCGCGTTCCCGGTGTGGCTGGCGCCGGTGCAGGTCAGCGTCATCCCCATCGCCGACCGGCACGTGGACTACGCCTACTCCGTGGCAGACCAACTCAAGGCGGCCGGGCTGTGGGTAGACGTGGACGCCTCAGGCGAGCGCATGCAGGCCAAGATTCGCGACGCGCAGATGCAGAAGGTGCCCTACATGCTCATCATCGGCGACCGGGAGATAGAGGCCGGACAGGTGAACCTGCGCGTACGCGACGGGAGCAAGCCCGGCGCGATGGCAGTGGACGACTTCATCGCCCTGGCCCAGGAAGCGATAGCCGAGAAACGGCAGATCTGAACGGCCGCTATCGCTACACACACGGCCAACAACCTCCGGGGTCTTCGCCCGATCACAGACCCCGGAGGTCGGATAAAAGCGGCGGCGAGACCCGCTCACGCCCCCCGTGCCGGCAGACCGCGCATCTTGCCCCCTGCGAGAAGCGCGATATAGTCGTGCGATCATGCTGACCTCAATCGACCCCGAGACCGGCGCCGCTTTCGCCGGGAAGCTGCTCGCCTGGTTCGCCCAGCACGCCCGCGACCTCCCCTGGCGGCGCGAGCGCACCCCCTACCGCGTCTGGGTGGCGGAGGTGATGCTGCAGCAAACCCAGGTCGGGACCGTCGTGCCCTACTACGAGCGCTTCCTGGCCCGCTTCCCCTCTGTCCAGGCGCTGGCAGACGCGCCCCTGGAGGAGGTGCTGAAAGTGTGGGAGGGGCTGGGCTACTACGCCCGCGCTCGCAACCTGCACGCCGCCGCCCGGCAGGTCGTGAGCGCCCACGGGAGGCAGTTGCCCGGCACGTTCGAGGAACTGCTGAGCCTGCCCGGCGTGGGCCGCTACATCGCCGGCGCGCTCGCCTCCATCGCCTTTGGGCAAGACGTCGCCGCGGTGGACGGCAACGCCCGGAGGGTGCTATGTCGCGTCTTCCGCATCCAGGACGACGTGACCCGCTCGGCGGCGCAGCGGGGACTTGAGACACTGGCGACAAGCCTGCTCCCGTCGGAACGGGCGGGCGACTTCAACGAGGCGCTCATGGAGCTCGGAGCCACCGTCTGCTCACCCCGCTCTCCCCTATGCGCACGCTGTCCGCTGCGCGCACTCTGCCAGGCCCGCGCCACGGGCGATCCAGAGTCCCTGCCCGTGCGGCGTCCGCGCCAGCAGGTTCCCCACTACGACGTCGCTGCCGCGGTGACCCTCCGCGCCGACGGGCGCGTGTTGGTGGCACAGCGCAACTCCGACGACATGTTGGGCGGGCTGTGGGAGTTCCCCGGCGGCAAGCGTGAGGAGGGGGAGACGCTGCCCGAGTGCCTGGCCCGCGAGATGCGCGAGGAACTGGACGTGGTGGTCGAGGTGGGCGAGCGGCTGACCGTCGTGCAGCACGCCTACACCCATTTCCGGATCACGCTGCACGCCTTCCTGTGCCGCCTGCTGAGCGGCGAGCCACGCTGTCTCGACTGCGCCGCCTTTCGCTGGGCGACACCCGACGAACTGGACGCGCTGCCCATGTCAGTAGCCGACCGGAAGGTGGCGCGGGCCCTGTCGGACCTTGGCGACCCCTTGCGCTATGCTATTGGATGTGATAAGATACGCGTGGTTGACAACGCTTGTTCAGGCATCGACGTGCGAAGTGGGATCGTCAGGAGGTGTTCTAGGGACAGAGGAATGCCCTGCGGCCAAGACTGGCAGGAGGAAACCGAGCATGCTGCAACAACTGACCATAAAGACTACCGACAAGACGACGCTAAAGCCACTGGTGGAATCAGCCATCGAGAATGAGAAAAGGATGCTCTTGCTCGGCATAGAGCGCACCCGGAAACGCCTGGCCGAGTTCGAGCAGCGATTCAGCATGTCTTCGACAGAGTTCGAGCGCCGCCTCAACGCGCTTGAACTGGCGGAGACAGTTGAGTTCACAGACTGGCGCATGGAGATCGGCATGCTGCGCCTGCTTGAAGCCCAGTATCAAGCCCTGCAAGAGGCGCAACTTGATTGAGGCATACCTACAGTCACTGTTGGATGCCATCGCGGCATCGCCCATCGTGCGCGCCTCCAACGTAACACTCGACAAGCGCACGCTGCGTGCTGGACTGATCCGCGGCGATGTCTGATTCGCCGATGATTCACGCTTGCACTTCCGTGAGTTGGTGGAGATTCAGACCAACGTCGTTCGAAGAATGTACAGCTATCACTATCAGGATACCAATGCTGCGCTGATTTTCCGCTACGACGACACACCGCATCACCCTGGTCTCAGCACCTTCCCACACCATAAGCACGCGGGCAGCGAGGGGAACGTCGTCACGGCCACACCACCCGATCTGTCAATCATACTGCGGGAGATTGAGGCGATCCACCCGATAGCGCCATAGCTACCCTGACCTCAAGCCGCACGGCCTGCCCGAACAAAGGGCACGACACCAAGAACGCCCCGGTCATCTGCCCGGCAGCGCTCAGTCCCCCTCATCCCCCCCTCTCCGCCGGCCGAAGAAGCGGTAGATGCAACCCAGGCTCACCCCATACAACGCCGCCGTCGCCAGAAACAGCGGGCCAAAGCCGAAGGCCGTCTGCAGCAAGCCGCTGACGTACGGCCCCGCCGACCAGCCCACGTCCCACCCCATGGATAGCAGGCTGCCGCCCAGGGCTCGCTCGCCATCGTCAAGTTGCTCCATCGCGAACGCGACGTAGAGCGGCCCGCCCAGGCGCATAAGGCCGCTGCGCACCCACTGCGCAACAGAGACGACCGGCAGAGAGGGCACGAAACCCACGATCAGCAACATCGGCATAGAAACGAGACGAGCGACGAGAAGCGCGCGAACCTTGCCCCAGCGCTCGGCCAAGGCTCCCCTCGCCAGCGTCATCAGCCCGGCCACGACCTCCGTGATCCCGAATATCCAGCCCAGCGTGGCGTCGGACACGCCGAAACGCTCCTTGTAGAACAGGTTGAGAAACGGAAACAGCAACCCGGCCCCGAAGGAAAACACCAGTCTGGGCACGAACAGCATCGCCAGCAGGCGAACATTGAAATACTGCCGCCAGAGGCGCAGGGAGAGGCGTGGGGCCGGCCGAGAAGATGAAGGCACGGCCGTATCCGCCAGCCCGAACACCGGCACCAGCGTCAAGGCCATCACAGCCGCCGAGACGAACATCGCACCCCGGTAGGCAGGCACGCTCTCCGGCCCCACGTGGAGAACACTGGCGAACAAACGAGGCAGGTATCCACCGGCGGTCGTGGCGAGGAACGAGACGAAGCACATCAGGCTGGCGTCCACGGTGAACAGCGTAGCCCGCTCCCGGGCCGTCGAGTTCTCCGTCAGGAACGCGGGAACGCTGGCGAAGAACAGGGGGCCGACGATACTGAAGAGCGCGCTTGATGCGGCGATCAGCCCACCCTGGGAAAAAACCGCGATCCCCAACCTTGAGAGCACCATGCCAACCAGCCCAATGAGCATGGCGCGCTTGCGCCCGATCCGGTCACCGATGAACCCGGCGGGCAGAGAACTGACGAGGCTGAAGACAGCCAGCAGCGTGTTGGTCAGCCCGATGAAAGGCTCATCAAAACCCAGGCTGGCCAGATACAGGTTGAACAGCAGGGAGAAGATGCCGAGACTCGTCGCCCGGAAGACGGTGCTGACCAGGTACAGCTTCGCATTCCGACGCAGTCCCTGCAATCGGTGCCAGTAGCCCGGAACCGCTGATACCACGCCGTCACCCTGCGCTCAGCTTGCTGTATAGATCGGCACGAGAGATCCGCCCGCAGCACGCGGTTGCGCTCAAATCAAGATGGTTGTACCGTCTCACGTACAGCTAGCCCACCCCTGCCTGTTCCGCGAAGCGGTCGACCTGCGCGATCTGCACTGGTTTGGGGCGAATGAAAGGCCGCACCTCCTCGATACACGCCCACGCCTGGGCAGGCATCATGCCGGTGCTCACCAGATAGGCGGCCGCCATCGTCGGCGCGCGCCCCACGCCAGAGCCGCAGTGGACGTAGACACAGCCGCCGCGCGCGATCTCCTGCGCGATGAACGCCGCCCCTGCGTGCAACTGCTCCAGCGTCGGGGCGTGGTCGTCCTCGGCAGACAGGTACAGATAGTGCGAGGGCGCGATGCCGGCGTCCTTGTCGTCGAACTCCAGCCGCATATCCACCACCGCCGTGATGCCCCGCGCCACCAGCTTGGGCCAGCCACGGCGACGGTACTGTCCGCCGATGTGCAGTTGTGGCGTGATCTGGCTCGCGCTACGGATGGGCGCGCCGGTGACGATGCGCACGGCGTGCTCGGCCGCCCACAGCGCCGTCACCCGCAGCCCCTGCTCGGTGATCCGCTCCCACAGGATGCGGACCCCGTTTATGGCCTTTGTCAGCATATTCTTCAGTGATTCCAATGCCCTAACCTCACATCTCGATTCTCGTGCGCCAACCAGCTTGTACGCCTATGGTGTTGTCACCGTGACCTGCTCCAGGAACGCTGTGTTCCCACCCGTCGCCAACTCCACCCGCTCCAGTCCGGGCCAGGTGTAGAACGCGACCGCGACCTGATATGTGCCCGGCTTCAGGTCTGGCGGCACAGGGATGTCAAACCAGGTGACAAAGCGATCGCCCGCCCGCCACTGGATGCTGTCGAACCCCGGTCCGTCGGACTGGGCAGCCACCTGACCGTCGGGCGACAGCAGATAGGTGCCCACGTGAAACAGGGCCGGCGGCGGCTCGGACTCGACCGACCACGTCAGAGTCAGCGGCAACGCGGCACCGGGCAGGAGCGGCCCACGCGCGTACGCGACCAACGCAGCCCCGTTCACCCACGCCGCCAGGGGCGACTGGGACGCTCGTTCCTCGGCCAAATCCGCCCGCTTATCCACAGGAAACTCATAAAACTGCCACGTCTCCCCCCCAACAAGGACACCCGCGCCGGGCAACAACGAGGCTGTGCTTGCCAGCCAGCCGGACGCCCGGCTGCCCGGCAGCGCGTCCAGATAGACCGCGCACGGGGCCGGCACCGGCACGGCCAGCCGGCCATCGGCTAACAGCACTCGCTCCGGGACCGTAAACTCGCGCAGCGGAGCCAGGTCAGAGCGCTCCAGGCTGTGCCCCTCCGACACGATCACCAATTCGCACGCGGGCGGTTCCGCCAGCAGGTGCCGGGCCGTCTGGATCGCGGCGCGGACGTGCCGCACCTGCGTCGACTCCCTGGCCTGAGCGCGGGCGTCCTGGAACTGCACGCTCAACGCGCCCTGCCAGGCCACCAACGCCAGCAGCGGCAGTGGCAGCACCGCGCCGGCCACAACCCTGAGCGCCCGCCGCGCCACCCGGCCATGGGCGCGCGTGGCACGTTGCTCCACGAAGCGTTGCAGCCCATCCAGGCAGACGCCCATCAGCATGAAGTGGACCGGCACCTGACCGATCAGATAGAAGATCTGCAAGTAGTGCGACGACCGCAGGTAGAACAGGATCGGGACGGCGAACCAAAACCCCATGATCGCGAGACCGCTCGCCTCGCGGTCAGCTCGGGGGTCACGCCGGCGTTGGGCAAACGCGCGCGTGCCCGCCCACAGCCCGTAGACCAGCGAGAGCACCATCAATGCGGTCGCCAGCCCGTCAAACTGCGCCAGGTAACTGGCGGAGTCGAACACACCCCGTCCGTGCAACAGATCCATGCTCACGAGGACGGAGGCCGTGCTGAACGGCGCAGGCGACCCGGCGAGACCCACCATGGCCCTCAGGTCGGCCCAGCCGGCCCCGCGTTCGTACAAGAGATACGGCACGTAGAGCAGGACGAACAGGCCACCACCGGCGAGTACCGGCCACAGGCGGAGTTTGCGCCAGAAGAGGAGAAAGACGAGTCCCATCGTCGCCACCTGCACGCTGGACCCCGGGTGTACCTGCGTCATACAGGACGCGCACACGAAGCACAGGATCAGGTACACCGGGCGCTGCTCGACCGCGAAGTAGAGCAGCAAGCACGCCAGCATCAAGGCCGAGAAGATGGGCACCATGGTCTGGTTCCAGATGAGCTGGCTGTACCACACGCTCCAGGGATTGACCGCGAAGATGAGCATCGACCACAGGGCCGCGCGCGCTCCGAACAGCTTGTACACGGACCACCCCGCGGCGACGACGGCCACCATCCCCGACACCATGGTTAACACCGACACACTGAGGATGTCAGGCCAGATGCGCAGCGCGAGCGCGTACAGGTACTCGATCATCGGCGGATTGATCGTGCCGATGGAGGACTTGTTCGACGCCAGGGGCATCGGGCCGCCGTTCACCCATCGCATCGCCGTGTTGAGCGTGAACGCCTGATCGGACCAGATGCCCGTGGTGGTCAGGCCCCGGACGCGCAGGAAGAGCGCCAGCGCCAGGATCAACGCACACAGAGCGCCAGCGATGCGCTTCTCACGCCCCTGCACAGAGCGCTCCTCTGCGGCCAGGCCCAGTGCGAAGCCGCAAGCGACACCCAGCGCCCGCGCCCCCACTGCACCGTCCTATCCCGCAATACTCGTGACTGCCGATGTGATCAACCCTCCCAAGTATCGTCTCAATATGGAGAGGCAAACCCTCGTGCCTGCCCGCTCGGGCAGGTACAAGACCTGCCCCTACCCTGATTCTCCGAGGAGATACCCTCCCCGCTAGTTCTCACTCTCACCCTCCCGTTCCGATCAACCCGAACGACACAGAAGTGTGCTGCACACGAGCTCCCCAGGCGGAGGCTGCACTACCATGCCGCAGCCCACCCCATCGTGTATTTCTCCCATCCGTGGTAGTCCCCCCCCACCCCATCGTGTATTTCTCCCATCCGTGGTAGTCCTCCCCCCGCCCCATCGTGTATTTCTCCCATCCGCGGTAGTCCTTCCCATCAGCCGGGGGCTGCGCTATTATACCGCAGCCTGCACGGGGCGGGAAGTTGTGCCTTTGCGGGTACGGTGCTACAATCAACTCTCTAGAGGCGGATGTCTGCATCCGCACAATCAACCCTATGAAGGCGGATGTCTGCATCCGCACAATCTTGCCAACCGATCAACCATCGGCAAGGAGGCGTCAATGCCCGAGCCAGGCCGCCCACCCGGGCGCTACTTCGAGGAATTCGAGATCGGCGACACGGTTGAGACCGTCAGCCGCACCATCACCGAGACCGACATCGTGCTCTTCGCCGGACTTTCAGGCGATTACAACCAGTTACACACCGACGCCGAGTTCGCCAAAGGTACGCTCTTCGGCGAGCGCATAGCCCACGGCCTCCTGGGCCTCTCCATCACCAGCGGATTGGCCGCACGGCTGGGCTTCGCCGAGGGCACCGCCCAGGCATTCACCGGCCTGGAGTGGAAGTTCCGTGGCCCCATCAAGATCGGCGACACGATCCGCGCGCGCTTCGAGGTCCGGCAGAAGAAAGAAATGCAACGGCTGGGTGGCGGGTTCGTCACCTTCGATGTCGCCGTCCTCAACCAGCGGGACGAGAAAGTTCAGAAAGGCACGTGGACCCTGCTGGTCAAGAGCGCGCCCTGAGCAACCCCGTGCCCCACACCAAGCCCATCCCACACCAGGTGCCCCTCTGCACCCGGCACCTCGCATTCTGCATCTTGCCTCTCGCATCTTGCTTCTTGCCTCTTGCATCCTACAATCTGACCCAATGAGCCATCCCATGATCCCATCATACCTACACACGTTCTCTATCCCGACCCCCTTTCCCGTCGGGCCCGTCAACGTCTACCTGGCCGAAGGGGAGCCGCTGACGCTGATAGACACCGGCCCGCGCTACGACCCGGCCCGCGAGGCCCTGGCGCAGGCCTTGACCCGGTGCGGCCACCGCGTGTCCGACCTGCAACGCATCGTCCTGACGCACGCCCACGCCGACCATTGCGGCCTGGCGGCAGAATTGGCGCGCGCTTCGGGCGCGGAGGTGCTGACGCACGCCGCCAGCGTCCCCTGGCTGGAGAAGCAGGCCAACTCGCGGCGCGTGACATTCTACGCCCAGATCATGCGCTGGGCTGGTGTGCCGGTCAAGACGATGGTCGACATGTCCAGGATGCGCCGGGGCATCGGGCGCTACGACGAGCCGGTGGTCGCCGACGCCACACTGGCCGACGGCGATGTGCTGCGCCTGGGCGGCGAGACGTGGCACGTGCTCCATACCCCCGGCCACGCGGGCGGCCTCATCTGCCTCCACCAACCCCAGCGCCGCCTGCTCGTCTCCAGCGACCACCTGCTGCGCGACATCTCCAGCAACCCGCTCGTCGAGCCGCCCGCGCCGGGCGAGGCCGAGCGACCGCGCCGCCTCGTGGAATACATGGCGCAGCTAAGTCGCGTGGCCGCGCTGGACGTCGCGCTGGCGCTGCCCGGCCACGGCCCGCCCATTCCCGACCCCCGCGCGCTCATCCAGAGACGTCTCGACTTCCACGAACTCCGCGCAGCGCGCATCCTGGAGACGATGGGAAGCGACAAACTCACCGCCCACGAGATCGCCGCCCGGCTCTTCCTCGACCTGGACCCCATCAACCAGTTCCTGGCCCTCTCCGAGGTCATCGGCCACCTCCAGTGGCTGGAGGTACAGGGCCGGGTGACCTGCGCCGAGCGCGGCGGCGTCGCGCGGTGGGGCCGGGTGGACTGAGTAGCCACAAGCATCCAAGGCGATACCTACAAGTTGCAATCCTCCCCCGCCCTGCTATAATCCGCCCCGCGCGCGGAACCCGACGCGCCTCCGCAGCGTCTATACTCACGGGGAACACACGTATGCCCGCAGATTCTCGCTCAGACAGAACCCGCCGTTCGGGGCCGGAGGGTGGGGACGCCGAACGCCCCACCCTGCCTCCCGAACCGCCGGTCACGCCTGAGGACACCCAGCCCAGCAAGCGAGCCCGGCCCGTCTCGCCCGACGACGTCGAGACAGCCGAGCTGCCAGGCGAACTGGGCGAGCCCACAGTTCCCAAAGCCCGAGTGCCCACGGGTCTGACACCCACCGCCGGCCTGCCGCGCACCGTGCCGCCACCGCAGCGCCCCGGCTACGTCGCCCCCCACCACCCGCCCCGTGGCGAGGCGAGCAGGGACAAGGTGGCCGTTACGACGGGGACTCCAAGCCGCAAGCCGCGCCGGTGGGGGCAGATGCTGATCCGGGTTGGCTTCATCACCGTGGCCGCCGTCGTGCTTCTGTTCTTCCTCGGCGTCGGCGCGTCCATCGTCGGCTACGTCGCCATCGCCAACCAGCTCCCTTCGCCCCAGGAACTCCAGACCCGCCAGACGGCCTTCGTCAGCAGCAAGATCTTCGACCGCGATGGCCACCTGCTGTACGAGGTCACAGATCCCCAGGGAGGCCGGCGCACCTACGTCCCGCTCAGCAAGGTCTCCCCCTACCTGATCCAGGCGACCGTCGCCACCGAGGACCGCGATTTTTGGCTCCACCCCGGTTTCGACCCCATCGCCATCGCCCGCGCCGTGTACTACAACCTCTCGGAAAGGCGCATCGTCTCCGGCGCGAGCACCATCACCCAGCAGGTGGCGCGCAACGTCCTGCTTTCTCCTGAGGAGCGGGTGCAGGAGACCGCGGGACGCAAGATCAAGGAAGTCGTGCTGGCCGCCGAGCTGACGCGCGTCTATCCCAAAGACACGATCCTGGAGATATACCTCAACGAGAACAACTACGGCAACCTGGCCTACGGCATCCAGGCCGCTGCCGAGACCTATTTCGAGACCGATGCGGCGGATCTCACGCTCGCCCAGGCATCTTTCCTGGCCGGGCTCCCCCAGGCGCCGGCCACCTACGCCCCCTTTGCCGGCGGGCTCGACCTGGCCCTGGCGCGCCATCAGGACGTGCTGGCGCTGATGGTCGAGGCCAATTACATCAGCCACACTGAGGCCGTGCTGACAGCGGCCGAGATGCAGGCCCACGCGTTCAAGGCCCCCCGGCTGGATTTCACCACCGCGCCGCATTTCGTCGTCTATGCACGGCAGACGCTGGAGGCCACCTATGGCCCGGAGGCGCTCTACCGGGGCACCGGCCTGCGCATCTATACTACCCTCGACCCCCGGCTGCAGGCGCTGGCCGAGGAAGCGGTGCGCGAAGGCGTGGCGGCGCTCTCCGCCCAAAACGCCACCAACGGCGCGCTCGTCGCGCTCGACCCGGCCACCGGCCACATTCTGGCCATGGTTGGCTCGGCGGACTTCAACGACGAGGAGATTGACGGACAGGTCAACGTCGCCCTGCGCTGCCGCCAGCCCGGCTCCTCGATCAAGCCCCTGACCTATGTCGCCGCCTTCGAGCGGGACTGGACGCCGGCCACGTTGCTGTGGGACGTGGAGACCGAGTTCCCCGACGGAGCGAACCCGCCCTACGTGCCGGTCAACTACGACGAGAAGTACCACGGCCCGATGCTCCTGCGCGACGCGCTCGCCAACTCGTACAACGTCCCGGCCGTCGAGGCGCTCCAGTTCGTGGGCGTAGACGGATTGCTGGAACTGAGCGGGCGCTTGGGCGTCGACTCGTTGGTCCACCCCGAACTCTACTGCCCAGACTATCCGTACGACGCGCCTCCGTTCTACGGCCTGGCGCTCACACTGGGCGGCGGCGAGGCCAAGCTGCTGGAGATGACAGGTGCCTTCGCCGTGTTCGCCAACGGCGGAGTGCGCGTGCCACCGACCCCCATCCTGCGCATCGAGGACAGCCAGGGCAACGTCCTGGTGGACAACGCCACGCCGGCAAGCGAGCAAGTCATCTCGCCCCAACACGCGTATCTCATCACCGACATCCTCGCCGACACCCAGGCCCGCTGCCGCGCCTTCCACTGCCCCAGTGTGCTTGAACTCTCCCGGCCGGCGGCCGCCAAGACGGGGACCACCAACGACTTCCGCGATGCGTGGACGATCGGCTACACCCCCGATGTCGTGACCGGCGTCTGGGTCGGCAATTCCGACAACTCGGAGATGATCAACCTGCCCGGGGCGGCGGGCGCCGGACCGATATGGCACACCTTCATGGAGGCAGCGCACACCGGCCTGCCGGTACGCGAGTTCGTCCGCCCGCCCGGCATCGTCGAGCAGGAGATCTGCGCCGACTCCGGCGCTCGTCCCACCAGCCACTGCCCGCGCCGCGCCGTAGAGGTCTTCGCCGAGGATCAACCCCCGTTGGGCGAGGAACACGACTGGTACCAGATGGTCAAGATTGACGCTGCGACCGGGCTGCTGGCGAACGAGTTCTGCCCCAACCAGGTCGTCGAGGAACTGAGGGTCGTCATCACGGACGAGCGGGGACGGGAGTGGGCCCAGGCCCACCCCGAGCACTTCGGCGGGCTGCCGTTGGGGCCGCTCGAAACCTGCGCCGAGAGCGCCAGCTACGCGCGGATCTCCATCACCCAGCCCGCCCCGGGGAGCGCCGTCAGCGGCGTTGTGCCGGTCGCCGGCACGGTCCAGATGCCCAACTTCGAACGCTACGAGGTGCAATACGGTCCCGGCGAAGCGCCCTCAGACTGGCACTGGCTCAGTGGGCCACATCGCGCACAGGTGCAGGACGGCCTGTTGACCGAGTGGGACGTCACAGGTCTGGCCCCCGGCCCCTACACGCTGCGCATCACGGCTTTCGATCAGGCCCAGAACCGCGTCGAGGCCCAGGTGCAGGTCTTCGTGGCCGCACCGCCCGGCACACCCATCCCTCTGCCCTCACCGACCGTCGCACCGACGGCTGAGCCAGGCGCTTTCGCGACCGGCGTAGCCGAGACCCCCATGCCCGGCCCGACCGAGCCATAGACAGAGAAAGGCACACCCTAGAGGGGCAGTTCCCACGCCGTCATGACGTCCCCCGTGGGGCGGAACCCGAACCGGCGGTATAGCTGCTGGGAACGACGGTTGTCGCTCTGGGTATTCAGCGTCACCCGCGTGGCCCCGCGCAGCCATAGAGCCTGCAACGCATCGCGCATCAGCGCCGTACCGATACCACGGCCCTGGTGATCCGGATGCACGGCGATGCGGTCCAGATGGGCCACCGGCAGACGTAGCTCTCCTTCAGCGTGACCGACCACCGCCCCCGATACTTCCGCCACCGCGAAATGAGACAGGCCGGCCGCCCGGCGGCGCATCGTCTCCTTGCCGTACCACCAGTGGGGGCCGAGCGCCGCCCGATCCACAGCCAGGATGGCCGGGATGTCCACCTCCGATGCCTTGCGCAGGAAAGCGTCCACCACGCCACCGTCGGGCAGCGCACGGTCGCGCTTGAGCAACGTCACCACGTCCGTCACTCGCTCGAAACCGCGCGGCCCCAGGAGTGGCCCGGCCCACCCGGCGTAGTCCATCCACGCCAGGCTCCGCACCCCGCGCTGGCGCAAGCCAGCGAGAATGGGAGGCAGCGCTGTATCAAGCCAAGCGCCGGCATCGAGCGCGTCACCCAGAGCGACCAGTCGCACCCACGCCACGGGCGCCCCGTCGGGCGACACGAAGAGCGCTCCCATCACGGTATCCCCGTGCTCCACCACGACAAACAGGTCGCCTCCGAGGTACTCCTCCCACCACCAGAGCCAGCACAGCGCGCGCTGAGCCGTCTGATTGAGCGTCTCAATCTGCAGCCAGTCACTCGGTCTAGCCCTTCTTGCCGTTAGGCCTGCGCGGATACCCATCGGACCCATCGGGCTGTACTGTAACACATCGCTCGCGGACGGTCAAGTCAATTTGCGTTTTTGTCAGATTTGGTGTACACTATCGAGTAATCGGAAAATCCAGAAAAGTCACTTCTGGCGACGCAAGTGTAAAACACAATAGTGCGCGGGACGCAGTGAGGCCTTGTGCCGCCGGCAGCAACGCAATGACGGAGTCAACAGCGATGGCCGAAAAAGGCAGACAGCAGGCGTTGAATACAGCACTGGCAAACCTGACCAAGCGCTTCGGTGAGGGAACCGTCATGCGCCTGGGGGAGGCAGCTCACTTGAACGTCGAGGCTATACCCACCGGCTCCCTCGCGCTCGACCTCGCCCTTGGCATCGGCGGCATCCCCCGCGGCCGCGTCACCGAGATCTACGGCCCCGAAGGGGCCGGCAAGACCACCCTCGCCCAGCATATGGTCGCCGAGGCCCAGAAGCGTGGCGGCACCGCCGCCTTCATCGACATGGAACACGCCCTCGACCCCTCCTACGCCGCCATGTGCGGCGTGGACGTGGACACCCTCCTCATCTCCCAACCCGACACCGGCGAGCAAGCACTCGAGATCGCCGAGACACTCATCCGCTCCGGCGCCGTGGACATCATCGTCGTCGACTCCGTCGCCGCGCTGGTGCCCCGAGCCGAGATCGAGGGCGAGATGGGGGACTCCCACCCCGGCCTCCAGGCACGCCTGATGAGCCAGGCGCTGCGCAAGCTCAGCGGCGCCATCAAGCAATCGAACGCAGCCTTGATCTTCACCAATCAGCTACGGGAGAAGATCGGGGTGATGTTCGGCAACCCGGAGACGACCTCGGGCGGACGGGCACTGAAGTTCTACGCCTCGGTGCGCCTGGACGTGCGCCGCATCGCCGCCATCAAGGACAAGGGCGAGGTGATCGGGAACCGCACGCGGGTGCGGGTGAAGAAGAACAAGGTCGCGCCGCCGTTCCGGGTGGCGGAGTTCGACATCATGTACGACGAGGGCATCAGCAAGGCCGGGGACTTGCTGGACATGGCGGTGGAGTCGGGTGTGGTCGAGAAGCGAGGCTCGTACTACTACCACGAAGGCGAGAGCCTGGCACAGGGGCGGGAGAACGCCAAGCAGTCCTTGCGCGAGCACCCCGAAGTCGCCGAACAGATCGAAGCTGTCGTCCGAAAGGCGATGGCTCTTGACGGAACTACAAAGCCGGACGCCGGATCTGAACTGGAGGAGACCGGCGAGGCTGATTGATCGTGTAGGTACTCCAGATAATACTGTATTGGCTGAGACCAGCCACGGAGCGAGCTCAAATGCTGGCGTTCCCAGAGAGAACGCCGGGTAAAGAGTTTAGTCTTTCTCTGAGGCACAGAGTTGCTTTGCTACTGGAGCTGGATACAGGCTACCGTCTTGCGATCCAGGCGATGCAGATGCAGACATCCAAGGGGCGTCTTGACTGACGCTTGTGTAGCATTTTCATATGAATGCCCGTCTTGATGGACCGCGTTATGCGAAGATTCGGCCAGCGTGGATTCATCCCAGCTCCGATTGGATGAGAGTCTGTCTGAGAGGCAAGAGGCTCTTGCGATCTGCCGCCCACCCGGAGACATGGCATTGAGGCCAATCCCGGATGAGCTACAGGATACGCATGGGGAGTGGAACGAGAGGCATCGACGTCTCCCATAGCAGGGCAACGACAGCACGTGCCCACCTGATCGAGGAAGCGACAACTCCTGACAAGTAAGCAAGTCGGGTCGGCTCTGTGTACGTGATTGACGCGCCATCGCGCGTCAACGCAAACCGTGGCTGGGTAAGCCACGGTTTTATTTTCCATGCCGAGGTTCTATGGCAGGGACGATCACGGAGATGCGCTTCCAGAAGCGCAACAAGAATCGAGTCAACATAATTATCGATGGACAGTATGCCTTTGGACTGGCCGCTATCGAGGCGGCTCGTCTCCGGGTAGGACAGGCGCTGAGCGATGAGGATATCGCTCGGTTGCAGGCGCAGGATGAGGTTGAGCGCGCACACGAACGCGCCCTCAACTTCCTATCGTATCGTCCGCGCAGCGAGGCCGAAGTGCGCACCAATCTGCGCAAGAAGAACCTGGCCGACACAAGCATCGAAACAGTAATCGAGCGCTTAGAGCGAGCCGGGTTCCTAGATGATCGAGCGTTTGCCCGCTACTGGGTGGAGAATCGGATGCAGTTCAACCCCCGAGGGCCACGCGCGCTGCGCTACGAACTGCGCGCCAAAGGGGTCCCCGACTCCATCATCACCGGCGTGTTGGCGGACCTGGACGAGACGACGCCGGCTCGCAAAGCGGTGCAGGCCGGTGCACGTCGCCTGTCACACCTGGAACCTCGTGATTTCCGTCGGAAACTGAAGGCCTATCTGGTACGCAGAGGCTTCTCATACGAGGTGATCGAGCCATTGATCGAGGAGGCGCTCGAGGCGGTACAACGCGATGCCCCACCGGGCATCGAAAGTGAGGGGAGAAGCAATGGGTGAATGGACAATTCTGATCACAGCAGTACTAGCACTAGCCGTTGGGTTCGGGCTAGGTTCGTTTGTCCGGCGTTACATTGTACAGGGCCAGATCAAGAAGCAACAGGACAAGGCTGAGCAGATCCTGGAAGACGCGCAGAAACAGGTCAGCGAAACCATACTGGCAGCCAAGGACGAAGCGCTCCAGATCCGGAACGAGACCGAGAAGGAACTAAACCGGCGGCGGGCCAGCCTTCGCCGGGAGGATGAACGTCTGCAAGCGAGGCGCGAGAAACTGGACCACCGCCAAGAGCGAGTGGAGCAGCACGAACAAACCCTGAACAAGCGGCAGAGCGCCCTGGACAGACGCCGCAACCAGGTCGAGCAGATGTACCAAGAGCAGACGGAGACGCTGGAACGCATCGCCGCACTCACTCAGGATGAGGCGCGACAGGAACTCCTGAAGATCGTCGAGAAGGAAGCGCGACACGACATGGCCAAGGTGATCCGCCAAGTGGAGGCCGAGGCCAAGGACGAGGCGGACACACGCGCTCGCAAGATCATCACCTATGCGATCCAACGTATGGCCAGCGAGGAGGTGGCTGAGCAAACCGTCTCCACCGTCTCGTTGCCTTCCGACGACATGAAGGGCCGCATCATCGGCCGTGGGGGGCGCAACATCCGCGCCTTCGAACAGGCATCTGGCGTGGACGTCGTCGTAGATGACACACCCGAGGCAGTAACCATTTCCTGCTTCGATCCAGTGCGCCGCGAGATCGCCCGCAGGGCGATGGAGCGTCTGGTGGTGGATGGGCGCATCCACCCTGCGCGCATTGAAAAGGTCATCACGGACAGCCAGAAAGACGTCGATCGCATCATCCGCGATGAGGGTGAACGAGCAGCCGTCGAGACCGGCATCCACGGATTACATCCCGAGCTCGTCAAGCTGCTGGGGCGGCTCAAGTTCCGCACGAGCTACGGGCAGAATCAGCACGCCCACGCCATCGAGACGGCCAAATTGGCGGGTATGATGGCAGAGGAACTGGGGGCCGACGCCAACATCGCCCGTGCCGGAGGCCTGCTGCACGACATCGGGAAAGCAGTGGATTTCGAGACCGAGGGGACCCACGCCAGCATCGGCGCCGAACTATGTCGCCGCCACGGCGTGCCGGAGGCCGTCGTGCACTGCGTGGCGGCCCATCACCACGAGGTGGAGCCAACCTCCATCGAGGCCGTCATCATCGAGGCCGCCGACGCGATCTCCGGCGCTAGGCCAGGCGCACGCCGTGAAAGCCTGGAACTCTACCTCAAGCGCATCCACGCGCTGGAGGACATCGCCAACTCCTTCAGAGGGGTGGCCGAGTCCTACGCGATCCAGGCTGGTCGGGAGATCCGCATCATCGTCAAGCCCGAGGAGATTGACGACCTGGCGACCGTCCAGCTCTCTCGCGATATTGCCGGCACGCTCGAGGAAAGCATGGACTACCCCGGCCAGATCAAGGTGACGGTGATCCGTGAGGTGCGGGCAGAGGAATACGCAAAGTAGGGGCAACCCTTGTGGTTGCCCCTACCCTTTGTGGTTGCTCGCAGAGCTACCCGTGACGCCGGGCAGCTACGGCAGGTACGCCCGGGGGTTCTGCTGCACGCCGTAGTAGCGGACCTCGAAGTGTAGGTGTGGTCCGGTGGACCAGCCGGTGCTGCCCACTGCACCGATGACCTGGCCGCGCTCCACCGCCTGCCCCTCGAAGACGTAGATATTGCTCATGTGGGCGTAGTAGGTGGCGAAGCCGTTGGCGTGATCTATCACGACCAGGTAGCCATAGCCCACATCGGTCCAGCCTGCGAAACTGACGAACCCACCATCGGCCGCCAGCAAGGCGCTGCCCGTGGGAGCCCCGATGTCAATCGCCCGGTGGCCATACCAGTACCCCTGCGTGATTGTGCCCAGCACCGGCCACTGGAACCGGCCCGAGCCACGCGCCCCCTCTGGCACGGCGCCCGCATACGTGGTGACGACCTTTGGTACGTAGGGCTTCTCACCGCCCGGTGCAATGAGGCGCATGCCCTCGACGATGGGATAGCTGGGCGGCTCCAGTTGGTTGTATGCGCAAGCCGTGATGGCTTCGGCCTCCACCTTGTACAACTCGGCGATGGATTCCAGCGTATCGTCCTCGGCGACCTCGTGATAGACGCCGTCAATGGGGAGGATGACCACTTCCTGGCCAATCCTCAACAAGTCCGGCGCATCCTCGATGGCCGGGTTGGACCAACTGATGGTCGTGGGCTGCAACCCGAAGGCGCTCGCAATAGACTCAACCGTGTCGCCGGCCTGGACCGTGTAGGTGATAACGTCCAGGCGAGGCCGTTCGGGCATAATCGTGTGCGGTTGAGCCAGCCGGGCAATCGCGCCACTGCCGTCAGAGGCAGGCATCCGCGAGCCGTAGCCGTTCAGCCGAACCATCACCACGCTCTCAGCCGGGCCGCCGGACGCGCCATCTCCCCTGTCCCGGTTCCAGGCCGAGACGGCCAGAGCCGTCCCGGGCGAGGGGCACGCTGCCTGCGCCGGCCACTCAATGCGGCTCAGCGCGACCGCGATGATCGCCACGCCGATGACCGCCAGGTGCGCGCTGGTGCGCGTGAAGAACGGAAGCCAGCCGCGCCAATCACCGGTCAGGCGGTAGACTAGAGTCGCCAGCCAGGCAAACGCGCGCGGCAATCCGTCCTCGAACCAACGCCGGAGGGTGTATCGTTGCGTGGGGTTGGACGGCCTGCCATCGCGCAGAACTCGTTGCATTGTCTCTCCTGCCTGGTACCAGAAGCCAGCTACGGCTGGTAGATCATGGGGTCCTGTGGCACACCGTTGCTGCGAATCTCGAAGTGCAGATGCGGACCGGTGGAGTAGCCGGTGGTGCCACAATAGCCGATCAAGTCTCCCTGATACACGGGCTGGCCGCACCCCACGGCCACGCTGTCGAAGTGACCGTAGCGGGTGACGAAGCCATTGCCATGGTTGAGCTCCACCATGATGCCGTACCCGCCGTTCCACCCGGATATCGTCACGACCCCGCTGTCGGCGGCCAATATGGGATCCCCCAGGCTGCAGCCATAGTCAAGCCCGATGTGGCCCGGATTGCGCGGGTCGTGGAAATACCATCCCGAGACCCGGTAGTTGCCGGTGGGGAGGATGAACCAGCCATTCGCGCCAGGGCCGGTGAAGGCCGTGCCGCTGCAGACGCCGTAGCTGTAGCCGGCAGGGCCAGGCGAGGGATACAGGGGGGGCGGCTCCCAGGACACTTCCTCCCCCACACCGCCGGGAACGACGAGCAACTGCCCCTCGCGCGGTCCCTCTCCCTCCTCCAGATCGTTCCACTCGTTGTACAAGCCTTCGTACTCTACGTCGTACTCGGCCGCGATACCGGCCATCGTGTCTCCAGACCGGACGGTATGGTACACGCCATCCACCGGGAGGATGAACAGCTCGATCCCCTGCTGAATCAGCCACGGAGCGTCCATGAGACCCTCGCGGTTGCTCCAGACAATCGTCTGCGGGGACAGGCCAAAGCGGGCCGCGATGTCGTAGATGGTATCGCCCGCCTCGACGACGTAGGTGATGACCGCGGCGCGCAGCCGATCCGGGAAAGTCGTGTGCGGGACAGGCAAGCGGGCGACCGTGTCAGCGTCAAGCGGGTGCGACTGGTTGGTGAGCAGAGGCGGGGTAGGCAGTGGCGTAGACTCCGCTGCATCAGGGGCCACGTTCGTGAAGGCCGCCGCATCAGCCCCGAGCGAGTCCCCCACCGCCGCCCGGGGCGCGGGAATGCCCACACCCCCGAGCAAGACGGCCGCCAGCGCAAGAATAACGACACTGACGTGCGCCGTGGCACGGGTTAGGAAGGGGCGCCTGGACCGCCAATCCACGCACGTGCGCCACGCAGCCGTCATACACCAGGCCAAAAAACGGAAAAAGACGGGGCACAGACACGCGGATGGGGAATCCGCCGGTTGGTGCTCTTCTTCAGTACAAGAAGTGCAGGTCGAGCAAAAAGGTTTTCTCATTGAATTCGATCCGAGGTTGCGCAACAATCGTCACTAGCCTCGCGAATTGTCTTGTCAACGTAGCAAAAGCCGATGGGACACCCATCTCGGGCCGGAAAACCCCGACCCAAGCAGTGCATCCCACCCAGTTTAGGCCTCAGCCGAGATAGATTATACCATCAACGAGAGGGAATGACAACTGGGCGGGAAATTGAGGAAAATGCAGGTTCGCCACGTCGAGGCATCTGATCTTGAGTGCAAAGCCGCAAGCGAGCGTGGGCCAGAGGCAGTGGCGGACTCGGGCAGAGCCGCGAATTATGTCCGGCGCGCCAGGTTCATGGTGGGCACTCCACGAGATCCCACACAAGATTTCTGTACCTCTTGACCTTGCCAGTGAAATGCTGTATAATATTCCATGATGGCGTGAGCAAATCGCCTGGGTTTCTCTACTGCGGTGAGGGAGGTGTGGGCAGGCGATGACGGCAGGGCAACGGTCGAACAAACATCATAGAAGGGTATAAGGGCAGCGTGTTCCTCCGTGGGGAAACCGCTGCTCCTATCTTTAGAGTTGACTAGCGTGCCTGATCCCCGGCCGGCGGGCCAGGGCTGCAGTGATCGTCAACTGCCCGGGATTCAACGTGTGCTCGCAAGGTTCTGAAGATGAGAATGGCGGCGGTATACACAATGGCAGAGAAGTGATCCTTGAGCGAATACGGACATGCTTGCAGTGATATCAGGATCAAGTGAGCCCGGTCTGGCTGGGGTTAGGATGCAATATGAGCAATAGCAGAGTAGTAGGCCGTGTGGTGCCTGCGCACGAAAAAACAAGACGTACAGTCGCCACCCTCGGTATGCGACCACAGCGAATCGCCTTCCTCATAGGGAAGGGCTTCGCATTCGAAGACTTGATTCGTATGATCCGTTACAACACTAATATTTGGGGTGGCATCTTCAATGCTCTTGTTCCGACGGATGGGGACGCGCTTTCTAAAGGGTGGTGGAAAACTCTGGAAGTTCATGATCCCGATGCGATCGTGGTCTGTGGGACCATTGGGCATGGTCTGGTAGCAGAAGTTAAGCGACGACTTCAGCCATTGCTGGTGCGAGGCTGGGAGGGTCTTCTCATTGAAGAGCATCGGATAGACCGGCTCAATAATGTAAGAATGCTCCCTGTTCTGGCTAACGTGCTTGAGGCTCATAGAACAGATGACTTGGGCAGCGTCATCCGCATTCCTGTCGTGAATCCTGATCACCCATTCTTTCCTTATGCCGTTCCTCAGTTCGGAATTCTCGATGCAGCCCACCGAGAGACTTACACTCAGCAGCTTCGGGCACCAACTGTGCACTTAGGCGAATCAACTGATTTCGTCTCTTATCTTGATGCCATGTCATCCATCTTGCAGCGGGGGTATCCACTTCAGCTAACGGGGCTTCACCTTGCTTCCACGATTCTTTATCCAGAAAGCATAAACAGCCGCATCATTCTCTGCCTGGCTGGCGACGACTATGTTGAGGATCTGTGCGCCTTCTGGACGCTGCGTATGTCCCCGAGGTTAGGTCAGGCAGATACGATCTTCTTGCCCATCCAGCCTTTAGCCGTGAGGTTAGCCCCATCCTTTGGACCACGGATCGGCAAAAATAAGGTGGAAACTTG
>CAZYSK010000047.1:0-46028 GCA_964649415.1 uncultured Anaerolineales bacterium
ATTATATTCCCGTGCCACCCCCGTTTCTACCCCTCATGACGAACGCCTGCCCCCGATTTCCTCACCCCTTTGTCCCCTCCGTGATACGCTCACATATCCCCGGATTTGCGCCACTCAAGTGTTTTACCTATAATGATCATAATCACAATACCCAGCCGGGTACTGGAATCTAGTGGAGAGGGCTTCTTCCAGGCGTGGTCGTCGGGGCCACCGTGGGTGTGGGGAACCAAACGAGATCGGAGCCCCCGCTGAAGCAGGGCGTCCGGAAACGGGCGGTCTGGGGACGGGTAGAGGCGCGGTCGCAATGCCTGGGTAGGCAGTCTGTGGTGTATGATGTCTGAGAGACAAACGGCTAGAGTCGCGCTGCTGTGCGACACACAGGGGACGGTCTTACAGGTGATCCACGATGGATTGGGCCTCGGGGATCAAGTTGCGCCAGGGCGACCGCTGGCGCTTGCGGTAGACCGTGGCAGCTTGAGTAAGATCCTCGGTTTTCTGACGGAGGTCCAGGAGAAAGGGGGGACTTTCGACTGGGAGTTGAACGTGCCCGTCGCCGGCCAGCTCGTGACCCTGCATTTCGCTGGCGTCGCTGCCGATGAGCAACTTCTGATTGTCGGCGCTAAGACTAGCAATGGCGCTATGGAACTCTACGAGGAAATCGCGCGCATTGGCAACGAGCAGGCCAACGCGCTGCGCGCGACGATGAAGGAGTGCGCTGAGCTGACTCGGCATCAGGCCGAGATGGATATCTGCCGTGAGCCTGCGCGTCCTCCCAGGCTTCAGCCGGCGTCTGCGGTCGAGGAGGATACCGAACCGGTCCAAGATCGCCGCCTGCTGCGCGTTCTTCTGGCCGAGGACGATTTGGGCAATCGCCGGTTGGCGGTCAAGATGCTGACCAGGCAGGGGCACACGGTTGTGGCCGTGGAGGACGGGCGGCAGGCAGTCGAAGCCTGGCAGAGGGAGCCTTTCGACTTGATCCTGATGGATATGCACATGCCGGAGTTGGACGGCATACAGGCGGCGGCCGCGATCCGGGAGATGGAGAGGAATGCTGGCGCGCATATTCCCATCATCGCCCTGACAGCCAGCCAGATGGTAGAAGACATCGAGCGCTGCCGCGAGGCAGGGATGGATGACTGCCTGACAAAGCCGCTCAGCTTCCAGATGCTTGACGATCTCCCGACGCTGGAGCGGAGCGTACGGCAAGCGGCAACGGCGAGCGTGCCTGGGAGCGGTGGCGGTGATTCGACGGGGGATGGCGCATGAGTGAGACTGCGCGAATCCTGATTGTGGACGACGAGCCATTCGTGTTGCGCGCCCACTCCCGCACGTTGAGAGAAGCTGGCTACGAGGTGATCGAGGCCGAAACGGGGAACGAGGGGCTGCGCCTGGTGCGGGAGACAGTGCCGGCCTTGATCCTGCTTGACGTCGTGTTGCCGGACGTGGATGGCGTTGAGGTGTGCCGGCGTATCAAGGCCGACGCAAGCCTGGCGGGGTGCTACGTCGTGCTGCTCTCTGGCCTGGGGACGACCTCGGACGAACAAGCGTTGGGGCCGGAAGTGGGTGCAGATGGATACATTGCCCGTCCCATCTCCAGCCGCGAGTTTCTGGCACGCGTGGAGTCCATCCTGCGTATCAAGTCTGTGGAATCCGAGCTTCGCATCCAGCGCGAGTGGCTGCGGGTGACGCTTGCCAGCGCCGCGGACGGCGTCGTTGCGACAGACAGCGATGGCCGGGTCAAGTTCATGAATCCTGTGGCTGAGTCGCTGACAGGTTGGGAGCAACGGACGGCCCAGAATAGGCCGGTCGAGGACATATTCACGATTGTAGATCCGGACACGGGCCAGCCGCTTGAGCATCCGATACGTGGGGTGATCGAGGACGGGGGAGCGGTTCGCCTGGACCCTGGCGCGTCACTCGTCACCAGGGATGGCCGAAGGGTGCCTATCGCGGACAGCGCCGCTCCGATCACGGATGCCAGTGGTGAGGTGGTCGGCGTGGTCATGTTGTTCCGGGACGTCACCCAGCGTGTGCAAGCTGAAGCGCGTCGGCGGCAGGCGGAAGAGATGCTCAATGCTCGCGTACGGCAGCAGGCAGCGGTGGCTGAACTGGGGCAACGCGCGTTGGCCGGCGTCGATGTCGCTACGCTGATGGAGGGCGCCGTTGAATCCGTGGCCCAAACCCTCGATGTGGAGTACGCCAAGGTCCTCGAGCTTCTGCCCGGTGGCAGCGCCTTGCTCTTGCGCGCGGGCGTGGGTTGGAACGAAGGACTGGTGGGTCACGCGACGGTGGGAACGGAGAAGGATTCGCAGGCCGGTTACACCTTGCTTTCGGCTGAGCCAGTGATCGTCGAGGATCTGTGCACCGAGTCGCGCTTCAGCGGGCCGTCGCTGCTGGTCGAGCACGGGGTGGTCAGCGGCGTGAGCGTCATTATTCA
Organism: uncultured Anaerolineales bacterium; assembly: GCA_964649415.1. Classification (GTDB taxonomy): domain Bacteria; phylum Chloroflexota; class Anaerolineae; order B4-G1; family B4-G1; genus CAZYSK01. Next base: position 2,438 of record CAZYSK010000047.1, read on the forward strand.
GGGCCGGCATCGTTCCTTTGGCATCTTGGGTGCTCACACGACGCAGCGGCGGACATTCACCGGGGACGACGTGCGTTTTCTTCAAGCTGTGGCCAACGTGCTGGCTCAAGCCATCGAGCGCCAGAAGGCGCGGGAGGCGTTGCGCGAGAGTGAGGATCGCTACCGGGACGTGGTGGAACACAGCCACGATCTAGTCTGCACCCATGACCTGGATGGCCGCATCCGTTTTGTGAACCAGGCGGCTGTGCGACTGCTGGGCTACGATTGTGACGACCTGACGAGCATGAATATCCGCGACATCCTGGTACCTGAGGTGGCGGGTGAATTCGATGAGTATCTGGACGGGATCCGAGAGCGCGGCGTCTCCAGCGGTCTGATGCATGTTCAGACCCGCACGGGCGAAAGACGCATCTGGGAGTACGATAACATCCTCCGTGTCGAGGGGGTGGAAGAGCCTATTGTACGGGGCATGGCCCACGATGTCACCGAGCGGGTGCAGACCCAGAAGGCGCTGCGCCAGAGCGAAGCGCGGCTGGCCGAGGCGCAGCGCGTCGGGCGGATCGGCAACTGGGAGTGGAACGCCGTGACGGGCGAGGTCTTTTGGTCCAATGAGGTCTACCGTATCTTCGGCGTGTCGCCCGAGACGTTTGCGCCGACGTTCGAGGGGCACCTGGAGCTTATCCCGTCAGAGGACCGGGCCGAGTATTGTCTGACGATTGAGGAGGCTCTCTCGAACAAGTGCCCGTTCGAATACGAGCACCGGGTACTGAGGTCCGACGGTGACGTTCGAACGGTCTGGGTGCGCGGAGATGTCCCGGTGGATGCCGAGGGAAACGCTCTGGGCATGCAGGGCACCACACAAGATATCACCGAGCGCAAGCACGCGGAGGAGAACCTGAGGGGCTACGCCGAGCGGCTGAGGGCCTTGCGCGCCATTGATGGTGCTATCCTGGCAGCATGGTCACCCAGGGAGATCGCCCAGGCTGCCCTGCGCCGCCTGCGCCGGTTGGTACCCTGCCAGGGGGCGGGCATCCTGACGTTTGATTTCGAAGCCGGGGACGTGACACTTCTGGCCATAGATACCGAGGCCGAGATCGGGATCCAGGCCGGTACGCGCCTTCCACTGTCGCATGGCGCGGAGGTCGAGGCGCTTCGCCAGGGCAAAGTTCTCGTGGACGAAAATGCCTCAGTCTCAGAGGGAGGGCAGGAAACGCCGCCCGTGATCCGGGCCTTTCGGGCCATTGGCGTGCGCTCCTGCGTCGGCGTGCCTCTCATCGCCCAGGGGGAACTGATTGGTGTCCTGGCTTTGGCGTCGGGAGAACCTGATGCCTTCACCCCCGACCACGTGGACGTGTCCCGGGATGTTGCTGACCAGATTGCTGTGGGCCTGCACCACGGACGCCTCCGTGCAGCCCTGGAGGCCGAGCAGCAGCGCCTGGCGACGCTGGTGGAACAACTGCCGGAGGGGATTGTCTGGCTCGATGGGGAACGGCGCGTTCGGTTGGCTAACCCGGCGGCGGTGGCCTACCTCTCTGTCTTGGACGATGTTGGGGCCGGGGACGCGTTGACTCATCTGGCCGGCTGGCCGGTGGACAAGCTATTGGAACCCCCGTCTGAAGGACTATGGCACGAGTTGGAAGTCGCGGGGCCGCCCCGGCGGGTCTTTGAAGTCGTGGCCCGGCAAGTCAAGGCGGAAGTTGGGCCTGACGCGTCTCATGGTACAGAGGGTCCGGACGCCCCGCTTCGTCGGGATCTGGAGATGGCAGGTTGGCTGCTCCTGATGCGGGAGGTCACTGTGGAGCGGGAAACTCAGAGGCAGATCCAGCAGCAGGAGCGCCTGGCGGCGGTGGGCCAACTGGCGGGCGGGATTGCCCACGACTTCAACAACCTGCTGACGACCGTCATGCTCCACGCCGATATGACTTTGGGCCAGCCTAATCTCTCTCCGCATGTAGCGCAGGCGCTTGAGATCATCGTGGACGAGACGCGAAAGGCGGCCAATCTGGTGAGGCAGATTCTGGACTTCAGCCGCCGCTCGCCGATCAAGACCCAGCCGATCGACCTTGCTCCTTTCATTGAGGGGGCGATTGAGGTGCTGGAGCGCACCATCCCGGAGAGCATCTCGCTTCGTCTGGAGATGGAGGCCGGGGAGCACGTGGTGGACGCGGACCCGACGCGCATTCAGCAGGTGTTGGTGAACCTGGTGCTCAATGCTCGGGATGCTATGCCTGGAGGAGGAGAGCTGCGCGTCGCCTTGTCGAGCGTGGTGACGGGGTCGGGCGAGCCGCCCGTGGCGGACATGCCGGCCGGAGAGTGGGTCTGCCTGGCGGTCTCGGACACGGGGGCGGGCATCCCTCCCGACGTGCTGCCGCACGTGTTCGAGCCTTTCTTCACGACCAAGGAGCCGGGCGAGGGCGCGGGTTTGGGGCTGGCGCAGGTCTACGGCATCGTGACGCAGCACAACGGCCATATCGGGGTGGATACAGAGGTTGGGGAAGGAACGACCTTCCGCGTGTATCTGCCGGCCTGCTGGGACAGGGAGGAAGCTCTGGCAGACGAGACGGTGTTGGTGGTCCCCGAGGGGCGGGGGGAGACGGTCCTCCTGGTGGAGGATCAGGAGCGTATACGTGAAGTGGGCCGCGAGGTGTTGGAGTCATTGGGTTACCGGGTACTGACTGCGGCGAATGGGCAGGAAGCGTTGGGGATCTTCACGGCGACGGGCGACATAGCTCTGGTGATCACCGACCTGGTGATGCCGGAGATGGGGGGGCGGGAGCTGGCTCGGGAGCTTCTGAAACGGAATCCAGCGCTTAAGGTCTTGGCGATCACCGGCTACACGATGCGGGAGGACCTGGCGGACTTGATGGAAGAGGGCTTTCTGGGACTCGTCCACAAACCGTTTGATATGGAAACCCTGGCGGAGGTCGTCCGTCAGGCTTTGGACGCAGGCTGATGCTGCCACGCGCCATAGGTAGGTAAGGGCGCTGTAAAGGATGGATGACGCAATGCAACGATTCTCGCGTCAGGCTTGGCCTGGCAGTCTCGTCATACTGGCCGTGATCGGCGCAGTGACGGCCGGATGCGGCCTTGCCCCGGCGGCACAGCCTACTCCCACCACGACTCCACTGCCGGCGCAACAGCCCGCGGAGGTTGTCCTGACGATGGGCGGATGGCGGACCGCTACAGAGCGAATAAACCGCGTCTTGGCCGAGTTCCAGCGCAAGTCCCCGCACATTACGGTCAGATTCGACCCCACTCTGTCTGGGGAGTACGACGCTGTGCTCGAAGCGCAGCTTGAAGCGGGCACAGCGCCCGACTTGTTCTATCTCCGGTCTTTTTCGGCCTCCCGGCCGTTATATGAGCAAGGGTACCTTGAGCCGCTGGCCGACTTGCCGGAACTCACTGATAACTTCGACCCGGCGAGACTGGCGCCCTGGTCCGCCGGTGGTATGCCGTACGGAGTGCCCTTGACGGCCACTTCCCACGGCATCTACTACAATCAGGATCTGTTTGAGACGCTAGGCCTGGACGTGCCCGAGACCTGGGAGGAACTGCTCGCCGTGGCACAGTTGGTCCAGGACGCCGGATACATCCCGTTCGCCAACGGCTCGAAGGACCCGTGGACGAGCGCCGAGATCGTCTTCATGAATCTAGCTCCTAACTTTATTGGCGGGCGCGAGGGGCGTATGGAGTACCTGGCAGGCAGGCGCTGCTTCAACGACGCGCGCGTCGTGTCCGCATTTCAGGCTGTGCAGGACCTGGCCCCCTTCTTGCCCGCCGATCATGAGCTGCTCGGCTACGTCGATAGCCTCCAGCTTTTTGTCCAGGGCAAGGCGGCGATGTGGATGAGTGGCTCGTGGGACATTCCCTATTTCGAGGAGGCACAACCGGGCTTTGAGTGGAGCGTGTTCGCCGTTCCCCCACCCGCTGGCCAGCCTGCCTACGTCACGTTTCATCCAGACGTGGGTATTGGATTGAACGCTGCCTCGGAGCACAAGGATGAGGCCAGGCAACTCTTGGCCTGGATGGCGACCCCGGAGTTTGGCTGGCTCCTCGGCAAAGAACTGCCTGGTTTCTTCCCTATGCATCGGGACGTACCGTCGCTCAGCGACGTGCACGCAAACGCCTTCCTGGCCTTGAGCGAGGGGCGCGGTACGGATATCCGCTTTGCCTGGGAGAAGCTGCGGGATGGTTCACCAGATGGGTACACGCTTATGCAGGATGGTGCTCTGGCCGTCCTGCGGGGCGAGCAGACCCCGCGAGAGGCTGCCGACGCGCTGCAGGCCGGGTTGGCCCAGTGGTTCGAACCGGCCAGCCACTGCGGCCAATGAGTGGCCGTGGGGCACGGGAACGTGGGACGTGTGTCGGGGGAGTGTGCGTGAAAGCCTTTCTGTGGCGAGAGGAGATCTGATCCATGCTCTCGGTGCTTAGGCGCCTGGTCAATCCCGTGACCCTCGTGAGCTATCTGCTGGCCTTGTCTTTCGTCGCCGCTATCGGCGCGGTGGCTGTCGTGCAACTCAACCGGATCAGCGCCACCGTGACTCGTCTGGCCGAGGGGCTGGCGGCTGAGAAAGACCTGGCCGACGACATCGTCAACCAGGTCCTGCTGGCCCGCTTCTATGCCCAGCGGTACGTCCGCACCGAGGACCAAACTGACGCGGATCGCTTTGGCGAAGAGTTTGCCCGGCTAGAGCATCTGCTCGTCCTGGCTGATCAACAGATCACTGACCAGGAAAGGGTGGAGATGCTTGGTCACGTCAAGCTGGCGGTCGAAGCGTACGGAGAGGCGTTGGATGAGGCGGCGGATATCGTCAGAGAGCGTCAGCGCGTGTACGCCGAGGTCCTGGATATTCAGGAACGGTTAATCGTGGACAGGTTGACTGCTCTGCGAGTACATCTTGTGTCTGCGAGCGACCCCCGCGTGTTCCTGGCCTTTGGCAATGCCCAGAACGCGTTTCAAGCGATGCATCTGAATACAGTGAGGTATCTAGAGGCGGGGGACGAGAAGTTTGCTGTTCAGATGGAGATGGGCTATCGGCAAGCCCAGGAGGCTCTCTTGGTTCTGGAGACGCATTTGGCGGATTCTACTCAGCGAGAGAACATCTCGGATGCCAGGTTTGCCGCCGAAGCGTACTATCGAGGGTTTCAAGCAATCCAGGCGGAACAAGCCAGGCTGCGGGATCTGCTCGACATCGTGCAGGAGACGCTTGAGCCGAAGATCGCACGTGCGGCCTCAAGTATGGCAATCAGTATCAATGCCGAGCTTGAGTCGCAGAACACGCTCTCGCAGTCCTTGGTCACTCAAGCACGGGTCGTGATGGTGCTAACGACACTGATCGCGGTCCTGACCGGTGCCGTCCTGGGTGTAGTGATCGTTCGCCACGCCGTCGAGCGGACACGGGCCGAGGAGGCACTGCGAGAGGCCCAGGATCAACTGGCCCGCCGGGAGAAGCTGGCTATGCTTGGGCAGATGGCGGGCAGTGTCAGCCACGAACTGCGTAACCCCCTGGGCGTGATTGGCAATGCCGCGTACTACCTCCAGATGGTCCTTCCCGAAGCGGATGGGACTCCCCGCGAGTACTTGGACATCATCACCTCCGAGGTGCGCAATGCGGAAAAGACCATCGCGGACCTGCTGGATTTCGCGCGTACCCGCGCGCCCGACAAGGAGGAGGTCGCCGTGTCGACGTTGGTCGCCGGTGTGTTGGAGAAGCGACCACCACCCGGCGGCGTGGAAGTGATTGTGGATGTGCTCCCTGATCTGCCCGCTATGCTTGTGGACCCGGGGCAGATGGAGATCGTGTTGGTCAACCTGATCACCAATGCATATCAAGCCATGCCTGATGGTGGCCTGCTGACCGTGCGTGCTGAGACGGGGGAGAGGGCCAGGAGTCTGGCCGAAACGCGGGCGGGGGGCGAGGGAGATTCGCCGGTCTCTCATCCGCCTGTCCGCGTCTCAATCAGCGACACAGGGTGTGGCATTCCCTCGGACGACATGGGAAAGCTATTCAGGTCGCTCTTCACTACCAAGGCCCAGGGAGTGGGATTGGGTTTGGTGATCTGCAAGAGTCTGGTGGAGGCGAACGGGGGCAGCATCGAGGTGACAAGTGAGGAGGGCAGGGGGAGCACGTTTGTCATTCGCCTACCCCGGTGTGAATCACACGGGTCGACTGAGGGAGGCATGCTGTGAACGGGTCGCGTGAGATGGGCGGCGGAAGCACTTCTCTGATTGTAGGAGGGCGAGCCATGAACACGGTGGATGCAGCAACCCCGAGACGTATCCTCATCGTGGATGATGATGCGAATCTCCGCAAGACGCTTTCCGCCATCCTCGCGGCCAAGGGATATGCACCCATTAGCGCTGCCACGGTCGAAGCGGCCCTGGATAGTGTCGGGGAAGGGTCGCTCGCGGCCGCCCTGATTGATCTCAGGCTGGAGGATGCGTCCGGCCTGGATTTGATGGTGGAGATCAAGCGGCGCTCCTCGGATACGGAGTGCATCGTGCTCACCGGGCACGCCTCGCAGGACTCGGCCATCGAGGCGATCAACCTGGGTGCCTATAGCTACTTCCAGAAGCCCTATGACGTGGATCAGTTGCTCGTTATCGTCCGTCGGGCGGTTGAGAAGCGTGAAGCAGCGGAGGCATTGAGAGCCAGCGAAGAGAAATACAGGCTCGTAAGTGAGAACATCCCCGTTGTTGTCTACTCCGCGTTGCCAGATGAGCGTTCGACGAGTATCCTCATCTCAGGGAGGATGAGCGGACTCACCGGCTACTCCCCTAAGCAGTTTCTGGAGAATCCAGACCTATGGTCGGCGATCATTCATCCAGAGGATAGAACGTTTGTATGGGAGACCATTCAGGAGCACCGTCGGAACAAGTCCCAGCTTGATGTGGAATACCGCATAGTGACTAAGGACAATGAGATCAAGTGGATCCGCGACAAGGCAACGCCGACGCTCGACGAGGATGGACAGATAGTGCGGATTGACGGCTTCATGGAGGACATCACGCGGCGCAGGTGGGCCGAGGAGGCACTGCGCGAAAGCGAGGAACGGCTGCAGCAGCAGGAGCGGCTGGCTGCCATCGGCCAGTTGGCCGGCGGGATTGCCCACGACTTCAACAACCTGCTGACGTCCATCATACTGGATGCCGACATACTCCTGCACCGGCCTCACTTGCCCACGGACGTCGCGTCGGGTCTCCAGTCGATCCTTGGAGAGTCGCGAAGGGCCGCCGAACTGGTGCAACAGATTCTGGACTTCAGCCGCCGCTCGATGATGCACGCTCGGCCGATTGAGCTGGCCACCTGTGTCGAAGATGCCCTTCACGTGCTCCAGCGAACGCTGCCGGAGACGATCCATCTTCGCGTCGAGACCGAGGGGGCTCGGCTGACGGTGAACGCGGACCCTGGGCGTATTCAGCAGGCCTTGATCAACCTGGCGGCCAATGCGCGGGATGCCATGCCGGGAGGAGGGGATCTGCGCATCGGCCTATCCCGGATGAAGCTGGAGCCGGGCGACGATCCGCCGGTAGCGGAGATGCCGCCCGGGGAGTGGGTGTGCCTATCCGTTTCGGACACCGGGGCCGGCATCTCACCCGACGTGATGTCCCATCTGTTCGAGCCTTTCTTCACTACCAAGTCGGTCGGGGAGGGAACGGGGCTGGGGTTGGCACAGGTGTACGGCATCGTCAAACAGCACAAAGGATACATCGGTGTGGAGACAGAGGAGGGCCAGGGGACGACATTCAGCATCTATCTGCCTGCCTGCCAGGATAGGGGCACTGGGGACACCGTGCGAGAGGGGACGGCCGATCCTGTTCCAAGGGGACGTGGTGAGACCATCCTGTTGGTCGAGGACGAGGCGAGTGTCCGGGAGGCGGGACAGGGCGTCGTTGAGTCGCTGGGTTACCGGGTATTGACTGCGGCAAATGGCCGAGAGGCGCTGGAGATCTGTCGGTCGGTCGAGGACATAGACCTGGTGATCACAGATCTGGTGATGCCGGAGGTGGGCGGCCGGGAGCTGTTCCGAGAGCTGAGGAAGAGATTCCACGATCTCAAGGCTTTGGCCATCACTGGCTATGTCGCGGAACAGGATGTGCGGGAATTGCAGGAGGCAGGTTTCCTGGACGTTGTCTGCAAGCCCTTTGATTTGCAGACACTGGCGGAGGTCATCCGCCGCGCCCTGGACGCAGACTGAGGGAGTCCCGCACCGGGCAGGGTCCTGTACAGAGGGTCAGCGATCCATCCGCAGGCGGCGCAGCAGCCTCATCAGTGGGCCACCTGGGATCTGCCCTGGGGTCGCGTTTCCTTCGCCGCCTCGGTTGCCGTAGACGTCGTAGTAAACGATCTCCTCCAACGGCTTGCGGCTCGTTGGTTCTGGGTCCTCGGCCGGGAACCCCACGGTCAGCAATCCCACGATCTCCCAGTCCTCGGGCATCTTGAGAATGCCCGCGATCGCCTTCCGGTCCAGACCTCCGATCCAGCAGGTCCCCAGCCCCAGCGCTTTTGCCTGTAGCATGATCTGCGACCCCGCCAATCCCACGTCCTCGTGAAGGAATCGGCGGTAGATCGGATGGCGGGCGTTTCCGCACAGTGCGATGAGCAGCGGTGCTTCGTCCACGTGTGCCCAGCGGATGAAGTAGTAGGCCGCGTGTTGTGCGACCTCCCGCCGGATGGCCTCGTCTCGGATGGCGATGAAGGCCCACGGCTGCCGGTTGCTGGCCGAAGGTGCCCATTGGCCGGCCTCCAGCAACTGCTTGACCATCTCGTCTGGAACCGGGTCGGGCCGGTAGCGGCGGACGCTGCGCCGCTGTCTCAGCAGCGCCATCGTGGACTCAGGCGAGGGTAGCTCACTGGTTTGCGACATGATGATTCTCCTGAACGTGTTCGTAGTCTGATTCGGATCGCGCGGACACCTGCGTCCGCGTACGCACGATCCATGTCCGTCCCGTTCTGACTGCGGGGGTGGTCCGCGATGTCCTGCTGCTCCTGTGGACACTCACTGTGTTGGGTGTCCACAGTTGGGGCAGAAGCGGGATTCATCTTTCAAGGGAGCGCCACAGTTTCGGCAGTAGCGCGGTTCGCGGTCGGCTGCCAAGGGCTGACCACAGACGCGACAGAAGCGTGCGCCGGGCCGCACGTCTGCCCCGCAGGACGGGCAGGTACGAGACTCGCCACGCTGCGGGACAGGTCCGGGCCTCGGTGGTGGTGCGTGAGGCTCAGGCGATGGCGCGCCATCGGAATGGCGCCTCTGTAGGGGTGATGGCGCGCCATCGGAATGGCGCCTTTGTAAGGGTGGTGGGACGGCTGAGCCGGCAGGTACATGACCTGCCTCCACAGACGGGGGGGTATAGGAGTTGACAGGTTGTCCGGCCGGTATCCTCTGCCCTGGCAGGCTAGGCTGGGGGCCCTGCCGGCCCCTCTGCCTCATCACGAGCAGCCCGACCCCACCGGCCAGCAAAAGCCCGATTCCAGCACATGCCACGCCTCCGGCCAGCAACCCCAGTCCGGCCAGGCCCAGGAGGCTGGCTTCAGTCCCCGAGGATGGGGAAATCGTCGGCGTGCTGTACACGACCGGTGTGGGGGTGGACACCTGCGCGGGTGGTACTGTGGCGCTAGACGCAGAAGATGGTGGTTCCTCGGTTGACGGGGTAGGGGGAGATGGGGCCGCCGAGGGAGAAGCGGGCAATTGGAGCCGTCCGTAGCCGTAGCCCGTGTCCGCACCCGGCGGGCCCAGGTCTATCGCGTGGGTCAGGAGGTAGTCCAGCACTTCCTGGCGACCGAACTCCGGGTGGGCCTGCCAGACCAGGGCGGCCGCTCCGGCGACGTGCGGGCAGGCGGCCGACGTGCCGTTAAAGCCCGCGTCCTCGTCGTACGCCTCGGAATCGCCGTAGCTGGCCCCGGTCACGGCGGTAGGCGCGGAGATCTCCGGCTTGAGCCTGCCATCGCTGGTGGGCCCCTGCGAGCTGTAGTAGGCCAGTGAGTTGTCCCACCAGTTGGCCGCGCCGACGGTCAGCGACCCAATGGCGTCGCTAGGCGGGCAGATGCTGTAGGCCGGTTCCTGGTACGGAACCTCCAGATCTATGGGATAGACAAAGATGTCTAGCGTCACGGCACGGTCAGCCTCGTAGAGTTGGACGGCGGCGTAGACGGTATCTCCACCGGTTTCAAGCGCAAATCCCTCGACCGGCCACTGCCCCTCCTCGCCCGACTGGGTTTCCTCCGATACAGCCAAGGTGTTGCCCTCTGCGTCGAAGAGGTAGAGTTCATAGTCCTGCCTGGCCTGCGCCCAGTCGTCCCACATCAGATAGACCTCGACGTAGCCTTGATTGGGAAGCGCCATCGTCTCTTCGTCGGGCAGGAATTCGTGGAGGCCGTCCCCGTCTTCGTCGGTGAACGTGGCTTGGTAGTGGGCGATGCCTTCGTTGCCGGCGGCGTTGACCCACAGGATGCCTTGAGCAGCCGTGTCGTCCACGACCTGTGCTTTCCACTCGCTGCCGTCGCGAGGGCCGACCATGCCTCCTGCCGAGTGGGAAATGACGTCCACCTCTTGGGACACCAGCCAGTCTACCGCCTCGCCCATAGCTGCATCGCTGCCGTCGTACCATGCGAAGACCAGTTCGGCATCGGGCGCGATCTCGTGGATGATCTCGGCGCAGGCGGTGCCGTGGGGATTGTCCTCGTCGATCCAACCAAAGCTCTCCACGGTCACTTGGTCGGGCAGTTCGGCGCCCAACAGGCTTTCGTAGCCACCGAAGCCCATGTCGAGGATGCCGATGCGCAGGCCCGCGCCGGTGATCCCCGCGTCCTGCCAGATGTCGGCACCGATGACGCTCACGCCTTCCCCATCGATGTTGCTCCCTTGGGGGACTGTGCGCTCTGGCAGGCGCACGGCAATCACGTGCTCCAGTTCGGTGAGCTGCGCGAACGCCGCGCCGGGGTCCTGGCTCTGCAATTGGCCCCTGATCAATGCCATCGGCACGGCGACGTTGATTCGGTCCTGGTAGGCACTGGCGACGGTGATACCTGCGGACTCCAATTGGGCCACCAGGGCCGCGCTGTCTTCTGTGTCGAGGACCAGAGTGACGCGGATGTCGTCTTCGGGCGTGAGCAACCCACGCTGGCGCGCCAACTCCATCGCGGCCGCCTCGCCGCCCTCTTGGTAGGCCACCAGGAATTCCTTGTAGACGGAACCCAATGCGGGGTCGCCGAGGATGGCGGCTAACTCCGGGTAGTCTTCGGCCATGTCGTTCAGGGAGCGAGGGGGTGAGATTTTCGGATGCGAGGTCGCGCGGCCCTGTGAGAACGCGAAGTAGATGCCCCCGGCCACCAGGAGCAGAACAGCTCCTGCAATGAGCAGGGCAATCAGGATTCTACGATTTGCCATCAAGTTTCTCCCATTATCCTGTTCTCGATGCTTTTCTCCAACGTACCAATCTGCAACCAGGACCGGGCAGGTGCGAGACCCGCCTCTACCTACTAGGCCCCTATTGGGTGACTGAGATGGTCAGCTCGGAATCCGACGGCACGGGCTTCACGATAGGCGGGTCCTCGCGTGTCTTCACCGTCACGTTGGCCCGAATCACCGCCGTGCCGGGCTGTGTCGCCTGCAACACAAAGGTGGAGGCGTCGCTCTGGCCCGGTATCACGTCGGATTCATGCTCTACCACCTCGTCTGTGATCATGCTGAGGTGGGGTTCCCAATTCCCCAGCAACTGGAAGCGCAGGTTGCCGAAGGTGACGTCGCCGGTGTTCACGGTCTCGGCGGTGATGGTGACCAGTTGCCCCACTTGCAGGTCAGTGGCCGAGGAGGAGATGGTGAGTTGAGCGCCGAAGACCGGTGCCTCCCCTGGGGCCGGTTCGGCTGTCGGCGCCACGGTTGGAGTCTCCGTTGCCGGGGGTTGTGTCGGTGGCGCCGCCGTCGGCGTGGGCTCGATCGTCGATGTCTGTGTGGGGACGGAGGTTGGGGTGGGCTCCTCCTCGGCGCCGAATAGCTTCGGCCTGAGTACGACGATGCCCACCACGAGGGCGGCGATGCACAGGAACACGGCAATGCTTCCCGCCACCCAAAGCGAGCGCGGCGCGCCCCGTTTGGGTGCGGACGGCTTGGGTGAGGGTGGTGGCTGGGATGCGCGCTGGGCGTAGGCCGCCGGTTGCGCCGGGGGAGGCGAATGCGGCGGAGTGGCGTAGGGTTGGGGGACGGGCATCGAAGGCTCGGTGGTGGCCGAAGCGGACGGCGGCTGTATGGAGGCGGCGGGCTGAGGCTCAGTCTCGACTCCCAGTGGCTTGCCGCAGCGTGGGCAGAATCGGGCCCCGGGCTTGGCAGTGGCCCCACACGCGGGGCAGATCGGAGACGGTGGCTTCGGTGGGGTGCCCTCAGGTGGCTGCGGCAACGCAGTATGGACCGCGGGCATCCCTGCTCGCTCTTCTGGTGATTGCGGCAACGCAGCATGGGCCGCGGGCATCCCTGCTCGCTCTTCTGGTGATTGCGGCAACGCAGCATGGGCCGCGGGCATCCCTGCCCGCTCTTCTGGTGATTGCGGCAACGCAGCATGGGCCGCGGGCATCCCTGCCCGCTCTTCCGGTGGTTGCGGCAACGCAGCATGGACCGCAGGCGTCTCTGCCTGCCCCTCAGGTGGCTGCGGCAATGCAGTGTGGACCGCGGGCATCCCTGCCCGCTCCTCGGGTGATTGCGGTAATACTTTTCCGCATTGCTTGCAGAAGCGGGCCTCCGGACGGTTTTCATAGCCACAGTTTGGGCATTTCATCAGCTACCTCCAGAATCCTGTCTCGTATCCCGCCAGTAGAGCCCTCGACCCTGCACGGGACCCACCAGCCATTGGGCGAGGAACGGCAGGAGCAAGACGTTGAGTGGCAGCGCGGGGACCAGAATCTGCACAGCGATGTACCAGAAGTCGTACCACCATTCCTCCAGGATCCCAATGGCCACCGGCACAGCCAGCGCGTACATCACGCTCCCCAGGACGCCAGCACCCAGCACCCGTTTTCGGTTTCGCGCATCCTTCACAATCAAGCCGGGAAGCGCTCCCACGATGCAGGCGCTCAGGGCGATGCCCCACTGCACATGCGAGTACCACCCCTCGAGCGCGTTCCAGGCAAGCGATCCCAGGACGCCCACAGCTCCGCCGACCCAGGGGCCGAACAGGATTCCAAACAGCGCCGGGATAAACGCGGAGGCAGCCTGGGGAAACTCGACGTATTCCTCAAGTGTGTCCAGCGTGAGCAACACCAAGCCGCCGTGGAGGGCAGCTCCAATTAGGACCAGCACGATGCCTCTCCAGAAGTTGAGACGAGAGGAAGCTGGCACGGAGATAGGTTGGGGTATGGCATCCTGGTTCACCTGTGCTGCGGCTGCTGCAGCAGCCGCAGGTTGCAGCACTGGGCTCACTTTGGGACGGGCAGGTACAAGACCTGCCGGTACCTGTGGGGGAGATGGCTCTCTTGTGAGAGCGGCCCCCATCTCCTCCACGCTTTGCCAGCGCTCGGCAGGGTCGTCGGAGAGTGCTTTCATGACGGCTTCTGCCATAGGGGCGGGTACTTGGCTGTTGATTGAGTGGATGTCCGCAAACTCGAACGGCATATCGGTTGGAGGTATACCCGTGAGCAGGTGATGTAGCGTTGCACCCAGTGCATAGATGTCCGAACGGGCGTCTGTCTGTCCTGCGCCGTATTGCTCCCTGGGGGAGTAGCCCACTGTACCAAAGAAGGCTGTATCACTTACCTTACCCGGTTTGAACAGCCGCGCGATGCCGAAGTCAATCAGCTTGACCGTGCCATCGGGGGTTACCATCACGTTCCGTGGCTTAAGGTCGCGGAATATGACCGGAGGGTCTTGGCCGTGCAGATAGCCCAACACGTCACATAACTGACGACCCCAATCCCGCGCGTCGTCTACCGGCAGCGGCCCGCCGTCCATCTGTTCCAATCGCTTGTCCAGTGTCTCCCCCACGATGAAGTCCATCACCAGGTATTGCTTTCCCCCCTCGGCGAAGTGGTCGGTGACTTTGGGCAGGTTTGGATGATCCAGGCGTGCCAGCATCAGTGCCTCTTGGCGAAAGGCGGCGATGGCGTGCTGTTTCTCCAGCGGATTGGTGATGGCGGCGTCCGACATCTCCTTGATGGCCCACGTCTTCCCGGGGATGCGGATGTCGGCGGCCTGATAGACCGCACCCATGCCCCCCCTGCCGACGCAGCGACTTATGACGTAGCGTCCACTGAGCACGGATTGCGGTGCCAGGGAGCCGGTCGTCGACTCGGGAGGACTGGGGGCACTCGGTGGCGGAAACTGGTGCTGTGGGCCGGTGGACGGCGCGCCATCGGAATGGCGCCTTTTTAGGGGGGGCGGCGCGCCATCGGAATGGCGCCTTTGTAGGGATGATGGCAGCGCTGCGCCGCAGCCGTTGCAGAAGCGTGATCCGGCGGGATTGACTCGCCCGCATTGGGGACAGCGTGGTTCCTGCGCCATCGGAATGGCGCCTTGGTAGGACTGGCGGTGCGCCATCGGTTTCCCGCAGTGGTTGCAGAAGTGGGATCGGATCGAGTTCATCGCACCGCAGTGGGGACACTGCTGGCGCAGGGGGCGGGAGCACTGCGCACAGAAGCGCGCCGTATCACGGTTTGCTGCGTGGCAATGCGGACAGGTCTGTGTCATCCTAGTCCTCGTAGAACAGCAACGTCAACTGTCCGCAGCGAACAATGTCGCCCGTGCACACACCGACCGGCCGTCCGGGTTGTAGAGGCCCACCGTTCACAAAGGTGCCATTTGTGCTTCCCAAGTCCTCCAGCAGCCAGCCGTCGGGACGGCGGATCAGCCGGGCGTGGCGCCGCGAGACCCCCGCCTGACCGCCGCCATGTGGCCCCAGATCCACGTCGGGCGGAGGGACGACCTGGGGATCTGCCCTGCCGACCAGCAATTCATCCCGTGGGGGGAGAGGCACTACCGCTCCTGTACCCGTGACGACCAGGCGCGCGCCGGTCACCGGCGAAAGCGCCCCGAGCCGGGCTGTGGCACCGGCTGGCACGGCGGCTTGAGGGGGTGGCTCCAGAGAGCGTCCCATGGCCCCTGGCAATTGTGAGAGCGTGTTCACGAGAGTCTCCATCGTGGGATGGCGTGCCGCTGGATCGCGGCTCAAGGCTCGGAGGATGATCGCCTCCAGTCGGGGTGATATGTGCGGGTTCAGACGGCGTGGGGGCGTGGGGGGCTCGCGAAGTCGGCGCAACATCATCTCGATCGGCGAATCGGCCTCGAAGGGCAGGCGACCCGATAGCAACTCGTAGAGCATGATGCCCAGACCGTAGATGTCGGTGCGGTGATCCACGTCTCCGCCTGAGGCTTGCTCGGGCGAGAAGTATGCCGGTGTGCCGATCGTGACACCGGGCCGGGTGATGCCCCGCTGACGACCCACCAGCTTCACCAGGCCGAAGTCCGCCAGCAAGGGCCAGTCGGGCCGAGCCATCAACACGTTGGCCGGCTTCACGTCACGGTGCACGATGCCCTGTGAATGGGCGTATGCCAGAGCACGGCCTATCGGGATGACCAACGAGGCCGCGTCTGGCCACTCCATGGGCTGTCCAGTCAGAAGCGCCTTGAGAGTGCCGCCGGGGACATATTCCATGACGATGTAGGCGATACCACGTTCCTCCCCGTAGTCGTGGATTGTCAGGATGTTGGGATGCCGGAGCGCGGCGATTGCGCGGGCCTCACGGCGGAAGCGAGACAGGAAATGCTGTCCACCGGCCTCCGTGGCCTGCAGGATCTTGATGGCTACCCATCGTTCCAGTTGGGGCTGGTAGGCGCGGTAGACGAGTGCCATGCCTCCCTTCCCAATCTCATCCGCGATCTGATACGCACCAATTGTCTGTCCGCTCCAGTTATTCATTCTTCCTCAAGGCTCCAGATGAACTGTCAACTGAGTACGCTGAACGTTAAGCGATGCAATCCGTAGGGACGAGTCCTCCCACGCCTTCTGAAACCCACGGTTAATTCCGCCCGAGACGATGCCGCCGATCACATATAGAGGGAAGTCGTTGGCCCGCTCCAATATCACCGCAGGGACGCCTTCCCGGGCCTCCACACGACCCTCCAGCCAGATGGACTGCGAGAACAGCTCCAGGTACAACTTGGCTGTGTCTGGAGGGTAGAAATTGGCTCCGACGTCGCCGAGGGCGTCCAGAGTATAGGGTTCCAGAGCCTCCCGCAGGCTATCCCCCAGGTCCTCCTCGGTCAGGGTATACCAAACCGGAATGCCTGGTTCCAGCCCCCAGTCTGTGCTCACGATAGCTTGCTCGGCGACGGAGGACAGCACAAATGCCCCCACGAGCGTGAGCGCCAGCGCCGTCACGACCAGGGCGAGGAGGAGGGTGAGCAGCAGACGACCCAGCCAGCGCGCCATCGGAATGGCGCCTTTGTAAGGACGTTGGCGCGCTACATCTCGGACCGTTCTGGATGAAGCGGATGAACCGACCGCTGTGGTCGGCATCGGTGACATCTGGGGCACAGACGTCCCGTCAGGTTGAGCGGGGAAAGCCTCCGTCGCTGGCATCGCCACGGTACCGGTGCCGCGTTTGCGCTGGATAGCGGGTAAGCGCAAGCGGCGCGGCTGGGTTGCTCTCTGCAGCGCTTCCTTCATAGCCTGGGCAGACGGGAAGCGCTCGGCTGGATCCAGGCTCATGGCGCGTGTCGTTACGTTCGAGAGAGCGGGTGAGATGCCGGGGTTCAACTCCTGGCAGGTGGTGAAGACGAAAGGGTGAGCGGTGGGATCGTCGCCGGTCAGGAGCTCATGCAGGGTGACACCCAGGGCGTAGATGTCAGAGCGAGGGGTGGTCTGGCCCTGGCCAGCGTATTGCTCCGGCGGTGCGTAGCCTGCCGTGCCCATCTTGAGCGTGTCCGTTCGCTTGCTTGGGTCGAACACACGGGCCACGCCGAAGTCGATTAGTTTGATTTCGCCTGCCGGCGTGAACATCACGTTGTCTGGTTTCATATCGCGGAAGATAACGGGCGGGGTCTGGCTGTGCAGGTATGCCAGCACGTCGCACAACTGAATCGCCCACCCCACGACCTGGCTATGCGGCATCCCGTTCGGCGACCTGGCTAACCGGTCGGTCAGGGTTTCCCCTTCGACGTGGTCCATCGTCAGGTAGAAGCGGCCACCCTCCGCGAAGTAGTCGTAGACGTTGGGGAGATTAGGATGGTTCAGGTGGGCCAGGATAGCTGCCTCGCGGCGGAACTGGGCCGCCGCTTGTTCCTGCTCCTGGGGAGTGGCATGGGGGTCAGGGACAAGCTCCTTGACGGCGCAGGGCTTGTCTCCCAGGCGTGTGTCGTGAGCCAGGTAAACCTGTCCCATTCCGCCACCGCCTATTGCTTTGACGACGCGGTACCGATTCTGCAACAAAATGCCAGGTTCTAGCATCACGAGCCTCCACGCATAACGCTGGGCGCACTTGCACTCAGCGGAGTGCTTCCTGCCCTCTGCCTCCTGCTTCCCCTCACTGGCCCTGTGGACAGGGGGGCATGTGTAGCCTCTGTCCCTTTCGCAGGGCCGGTCCCCGGAGCCCCCAGCGCAATTCGTTCACACGTGCAACTTCGCGGGCATACTCATCCAGTCTGGGCGGCACATCGTTCTCCGTCCACTGTCCGGGGCAGTGGCGGCGGCAGACCTGGTACAGCCCCTCGCCCTCGCCCACGGTTTCTACCTGCGCTGTTGGGGCGGGTGTGCGTGTGGGCACTGGTGTCGATGTCGCGAGTTGTGTGTCTGCCGGAGTGCCGGCGAGTCGCGGCGCTGTCGGCTGAATGGGCATCGTCGACGGTGGCAGAGGAGTAGCTGTGCCCACCGGCGCCTCTGCCGTGGCTGTGGCCGGTCTGGCCCAAGAGTTGGTCAAGCCGCGCGCCGTCCATCCTATTCCCCACGCTGCTGCTCCTAGCAGGATCGATGCCCCTAGCGCTGAGATGATTCGGGCTCTGGAATTCAAGATCGATTACCTGGCCACTACTCCATCTTCACGACGATGGCCGCGATATTATCCTCACCGCCTGCCTGGTTGGCTGCTTGAACCAATGCGTCGCACGCCATCTGCGGACTCAACGAGCCTTCGATGATGCGCTTGATCTGGGCGTCCAGCAGCATCTCCCAGAGCCCGTCTGAGCACAATACCAGCAAGTCACCGGCCTGCATCTGCTGCGTGAAGATGTCCACCTTCACGGCTGGCCTGTGTCCCAGGCAACGGTAGATCTGGTTACGCTGAGGATGGGTGCGTATTTCCTCGGCCCCGATGACGCCTGCCTCCACCAGGCGGGCCACTAACGAGTGATCCTTGGTGATCTGCCGCAGCCTTCCGCCTCGGAGCAGATAGGTGCGGCTGTCGCCGACGTTGGCAATCGTCGCCACGTCTCCAATGATCAGGGCGGCCGTCACAGTGGACCCCAGGTCGCTCCCAGTCGCCTTCCCGTGGCCCAGCAGCACCTCATTCGCCTGGCGAATCGCCTGGGTCAATAGCTCGCTTGGCATACTCATACTTGCGTCGTCGGCGTCCAGTCTGCGTGTCACTCTCACAAGGTCCGGCAGTACTTTGGTCTTGATGATCCAATCCGTCACGATCTGGTTGACGGCACGACTGGCGAGGTCACCTGCCTCGTGGCCGCCCATTCCATCCGCCACGAGATAGAAACCGATGGGCACTGAGTGTCCATCCTGCTCCTTGTCGTAGGTGAAGGTGACCACAGCGTCCTCGTTCCTGGTGAGTTGCTGGCCCGGATCGGTGGCTTGGCCATGGGAGGGCTTGAGGGACCGCGTCGGCGTCGGAGTGGGGGGCAAGAGTGAGAAATCGTTCAGCATATCCTGCACGGAGCTGTATTGTCCCTGCAGCGCCTGCTCAACGAGGGAGCGCAGTTCCGGGGGAGCCAGTTCAATGCTGGTCCGCGATAGCTCCTTGCTGGTCGTCAGGTAGAAGAGCAGCCAGGCCAGGAATGCCGTGTCGCTGTTTACCTGGGCCTGAAGGGTCTGGGCGTCGCCGGAGTGCAGACGGGCACACGCGCTCAGGTCGGCTAACTTGATGTGATGCTCGTTTCCGACGACAATCAGGCTTTCGATGCTTGCGCCGCCCACTTCCATGTGGGCGAATCCATGCTCGTGCAGGTAGGCCAGACACTCGCCGGCTTGCATCGCCCCCTCTAGCGCTGCCTGAGCCGACCGTGGCGGCTGTCCGCCCACCAACGTGTCCCAGCGCCCTGGATAGCTGACCACGGTGTAGACACTCTCACGATACTGAAGGACAGCCTGGTGGGACATGATGCTGGGGTGCTCAGTGCTCAGCCGGATTAGTTGCTCGATGTCGGTGTCGGCCAGGCTGCCGTTTGGACGCGGGCGACGCTCGTGGATTAGGACGGGACGTAGCGGAGCCTGGCACTGTCGGCAGAGCCCATCCGGTGGAACTCTCGACTGCAGTGCTCCGCAGACTGGACAGTTGAGGTCAACTGCGCAGTAGTAGATAGAGCGGGGGAGTTGGCGCGCTGTCACGATGCCGTATCGCTGGCGTGGATCCTGAGGGTGGGTAAGCACGCTATCAGGATCGAGCGGCTGTAGCAAACTGATCGCCTGAGATGTATGCTGGGGGACGGTCCGTGCTAGGGCAATGGGCCGTGTCACTGCTGATGCCCCCGTTGCAGCGCCGCTCGTCGGTGCTTGGGCGGGCGGAGGATTGGCCGAGGTCGGTGACGACAGCAGCGGCTCTGCGCTTCCCATCCACGTTCTAGAGACGCCGTTCCGACGGCGCTCCATCCCCGTTCTAGAGACGCCGTTCCGACGGCGCCCCATCCCCGTTCTAGAGACGCCGTTCCGACGGCGCCCCATCCAGCGCTTCACCGTGCTCACCAGGCTTTCAATCGCCCCTGCTTGCGTAGGCAACGGCTTGTCCCTGTCCTGCGCGCTAGGCTGCATCGTGCGGGTCTGCACGAGAGCGGTCCCGCACTGCGGCAATGCGTTACCGCACTGCGGCAATGCGTTACCGCATTGCATGCAGAACTTCGCGCCGTTTCGGTTCTGTGTGCCACAGTTGGGACAAGTGATCATAGCGGCTTTGCCTCTGATGGCTGGTGGTCAAACGCGATTCCGCTCAAGGGACGGACACCGACAGGTTGTCAAAATGGACCTCTGTCGGCGTGTCCTCGTAGGACGTCGCCGTGAGCGCAATGTCTCCACTGCTGAAGGTGCCATCGTAAACCTCAGCCAGCAACTGCCCGTTGATCGTGAGCGCCAGGTAGTCCCCGTCGCAGACTGCATGGATGTGGTTGTCGGCATTTCCCTGGTTGATGGTAGCTGACTGCGTCCATTCTACCAGGGGTTCGAAGTCGCCTTCATCGGCCCTGAGTATGGCATACGCGCCATCACCAGAAATGAGGAAGTAATACCCGCCGAGACTGTCGGGTTGGTTGCGACACACGACGCCATAGTCGTTGTTGTTGTTGGCTGGTGCCGATATCTGCGTGGTGTCCACGTCGATGATGAGGTCATCGAAGGATCTGTTCGCTATACCCCACATTGTGGCGGCATCGCCGCGAGAACCAACGAAGTAGACTCCGTTCTTGTACCCCACGCTTCCCCCATCATAGCTTCCTACCTCCCACCCACTGTTGGGATCGCTGAAGTCATCCTCGAACAGGGTTGCCGTCGGACGGCGGAGGACGAAGTTGTCGAAATGCACCTCTGCTGGCTCATCTTCAAAGGTCGTCGCAGTCAGGGCGATGTCCCCCTCGGTGTAGGTGCTGTCCTCTGCCTCGGCCAGCAACTCACCGTTGACGTACAGCGCCAGGTAGCTTCCGTCGCACACGGCTCGAATCTGGTTGGTAGCGTACCCCTGATAGATGACGGTGGATTGCGTCCACCCCACCAACCATGTGTCATCTCCTGTTCCCTCTTCCTTCAAGATGGAATAGTAACCATCCCCGCTGATACGGAAGAAATAGCCTGTGCCATCGGACTGGATCCGGCACCCCACGCCGAACGCGTCGTTGTTGTTGGACGGGGCCAGGACCTGAGTGGCATCCACCTCGATAATCGAATCAGCGACCGAGTACCCCGCCCTGCCGTAGTAATAGTAATCCTTGTTGTCCCCTCGCACGAAGTATATACCGTCCTTATAGCCTCCGCTTCCGCCTTCCCAATCTCCTTCCTCCCAACCGCTGCTCGGATCGCTGAAATCATCTCGAAACAGCACGTCGCGTGCAGTGAGCGTGTCGTCGGAGACCGGAGTGGGAGGAATCGTGGGAGGAGACGTGGGCGTGGATATCTCTTGCTCTGTGGGGGTGGCTAGCTGGGCTGGTGTCTCTGAAGCCTCCACGAAGACAGATGCAGGGGTGGCCGTTGGGCGTCCCAGGTAATACAAGACACCCCCGCCGCCTAGCCCAAGGAGCAGGCAGAGAACCCCGGCGGCCGCGATCCCGATCCATAGGCCGGTCTTCTTCTTGGCCCCACGACGTGTCTGGGCGCTTGGTACTTCGACGTCTGCATCCGTGCTGCCCACAACCACCGTGGCCTCGTGTGTGACAGGGCGAGGTGCGATCGGAGACACCCGTGCCCCACTCCTCAGTTCCCGTGCCATCCCCTCCGCGCTCTGAGGACGCTTTTCCATGGCCATCTCCAGGGCCTTCAGGATGGCCGTCTCCATGGTCGGGCTGACGGTGACGTTTATGTGGCGCGGCGACAAGAAGGACGTTGGGCTGGCCATACGCTGCGTGGCTGTGGGAGGCGCCTGTCCGGTGAGCGCGTGGTAGAGGGTCGCACCCAGGCTATAGATGTCGCTGCGCGGGTCCGTGTGCCCTAAACCCACGTCGTATTGCTCTGGAGGGGCGTATTCGGGTGTGCCGGCTCCTCTCATCACTGTCCGTGTGCGCGGATCGTTGGGGTTCCACAGCTTCACCAGCCCGAAGTCCACCAGTACAGCCCGGTCCTCCGGCGTGATGATGATGTTCTGTGGCTTGATGTCTCGGTGGATGACACCCCGCCCATGGCAGTAGGACAACGCATCGAGCAACTGCTTCGCCCAGACCACCACCTGACTCTCCGACTGCGGTCCCTCCCGCCCGATTCGCGCCGCGAGGTTTTCCCCCTCGACGAAGTCCATGACCAGGTATTCGTTTTCTCCCCAGGAGAAGTAGTCGGTGACACGCACCAGGCTGGGGTGGACAAGCGTTGCCAGCACCTGCGCCTCTTGTTGGAACTGCTGGCGCAGTTGCGCCAGCATATCCGCATCCAGGTTGGATTGGGGAATCATCTCTTTGAGTGCCACGGGCCGGTTCAGGCGCGTGTCCCAGGCCCGATAGACGGCTCCCATGCCTCCCTGGCCCATCAATTTGACAACTCTATACCGTTCACCTACCATCTGACCGCTAGTGAGCGGCATGCTTCACCCCCTGAAAACCGTTACTTGTGCAGACACCATGTGCCGGATGGCCGCACATCTCGACACGCACGCGTCCGCTGTCGTGTGCCTATGGTATCCGCCCGGACACGACCATCGTCGCCAGTATGCCAAGTCCGCCGACTACTGCCACCAGCTCCAGCAGTATGACTCCAATTGTCGCGATCCAACCAACCAGCACTCGCCAAGGCCGTGGCACGATAGTGACACGGACCGGGATGTCCTGCTGACGTCCGTTGTTCGACACGATCTGCACACGCGCGTGGTCTTCCTGCTCTGCCGGTATCAGGAAGCGCGCGTGCCAGCCGATCCATCGTTTGATCCATCCGCCCTGCAATCGCAGTCGCCCGGGCTTGAGGTGAGTGGTGTCCAGCGATATGACGACCTGGCTGCCACTCTGATCTATACTCCGGGGGCGAACGCGCACCCACTGGGTGTCGGTGTCTAGCTTGGCCTGTCCACTTCCGGGCAGGTTGACCATTACGCACCGTTCGGCAGCAAGGCTGCCGACCACGACCTTCGAGAAATCCACTGCTGGTCGCGCATTGCTCACGGACTCGGATGCCGGTCTGATTCGCCCCGATAGCGGCGCACGGAGCGCCTCGCGCATCTCCGCGACAGACTGGTGCCTTCCGGCCTTGTCGGGCTCCAGTGCCTTCATGATGGCTGCCTCGACGCGCTGGCTGACACTGGGGTTGAGGCTGCGCACGGTGGGGAACTGGAATGGCTTGGTCGCCGGAGGGCGCAGAGTCAACAGATGGTGAAGCGTCGCGCCCAGCGCGTAGATGTCGGATCGCTCGTCGGTCTGGCTCTTCCCGTACTGCTCGGGCGGCGCGTAGCCGTAGGTGCCGAACTCCATGGTGTCCCGTCGCTTGCCCGGCTTGAAGAATCGCGCGATACCGAAATCGATCAACTTCACGGTGTCACTGCCGTCTATCACCATCACGTTGGCCGGCTTCATGTCCCGGTAGATGATCTTTGGTTCCCGGCTGTGCAGGTACGAGAGTACGTCGCACAGTTGATCGGCCCAAATCAGCACCCGTTCCTCGGGAAACGTCTCGCTACGTCCGTTTAGCATTCTCTCCAGTGTCTGTCCCGCGACGAACTCCATCACCATGTAATGGCGTTCTTCTTCCTTGAAGCAGTCGGATACGCGCCCCAGGTTGGCGTGTTCGAGCCGAGCCAGCAGTTCTGCCTCGCGCTGGAAGGAGCCCAGAATGCGCTCTACTTCCGTCGCAGCGATGGCGGATTCGGACATCTCCTTCACGGCGACGATCTTTCCCTGGAGTCGTTGATCCTGAGCTTTGTAGACTGCTCCCATCCCGCCCTGGGCGATTTTCTCCAGGATCAGGTAACGCTCTGCCAGGGTGGAGAGGGGAAGCAGGCTGCCGGTGCCGAAGCGACCGGGTTGGCCCATCCGCGTTCCAAAGGCGCCGTTCCGACGGCTCACCATCGGCGGGTGACCGCGTCGAGTTGACGGGGCGATTGGGAGCGGATGGCTGCATGCAGGGCAGAAGCGAGCGCCCACCCGCGCGGGTGCCCCACATTGCGGGCACGGGAAGTGATCGCGCTCCGTGGCGCTACCGGCCGCTGGCTGCTCATATTGCGGCAGGGCGGCCCCGCAAGATCTGCAGAAGCGCGCGCCCGGGCGCAGCGTTGTCCCACAGTGGGGGCATACAGGGCCTTCAGACGGCCCCACGCTCGCCCGGACCGCGAGCATCTCTGCTCGCTCTTGAGGCGGCTGCGGCAACGCCGTCTGGACCGCGGGCATCCCTGCCCGCTCTTCGGGCGTTTGCGGCAACGCCGTCTGGACCGCGGGCATCCTTGCCTGCTCTTCGGGCGTTTGCGGCAACGCCGTCTGGACCGCGGGCATCCCTGCCCGCTCCTCGGGCGGTTGCGGCAATGCTATCCCGCATTGCATGCAGAACCGCGCCCCTGGACGGTTATTGGTACCGCACTGTAGACAGACAGTCACTGCTCGTTATCCTTGCCTCATTGTACCATCAGCTGACCCAGCGCGCCATTTGCCTGAAGACGCCGTTCCTACGACGTGCTATCAGAATAGTGCCTTCGTAGGAACCATGGTGCGCTATCGGTATGCCGCCTTCGTAGGGACGGTAGTGCGCCACCAGTTCGTAGTGAGGCACGTAGGTCTGCCGGAGTGCCGTTCCGACAGCGAAACAGTACGTGAGATGCTCATCGCCTCCATTCTCGCTTGTTAATCCCCCCGCGTTTGTGACCTATTGCCAGGGTGGCCGCACGCCGGTGACGTGTTCCAGCCTCGATATCTGGGCGAATATCGCGCCGGGCTGATTCGCCTGGGCCTGGATCAGCGCCATTGGCACGATAGCGTCAATCTCGTTACCACGTATGCCGGTGACCGTGACGCCGGCGGCTTCCAATTGGGCCACAACGGCATCGCTGTCCTCCGTATCCAAAGCGATCACGGTACGGATATTTCCTTCAGGCGTGAGCAGACCATGCTCTTGGGCCAGCCCCAGGGCTGCCTGCTCGCCGCCTTCCTGGTAGGCCAGGAAGAACTCCTTGTAGGTGGCGGCCAACTCCGGGTCGTTGAGGATGGGGGCCAACTCTGGATATCGGGCGACGAGTTCTTCCAGGGAGGGCGTCGGTGTGGGGGTTGGTCTAGGTGTCGGCGTGGGCGTGGATGTGGGCGTCGGCGTGGATGTGGGACGGCTGGTGGAGGTTGGCATAGGGGTCGCGGTTGGCGTATCGGGCACCAACGAAGGAGATGGCGTGGGAGAGCGCGTCGGAGATGGTGTGGGCGATGCGGCTACCGCCTCGGTAGGCGCGCTCTCGTTGGAGGATTGCCCATTGCATCCCACCGTTGTCAGGAGCAATAGGGCCAGGGCACAGACTGCGATCTGCCGACTGCGAACTCTCGTGTTTCTGTGTGTCATCTCTTCAAACCCCCGGATTCCAGTGGTGGGCTCAAGCTTGGCCTACTGTGTCAGTTTCCGTGTCTCGTATCTCAGCCTTTTCGTCCGTTGTGGGTCGGCTTGACCGCGCAGTTCCAATTCCGTCGCCTGCTGTTCCATCTCTGCCGCCAGCTCGTCCTTGCCCATGTCGAGCAGGCGGGTGGCGGCTGCCCGTAGTCTGTTCGTCGCTCCGGCCACGTTTCCGGCCTCAATATCATCTTGGGCTCGCCGCTGCAACTTGTAGGCGCTCAATGCTTCTACGACGTGCATGACCCGAGGCAGGCGTTGTGTCGCTTGGGCCTCGTCGGGCGTGTATTCGACTACCACGTCGGCCCGTTCTTTCGGCTTCGTCATCTCGCGGGCCTGGTCGTTGCTCGCCAGTAGCGCCTGGGCCAGCCGGTACACTCCGGCCGGTCGTGGTGGCGCGATCAGTTCCAGCAACAGTGCCGGTTCCTCTCCCGCTACCAAGTCGCCCAGCGGGAAGCTGTAACTCCCGCCGTCGTTGACGGCTTCCAGCGGCGCGATTGAGGGGCGGACACGGTAGGCGGCTCGCACCTCCACGCCTTGCGAGGGACGCAGCTTCAGCTCCAGGTTGCGGTAGCGCACCGTTTGCGCTCGCTGCAACTCTTCGGCGAACGCAGAGGGAATCCCTTCAGGATCCTCTATGAGGTAGGCCTCGCCACCGGTCTGGTCGGCGATGGGTATCATCAGTTCCTCATTAAACTCGCCCCCCAACCCCATCGTGCTGAGGGGAATATGAGCCTGGCGGGAGTGAACAGCCCAGGCCCGGCAGTCGTCCTCGTCAAGCGTGAAGCCATCAGTGAGCACCAGCAACCGGCTAGCCAGGTCAGGGGATGCGCCCCGCTGCAACTCCTCGAACCCCAGTGCCATGCCCCGTCCGATATAGGTATCGTCCCCCAGCGGCAATCGGTCCAATCCATCCAGGATGTCGAGCAGGCGGCGCTTGTCGGTGACCGCAGTATTGGTGACGAGGGTGATCGCCTGTCCCGCGAAGGCGATCACAGCGAAGCGGTCGGTAGCGCGAAGCTGCTCGACGGCAACCCTGAGCGCGTCTTTGACCCGGTCCACCTTTCGCGGTAGATGGCGCATCGCTTCTTCAGGGATCTCTGCCGACTGCCAGGCCGGTACGCCGTCCACCAGTACTTCCTCCAGCATGCCCATCCGCGCCAGCTGTTTGAACTGCGCTTCGGTGGCCAGACGCACGTGCATGGACTCGCTCACGTCCACCACGATGGTCAGGTTAACCGGCCACGCGTCATCAGTGTTCTCCCCTCCCGCCTCAATCAGGAGATAGACCAGGCGCGGCTGCTCCGTGACGGGCAGTCTTGGCGCGCTGAGCGCGCAGTTCAACTTCAGCGTCTGCGGCGTCCCCTGAGCTGCCGCTTCAGCCGCAGTCTGGCCATTGTCATCACGTCTTTCCATGACCTGTCCTTCTCTCTACGCGCCCTGCCCGATGGGGTATTTCCGCGTCATCCGAGGGCTCCTGACCTCCAACTTCCAACCTCCATCCTCTAATCTTCAACCTCTAACCTCCAACCTCCAATCGTGTCTGGGAGTGGATGTGCTATTCGGCTCGCCGGCAGAAGGCAATCACGCCAGGCACGCCATCATGTTGTTCCCGGTCGAGCATCTGCCGCAGTCCTTCTCCATACAATCCATCCCGCTGTTTCATAAGCGCCGCCTGCTTGACAGCGCCCAATGCTTGCAACGTCTTGTACGCCACCCATTCGGCGAATCCCTCGCAGACGAGCGGCGTTCGAAGCAGTGGGCAGTTCTCCCCCTGCCAGGCGTGGGCCCATTCGTGCGCCACGGTCTGGATGAGGAGTACCTGTGGTAGTCCAGAGAGCAGGTACATCACCCGTTCCGGTCCCTTGCGCACGAACAGACCGATCACTTTGTCCGGATCGCCGCGCAGGTCGGGATGGACCGTTTCCGCTAGCCGCAGCAGGTGTTGGCGGTCAACCAATGTGAAGTCCGTCCCTACGTTGAGCTCCAGGCCCAGTTGGTCGGTGACGACGTGGGCGACTTGCTCGAAGAGCGTGCGTGCTCGTGCCGAGTCGTAGACCGCGGTCTGGTGGCAGCGTGCACAGATGCGGCGGCCATCGGGCAAAGCGACGTGCCTATCACCCATCGGTATGCCACAGACGTCGCAGCGTGGTGCCGTTTCGTAACAATGGCGGCAGACGACGATGGCTCGCCTGCGCCCAGGATCCGGCCACGGTCCACCGGGCGCGCCACCCGCGCTGTGAAGGCGCCGTTCCGACGGCGCACCGCCCGCGCTGTGAAGGCGCCGTTCCGACGGCGCGCCACCAGAATCGCGCCCTTGTAGGGGAGACGGCGCGTCGTTGGACGCAAAGACCCAGGCGCGTCCCCGGAGGCGACGCCCACACAGATGGCAGTGCCTTGGGGCATGGTTTCCTGCCGTCAATACTTATCCTCGCACGCGGGGCCTGTGGAGCCGCTTCGCAACCCACCGCTGGGCGTGGCCCGACACGTTGAGCGCTGCACGGACGACCACGAGGGTTGGCATGCACGCGGTCTCTCTGAAGAACCCTGAAGGGAGACCGTCAACGGTCGCCGCCACACTTGTCCAGGGCATCCAGATAGGCACTCCATTCCATACTGACCAGGTTGACGTTGATGCCGAGATTGGACGTCCACTCGTCTGCAACTGCCTCGATCAAGTCCTCGTTGCCTTGATTGAACCACAGGTCGAGCGTGATGTCCTCGGGTCGCTCGACGTTCATCTCCTCCAGGCTGTCCTCAAGGTACCCCTGTGCGGCTTGTACATCGAACGCGTATCCAACGCCGCCACAGCCCCGGTAGCCTGGGATCTCCGGCGGAATCACCCCGCACGCTTCAATACGCCAGGGCATGTTCATGACCCTGTCCACGATTGCTCGCCTGTCGATTGAAGACGCGAGGGCCTTGCGAAAGTTCAGGTTGGAGGTCGGCTGGACACCCGTGTTCAGACCCAGGTAGTAGACGCCGGGGTAGGGTGTGCGTGTGAGGTGGCGCTCCATCTCATCCAGGATACGTGGCAGTTCCTCCTTGGGATAGCCGGAGATGTCGAGCTCGCCCCGCTCGTAGGCGGCCAATGCCGTGGCCTCCTCCGCGATGATGGAGAACTCGATCCGTTCGACGGTCACGGCGGAGGCGTCGTGGTAGAAGTTCTTCTTCCGGAGCGTCAGATGGTCGTCGTGAACCCACTCTTTCAACTCGTAAGAACCGTTCCCCACGAAGTTCCCGGGCTCTGTCCACTCATCGCCGTGCGCCGCGATGACGTCCAGCCGCACGGGGTAGGTGGTCGGGAGTGCCAGAATCGTCTCGAAGTAGGCCGCGGGTCGCTCCAGAGTGATCTCCAGCGTGTAGTCGTCCACGGCGCGCACGCCCACGGCGGACGGATCGTCCGTCTCGCCGGTATTGTACGCTTCAGCGCCCCGGATTGGGTACATCACCCAGGCATAACCCGCCCCTGTGTCAGGGTCCAGCAGGCGCACGATGCCGTCCGCATAATGTTGTGCCACCACCTTCTCCAGGTCTGACCATGTCGCGTTCGTTCGCAGGTGAACGGTATAGACCATCCCGTCCCTTGACACGTCGAGGGATCTGGCCCCCGCTGGTTCAATGGTCCCCCCGTCCGTGTAGCGGTAGAGCCCTTCCATCAACTGATTCAGCACGTATAGTTCGTTGGTATCGGTGGCGGTGCTTACGTCGAGCGTAGCCGGATCGGCGCTCAGGTGCACGCGCAGCGTGTTTCCTCCCTGTGGTTGCCGCCACTTCGCGAGACAGGGTGCGCCAAATGCGGGAAACTCGGCCTGGAAGTCAGGCTGCACCAGGCTGGTTTGATCGTAATGGAAGATGGGCAGGACTACCGCGTAGTCGGTGACCAGGATGTCCTCGGCTTGCTGCCATAGCTCCACACGTGCGGTGGAATCGGGCTCCAACAGTGCCTGGTCTACCAGGTCGCGGAAGGTCTGTTGGTCCCAGAATGCGTACTGGTACGAGGCATCGGGGTGGAAGACATCGTTGAGAATGCTGTTGGCGTCGCCGTAATCCAGTACCCAGCCCAGCCGATAGGCGTTGTAAGCGCACTCGGGAGGCACGTGGCGGGGCACCAGAGATGGTAGGGGGAGTGTTGTGCCCACGTCTGCCCCGGAAGTTGTCCCGGCCTCGACCAGGGTGGCAATTGGTGTCGCCGTGTCGCCGCTTGGCGATGCTTCTCTATCTCCTGACAGCAGTGCAAGCCCAAGCGCGCCGGCCAGGACCACCCCGACCGCCAGCACGCCGATTCCACCCACAGCCCACATCCAACCCGCCGCGTGCTTGCGCGGTGGGGCAACTGCTTGCTTGGCGACAGTGCCATCGGAATGGCGCCTTTGTAGGAGTGAGGGTGCGCCATCGGAATGGCGCCTTTGTAGGAGTGAGGGTGCGCCATCAGGGCGGCGCATTTGTAGCGATAGCGCCATGTCCTGTGCTGTGGAGAAGCGGTCCGAGATGGTCAGTTCCATGGCGCGCAAGATAGCCGTCTCGGTCACCGGCGAGATATGTTGGTTCAACGTCCGGGGTGGTTGAAAAGCCTCCCGGCTGGCGATGCGGCGCGTCGCCGTTGGGGGGGCGTGGCCGGTCAGCGCGTGATAGAGCGTCGCCCCCAGGCTGTAGATGTCGGAGCGTTGATCCGTGTGGCCGGCACCGACGTCGTACTGCTCCGGCGGTGCATACTCCGGTGTGCCCATCCCTCGCATCACCGTTCGGGTCTGCGGGGCGCTGGGGTCCCATAGCTTCACCAACCCGAAGTCCACCAGCACAGCCTGCCCATCGGGACGGATAATCACGTTCTGCGGCTTGATGTCGCGGTGAATCACGCCCTGGGTGTGACAGTACGCCAGTGCGTCCAGCAACTGGTCCGCCCATTCCAAAACCTGCGTCTCCGGCAGTGCCCCCCTCTGCTCGATAGACCTGGCCAGGTTTTCCCCCTCGATGAACTTCATGACCAGATAGGCGTTTCCGGCTTCCTCGAAGAAGTCGGTCACGTTCACCAGGTGGGGATGGTCGAGACGGGCCAGTACGGTCGCCTCCTGTTGGAACTGTTGCCGCAACTGGGCGAGCATCGACGGGGCAAGCCCCGGCTGGGGGATCATCTCCTTAAGGGCGACGGGGATGCTGAGGCGGGTGTCCCATGCGCGGTACACGGCCCCCATGCCCCCTTGCCCCATGAGAGAGACAACGCGGTATCGATTCTGTAGCACCTGTCCTGCTGCGAGCACTATCTGCCTCTCGCTTCCCGCCTTCCCTTCAAAGCCGGGCAGGCACAAGACCTGCCCCCGATTTACCTTTTCCTGTCGTCCCAGACCGCCGGCGTATCACGGGCACCACGGAGCCCTGATGTAGTAGTCTTTGCTGACCTTCTGCCCGTCCGCCGATTCGACCGTGATGTTGTGAATGATGTCACATCCCCGCTCGACCAACTCCAGCGTGTAGTCTCTCTCCGATGTCGTGTATGACGCCACGTCGTGCCGCACGGTGAAGGGCGGTACACCACCGATGATGTGAACGATAATCGTGCCTTCGTGGCCGCCTTCCACGGTCTCCCAACTGTCCAGCCGTTCCGGCTTGGGGAAGTCCAACGGTTCTCCGCTCGGCGGGGCTTCTGTCGCGGGCACCGGTGTCGGCGTCGGGCCTGCGGCGGGAGGCGCGGTCGGGGCAGGCGCTGCCCCGCCGCTGCGCCACACGGAGACGTCGTCGATGAATATCTGGCCGCTCCGAGAACCGCTTCCGGTCCGATCCAACACCAGCCCGTAGAACGTGACCGGGTAGTCTACTACCCCGTTTTCAGGCCCGGAGATGTGGCCCGAAGGCCAATCTAGGCTGGGGTCCAGCCTGCCTGCCATCTGTCGCCAGCCTGAGCCGCCCACCTTTCCCAGGTGGACGGACCAAATCTCATTCTGGTTGTCCTGAACCCAGGCGTTCAAGTAATGCCCCGATCCGTCACCGTACACCCAGGCCCCGACCGAGTCGGGTTGCCCGGCCAAGCCGATCGGGCGGACGAAGACGACGTAGTCGTCGCTCGTCGCCGGGAAATCGTAGCGCAGTTTGGCCGCGTAGCTGCCCGAGTGGGCCTGTTCCTGGGACTGCGTCAGCTCTCCATACGGCTGATCCCCGCGTCGCCAGGCGCCCCACTGTTCGAAGTTGATCAGCGCGCCGGAGGCGGGTGGTGACGTGGGCTGAGGCGTCGACGTCGGCTGCGGTACAGGGGTGGCGCTGGGCGTGGTTACAGCCTTGGGCGATGGTGTCTGCCCCTCTGTGCCCTGGGGCGTTGGCTGTTCCGCTTCGGCAGGTATGCTTGTAGCCTGCGGTTTTGGCGTCGGTGTCGGCACGGGCGTCTCTGTGGGCAATAAGGTTGGGCTTTCCTGCGTCGGGGACGGCGACGGCCGCCTGGTCGCTGTTGCCTTCGTCGAAACGGCAGCGATGACCGGCTCTTCTTCCCCTGTTTCGGGGCTGCCGTTCTCCTTCCAGGTCCACAGTAGGACCGTGGTCACGATGCCTATCGCCAGGACGAGCAGTCCGCCCAACGCCCAGATCCACGCGGGGATCCGTCTCTTTCGCGCAGCAGGTGCCGCCGCTGCCGCTGGTGCTACCGTCGTTGGCTGATATGCTAGATTGGTCGATGCCGCCGGGAACGCGCCGGGCATGGCTTGCGTCGCTTCAACTGTCTGCACCCGGGGAGGCACCGTCGGTGGTGCAGCGCTGGCTTCTCCTCTGAGCACGGCTGCCATCTCCTGGGCGGACGCAAAGCGGCTCTGTACGCCCAGTTCGGTCGCCCGTACCACGGCTTGCTCCGTTTTGGGTGAGATCTGTGGATTCAGCCTCCGAGGGAGCTGGAATATGCCTGGACTGGCAATCCGCATCGTCGCTGTTGGCGGCGCCTGGCCGGTCAAGGCATGATACATAGTCGCGCCCAGGCTGTAGACGTCGGTGCGCGGATCGGTGTGGCCCATCTGCGTATCATACTGCTCTGGAGGCGCGTATTCCGGCGTCCCCATAGCGTGGATCGCGGTCCGGGTACGCGGATCGCGGGGGTCCCAGAACTTCACCAGTCCGAAGTCCACCAACACGGCTCGCCCATCGGGGCGAATGATCACGTTCTGTGGTTTGATGTCGCGGTGGATGATGCCCTGGCTGTGGCAATATGCCAGGGCGCTCAGAAGTTGGTCTGCCCACTCCAGCACTTGTGCCTCTGGAAGGCCGCCTCCCTGTTCGATGCGATGAGACAGGCTTTCGCCCTCGACGAAGTCCATCACCAGGTAGGCGTTTTTGCCCTCATCAAAGAAATCCGTCACCCGCACCAGATGGGCATGGTTCAGCCGGGCCAGAGTCATCGCTTCTTGCTGAAACTGCTGGCGCAGTTCGCCCAGTGTCTGAGCGTCTAGACCAGGCTGCGCAGTCATTTCCTTGACGGCGACCACGACGTCGAGCCGCATGTCCCAGGCGCGGTAGACCGCCCCCATGCCGCCTTGACCCAGCATTGAGACAATGCGGTAGCGGTTCTGTAGGACTTGTCCAGTTCCAAGTGTCATATCTCACTCCATTCCGAAATCGCGTCCCCTACCCGAGGCCGTGCGCGTGCACCTGCTTGCTCTCATTGGTCCGGCACGTCTGCGGTCGTGTGCGTCGCGTGTCGTGCATCATAGGTAGGAGAATCGGAGTTTCACCCGCCCTAAGCGCAACTCGTCTCCGTCGTTGAGTGGGTGTGGTTGCCCCGGTGTCAGTTTCTGCTGGTTGACGTACGAGTAGTTTGTGCTGTTTTGGTCTTCTATGAAAACCTGCGTACCCTGGACGAAGATGCGGGCGTGTTGGCGCGATACGCCGCCTTCATCTCCACCGTGGTCAGTCAGGTCAATGTCGGGGAAAACGCCACTGATCGGATCCTCTCGCCCAAGGATGACGTCGGTCTTGCCCGGAGGGAAGGGCAGGGTGAAGTTGGTGGCCTCGACGACCAGGTGGCCCGGGATAGCGGGGCCGGCAGGATAGGGCGGCGACGGGGCAAGATTCCCAGGAGCCGGCTGTGGAGATGGGATGGGCGCGGGGGCAGATGGTGGCGCGGAAGCGGGCGTGAGTGGGGGCGCTGGAGGCGTCGCTGTGATAGGAGCGCCGCACATATCGCAGAATCGGCTGCCGGGCTCCACTTGCGCGCCGCATTGCGGGCAGACCGATGCAGCGCCGGGCGTCCCGGCAAGGACCGTCGGTGCAGGCGACACGGGGGCGGGCTGGGGCGGCGCGGGCTGGGGCGTACCTAGCGCCTTGCCGCAGTTGTCGCAGAATGACTCGCCCGGCATGATCGGTGCGCCGCAGGCAGGGCAGGTCGTTGCCACAGCCGTAGGAGCCGGTGACGGCGGAGCAGGAGCAGGTGGAAACGGGTGAGGTGCGGTCTCTTCCAGCTTTGCCCCGCACTCATCGCAAAAGGCGGCCCCATCGGGCTGGGGCGAACCGCAATTTGGGCATACGGCCATAGCTTTCCTCCTCCTCACGGACGTGCTAGTGTACGAACCACCGTCGACGTTGTCTCCAACCAACGTACTGTACTTGTACTATATGGTACCCTTAGGACCGCGGGCATCCCTGCCCGCACAAAGCGCACCATCACCCTATCAAGGCGCTATTCCGATAGCGCACCATCATTCCTACAAAGGCGCTATTCCGATAGCGCGTTGTCCTCTAGCAGTTTCTGTGTCAGCTTGCGCGTTTCATAACGCAGCTTCTTCGTGCCACCGGCTGACAGGCTCTCACCGCGTGCCAGTCGTTCAGCTTCCTCCGCCGCCGTCTGTGCTAGCTCATCTTCGCCTAGCTCCAATAGGCGCGTGGCCGCCGCCCGCAGTTTCTGTGTTGCCCTGGCGACGTTGCCCACGGCCGCTTCGTCCAGCGCCTGCGTCTGCAGCCTGTGCGCCGTCACTTTCTCCACGGTGTTCATGACGTACGGATTCGTCTGGCTCGCTTGGGCCGCGTCAGCCGTGAAACCCAGGATGACGTCGGCCTTGGCCCTCTCTCCCGTCAGGCCCGCCGCCGCTACGTTGTAGGCCATCTCGGCCTGGGCGATGCGGTATTTCCCCGGCTGGCGGGGCGGGACGAGCATCTCGATCAGTACGCTCTGCCCCTGATCCCGGTCCATATCGCCCAGCGCAACCTGGACATCGCGATCTGAGAGCGCCCGGTGGCCCAGCTTGCTGATCATCGGCGTCACCCGCCAGACCGCGCGCGGCATGACGCCGGACACCAGCCGCAGAAGCATCTCCGCGTTCTGTACGACCGTGGCCTGGGCTGCCCGCACGCATGCCTCAAACGCGCCCAGAATGACGTCGGGCTGCCCGTCGGGAATGAAGTCGGACGTCCCGCTGCTAGCCTGGGCGATGTCGTCCAGGAGTTGCTCGTTCCACTCCTCTCCCAATCCCAGCACGGTGATGGCGATGTCCTGTTCTCCGGCCTCGGCAGCCAACTGGCGGCACACGCTCTCGTCACCGAAGGTCTCGCCGTCCGTTAAGAGCAACATGTGGCTGACCCGCCCCGGTTCCATGCCCTTCCGCAGCTCCTCCAGTCCCTTGCGCATGCCGCGCGACATCTCTGTGCCGCCGCCGTCACGGATACCCTCAATCTGTTGCTTCAGGTCGGCCGCATCCGTGACCGCTTGGCCGGGTGCGACCACTTTGACCTTGTCATCGAAGATGACGATGGATACCAAGTCACGCGGTCCCATCTGGTCAATCGCTATCTTGGCCGCTTCCTTGAGGTTTGAGAGTTTAGCTCCGCTCATCGAGCCGCTGTGGTCCAGCACCAGGCTGAAGTTAAGCGGCATCTGGACGTCGGCCACCGCGTCGGTGGGCGCCGCTTCGATGAGCACGTAGACCAACTGCTGGTCATCGATGGCGGGGAACATGGTTTTGTTCGTGTGCACGGTCAACCGTACTTCGCCAGCCATACTTGCTCTCCCCTTGATCTTCTGCCTCGCACCCCAAGGCGCACTGTATCCAGCCCTCCATCGTCTCCTCCCGCCGAGCACCTGGGCGCAGATTTCGTGTTGGGCTAGAGTTTGGTCTGTTTGATTATCGTAACACAGTCCTGTTCACACAATGTCACAGAATTGCGAGATAATGATTAAGGGCGTTCGTTCGCCTGCCTAAGCATATCCAGGAATCTTGAGTGAGTATGTCTATTCCCCAGAAAACTCTCCTTCAGTGTATCCCCCTTCTCCATCCCCCCCACTATCACCACCGCCGTCATCGTCATCACCGCCCTGTGGGCATCCTGAGTTCTCCTGTGGGCCGGGTTGGTCAGGGCAGGTATCTTGGTGGTCGGGAACGCCGTCGTTGTCGCGGTCTGGGCAGCCACCCAGGTTTGCCGGGCCGGGTGCGTCGGGACACTCGTCCTCACGATCTGGGATACCATCGCCATCGCCATCCGGACAGCCGTTCAATTCGCGCGGGCCAGCTTGATCGGGACAGGCATCGTCCCGGTCGAAGATGCCGTCGCCATCACGGTCGGGAGGTAGTGGAGTGGAGGTGGGTGTCGGCGTCACGGTGGGCCGAGGCGTCGATGTCGGCTGGCCCGCTGGCACCGTGTCGGTCGGTGGGGCGACCACAAGGGTTGCGCCTACATCCTCAGACGGTGATTCTGTGGCATACACTGTCGCCGTCACGGTGGGCGTCGATGTCGGCGTCTGCTCTTTGCGCCCGCGCATCCACCATCCCAACGCCCCTATCGCACCTAGCGCTAATGCTACGAGTATGATTCCTGCCACGAGCATGATCGTCTTGTTTGCCCGTGCCGCCAGGCCACCAGCGGCTGCTGGCTTCCCGCCTACCTGGGCGACCGCGACCGAGATGTTGTCGAGTCCGCCCCGTTTGTTGGCGGCCGCGATCAGCCGTTGAGCCGCCCGTTTGGGCGGGTTGCTGCCTACCAGGCGGGCGATCTCCGTGTCCTCCAGCATGTCGGTCACGCCATCGGAGCAGACGAGCATCGTGTCGCCCAGCGCCAATTGCAGCGGCGGGAAGAGATCCACCTGCACGGTCGCTCCCGCACCCATAGAACGGGTCAGCACGCTGCTGTCCGGATCCGTTGCTGCCTGCTCGGGCCGGATCAACCCCTGGTCGACCTTCCGCTGGGTCAGTGTATGGTCGCGGGTGAGCTGGGTGATCTGGCCGTTTCGTAGCAGGTAGGCGCGGCTGTCGCCCACGTTGGCCACGTGAAGTGTGCTACCGTGGATGACGGCAGCTGTCATCGTGCAACCGGCCTCGTGCATGCCGGTGCTTTGCAGGTATTGATAGAGAGAGGCGTTGGCCATTTCGAGGGCCGTGCGTAGGCTGGTCCCTGGGTCGGGGCCGGCCTGATCGTAGTATCGCTCCACGGCGACTCGGATTGCCCAGTGGCTGGCCTCGCGGCCAGCGCGCGCCCCTCCCACACCGTCGGCGACGATGAGCAGTTGTCCCTTCTCCACCAGGTGCTGGGGGTTCGGTTCGAAGGGAAACGTGTCTGAGCTGGAGTGCGGATAGACGGCATCCTCGTTACCTTCGCGTTGCTGACCCTTGTCGCTAGCACCCCAGGTAGCCAGGGGCAGACTCTTGGCCGGAGATGCGGACGTTGACTGTGTGGCCATAGTTAATCTCCTTCCGAGGCAGGGGGAGCAGGAGCGGTGCCTGGGGTAGATGTTGGTGTAGGAGTAGGAGGGCGAGGTGTATTGGTGTGCGTCGCCGTCGGCGCGGATGTCGAGGTGGGGACGCGTTGAGTGGCAGTCAGTGTGACGGTCAAGGTAGGCTGTGCCGGTGAGGCAGTCGGCGTGCGATTGACGGTTTCGGTGACACGCGTCGACGTCACGGTCGGGTTTTGCGTTGGAGTCATCATGCAATTTCTGATCCCCCAGGTGCTGGCGGCGAGGCCGCCAGCCAGCGCAACACCGCAGACAGTGCGTCGTGCTGCGGCGTCCCAATCGGGTGGTGTTGGCACCTGTTCAAGAGCCGTCCGCATCTCGTGCGCCGTCTGGAAGCGGCAGTCAGGGTGCTTGGCCAGTGCCTTCATCACAATCTCTTCCAAGAGCGGTGGAACGGAAGCGCGGAGTTGCCGCGGGGGCGCTGGGTTGCAGGCCGGGTCGGCCACCAAGGCGATGTTGCTGAACGGCAGTTCCCCGGTGAGCATCTCGTAGAGCAGTATGCCCAGCGAGAAGATGTCGGAGCGGGTGTCCATGTGATTGCGGTTCATACCCATTTCTGAGGCTTGCTCGGGTGAGACGTACTCGGGCGTGGCGACACCCAGCAGCCCGGCGCGGGGATAACGCAGGTCTCTGGAGATGCCGAAATCGCATAGCACTGCCTGGGGCACGCTTTCCCGCAGGAACTTGAGCGGTCGCTGGCGGAAGAGCACGTTGCCCGGTTTAATGTCCAGGTTGATGACGTAGTGCTCGTGGATGTGTTCCAGCGCGGCAAGCAGTTGACGGGTGATTCCCAAAGCCTTTAGCACGCTGAGACGGCGTCCCCTATCTGGCCCGGAGCGATGGAGTCCCGTGGTGGTACGCGTCAGATACCTTTCCAGGGACTCGGCACTTAGTAGCTCCATCGTGTAGTACCATCCCCAACCGAACGGGAAGCGCTCGCGACCGGCGTAGACCGGGCGGTGGTATCCGGCGAGGGGAAAGATGTGTACGACGTTCGAGTGATCGAAGCGGCGCAGGAAGTCAGACTCCGCGACCAGCGCGCTTTGGTATTTCTCCTTGGCGACTTTGAGCGCCAGTCGGCGGGGCAGATCAGGCTGGCGATACTTGTCGCGCACCTCGACCTCGAAGACGCGCGCCATCCCCCCACGCCCCTTGAATCCTCGCACGATCCGATATGGACCGACAGTGCTGCCGGCCAGGATGTCGTCTAAGTCCGAGCTCACTCTGTGTGTTCCTCTGGGCGGGTACAAGACCTGCCCCTCCGGGTTTTGCTTGTCCCGCAGATTTGTCAGATCAGAGAGACCCTATGCCAGCAAGGTGCTGTGCGCAAGGCGCCCTCTTGTGCGGAAGGTGGCGGTCTGTGTCTCTCTCGACTTCACACCTTTTGGGTCGGTCCGCCGCGCTGGTCTGGGCCGGGATATGATGCCCCTTGCCCTGGTTGGGTTGGCCCTTCCGGCCGGTCTTGACGTCGGATCGGCTGGACCATTCCTGACGGTGAAGCAGGGCTGGACCTCGGCGGTGTCGTGGGTGGCTGATCCTGCAAGCGACGTGTCTCACCACCCAGTCGCTTGAACTGTATCTTTGTCTGTCCCAGTTCGATGATTGCATCCGGCTGAAGCGGTACGCGCTGATGCGCGGGGACGGGGGCGCCGTTGACGAGTGTCCCGTTGGTGCTACCCTCGTCGGTGATGAAGAACTGGGTCTGCTCAAGCTGTATCGAGAAGTGAGGATTAGAGGTGTAGGGATCCTGGAGCGGAAAGTCGCAGAACTGGGGATCACGTCCGACCTTGACTACCTGGGCCGCGAGGCGGAACTCTCGCCCTGTGTTAGCGCCCTGGATGATAACCAGCTTGCCCGGTGCCCGCTGCGGCATGGCACTCAACCGTTGAGTGACGCTCTTGATCACGCCTGTTGTGCGCGTGGCGACTTTCCGGGCCAGTTCCCCCCGGGTACGGACGAGCATGATGAGCAGCACCAGCAGCCCTACCAGCAGTGCTGCCAGGATGACGAGCAGCCACCAGTATGTGGTGAGCCAGGCAATCATCTTCTCATTCTGCGTACGCGGAGGCAGCGGCTCCCATTCTACCTCGACGTTCACCGGCGCGCTGTTCGCTGCCTCGGATAGGTAAGTGTCATCCATTTCCGCAGTGAAGGTGAAGCGCTCACGCTTGGTTTCCTGTGTCTCCCGCGTCTCCTCCGTCTGGGTGATGTAGTCCGTGGTTTCCCAACTCGTCGCAAAGGGCGCTACTGTCTCCGTGGCGATGAGGACGCCGTTGCGGTAGTAGCGCAATGCAGTTGGTTCGCGCTCAATCCCGTCTGGGTAGGTCAGCTCCACACCTAGCGGGATCTCGACCTTTGGCGTGTGGGAGTATGGCACCGTGTAGACTACACCATCGTCTGGGGACGTCAGGGCCAGTTTGGGCAACTGCAGCGGCGAAGAAACGCTTGTTTCGTCCGAGCCGTCGCCGATTGGTGTATTCAAGACCTGGATGCGCACCGCGTAGTCGCCCTGGGGCCTGTACAGGGGGAACGCGACGCGGTAGGCCTGACGCTGCGTGACGATGTCTGCAAACAGACTGAGCACCTGTTCGTGCGTGTCCTCACTGTGGGTGGTGTAGATGCCGTTGGTCTGGACGGCCAAAGCTTCCAGATTGTCCTCGTCGGTTGTGCGGCCCTGCGCCTCCATCCGCACGGCATAGAGCAGAATGTCATGCTGGAGACACTTATTGATGATGATCGTCTCGTGGGACTCGCTGCTGAACTGATTGTCAATACCGTCGGAGAAGACGACGATCATCGGGCGGCGGTGCGCGAGTTTCTCCCGAATATCGACATCGTCGTTTTCGGCTAGCCACTCGATAGCCTTGTCTATGCCGTCGTACAGCGGCGTAACCTCTTCTACAGCCTCGGTGCGTATACCATCGAATTCGTTGCCCACGGCTACGGGATCGAAGTCCGTGAGCGGAATGAGCGGCGTGAGCCCACCTTGTTCTTGGCCTCGAATGCCAATGAGCCCGACTATATCGGCACTCGGGCTCCCGTCTACGTTGAGCGCATCTAGCAGGCTCGTTGCCAGATCCACTGCCTGGCCGATTCGTGGATCCCGCTGCCGTGCGATCCCTCCTCGATCCATCACTATCACCACGGCCACGCCTTGAGTCTCCAGGGAAGCGCTGGTTTCCACCTCCTGCTCGGACACCTGGACGGTGATATTTGCGTCGGTCAGTCCCTCGATCGTGCGCCCTGTGCTGGGGTCAACCACTGAGACGTAGGCGCGGGCGTCTGGGGGTACGGTCTCTGCCTTGCCCAAGATGTCAACGACCGGTCCTTGGCCCCGTGCCTGACTGACTTGCGATCCAGCGAGCGTGCTCAGGGTGACTGCCACAATACCCAGTGTGCAAATCTGTATCAGAATCAGAGGAGCGAGGTTGCGCTTCAGCGGGTTCTTCCAATCCATGGGGGGGCCTCCTATGCTGTGCTAGCCCTTTGCTTGCACGATCACGGTTGTGATGTTGTCCTCCCCGCCAGCCTGGTTGGCTACTTCGATCAGCTTGTCGCACGCACCCTGGGGCGAGGAGGCCGCACGCCAGATTTGCCAAATCTGTTCATCTCGTACCATTCCGCTCAAACCATCGGAGCACAAGAGCAATGCCTCGCCCGGGGCCAGGCGTTGCTCGAAAAGGTCAGACTTCACCTGAGGCTTGTCGCCAATGACGCGATAGATGACGTTCTTCTGGGGATGATTGACTGCCTCCTCGGGTGTAATCTGGCCTGTTGCGACGAGGCGTTCGACCAGAGAATGGTCGGTGCTAACCTGCACGATTCCGTTCGGCCTGAGTAGATAGGCCCGGCTGTCTCCAACGTTGGCGATGGTTGCTGTGTTACCGATGACGAGCGCCACGACCAGGGTCGTACCCATGTCGGTGCCAGCGGCTCGGCGCTGTTCGTAGACGCGTTGGTTGGCGGTCGTCACTGTGGCCGTGAGCCATTCTCGAGCATCGGGCAGGGACTCGCCGGCTGTCGCCGGGAGCAATACCTGGCTCGTTGCCCGCTGCGCGATCGTCTGAATTGCCAGTCGGCTGGCCACCTCGCCGGCCTCGTGTCCACCCATCCCATCGGCGACGGCGAACAAGCCCGCCGGGGCATTTATCGAACGCAACACCTGGGCAATGTCAAGGGCCAACAAGCTATCCTCATTCAGCGAGCGCTCCTGTCCCACATCCGTACGGTACCCGACGACGAGGGTAACGCTGGGCGGGTGACGGACTTCCTCCAGGGCAGAAGCGAGCGCCGTGGCAAAGGCGCTCGCCGACAGTTTGGCGGGCGCGGTGAGTGCTCGTGTGAGTGTGGTTGCCACGTGCTCCGGTAGTTGAGCTTGCGCGTGGGTTACTCCGTTTATCTGCTGCTGACCGGTCGCCAGGAACAGGAGCGCCGTCGCAAGCCCCTGTACATCCCGCGCGAAGTCGCTCGCTGCCGGGCGATGGGCACGCGGGGCGATGCGAGCTGCGCTCAAGTGAGCCCATTGCGCTTGTTTCCCTGCCAGCACGATGTGGTTCATATAGCCCAGCCCGGTCTCGTGCAGGGTGACGTGTTGGCGGTGCAGGACATCCAGCGCCTGTGCGAGGGACACGCCCCACTCCAGAACTGTGCTAATGTCCTGGGGCACCGTGAGGGTCGTTGCAGGAGGTGGGGAGAACTCCGGCTCCACCAGGTAATGGCGGGGGGGACCGTACGGGGCCTCTGCGAAGACATCGTGGGGCAAGCGCAAACCAGGGTGATCCAGGCCCTTCTCGATCAACCGGCCTTCGAGTGCAAAGGCCTGCTGGTCAGCGCTTTCTTGCACCAGGTAGCGCAGGTAGGACGGTTCAATACCTGAGAGATCGGCTCCACAGAGGGAGCAAAACGCCTCTTCAGGGTCAGTCGCTGGCGTCCTGCAATTCGGGCATGTGCGTACCGGCGTGGTGTCCTCGACGACGTAGACGTTCGGCGGCGCGGCGGGGCGGGCGCGGGCGTCTGCTTTCTCAGAAGGAGGACTGGTTACGCGTACTCCCATGACCACGTAGCGCCCGTCGTGGAGCAGTGCCCCTTCTGGCAGAGGAGCGAAGCCAACGCTGGCCTTTGGCAGTGGGCGTGTGTCGTGGGAGCGATCAGAAGGAGGGCGTTCAGGTCTGAGGCGGCGGGTGAGTCGTTTCGTGACCTGCTGAGGCAGGTCTGGCCCGGCTGGCTTCTGCGGCGTCAGGGCTGTGCCGCAGCGATGGCAGAAACGGGCGGTGTCGCGGTTCTCGTAGCCGCACTTAGGACATTTCATCATTGTGCCTCCCCTGTGCCGGCGCGGAACACGAACTCCACGCCGCCGATGCCCATCCGCCATCCATCGCGTAGCAGGTTATGGCCCGTGCGTTTTCCATTCACGTAAACGCCATTCATCGAGTCGAGGTCCCTGACGACCCATTGGCCGGTCTTGTGATAGATCCGGGCGTGGTGCCAGGAGACAGTATCCCAAGCAGGGAAGTCCTGCGTGATGGCTATGTCGTTTTCGGCTGCACGCCCGATGCTCATACCGCCAGGCTTCAGGCCAAAGCGGCGTGGGCCGCCGGAGCTATCTACGGCCTCCAAATGCGGGCTGGGTGGCGTGACGGGTGGGGGGGCGGGCACCGGAGCGGCCGCTGGAGGCTTCCGTCGCAGGGCCAGCAATATGAGCAGCAAACCCAAGAGCAGCAGGGGGATCAAGCACAGCACTGGAATCAAAGGCCCACCCTGGGATGCGAATCCCATAAGCTGGTCCAGGAGCGAGGGAGTCGGGGTGGGGGACGGCGTTGGGGTGGGCAGGGGCGTGGGTGTCGAGGTGGCCGTCGGCGTGTGCGTGGGGGTGGAAGCAGGTGTGCTCGTGTCAGTGGGCGACGGGCTGGGGCTGGGTGTCTGACTGGGGGTGGAGGTGGGGGTGTCGGTTGGCGTGGGCGTATCCGTTGGCTGCTCGGTCGGCGTGGGCGGCGCGGGTTCCGCCGGTGTCAGCGTGGCACGCGGTGTCTCAACGAGGGTGTCGCTCGGCGTGACGACGGCTGACACGGTAATCGTCGCCGTGGCTTGCAGCGCCAGGCTCTTTGCTTGCCGTGAATCTACCCTGGGCGGCGGGGGGGCAGCCCGAATCGGTATGGCCGGGGCTACGCCCAGGAGCCAGAACAACAGGGCCAAGCCGGTCACAGTGAGTACCCTACGGATTGTTTCCCGTGTCATACACATCCCCCCTTGCATACGTGATGCTGTGACATGCTTTCATCCTTACGACAGGGGACAACACCGTCAAAGTCGTTGCCCCGCTCTCGGTTGCTCTATAGGCGTATGAGATGCACGCCAGGATTGTGGCAGGAGTCTCAAGCGGGTTTGGGCCGGTCCATACCATTTCACCGCTAGTGTACACAGTTTGTGACAAAACGCAAATCGGTGCTGATGTGGGCTTTCGCAGCGGGTCGAAAGCTCCGGGGGGCAAATCTGTGGGTCTGCAAGGT
>CAZYSK010000048.1:0-44420 GCA_964649415.1 uncultured Anaerolineales bacterium
TATCGACCATCCAGGCCACGCGGTAGACCAGGCTGCGCAGCGCCTCGACCTCGGTAGCCATGTTGGCGATCATCCACTGGACTGACTGCTTGTGGGCCAGTTCCTGGCCGAACTGTCTGCGGGTCATAGCCCAGCGGACAGACCAATCCACAGCCGCCTGCGCGCCGCCCAGACAGGCCGCGCCCAGCGTCAGCCGGCCCATGTCCAGCGTCTTCATGAAACTGATGAATCCCTCGCCCACCTTGCCCAGCACGTTTTCCTGGGGCACCCTCACCCCCTCGAAGACCAACTCCGCGGTTGAACTGCCCCGGATGCCCATCTTGTTCTCATGTGTGCCCACGTTGAAGCCGGGCGTGTCGGACTCGACGATGAAGGCCGTGATG
The DNA here is from genome assembly GCA_964649415.1 of uncultured Anaerolineales bacterium. Classification (GTDB taxonomy): domain Bacteria; phylum Chloroflexota; class Anaerolineae; order B4-G1; family B4-G1; genus CAZYSK01. The sequence continues at coordinate 384 of CAZYSK010000048.1, forward strand.
CCCCCGCGAGCCCCAAGCGTCGGATCGGTGACGGCCAGAACGGTCACGATCTCGGCGAAGCTGCCGTTGGTGTTGAAGGTCTTGGTGCCGTCCAGGATCCAGGAATCGCCCTCCCGCACGGCGCGCGTGCGAATCGCCGCCGCGTCGGAACCGGCGTCCGCCTCGGTCAGCACGAAGGCGCCGATCTTCTCCCCGCGAGCCAACGTTGTCAGGTACTTCTGCTTCTGCTCCTCGGTGCCGTCCAGGTAGATCGACATCGCGCCGATACCAATATGAGCGCCGACGTTCGTCGCCGTCGACGTGCAGACTCGGCCCAGCTCCTCCATCAAGATGCAGTAGCCGGTCTCGCCAGCCCCCATGCCGCCGTACTCTTGCGGGAAACAGACACCTAGCAGGCCGATCTCCCCCATCATTTTCAGCGTCTCGAAGGGAATCCTTCCCTCGCGGTCAATCTCCGCCGCCAGGGGGGCGACCTCGTTCTCAGCGAACTCCCGGATCATTCGGCGCAGAGCCACGTGTTCTGGAGAAAACGTGAAGTCCATCCCCCACCTCCTACGGCGCAATCTCCACGTCCAGGTCAGCAAAGATCCGCTGAGCAACCCGGACGTGATGCAGTTCGGTCGGTCCACCGATGATACTCAGTGCGCGGGCGTCGCGATACTTGCGCGCCATCGCGTAGTCCTCCATGTAGCCGTAGCCGCCCATCACCTGTACCATGCGGTTGGTGACGCTGGGCACCACGCGGGCGACGAAGGCCTTGACCACCGAGGCATCAAACGTGAGGTCCCTGCCCTGTTCGACCAGCCACGCGGCGTGGTACACCAGGTAGCGCAGCGCCTCCACCTCGACCAGCGCCTCGGCCACGTACGATTGGATGGCCTGCTTCTGGGCAATGGGGACACCGAACTGGACGCGCTCGGAGGCGAAGCGAGAGGCGACGTCCAACGCGTCCGCGGCCACGCCCAGGCCGGCCGCAGCCAGGACCACGGCCATGCGATCTTGAGCCAGCCGGACCACCTCTCGTCCCTTGCCAGGCGCGCCGAGACGGCTCGCCTGCGCTACGCGGCAGCCTTCCAGATAGATGGTGTTGAACGTCATGCTGCGCAATCCCAGCGTGGGCTCGCGATAGCCAACCGTCAGTCCGGGCGCGTCTTTTGGCACGAGGAACGCCTCAACCCCTTCCGCCCCCTGGGCAAAGACCAGGAACAGCCCGGCGACCTCACCGTTGGCGACCCAGGTCTTGACCCCATCCAGGATAACGTCATCGCCGTCCGGCGTAGCACGGGTCTGGAGGGACAGCGCGTCGCTTCCGGCGTCCGGCTCGGTGAGCGCGAAAGCGCCAACCGCCTCGCCGGCGGCCAGCAGCGGCAGCCATTCCTCCTTCTGCACGTCGGTGCCGTGCTCCAGAATGCTCATCGCTACCAGGCTCACGTGCGTCGCCAGCGTCAGGGCCAGCGACATGCAGTCCCCGGCCAGCGTCTCAATGAGCAGGACGTAGCTCACGTAGTCCAACTCTGCGCCGAAGTATTCCTCAGGCAGCGTCGCGCCCAGGAAGCCCTGATTCGCCGCCTTGCGAAGCACGTCCAGGGGGAGCTTCTCCTCCTTGTCAATCTCCTCTGCTTTGGGCGCAACGTCCTTGACGGAGAAGTCCCGGAACATGGCGCGGAACATCTCCTGTTCTTCACTGAAGGTAAAGTCCATAGCCACTCCTCCCGGCCTGGTCTCCGGTGAACCAGCGCGTTGGTGCACTGGCTACGCGACCAATCCACCAGCTTCTCAACCTAGCGGTCTCTCGAGATACTCCGGCCCCGCGACGCTACGATGAAGCGGCCGTAGCCGCGGGAAAATACCCCTTGCGACAAAAAGCGGGGCCGGAGTACCTACAGACAACGGATCTGGTCCTTGCGACGTGACGACGACGTGGCCGCGATGTAGGCTCCTATGTTGACTACGACGGGCAACAGCGCAACTGCGATGTCATCCAATCCATACGATCGGCGTCATTGATGACTACGACAGACAGCGATGCATACCCCAGACCAGAACACGTCCCTGCCAAGATTCACCGATAGATTGGTGGCCTCACACATCGGCCCGTATCCCAGACCCTAAAGGTTTCGCGACGGATTGGAACAATCCGCACCTTGAGGGTCTCAAGTCACCAATCTACCAGTCTCCCAACTTACCAACTTACCAACCTACCAACTCACTTATCCTTGAACTGCGGTTGCCGCTTCTCGAGGAAGGCGCCGATCCCTTCGTGAATGTCCTCTGTCTCGGCCAGGCCAACGAACTGATCGGCCTCGACCTTGAGCCCCTCCTCGACGGTCACCATCAGCCCCTCAGTGATGGCCCGCAGCGCGGCGGCGACGGGGAACCTCGACTTGGACACGATCTTGCGGGCCAGGCCCCGCGCCTCCTTGAGCACCGCACCGGCCGGCACCACCTTGTTCACCAGGCCCACCCGATACGCCTCCTGCGCGGTGATCATGTCGCCGGTGAGGATCATCTCGATCGCCTTGCCCTTGCCGGCCAGACGAGACAGCCGCTGGGTACCGCCCCAGCCGGGGATGATGCCCAGGTTGATCTCCGGCTGGCCCAGGCGGGCCCGGTCGGAGCAGATGCGCATGTGGCACGACATGGCCAGCTCCAGCCCGCCGCCCAGGCAGAAGCCATTGATGGCCGCGATAACCGGCTTGGTGGCATTCTCAATCTTGAGATGGACCCCCTGTCCCCCCTCGATGAACGCCCTGGCCTCGGCATACCCGCCATCGGGTTTCTCCAGCAGCCCCTTGATCTCGGGGATATCCGCTCCGGCGACGAAGGCGTTGGTGCCCCCACCAGTGATGATGATGGCCTTGACCTCATCGTCCGCCAGCAGCCCGTCAATCGCCTCTCCCAGTTCCGCCACCACCTGTTTGTTGAAAGAGTTGACCGGCGGATGGTCAATCGTCAACAACGCGATTTTGTCCTCGACTTCAGTTCGGATGTATTGCCAAGAGCCCATCGTATGTTCTCCTTATCGGTAGGCCGTCATGTTGGTAGGCTGGTAGGCTGGTAGGCTGGTATATTGGTATATTGGTATGCTGGTAGGTTGGTGCGCTACCCATCCATAGCGGGCTCGACGTCAGCGACGTAGAGAAGGGTGTCTTCGCGGACCGATTTGTCACCGTACTCCTGTCGCCCCCGACGCTGTCTGCGCACATAGCGAATATAACCGTTGAGCGACCGCAGAGCACTGTGGCAGAGATCACGCTGACGAGGCAACTCTGAATCGGTATACCCCACCTCGCTACACCCGATGAAGCCACTCAGTGTCTCGTCGAGGGAGCCGCGGGCGATGTAGAAGAAACGCAGGCTGTCCAGATAGTGATAGCGCCCGTAGCCTTCAGCGATGTTGAGAATGACACTCGTAGCCGCCCGGCGCATTTGATGAGCCAGATTGTACCGCTCTTCCGGCGGAAGCAGGCTCACTACGCGGTATGCCTCTCGCATCACCTGTAAGGCAAGCTGATAGCATTCCAGATCCTCAAAACCGCGCTGCCCCGGCTCCGCCACTGCCCCTACCTCCCAATCTACCAGTTTCCCAACCTACCAACCTACCAGTTTCCCAACTTACCAGCTTCCCAACTTACCATTTCACGCGTACTCGTGGAACCCTTTCCCCGTCTTCTCCCCCAGGTGCCCGGCGCGGACGCGCAGCTTGAGCGGGCGAGAGGGATGGAAGCGCGGGCCGAGTTCCCTTTCCAGCTCCTCCAGGGTATTCACCACCGCCTCCAGGCCGATCTTGTCAGCGATGACCAGCGGGCCAACCCGTTCGCCACCGTAGGTCATCCCCGTGCCCGCAACCATGGACATGTCAATGTCCGTGAGGCTGGCGATGTTCTCCTGGACGCAGAGGGCCGCCTCGTTAATCAGCGGGTACATCAGGCGCTCCACCGTGAACTTGGCCCCCACCTCCACCTGGTCAGATTCCTGGAGTTCCTTGATCATCGCGTGGACCGCGTCGGATTCACCGCCGGGGTGATCGTAGAAGCCAGCGCCGGCCTTCTCGCCCAGCCTTCCGGCCTCGACCAGCTTCATGAACAGGGGGGCCGGGCTCATCCGGTCCCCGTACTCAGAGTAGAGATACTCACCCACGTGAGCACAGACGTCGAGGCCAAGCATGTCCATCAACGTGAAAGGCCCCATCGGCATCCCCCAGCCCACGATAGCCTGGTCAATCTCCGTCGCCGTCGCCGCGCCCTCCCCCAGCGCCTTGGTCGCCTCGTTGAGGTAGGGCATGAGGAGCCGATTGACGAGGAAGCCCGGGCATTCCTGAACCACGACCGGCAGTTTGCGCAGGCTCTCGGCGAACATCACCACGTCGTCTACTGTCTCTTGATCGGTGTCCAGGCCCGGGATCACCTCGACCAGCTTCATGACGCTCGCGGGATTGAAGAAGTGCATACCGATCACCTTGTGCGGCTTGCCCGTCGCCGCCCCCATCTCAGAGACAGAGAGGGCCGAGGTGTTGCTGGCGAAGATGGTCTCATCTGGGCAGGCCTCCTCCAGCTCCTTGAACACAGCCGTCTTGATCCCCATCTTCTCCGGCACTGCCTCGATGACGATGTCCACGTCCTCGAACTCGTCGTAGGTGAGCGTCGGCGTGATCAGGTCCAGCTTGGACTCCATATCGCTGGCGCTCATCTTGCCCTTGTCTACCCGGCGCTGGTATACGGAGCGGGCCTTCGCCATCCCCGTGTCCAGCATCTCCTGATCGATGTCTTTCAGCACCACCGGCAGGCCAGCGTACGTCACAACCTGGGCGATCTCGCCGCCCATCGTCCCTGCGCCCACCACTGCGGCCTTGAAGATGTACATATGACTCCCTCCCCTATCGTGTCTAGCTGACGACTTCTTCCCTCACCACGTGGGCAAAGGCATTGCCGCGTCGGGATCATCCAGGCGCACGAAGTAGAGCCACTGGTCGGGATGCTTCTCAAACCCGGCCCGGTCAACCCGGCCCAACGTCTTGCCCACGAAGTAATCGCCACTCTCAGGCTCGATGGCGACGACCGCCGCGTCCTCACCTTGCGCTATCCCATCCTTGATCTCTTCGAAGACCTCTTTCCCCTTGGCGATGAACGCCGCCCGTGCTTTCTTATCCTGCCAGATCGAGACATCTGCCATGGTCTTTCCTCCTCAGAATCACACCTCGCGGACCTACCGAGACCGGCTACGCGCGTTCGATAACCATCGCGCCGCCCTGACCACCACCTACACAAGCCGTCGCAATGCCTAGTGAGGCATCCTGCTTGATCATCTCGTACATCAGCGTGACCACGATACGCGTGCCCGTGCAGCCGACCGGGTGACCGAGCGCGATCGCGCCACCGTTGACGTTGACCTTGCTCCAATCCCAGCCCTGCTCCTCCAGCTCCTGGCCCACGGCCAGCACCTGGGCCGCAAAGGCTTCGTTGAGCTCGATCAAGTCGATGTCAGTGAGCTTCAGCCCCGTGCGCTCCAATACCCTGGGCACCGCGAAGGCCGGCCCAATCCCCATGATGTCCGGCGGAACAGCGGCGTACACGTAGCCCCGAATCGTGGCCATGGGCGCCACCCCGAGCTCCTTGGCCTTCTCGGCCGTCATGACGACCACGGCCGACGCACCGTCGGATAGAGGGCAGGCGTTGGCCGGCGTCACGGTGCCGCCCTTCTTGAACACCGTCGGATAGAGGGCAGACTTCTGCACCGTGAGGCCAGGGTTGATGCACTCATCCTCGGTGATGTCCTCGTAGGCCACCTCCTGACCGGCCACCTTCTTGGACACCCGGAAGGGGATGATCTCTTCGCGGAACTTACCCATCCGCGTGGCGCGGAAGGCCTTCTTGTGGCTCTGCACCGCGTACTTGTCCTGTTCCTCCTGGCTGATGGCATACATCATCGCCAGGTTCTCGGCCGTATACCCCATGATCGCGCCGCAGACGGGATCCGTGAGTCCCTCCCACAGCGAGTCCACGAAGCCCGTGTGGCGCAGCTTGAGGCCCCAACGAGCCCCCCGCACGATGTACGGCGCGGTGGACATGCTCTCGACGCCACCGCAGAGAAACACGTCCCCATCGCCGGCCTGAATCGCCTGGTAAGCCATCGAGAGGGACATCATACCGGACACGCAGTTGCGCTGGATCGTGCAGCCCGGCACGTGGACAGGTATACCGGCCATCAGCGCTGCCACGCGGCCGATATTAGCTGCATCGCTCTGCTGGCTAATGCACCCCAGAATCACGTCATCGATGACGTTGGGGTCAATATCCGCCCGCTTCACAGCTTCCTTGAACACCGCCGCTGCCAGATTCTGGCCAGGAATGGTGCGAAAAGCCCCGCCATGCTTGCCAATCGCCGTGCGGCATCCACTGACGATCACCACTTCCTTCATACTGACCTCCTTTCATTGCTGACGAGCGACCAAACGCCAGACGCGCGACCTATGTCGCGTGCGCTACCCAAACCAGGCAACTCACTTCTTCTCTTGGATGACCCCCAACCCTCCGAGCACGGTCTCGATAGCTGTACGATACAGGACCTCCGTGCTCACGCCCACCATCTCCCGGCGCAGCGCGTGGTTCATCAACTCCAGCACCCCGTTCAGAGTAGCCCAAAGCGTGGCCGCAGCCTGCCGAGCGTCGCAGCAGAGGAATAAGCCATCTTCGATCCCCTGCTCGACCGCTCGCACCACCCAGTCCAGACCCTCCACACTGGCCTCCGAGACTTGCTGATAGACCTCAGGGGTGACGGTGTCTCGAAACCGCCCCCGGTCCATGGCCATCAGGAAACGGAAAAACAGAGGCTCACGCTGGAAGAAATCGAAATACGCCCAGCCCAGTCGCCGTAGACGCTCGTCGGCCGGCAGAGACTCTCCCACCGCGCACGCCTGTTCCAGCTCCTGGACCAGTTCACTCAGCCCTTCTAAAAGCAAATGAGCAAGGATGGTCTCCTTGCTCTCGAAATACAGATATACGGTGCCCTTGCTGACTTCTGCTTGCTCAGCCACGTCGTCCACGGTCGCACGGTGAAAACCGTGCTCGAAGAAGACAGTATGGGCCGCCCGGAGGATGGACTGCCTTCGCTCTTCTTTTTCCCGTTCGCGACGCGCTCTGGTCGTCACAGGAATACCTTTTCATAACTCGCGGTCATTAACTGACTTACAGTCATTATACAGCCGAACTGGGGCATTGTCAACGATTTGGTGCCAATTTTAAGGTAAGCAACAAGGCCGGGCGGCTGGCGTAGATCTCCGCGTGGCCCGGATGCTTGTGTATCCACATCGCTGTGCTATAATGACAGGTCAGAACCCAATTACGCACAGGAGGCAGCGTGCGCAACGCGAAGTCACGACGAACTCGTATAACCATGTGGATCATCAGCGTGCTGGTCATCGTCACCATGGGAGTCAGTCTAGCGGCATCCCTGGTGCCAACACGCCAGGTTACGCCAACTCCCGTACCAACCCCCACCCCCTTCCCTACCCGCACACCTACGCCGGTCCCTGCGTGACCGTCAATACAGGCCAGAAGCAGGCGATGCTGCACCGGGGAGCCAAGAAACCAAGTCTGTCGCTATCGGATGTCGCCGTTCCGCGGACATGGGTCACACGTCCGATGGCGCTTCATCCGCCGCATCGTCGGTCTTGGCACATCTTGTACCGCTTACGATGAGTCTTTCCGCAGAACAGGGGTGAATCAACCTGGTCTCTGCTGTCCGAGGACGCTAAAGACAGACAGAAATGCTAGCATAGCAAAGGAGTGGGTCGATGACCAAGAAACCGCTCAAGATTCTGTTCCTCGCAGCCGAAGCGGTGCCTTTTGCCAAAGTAGGTGGTTTGGCCGACGTCGCTGGTTCGCTGCCCAGAGCCATCCACGCGCTGGGCCACGATGTACGGTTGATGATACCACGCTATGGCACCATCCACAGCAACCAGTTCCCCATGGAGAAAATCGGAGACCCATTCCCGATCCCCATCGGACCAGGCCAGGAATCCATCCACCTGATTGGCAGCACCCTCGAAGAAGACTTGCCGGCCTACCTGATCTGGAACGAACACTACTTCTCCTCCCGCGATCGCGTGTACGGCTTCGAGGATGACGCCCAGCGCTTCGCCGTATTCGGACGGGCGGCCCTGGCCGCACTCCAAGTCCTGGATTGGAAACCCGACGTGATTCACGTCAACGACTGGCACACCGGATTCGTCCCTGCCTGGCTCAATACGGACGGTCGGGAGGATGCCTTCTTCCGAGACATCGCATCGCTGTTCACCATTCACAACCTGACATATCAGGGCATTGCGGGTCGACTGATCCTGACCTTCGCGCAAATGGAACGCGTGCAGCACCTGTCCGTCGAAGCGCCCGGGACGGTGAACTGGATGGCTCAAGGCATTGCCAACGCCGACCTGGTGAACACAGTCAGCGAGCGGTACGCGCAGGAGATCCTTACACCGGAGATCGGGATGGGCCTGGACCCCTTGCTGGTGCAGCGACAGGACCGGCTCCTGGGCGTCGTCAATGGGATTGACTACGAAGAATGGAACCCGCTCACAGACGAGAGCATTCCCCACCGCTTCGACATCAAGACAATCGACCGGCGGATTGCCAACAAGACGGCCCTGCAACAGCAAGCGCGCCTCCCTGTACGGGCCGACATCCCGCTCGTCGGTATGGTCACGCGGCTGGACTCGGTCAAGGGCATGGACCTCATGGACCCGGTGCTGGAATGGCTTCTGGCAGGAGAGACACAGTTTGTCCTGCTCGGCACCGGCCAGCCCGAGTACCACGAGATGCTTGAGCGCGTTCAGTCTCGTTTCCCGGACCGAATGCGTGCTTTTCTCAAGTTCGACGCTGTGCTAGCGCGGCGCATCTACGCCGGTGCGGACATGTTCCTGATGCCCAGCAGGGTCGAGCCGTGCGGACTGGGGCAGATGATCGCGATGCGTTACGGCTGCGTGCCCGTTGTCCGAGCCACCGGAGGGCTGGCCGACACAGTCGTGGACTATACCACCAGGCGTGGTCGCAGCACGGGTTTCACGTGGGAAGACTGCGCGCCTCAGCCTTGCATAGATGCGTTGGAACGCGCCCTGCGACTCTACGCCGACAAGAAAGGTTGGCGCCGATTGCAGCAGCGAGGCATGCGGGCCGATTTCTCCTGGTCAGCCTCCGCGCAGAAGTACGTCGAGCTCTACTGGCGGGCTATTCAGCTCCACGCGACCTAGGCAGTGAGGTGATATGCACACCCTGGCGATGATCCTGGCAGGCGGTGCCGGCAGCCGTCTGAGCGTGCTGACACAGAAACGGACCAAGCCTGCCGTGCCCTTCGCCGGCAAGTACCGCATCATTGACTTCACGCTCTCAAACTGCGCCAACTCAGGCATATTCACCGCCGGCATTTGCACCCAATACAGGCCCCGCTCGCTCAACGATCACATCCGCTCGGGTCGACCCTGGGACCTGGACCGCGCGGCCGGCGGCGTGACGCTGCTTCAGCCCTACGTGGACCGTCAAGGCTCCGACTGGTATCAGGGTACCGCCGACGCCATCTACCAGAACCTGGATTTCATCCACCACTACCACCCCGACGTCGTCCTAGTCCTCGCTGGCGATCACATCTACAAGATGGACTACGACGTGATGATCACGTTCCATTTGGAGCACGGTGCAGACCTGACCGTCGCCACGCTGCGCGTTCCACCTGACGAGACACACCGCTTCGGCGTCCTGGAGACGGACGGGGAGCACAGGGTCCGTGGGTTCGCGGAAAAACCGGCACAACCACGGGGCACCCTGGCCTCGATGGGCATCTATGTCTTCAACGCCGACGTCCTACGCGAGGCACTGAAAGCCGACCACGTATGCGCAGGATCGTGCCATGACTTCGGCGGTGACATCATCCCCCAGATGATCGAGACATACCTAGTGTATGCCTTTCCGCACCACGGCTACTGGGTAGACGTCGGCACCATCGAGGCGTATTGGCAAGCGCACATGGATCTCTTGGGGAATCATCCACCCCTCGATCTGCTCGATCGAGAATGGGTCATCCACACGCGCAGCGAGGAACGCCCACCAGTCAACATTCGCAGCGGGGCAACCGTCGCCCGCTCACTCATCACCGATGGATGCACCATCGAGGGCACCGTCGAGCACTCGGTGCTCTCACCGGGTGTTGTCGTGCAACAGGGAGCCCTTGTGCGCCATTCCGTCGTCATGACCGACGCGGTGATAGAGCAAGGCGCCGTCGTGGACCATGCCATCCTGGACAAGCGCGTCCACGTCGGAACGGGATCTCAGATCGGCTGGAGCAGCGACCCGAGCCCTGATACCACGGACAGCGAACACGCGGCCGGACCTGCGATCAATGTCCGCGGACGCACGACCAACGTCCGCGGACGCACGATCAATGTCCGCGGCATCACCGTCGTCGGCAAGAACACACCGATCCCGCCACACGTTCGTATCGGCCGCAACTGCACGATCGCCGCTGACCTCGCCAGAGACGACCTAAGAGACGGTCTAGAGGGCGACCGGATTCCCGACGGCACGACGGTGGGAATACCCGACGCCAGTCCGACTCGCCAGTTTGTCGACGTGCCGATTTGCTGACTTGCTGATTTGCCGATTCGCCACCTTGTCGATAAGGAGCACCGAACCCGAATGAGCACCAACAGCCCCCCCGGACTTCTCGTCTCCCGCAAGGCGCTCGACGATCTTCAAATCGACCGTTCTCTGCTTCGCCCCAACGGGAAGGTCTCCTTCGCCAGCTTTCACACCGCGCGCGTGCTCGCGCAGCGGATGAACGAGAAGCGGGATTTGCTCCGCTTCCCAGAGCAAGCCACGAAAGCGGGTCAACTCAACGCCGCCGGACTGATAGAAGAGATACTGCGCTACGTAGTCGCCGCATACCACGAGCAGAGGAATCCACAGGTCCTTGCGCAAGCGATGGTCTGGCTGCACGAGAGGTTGGGTGAGGAAACGGTGGACGCGGCCTTGCAGCGATTCGCGGACGCGTTCCCCCCGCTGGCTATCTACGAACGTGCTGTCACGCCAGCAGCCTATCTGGAGGAAGAGACGGACGGCATCCCCCATCGCCAGACCGCGCTGGTTGGCATGATGATGCTCTGGTTGGCCAACGTGAACCCGGCCTTCTCGCCGTTTCTAGAACTGCTCGACGACGCGGCATTGGACGAGGAGACGGCCTACACACAGATCATCTCCAGCCTCCACGAGTTCTTCGTGGCCCAGCCCGTCTTTGGCCCCGACAGCCAGAACCTGGTGGATATGTTGCGCAGCCCGGCCATCGCCGCACCGGATTCGCTCTCGGGACAACTCGAGTACATGAGGGAGCGGTGGGGCTACCTATTGGGCAGGTACCTGCGCCGCCTGCTGAGCAGCCTTGACATGATCCGGGAGGAGGAGAAGATCGGTCTCCCGGGGCCAGGCCCCGCGCAGGTGGTCGACTTCACCGGACTAGAACTGGAGCCGGAGCGTTTCAGCCGCGACCTGGACTGGATGCCCAGGCTCGTGCTCATCGCCAAGAACGCGTATGTATGGCTGGATCAGTTGTCCAAGCAGTATGGCCGCCCACTGACCCGGCTGGATCACATCCCCGACGAAGAACTCGACGTCCTGGCCCGCCGGGGCTTCACCGGCCTGTGGCTGATTGGCCTCTGGGAACGCAGCCAGGCATCCCAACGCATCAAGCAGATGTGCGGGAATCCCGAGGCCGTTGCATCGGCTTACTCGCTGTTCGACTATCAGATAGCGGCTGACCTGGGCGGTGATGAAGCGTACCAGGAACTGAAGGCACGCGCGTGGAGACGCGGCATCCGTCTGGCCAGCGACATGGTGCCCAACCACATGGGCATAGACTCCAAATGGGTGATCGAGCATCCAGATTGGTTCATCTCGCTGGATCACCGCCCATTCCCTGCCTACACCTTCAGTGGTCCCGATCTGTCGTGGGATGAGCACGTCGGTATCTACCTGGAGGACCACTACTATGATCGCAGCGACGCGGCGGTCGTCTTCAAGCGGGTGGACCATTGGACCGGGGAAGAGCGATACGTCTACCACGGCAACGACGGCACCAGCATGCCCTGGAACGACACGGCCCAGCTTGACTACCTCAATCCTGAGGTCCGGGAGGCCGTGATCCAGTCCATCCTGCACGTCGCTCGCAGGTTCCCCATCGTCCGCTTCGATGCCGCCATGACGCTGGCCAAGAAGCACTACCAGCGCCTGTGGTTCCCGGAACCCGGCACCGGGGGAGCCATCCCCTCGCGGGCAGAACACGGTATGTCCAGGGAGCAATTTGACGCGGCCTTGCCCACCGAGTTCTGGCGCGAGGTCGTGGATCGCGTAGCGCAGGAGGTGCCGGACACCCTGTTGCTGGCCGAGGCCTTCTGGCTTATGGAGGGGTATTTCGTCCGCACGCTCGGCATGCACCGCGTGTACAACAGCGCTTTCATGAACATGCTCAGAGACGAGGACAACGCCGGGTACCGCAGCGTCATCAAGAATACGCTAGAGTTCGACCCGCAGATCCTAAAGCGCTACGTGAACTTCATGAACAACCCCGACGAGCGCACCACGGTGGACCAGTTTGGGAAAGGCGACAAGTACTTCGGCATCTGCACGATGATGGCGACGATGCCGGGCCTGCCCATGGTCGGGCACGGCCAGGTCGAGGGCTTCACCGAGAAATACGGGATGGAATACCGGCGGGCATACTGGGACGAACAACCCGACGCCTACCTGGTCGAGCGCCACGGGCGCGAGATATTCCCACTCCTGCGCCAGCGCTATCTCTTCGCGGACGTCGCGCACTTCCTGCTGTACGACGTATTCACGCCGGAGGGCCACGTAGACGAGAACGTCTTCGCGTACTCGAACCGCTCCGGCGACGAGCTGTCGCTCGTCGTCTACCACAACAGGTACGCCGAAACCCGTGGATGGATTCGCACCTCCGCGGCCTACGCGGACATTGATCGTGCGTCCGCAGTGAAGGCCGACCAGGGGGCAAAGGTGCTGGTGCAGAGATCCTTGGGGGAAGGCCTGGGGCTGTCGGCCGATGGAGACACCTTCACCATATTCAGGGACCACGTCACGGGCCTGGAATACATCCGCAACAGCAAAGACGTGCATGACAGAGGGCTGTACGTCGAACTGGGCGCGTACCAGTATCACGTCTTCCTCGATTTCCGCCAGGTCCGGGACAACGAACTCCATCACTACGCTCAGCTCGCGGCCTACCTGCACGAGCGCGGCGTGCCCAATATCGAAGAGGCGCTGCACGAGATGCTCCTGCAGCCGGTCCATCGCCCGTTCCGGGAACTGGTCAACCCGTCCCTGTTCCACCGTCTCATAGACGCCCGCGTGACCGATGCCCCCGATGGACCGCGGGCATCCCTGCCCGCCGACGAAACCGCCCTCCCCGGACCACAGGCATCCCCCCCCGCCGACGAAACCGCCCACCCCGGACCGCGGGCATCCCTCCCCGCCGACGAAGCCACCCACCCCGGACCGCAGGCATCCCCCCCCGCCGACGAAACCGCCCCCCCCGGACCGCGGGCATCCCTGCCCGCCGACGAAACCAACCTCCCCGGAACGCGGGCATCCCTGCCCGCCCCGGACGCTACAACCGCACAACCAACCTACCAATCTACCAGTCTACCAACACTGCTGGACGAGGTCGAGCAAAAGATGGCTCACCTGCTCGGCGAGGTCGCGCAGTTCGCCGGTCACAGATCCCAGGCGACGACCGCCCAGGAGGTGCGGCGGAGACTGGATGCGATACTCCATCTGCCCGTCGTTGGGAGCCTCGTCATCCCGCCCTGCCCCCAGGAACACAGGCAGGCAGCCACACAGGCGATCGAGTACTTGCAGGCGGGCCTGCGGGAAGGCCCCGCGACCTGGCCCACGCTTCTGGCGTGGCTCTTCACCCACGCCTTGGGCCAGGCGGTGGACGAGTCAGACTTCGCGCACATCGCGCGTGCGTGGATTGACGAGTGGATGCTGGGCAAGATCATCGTCGACACGCTGCGGGATATGGGGCTGGATACAGGTGCGGCTCGGCGGGCAGTGACGATGGTCAAGGTGCTCACCGGTCACCAGCGGTGGTTCGAGGAAACCGGGGTCTTCCCGGAAAACCTTGTTTCTGTAGGGAGCGCCGGAGCGCCGTTGTGGCGCGTGCTGGAGCCATGGCTGCAGGACGAGAGCGTGCAGCAGTTCCTGCTCGTCAACCGCTACGGTGGCGTCGTGTGGTTCAACAAGGAGGCGTTTGAGCAATTGCTGTGGTGGATGCTCCTGATCGCCACCGTCGCGCTTAGCGCCGATCCACTGCGCCCGGCAGCTAAGGTGTCGGAAGGAATCGCCCGCTGCTACGAGGTCGTGCGTGCGTTGCTCCAGGCCGCAGAGGAGTCCGGGTATCAGTTGGAACGACTTCAGGAGGCAATCCAACAGTGAACGCCCATTCTGCTACTGCCGCCACACCAATCTACCAATCTACCAGTCTACCAGTCTACCAGGCTACCATTTTACCAATCCACCGACCCACCAACCTACCAACCCCCCAACGATGACCCATGTCTAGCTGCTACCTTTGCATCCACGGCCACTTCTATCAGCCCCCGCGGACGGATCCCTTCACCGGACGGCTACCGCGTGAGCCTGAAGCCGCGCCCTACGCCAACTGGAACGAGCGCATCACCGCCGAGTGCTACGCGCCCAACGCCGAGGCGGGCAACTTCGGGCGCATCAGCTTCAACCTGGGCGGCACGCTCGCCCGCTGGCTAGACGAGTACGCCCAAGCCACCTACCAGCGCATCGTCTCCGACGAGCAACGTTACCGCCAGGCCCGCGGCGTCGGCAACGGCGTGGCCCAATCAGTCCATCACACCATCCTCCCGCTGGCCCGCCGGCGCGACAAGACCTGCCAGATTCGCTGGGGCATCGCCAGTTTCAAGCACCGCTTTGGCCACGCCCCCGAGGGCATGTGGCTGCCGGAGATGGCGGTGGACTACGAGACGCTGGAGACGCTGGCATCGGAGGGGATTCGCTTCACCATCCTCTCCGACGAGCAGGTTCGCGGTGATCTGGACTGTGGAGCAGGCCCGTACCGGGTGAAGCTCCCCGGCGGCGGCCACGTCGCCGTCTTCGTGCGCGACCGGCACCTCTCCAACGCCCTATCCTTCAGCATGCCGGACGTGGCCCGCGTGGACGAGTGGGTGCAGGAACAGGTCGGTTGGAGGTGCCAACGAGACGGGCTGGCCCTCATCGCCACCGACGGCGAGACCTTCGGCCACCACCACCGCCAGGGCGCGCAGGTGCTGAACCACATCTTGGGAGCGGGCAGCGCCCACGGCTATGAATTGACCACCCTGGGGGTCTACCTGCTGCAGCACCCACTGGCGACAGAGCTCGACGTGCTTGAGAACACAGCCTGGAGCTGTGGCCACCGGCTGGACCGCTGGGCGCTCGGCTGCGGCTGCACCCCGGGCGGCAGCCGCTGGAAGGGAGCGCTGCGGCGGGCGCTGGACAACCTGGCCTGCAACCTGGACGCGGTGTACGAACGCGAGACCCAACGCGTGGGAGCGGACGCCTGGTCGCTGCGGGACGATTACATCGCCGTGGTGCTGGGCCAGGTGGACGGGCCGGCCTTGCTGGCGCGGCACGGCCTCGGTCACCTCAACGACGGTGACGCGGAGCGGCTGCTGGCACTGCTGGAGGCCCAGTTCCACCGCCAGCGGATGTACGCCAGTTGCACGTTCTTCTTTGAGGACTTGGACCGCCACGAGCCCCGCTACGCCATCGCCAACGCCGTGCGCGCCCTGGCCCTCACACGCTACGCCACCGGGGATGATCTGTCCCACGGCTTCCGGCGCGACCTGGGCGTAGCCGTCAGCGCGAAGACAGGCCGCACAGGGGCCGACATCCTCGACCAGATCCTGGATCAGGCTGAGGTATGAGCCCCTCTAAGACCACCCCCTACTCGGATATCGACCTCAACCGCTGGCGGGAGTACGAGCACGTCTGGACCGACTCCCTGTGGCACATCGAGGCCCGTGACCGTACTGGGGGACACCAACTCGACTACCACGGCAACTTCGTCCCCCAGATCGCCACCCAGACATTCCTGCGCTACACGAAGGCAGACGACGTCGTCCTCGACCTCTTCCTCGGCGCTGGGACCTCGGCCATCGAGGCGCAGCGCCTGGAACGCCGGCTGGTCGGCGTCGAACTGAAGCCCGATCTGGTGGAGGCCGTGCGCGCCAAGATCCCCCCCGAGCTGCTGGGCCAGCGCATCCACGTCCTGCAGGGCGACTCCACCTGCGCGGACACGGCGGCCCGCGTGCAGGAGGCGCTCCGCTCGATGGGCGCGCAGCACGTCCAACTGCTCATGCTGCACCCGCCCTACCACGACATCATCCGCTTTTCCGACGACTCGGCCGACCTGTCGAACGCACCGGCGCTGGAGGCTTTCCTCGATCGCTTCGGGGACGTCGCCCGCCACGGCTTCCACCTGCTGGAGCCCGGACGGTTCGCCGTCCTGGTCATCGGCGACAAGTACACCAAGGGCGAGTTAATCCCCCTGGGCTTCTACTGCATGGAGCGCATGCAACGGATCGGCTTCCGCACCAAGGGCATCGTGGTCAAGAACATCACGGGGAACGAGATCGGCAAAGGCCGGGATAGCAACCTGTGGCGCTATCGCGCGCTGGCGGGCGGCTACTACATCTTCAAGCACGAGTACGTCATCGTCTTCCAGAAGCCCGCCGCCCAGGCCGACGTGCGAGACGAAGTGCTCAAGGTGAAACACATGCCGCCCTGGGGCCGGGTGCAGGCGGACATTGTTCGTGCGTCCGGCGACGAATGGGACCGCGCCAGCCGCTTCATCTACTCCACGCACACGCTCAGCACGCTGCGCCGCGAGACCAGGCGGGTGGCCGCCGAGCTGGACCTGCCCACCCGCGACTTCGGTCGCTACGTTATCCGCCGCTGGTACAACTTCCACACCCACCAGGCCGCGCTCGACGCCGTGATCGCCCATCCCCGCACCCGCCCGGAGCCCGACCCATTCCATCACACAGTGGACTTCTACCTGGACGGGCAGGGGTTCGACCTCAAGCTGACGCACCTGCCCCGAGGATTCGGCCACGGCATCGCCTACGCCCGCGCGCACCCAGAGGAACTGGGACGCTGGCTGTACGTCAACCAGTCGGCCCAGGGCAGGTTTCACGCGGCCAACCGCATCTTCGTCGTCCTGCACGACGCGGCCGACCCCGCGCGCACGTGGGAACTGCGCCGGGATTTCGAGGGACTGGAGCGGGCCATCCACGCCTTCCTCGACGCCCCGCGCCTGCTACAAATCGAGTTCGTGGACCGCGAGGGAAATCCCCACCGCCCCACATCCGCCGTCATCTTCCTCACCGTAGACGCCTGATGGGGTTACATATGGTTACACAGAGTTACGCAGAGAATACACAGAGATACACAGAGAGAAACATGAGACAATGACTACACAGAGCTATGTAGAGAATGCACAGAGATGCACAGAGATACACAAAGAGGAACATGAGAAATGATGAGTCCGCAAGTGGGCGCGATGTGCCTGGGCTGAGTGAGCTCACAAAAGGCGGATCATAGGCGCGGCAATTGAAGTACATCGCCATTTGGGGCCGGGGTTGTTGGAATCAGCGTATGAAACTTGTCTGGCATACAAGCTGCAGGAACGCGGTTTGGCTTTCGAACGACAAAGAGCGTTGCCCCTGGTCTACAAGGAGATCCGCCTGGATCAAGGATACCGCGTCGACTTGCTTGTGGAGCGACAGGTGGTCGTAGAGCTCAAAGTGGTTGATCAAATCACGCCGGTTCACGAGGCTCAAGTGCTCTCGTACCTGAGGTTTTCTGGGTGCAGGGTTGGCCTACTGCTCAACTTCAACGTCAAACTGCTCAAGGATGGTATCCGTCGTTTCATCATGACCTAACCATTCCTCTATATCTCTCTGCGTGTCTCTGTGTCTCCTCTGTGTGACTCAGTGTAAACACCTCACGCTCGACGTCTGACGCTTGACACTCGACTCTCAACTTCTTCTCTGTGTATCTCTGCGTCTCCTCTGTGTAACTCTGTGTAAACGCCTAACGCTTGACGTTTGACGTTTGACGTTTGACGCTACAGGATCTCAATCTCCCAATCCACCACCTGCACCTCCGGGTGGTAGGTCTCAATCCAGCGCACGGCCCGCTCGAGGACCGTGTGGGCGCGGCCGGCGTCGTTGGCGACGGTGACGAAAGCCACCTCGGCCGACTGCCACACATCGTTGGATCCCACCTCGGCGGTGGCCAGGTTGAACTCGCGGCGCAGGCGCTTCAGAATCGGCTTGAGGATGCTGCGCTTGCCCTTGAGCGAGCCGTTGCCCGGCAGATGCAATTCGACGCTACAGGCACCGATGATCATACCACCACCCCACTAAACCCGTCCATTCCACTCCCCCGTCGCATACTTATCCGCCCGCAGCTTCCCTGCCCAGACCCGCTCCGCGTCCGTCAGCGCGCCCGGCTCCAGGTGCAGGTTCAGCGCCCCGGCGAAGCCCGCCACCACCGCGCCGGCCACTTCGTCCCACGTCACCGGCCGGCCCAGCGCCTCCTCAACCGTGGTGGCGCGGGCACGCACGCGAACGGGATCGGGACGCGCGGCCAACAGCGGGCAGATGCGCGCGACGTCGCCGGTGAGCGGCACCGCGCCATGCTGGAGCACGGTCGACGAGGCACGCATCTGAGCGCTCCCGATCAGCTTCCGCCCACCGGCCGTCACCTCGTAATCCGAGGGCACCTCGAAACAGACCGGGCCATCGAGGCGATGGTTCTCCGCCCGTTGATCGGCCGCCAGGCCCGCCACGCCCAATCCTTCGAGCCCGGCCATCAGCCCGGCGCTAAGCCGCCGGTAGCTCTCGACGATGCCCCCGGCCACGCGCGGCTCCGTCTCCGGCGCGACCACGCTGTAGGTTAGCTCATCCACATGGAGGATGGACTTTCCGCCCGTGGGCCGGCGCACGAGGTCGAACCCCGCGCCCTCCAGGCGCTCGATGTCCACGTCGGCCATGGACTGCCCCCGGCCCAGCGACAGGCAGGGCGGCTCCCAAGCATAGAGCCGGAGCGTGGGCGGGACCCGCCCATCGGCGACCGCGCGCAGGATCGCCTCGTCCATCGCCATGTTGCCCGCCCCATCGGCCGTCCCCGACCGGATCAGCCGCCACGTTGCGCGGGGATACCCCCCAAGAAACCAGGTTTTTTCCGAAAAAGCTGGTTTCTGAAGACCTGAGTTCCGATGACTTGGTTTCTGATCTGACATCTCCGAAAAACCTGGTTTCTGAAACGGCACGTCACTGCGTTGTGTGCCTTACTACGAACGCACAACACGAGATTTGCCACACAGGTGTGGCATTGTATAATTGTAGCATCATCCTGCGTAAGGAGCAAAGATGCCAACGTGTGCCTATTGTGATGCCAATGCGTTCTTCCGCGATCGGGAAAGCGGCACGTACCTGTGTCCCGTCCACGCCTGGCTGGAGGTGACCGGACCGCGCCGGGACGCCCCCCGGCCGCCGCTCACCATCCGGCCCACGACGCCCGCCGACAAGGCGCGCATCGCCGAACTGGCCGACTACTTCTGGGGCGAGGTCGAGGTGGATTGCTTCGACCACATCTACCAGGTGGATGAACTGCCCGCCTACGCCGCCTGCGACGGGGACGAGATCATAGGCCTGGCCAGCTACGCCCGCGAGGGTGACGCGCTCAACCTGGTGATGCTCAATGTCCTGCCCCGCTGGCAGGGCCGCGGCGCGGCCAGTAGCCTGATTGAGGCAGTGGTTCAGGAAGCGCGATCCGCAGGCGCGCAACGCGTCATCGTCGCGACGACCAACGACGACCTGCTGGCGCTGGGGCTCTACCAGCGGCTGGGATTCATCATCACCGGCGTGCTGGTGGGCAAGCTGGTCGAGCACCACGGCGGGGTCGAGTTGGGATTCGACGGCATCCCCGTGCGCGACGAGATCCAACTGGCACTGCGCCTGTGAGCGAGCACCCTATCGTCGCGATCACGCTGGGCGACCCGGCCGGCGTGGGCCCGGAGGTCACCGCCCGGGCACTGGCGCAGGACGCGGTCCGGGACTGCTGCCGGCCGCTCGTCGTGGGCGACGCGGGCGTGCTGGCGCAGGCCATGGCGCTGGTGGGCGCCCCGCTGGCCGCTCACGCCGTCGCCGCGGTGGCCGAGGCGCGCTTCGATCCCGCCGCGCCCGACGTGTTGGATCTGCACAACGTGGACTTCCCGGCGCTGCAGATAGGCCGGGTCTCGGCGGCCGCCGGACGGGCCGCGGTGGACTACGTGGAGCGGGCGGTCGAGTTGGCCCAGGGCAGGCAGGTGGACGCCATCGCGACCGGCCCGATCAACAAGGCCGCGTTGCGCGCCGCCGGCGTCCCCTACATCGGGCACACAGAGCTGCTAGCCGCCCTCACCGGCGAAGCCCGGGTGACGACGATGCTGGCGACCCCGGGGCTGCGCGTGGTTCACGTTACACGCCACGTGCCGCTGCGCGAGGTAGCGGCACACATCACGCACGAGCGAGTGCTGGAGACGATCCGCCTGACCGACGCCGGGCTGCGGGGCATGGGCATCCCGCGCCCACGGCTGGCCGTGGCGGCGCTCAACCCCCACGGCGGCGACGAGGGACTGATCGGGCGGGAGGAGCTCGACATCATCGGGCCGGCGATCCAGGACGCCCAGGCAGAGGGCATCCAGGCCCACGGCCCCATCCCGGCCGACTCCGTGTTCTTCCGTGCCATCCGGGGCGAGTTCGACGCGGTGGTGGCCATGTACCACGACCAGGGTCACATCCCGATCAAGACCCACGGCTTCGAGCGCAGCGTGACGGTGACCCTGGGCCTGCCCATCGTGCGCACGTCAGTGGATCACGGGACAGCCTTCGACATCGCCTGGCAGGGAACCGCCAGCGAGGACAGCATGGTCGAGGCGATCCGCCTGGCGGCCCAGATGGCGCAGACACGGGCCGTCCCCAGTTCGTAGTGAGGCACGCAGGTCCGCCGGAGTGCCGTCGGGACCCAGTTCGTAGTGAGGCACGTAGGTCCGCCGGAGTGCCGTCCCCGGTTCGTAGTCAGGCACGCAGGTCCGCCGGAGTGCCGTCGGGACCCAGTTCGTAGTCAGGCACGTAGGTCCGCCGGAGTGCCGTTCCCAGTTCGTAGTCAGGCACGCAGGCCCGCCGGAGTGCCGTCCCCAGTTCGTAGTCAGGCACGCAGGCCCGCCGGAGTGCCGTCCCCGTTCGTAGTCAGGCACGTAGGTCCGCCGGAGTGCCGTTCCCAGTTCGTAGTGAGGCACGTAGGTCCGCCGGAGTGCCGTCCCCGTTCGTAGTCAGGCACGTAGGTCCGCCGGAGTGCCGTCGGTGCACACTTGCGTCCTGGGGCCTTGTGTGGTATAAAGTGAGGTATGCCCCCGTAGCTCAGCTGGATAGAGCACCGGCCTCCGAAGCCGGTTGCCCGCGTTCAAGTCGCGGCGGGGGTACTTCTTTTTCCGACAGGACCAAGGGCCATTAGCACCAGCCAGTCACGTATGGCGACGCCGGCCTCGTCTCCCGTCAAGTCAAGCGCGCCCTGAAATACAGTAGCGCCCCATTCTCGCCGGGCAGGCTCTCGAATTCGAAGCCGTGATCCTGGCACATATCCCTCAGCTCCGACTCCGAATACAGCTTGCCCCGGATCGTGCTCCGAAGCGCGTTTCTCTCCGGGACCGGGACGCTACACACAAAGACCCCGCCGGGTGACAGAACCCGCCTGGCCTCTCGCACAACCGCCCGCGCGTCGTCGAAGAAGTTCAGCGACAGGATGCACAGGCACGCGTCGAAGACGCCGTCGTCGAAGGGCAGGTCGTCCGCGCTCACCGCGTAGAACTCGGCATCCTCGAAGCCAGCCGATCCGAAGCGCTTCATCGCCTTGCCCAGGAGTCCAGGGCTGACGTCTGTGCCGGTAAACAGGTTGTCGTTGCTGAGGAAATGGACCGCGCTACCGCTGCCCGTCCCCAACTCGAGGACCCGCTTTCCGTGGACGTCTGCTAGCACCTGGCCGAGGATCTCGGCGTGCTTGTGTATGTCCGCCCCGAGCATCCTGGGGAAGACGGAACGGCGCATGCTAAAATCGTACAGGAATGAAAAGCAGTCCCCAAGCCAGGGCCTGGCTTGCTTCACGCCGCCTCCGTCCTCAACGACGTAATGCAATCCTTGCCTGGTGACAACGTCGATGCCCGGCTTGAGCTTAGCCATGCGCTACGGCCCTCCCGCGATTGGGTAGATAGGTGGTCAAGAAAAAACCCTCCCTTGATGGTTGATACACGTCTTCGAGCGCGAATTCACGCGTGCAGCTTCGTCCGATCTCTGTCACTACCTGCCTCCAAGAGGGGCATTATACACGATCCTGGCCGATTTGCAGCGCCCTTGCACTATCAGGCGCGCGATGTACAATAGGTCCCCGGACATCAACCTGGTTTCTGACATGCAGAGAGGCTGACACGGATATGCACAGACTTGTCCCACCACACGGAGGAGAACTGAAGCCGCTGCTGTTGCAGGACGCCGAACTGGAGAAGGCCCAGCGCCGGGCACAACAGCTACCCAAGGTGCATCTGAACTCCAAAGAGGTCTCCGACCTGATCATGCTGGCTATGGGGGCCTTCAGCCCGCTGGACGGGTTCATGGCGCAGGCGGATTACTTGGGCGTAGTCCGCGACATGGCGCTGAAGGACGGCACCCTGTGGCCGATACCGGTCACACTGTCCGCCACAGGCGAGCAAGCACAAACGCTGGTGGAAGGGCAGGACGTCGCCCTGTGCGACGGCCAGACCGGCGACGTGCTGGGCACCATGACCCTCCGCGAGAAGTACGGATATGACCGGCGGCCGGAGGCGGTACACGTGTTTCGGACGGACGACGAGGCACATCCTGGCGTGAAGCGCGTGCACGCCCAGGGGGACGTCTACCTGGGCGGTCCCGTGCGGGCGTTCAGCGAGGGGACCTATCCCCAGCGGTTTCCCGAGTTCGCCAGGCCCGCCGAGACCCGGCAGATATTCGCCGCGCGCGGCTGGTCCACGGTCGCGGCGTTTCAGACGCGGAATCCTATGCACCGATCCCACGAGTATCTCACCAAGATCGCCATGGAGGTCTGCGACGGGGTGTTCATCCACCCCATCGTCGGGGCCCTGAAGCCCGGCGACGTCCCGGCCGACGTCCGCATGGCGTGCTATCACGCATTGCTCGACACGTACTATCCCCGAGACCGGGTGGTCATGAAGGTGTATCCGATGGAGATGCGCTACGCGGGACCGAGGGAGGCCGTGCTGCACGCCATCATCCGCCAGAACTTCGGCTGCAGCCACATCATCATCGGGCGCGACCACGCCGGGGTGGGTAAGTACTACGGCCCCTTCGACGCCCAGCACATCTTCGACGAGCTACCTCCAGGAGCGCTGGCCATCAAGCCGCTGAAACTAGACTGGACCTTTTGGTGTTATAGGTGTGGGGGGATGGCTTCGATGCGGACCTGTCCCCATGCCAGGGAGGATCGCTGCCTGATAAGCGGAACCGAGCTAAGGCGCATGCTCGCGGCGGGCGAGCCGGTGCCGCCCGAGTTCAGCCGGCCCGAGGTACTGGATATACTCACCACCTACTACAGCAACTCGCCGACTTGCTGATTGGCTGACTTGCCAGGAGAAAACTCAAGTGAAAAATGTCGTGCTGTTGACCATAGACACGCTCAGGCAGGACATCCTGGGATGCTACGGCAATCCAGACGGCCTGACGCCGTTCATGGACGCGCTGGCGGAGAAGTCCGTCCGCTTCACCAGGACTCAGGCCATCGCCCCCTATACCCAGGCGTCCTTTCCAGGGATCCTGACCTCGTCCTACTTCTTCGACTACCCGCGATCCAAGCGGCTCTCGCCCCGGCGAACGCTGGTATCCGAGGTTCTGCAGAAAGCCGGTGTGCTCACCGCGGCGTTTCACTCCAATCCCTACCTGTGTGACTACTTCGGGTGGAACAGGGGCTGGGATCACTTCTACGATTCCATGGACGACGAGGTCACCCCGGCCAGTCCCTACACAAAGGGGAACGTGATCAATCGGAAGGTGGACCGGTGGCTTTCGGCCAACGTCCACGGCCAGGATAGCGCCCCTTTCTTCATCTGGGTCCACTACATGGACGTGCACGAACCTTACGTCCCCGACAGAGCCTACATCGACGCGGTGGATCCGTCCATCCGTCTCTCCGAGGACGAGATGCTCGCCCTCTTCAAGGAGGTCATTCTCCCACGGGACGTCTCCGATCCAGACACCGTGCGCCTGCTGTACAAGCTCTACTGCGCTCACGTGCGCGAGGTGGACGGCTACGCCGGGGAACTGTTCGGCGTCTTGGACAGGCACGGCGTGCGAGAAGACACCGTGCTGATGGTCACGGCGGACCACGGAGACGAGTTCGCGGATCACGGCGGGCTGTCGCACGATGGGAAGATGTACGCGGAACTCGTCAGTACCCCGCTGCTGGTGTACGACGGCGGCTCCGAGGCCGGACAGGTCTGCGACACGCTGGTGAGCGGGCTAGATATCTCCCCCACGCTCGTGCACTTCTTCGGATTGGCGCCGGTGCAGGATTTCCAGGGACATTCCCTGTTTCCGCTGGACGCATACCCGGAGGGCGGATGCTACGGCGAGGCCATCGGTAAGCTGACGCACCGGATACAGCCCACAGACAAGCCGGCCTACTTCTACCGCGAGGGAGACGTCAAGATCATGTACCGCGAGGAAGGCGAGCGCTGGGAGATGTACGACCTGCACGCCGACCCTGGAGAACAGACCAACATCGTGGACACCTCGCCGCTGGCGGAGGAGATGAAGGGGAAACTGAGACCCCGGATCGGCCGGGAGCCAAGATAGCGACGCATACGGAGGGCCACTACTTGGCCAATCATTACACAGAGCTTCACAGAGCGATCCACAGAGTCTCACAGAGAGAAGAGAGGAAGAGGCAAGGGTCTGCCTCTGTGAGTCTCTGTATCCCCACGTGATCCCCTAGGTAGCAACCACGGAGGAAACAAATGCCCAAGACGACACTGACGATGACACGGATTGAAGAGATCAAGCAGAAGATAGAGAGATCGAAACAGGTCTTTCAGACGGCCTACGACAGGTTCGACGTGCACGACATGCGCCTGATATGGTCGGGCGGGAAAGACAGCACCCTGACCCTGTGGATCTGCAAGCAGTTCTGCCGGGAGAACGACCTGCCATTGCCCAGGGCCTTCACGATTGACGAAGGTGACGCGTTCGAGGAGATCGACGCGCTTCTCAAGCACTACGCCCAGGAGTGGCAACTCGAGCTCGATTGGGGCCGAAACGAGGACGTGCTCAGGGCGGCCGGGCACCAACTCGGGGCCGACTTGCGCGTGGCCGACCTGAACGAGAGAAACCGGCAGGAGATCGCGCGGATTGGCTTCGACCTGGAGCGCTTTCCGTTTGAGGCCGAATCATATGTGGGCAACCACCTGATGAAGACGGTCGTGTTCAACACCTATGTCGAGGACAATGACGTCCAGGCGGTCTTCCAGGGCCTGCGATGGGACGAACACGCGGCGCGACGAGACGACGCATACTGCGATACCGTGGAGGCTGCCGAGTTGGTCCCCGCGCATGCCCGCTACCGTCCGATCCTGCACTTCACGGAGCGGGACGTCTGGGACACCACCCTGTATTTCGATATCCCCTATTGCCCCCTCTACGAACAGGGCTATCGTTCCCTGGGCGCTAAGACGACCAGCCTGAAGACCAGCGACGTCCCCGCCTGGGAGCAGGACTTAGAAAACACGGAGGAGCGCGCCGGCAGGCGACAGGACAAAGAGAAAACCATGGCCAGGCTCAGGATGCTCGGCTACATGTAGCCCGATTTGCCGACTCACCGATCTGCCCATTTGTCATTTGTTCATTTTCTAATTTGCTCATTCCTACAGGGTGCCTCCCAGCCCCCACGGGCAGAACTCGGACTCGCCCACGCCCTGCGCTTCGCTCTTGGACGGTTGGCCCGAGGCTACCGCGACCACCCGGTCGAGCAACTCCGCGGCCACGTCGCCCAGCGCCGTCCCCTCCAGGACCGCGCTGGCGTTCACGTCCATGTCGTCAACCATGCGCCGGTAGGTGTCTGAGTTGCTGCTGACCTTGATACAGGGCGCTAGCCTGGAACCGAAGACCGATCCACGCCCCGTGCTGAAGAGCACCAGATTGCAGCCACCGCCTACCTGGCCGGTCACCGAGATCCAGTCGTTGCCCGGTGAGTTCATGAAGGTCAGACCACGAGCAGTCACCGGCTCGGCGTAGTCGTAGACGCCGGTGAGCGGCGTGCTGCCGCCCTTGGCCACGGCACCCACCGATTTCTCATAGATGGTCGTCAGCCCACCGGCCTTGTTCCCCGGGCTGGGATTGTTGTCCATGCGGATCCCCAGCCGTTGCGTGTGCGCCTCCCACCAGCGCACGTGCGCCATCAGCGCCTCGACGAGCTCCTGGCTCACGGCCCGGCGCGCCAGCAGGTGCTCAGCGCCGTAGATCTCCGGCGTCTCCGCCAGGAGCACGGTGCCCCCCTGCCGCACCACCTCGTCCGCCACCAGTCCTATGGCCGGGTTAGCCGTCACGCCGGACCAGCCGTCGCTGCCACCGCACTGCAGCGCGACCACCAACTCGGACACGGGCTGCGCGCTGCGGACGGTCGCGTTGACCGTGGGCAACAACCCCTCCACGGTCGCGATGCCGGCCTCCACCGTCTTGCGGATGCCGCCCAACTCCTGGATCAGCAGCGCCGGCGGGCACCCCGGCGGGGCGTTCCCGCAGTGACACAGGTCATACGTCTCGACCAGCGTGCCGATCTGGTTGACCTCGCACCCCAGACCCACGAGCACACAGGCACCCACGTTTGGATGGCGGGCGACGCCGGCCAGCGTGCGTTGGAGAAACACGTAGTCCGGGCTGCCGATGCGGCTCGAGCAGCCGGATTGATGGACGAACGCGACCACGCCGTCCACGTTGCGGTAGGGGGCCAGCCGTTCCGGTGCGAAGGCGTGGGCGATCTCCAGCGCCGCGTGGGCCGAGCAATTGACGCTGGAGATCACGGCGACGACGTTGCGCGTCCCCACACGCCCGTCGGCCCGCCTGTAGCCCATGAAGGTCCGGCGCTCGCGCTCCGGCACGGGCACCACCGGCCGCACGCCCGCGCCGGAATCCAGCGCCCGGGCGAAGTCCTGCACGCCCAGGTTGTGCGTGTGCACGTGCTCGCCGGGCGATATCGCCCGGCTGGCAAAGCCGATCAACTGGCCGTAGCGCCGCACCGGCTCATCCGCCGCGATCTCGCGCAGGGCGATCTTGTGCCCGCTGGGGATGGGCTGGCGCACGCGCACCCGCGCACGCGGGCCGGGGCGGCCGGTCGTGCCGGCGGGCCGCTCGATCTCCAGCACCACGCCCGCCTGCAGGGCGATCTTGGCGATGGCCACGTTGTCCTGGGGATGCAGGTGCACGGCCACGTCTTGGAGTTGCACACAGGTGCGGGCAGGGATGCCCGCGGTCCGCGACGCTCGACGTCTTGTGTTGTCCACGGATGGAGACGCGCCTATGCCTTCGTCCGCGCCTGCACCTTCGCCAGGTCCTCCAGCACGGTGACGACGCCCGAGTGGTCCATGTCACCCCGCCCCGCGGCCAGCATGGCCGCGAACAGCTCGTGCACCAGGCTGGTCACTGGCAGCGGCACGCCGTAGTCGTTGCCCGTCTTCATGATGATGTTCAGGTCCTTGAAGTGGAACCTGGCCTTGAAACCGGGCTGGAAATCGCCCTGGATCACGCGCGGCCCGCGCACGTCCGACACCCGCGACTGGGCGTAGCCACCGCTCAACACCTGGTGGACGATAGCCGGGTCCACGCCTGCCTTCGCCCCCAGCACCAGGGCCTCGGCCATCCCCACGATGTTGAGCGCTACCTGGATCTGATTGCACGCCTTCACCGTCTGGCCAGCGCCGTTGGGACCGCACAGCGTGATGGTCTTGCCCATCACCTCGAAGATCGGCATCACGTCGTTGAACGTGTCCGCTTCCCCGCCGACCATGATGGACAGCGTGGCGTTGATGGCCCCCACGTCCCCGCCGCTCACTGGCGCGTCCAGGCATCTCACGCCCTTTTCGGCCATCGCCTCGGCCACCTCAACGGCCACACTGGGGGCGATCGTGCTCATGTCCACGTAGATGTCCCCCGCGCTCACCCCCTCGATGAGGCCATCGCGGCCCAGGGCGACGAGTTGCACGTCAGGGGAATCGGGCAACATGGTGATGATAACCTGGCCGCCTTGGGCGACCTCCTTGGGTGAGAAGGCCTCCTCCGCGCCAAGCGACACCAGTTCCTGCACCGGCTCGCGGTTCAGGTCGTGGACAACCAGCTCGTAGCCGGCGTCCAGCAGGTGCTTGACCATGGGACGCCCCATGATCCCGAGGCCAACGAATCCGATTCTAGGCTTCGACATATCAGTCCTCCTGTAGTGCTGTACGAAACCAGGTTTCTTCCGAGAAACCTGGTTTCTGATCACGTATAACTCAATGCAACGCGCGGCGGATGTCCTCCGCGATCAGCGGGCCGGTGAGGCGATGCTTCTCCAGCAGTTCGTCCGCCAGCCCCGATTCACCGAACACGTCACGCACGCCCAGGCGCAGCAGAGGCGCGCGCCTCGCGATCTCCGCCGGACTGGAACAGTCCGCCGGGTTGGAACAACCCGCCACACACTCCGCGATGGCGCTCCCCAGCCCGCCGATGATACTGTGCTCCTCGACGCTCACCAGCAACGGCACGTCGCCCGCCACGCGACGCACCATCTCCTCATCCAGCGGCTTGATCGTCGACACGTTGACCACCTGGGCTTCGATGCGATCCTTTGCCAGGGACTCTGCTGCGTCCAACGCCTTGCACACCATGTGCCCGGTGGCGAAGATGGCCACGTCGCCACCCTCGCGGAGCGTCCTCGCCTTGCCGATCTCGAACCGATACCCATCGTCTAGCAGGCAGGGCACAGGGTAACGGCCCAGGCGCATGTAGACCGGGCCAGGCCAATCGGCGATGGCGAACGTGGCCTGGCGCGTCTCGAAAGCGTCTGCTGGCGAGATGACGGCCATGTTAGGTAAGCCCCGCATGATGGAGACGTCCTCCAGAGACTGGTGGCTAGCGCCGTCAGGCCCCTGGGTCAGACCGGCGCTGGATCCCACCAGCTTCACCGGCAGCGAAGGATAGGCGATCTGGGTGCGGACCGGCATATAGCACACGCCGGTGATGAACATGGCAAAGCTGTTGCAGAAGGGGATCAGTCCCGAGGCCGCCATCCCCGCGGCCGTGCTCACCATGTCGGCCTCCGAGATGCCGACGTCAAGGAAGCGCTGAGGGAAGGCATCGCGGAAGCGGACGGTACGAGTGGACTTGTATAGGTCCGCGTCGAGCACGACGACCTCCTGGCGCTGTGCGCCGAGTTCGAGCAGCGCCTCGCCGAAGGCGTCACGCGTCTGGGTCAACGGCCGCGAGCGCTCAACCCGTGGACCGCCCCCCACCGCATGAGAGGGCGCCTTGCGCACAGCATCTTGCTGGCTCGATGTCCGCGTCATCGTCTCTCCTCCTCTATCGCTCCCAATGCGCGCTCCAACTCGCCCATCGCACGCCCGAATTGCCCCTCATCAAGGGACGCGTTGTGAAACTGCGGTTGGCCCTCGATGAACGAGATGCCTTTCCCTTTGACCGTGTTGGCGACGATGACGCTGGGTTGCTGGTCCTGCGCATCCGCCCAGTCCAGCGCGTCACAGATCGCGCGCATGTCGTGCCCGTCGATCTCCACGGCGGCCCAGCCGAAGGCGGCCCACCGCTCCGCCAGCGGGTCCAGCAGCTTGCCACAGGCCGTCTCATCCATCGCCTTCAAGCCGTTCCGATCGACGATGGCCACCACGTTCCCCAGGCACTGCTTGGCCGCCGTCATCACCGCCTCCCAGACCTGTCCCTCCTGCAGCTCGCCATCGCCCAGCAGGCAGTACACATTGTACGAGATGCCCAGGACACGGCTGGCCAACGCCATGCCGTTGGCGTAGGACAGGCCCTCGCCCAACGCGCCCGTGCATCCCTCGATGCCCGGCGTCTCGCGCATAGCCGGATGCCCCTGGAGACGGCTGCCGAGGAACTTCAGCGTGGGCAGTTCCTCCAATGGCAGGACGCCCAGCATCCCGAGCGCCGCGTACTGCGCAGGCACCGAGTGGCCCTTGCTCATCAGGAAACGATCCCGTCCCGGCCAATCCGGGTTCTTGGGATCGTAGCGCATCTTGTAGAAATAGAGCGCTGCGACGATGTCGGCCGCCGACAGCGAACCGCCAAAGTGGTGCGTCTTGTCTGGTCCCATCATAGCGACGATCTGCAGCCGCAGCCTGGCCGCCTTGAGACGCAATTGATATAGCTCATCTGCTGCAACCATTCGCTTCTCCTAGATCGCGGTCCACCCGCCGTCTACCAAGAGCGTGTGCCCGGTGATGAAATCCGACGCCGGGCTGGCCAGGAACACCACCGACCCGACCACGTCCTCCGGCTCGGCCACCCGCCCGAGGGGGATCCGGCGCACCACCTCCTCGCGGACGGCCTGATCCTCGAGAAGCGCCGCGACGAGGGGCGTCCGCACGAAGGTGGGCGCGATGGCGTTCACGTTGATCCCGTGCGCCGCCCATTCCAGTGCCAGCACGCGTGTCAGGTTGACGACGCCTGCCTTGGCCGCGCAGTAAGCGATGCGCTGATAGTAGCCCACCAGGCCGATCTGGGAGGCGACGTTGATGATCTTGCCCTGAGACTGCCGGCCACGCTGCCCATCCCCAGCTCGCTCGATCATATGCCGCCCCACCGCCTGCGAGCAGAACATGACGCCCTTCAGGTCCGTGTCCACGACCTGATCCCAGGCCTCCTCGGTCACGTCAACGGCATACTGGCGGATATTGATGCCCGCGTTGTTGACCAGGATATCGATGTGGCCCCACTCATCCGTGATCCGCTCGACCATCGCGTGGATGGAGGGCACCTGCGTCACGTCGAGGGGCACCGTCAGCGCCCGGCGACCGGTCGCCCGAACTTCCGCCGCTGTCTCCTCAGCGGCGCTTTCTGTGCCGGGCAGATCTGTGACGGCCACGTCAGCCCCCGCGTGCGCCAGAGCGATGGCAAACGCACGCCCCATGCCTCTCCCGGCTCCTGTCACGACGGCAGTGCGGCCATCGAGACGAAACGTACAAGTTTCCATGAAATGTACCCCCTCCCTATCCTACAAGAGGACAAGCGCAAGCCCACAAAGGGGCAGGCGCAAGGCCTGCCCCTACACCAGACAGAATCGGACGTCCTAAACTCCGCCCGACTCACGCATGCTCCTCGACACAGTGATTGGTCAGTTGCCCGATCCGCTCTACCTCCACAGTCACCACGTCGCCGTCCCTCAGGAACACCTGCGGGGAGCGAAAGACCCCCACGCCGTGGGGCGTGCCCGTGGCGATCACGTCACCCGGGAACAGGGAGCACGCCTGGCTGATGGTCTCGATCAGTTGGCGCACGCCCCAGATCATCTCGGCGGTCGTGGAGTCCTGTAGACAGTCGCCATTGACCGTGCAGCGCAAGCGCAGATCCTGCGGATCGGGGATCTCGTCCCGGGTGACCAGCCAGGGCCCCAGTGGGCAGAAGGTATCCAGCGATTTGCCCCGCACCCACTGTTTGTCGCCGAACTGCAGGTCCCTGGCGCTCACGTCGTTGCACACGGTGTAACCGGCCACGTAGTCGAGGGCATCGGCGGCCGGGACGCGTCGAGCGGTGCGGCCTATGACCACAGCCAACTCGACCTCGTAGTCCACCCGGCTGGTGAGCGCCGGGTCCCAGCGAATGGCATCGCCCGGCCCGACCACGGATGAGGGGAACTTGGCAAACAAGATCGGCGCTTCGGGCGGCTCGATGTTCTGCTCCCGGCAATGATCCATGTAGTTCAGGCCAATGGCGACGACCTTGGACGGGTTAGGTACCGGCGCCATCAACCGGACCTCCGATAGCGGAACCGTGGCCACTGCGTTTGTCGGATTGGAACCATCCGCCGCATCGTGCGCCAGTTCTCGGCCCAGTTGCATGGCTCCTTCCCCACGCTGGAGGAAGCTCAGCATGTCGGACGGCAGGCGGCCGTCGCTGGCCACCGCCAGGTCAATCACCCGATCGTCCTGTACCGCGCCGAGACGGGCGTCAGTTCCAGTCGTGAACGTGATAAGCTTCATAGTGTTCTCTCATGCCTCCTGTTCCGATGCGTATCGAGATTCATCCGTACGACGAAAACCGGTATCCAGAACCTGTCAGGTCTTGACCTGCACGTTCCAGTGGCTGTCGCCGCGCAGCCCAATCCGGGCATTGGGTCCCGCCACCTGTTCCGTGATCCGAGGGGTTGCACAAAGCAGAGCCGCACGGGCCACACTGGTCCATCGGCTCCCAGAAACTTTCACTATCATACCGTGTTGTATGGAATAGCGCAAACCGCGCGAACCGGAATCCACCGGATTGGAGCAATCCGCATCCCAAGGAGGAGTTGGAATGGACTTATTCGACAAGTGCTGGGCCTACACCCAGGCGAAGGAGGCTCAGGCGTCCGGCCTCTATCCCTACTTCATCCCCCTCACCGACAGCGAGGGCACGGAGGTCACCGTCGGAGACCATCGCCTGATCATGATCGGCTCCAACAACTACCTGGGGTTGACCACGCACCCCAAGGTACGCCAGGCCGCCATCGAGGCGACGCAACGCTACGGGACCAGTTGCACGGGGTCCCGCTTTCTCAACGGCACGCTCGAGCTGCACCTCGAGTTGGAGCGGCGATTGGCCAAGTTCATAGGCACTGAGGCGGCGTTGGTATTCTCCACCGGCTACCAAACCAACGTGGGCACCATCTCGGCGCTGGTAGGCCGTGGCGACTTCGTCATCACCGACAAAGACGATCACGCCAGCATCGTGGATGGTTGCCGGCTGGCCTACGGCGAGATGCGCCGCTTTCGCCACAACGACCTGGCCCACCTGGAGCGCGTCCTGGCAGGGCTGCCGGAGGACACGGGCAAGCTGGTGGTCGTGGACGGTGTCTTCAGCATGGGCGGCGACATCGCGCCCCTGCCGGAGATCGTACCACTGTGCCACAAGTATGGCGCGCGGCTGATGGTGGACGACGCCCACTCCGTCGGCGTGTTGGGCGGCGGACGAGGCACGGCCGCCCACTTCGGCGTCACCGATGAAGTGGACCTGACGATGGGCACGTTCAGCAAGTCCTTTGCCAGCCTAGGAGGGTTCATCGCCGGTGCAGCCGACGTGATCCACTACGTCCAGCATCACGCCCGTTCCCTCATATTCAGCGCCAGCACGCCCCCGTCCAACGCGGCGGCTGCACTGGCAGCGTTGGAGGTGATGCAGGAGGAGCCAGAGCGGATCGCCCGCGTCAATCAGATTGGGAAGCGCATGCAGGCCGGATTCCGCCAGTTGGGTTTCAACGTCGGCACCAGCGCGACCCCGATCGTGCCCGTCATCATCGGCGAGGACAGGGACACGTTTATGGCATGGCGCGCTCTCTACGAGGCAGGCGTGTACAGCAATCCGGTGATCTCGCCAGCGGTACCGCCCGGGTCGGCGCTGCTGCGCACGAGCTACATGGCCACCCACTCCGACGAGCACCTTGACCAGGTGTTGGCCGCCTTCGCCCAGGTGGGCCAGGCGCTGGGGCTTATCCAGTGATTGGTGGGTTGGTGGGTTGGTAGGTTGGTAGGTTGGGAAACTGGTAGATTGGTAGATTGGTAGATTGGTAAGTTGGTGGATTGACGGAGTAGGGGCAGGTCCTGTGCCTGCCCTCTGTTCATCCAGCAGAGTAGGGGCAGGTCTTGTGCCTGCCCTTTACACGTGGTCACTTGACGATGCACCTGAAGGGCGGTACAATAGACCCGCAAGCTCGCGAAAGAGGAAGGTGAGGTGAGGGTTATGCCGCTGTACGAGTACAAATGCACCGAGTGCGACACACGTTTCGACGCGCTGCGCTCGATTTCGGACGCCGACACGCTGATCGCCTGCCCCAAGTGTGGCAGTGAGAAAACGGGCCGCATGATTTCGCTGTTTTCGGCCATCGGAGATCAAGGGGTGATCGCAGGAGCGGGGTCGTCGTGCGGTTCCTGCACGCCCTCGGCTTCGTGCGCCACCTGCAGTCTCAAGTCGCACTAGCAGGCCCGCAGGGCACAAAGCAGCAAGCCGCCGCCTGGAACACCCAGGTGGCGGCCTGTTTCTTCACGCCGTGCTCTCCTCACCCGTCTCCCCATTCGCGAATGGCATCCCGGATGAGCGCCTGCAAGTCGGGATCTGGAATCTCGTCCACAGCAGCGAAGGCCCTCCCCCCCACGTGGAAGCGGATACCCCCGTCGTCGCCTGTGGCCAGACGGACTTGCTGCCCCCCAAACTCCGGTCGCTGCGCCAGCCGATCCTGGACCAACTGGTCGATCTCGTCCGCCGGGGTGAGCAGCAATTGCCGCGTGGCAGGCGACCTGCGTCGCCTCGGCCGCCCAAACAGACCGGATGACGTGCTCACAGGGGGCGGATCGCGCTGCTCGGGCTCCCTGAGCAGACCCCGCCCATCGGAGACAGGCCGCACCGCCGCGTCTTCGTCCGAATGCGGCGGATTCTGTCGCGATTCAGGAAGCCAGCCCTCGGCAAACGCCATCACGGCATTGATGGCCGACACCGTCTCCTGCCCCACCTGCGGATCGCTGATCTCTCTTAGATGCCGATAGTGCCGGCCCTGCACGATAACGTCCAGCCGGCCTCTCTTCGTGCGAGAGACGCACAGGAGTTCACCATCTCCTGGCCGGGCGGCAGCCCCCGGCTCCGCTCGAGCCGTTGCACTCGCCGCCCCTTCGTCTGCACGCCGCCGGGCGCCACTTCGGACGTACCCAATCACCCAAACGAGCAACGCCCCGGCAACGCCAAAAGCGACCAGGGCCAGAACGATGAAGAGAGCAGGTGGTAGCACGTCCATCAATAGCCGCGATTCACCAATCGCGATGAGGCAGTGGGCCGGCGGGATCTCGAGTAACCCAACCAGGCCCCTCAACAACTCTGTACCTAGAACCAAACTTATGATACCATAGACAGCACAGGGTGTCTATAGTACAAATGTACTTGCGTGCAAGGGCGCGGTAGCCGCACACCTTAAGAGGGCCAGGCACAAGACCTGCCCCTACCCATCCGGCTATAGCCGCAGGACGCCACCCTCCACAAGACCGACCAGCAACGGTGCGCCTGTGTCAAGGCCCTGCGGGGCCAAGATGGAGGCCAGGGCACGATCATCCCCCCCCTCACTGATCGGACCGCTTCCCCAATCCGACCACGATTGGCCACCGTCGCGCGAAATCAGGAGCGCTGTGCTCAGCATCACCAGGACATCCGGACTGGCGGGAAACGCCGGAGACAGAACGATAGCGTTCACGATGTCGTCGACGACATCCTCACCCGGACGGGTCCAGGTGTCTCCCCGGTCATCCGAACGGAAGAGCCCACAGGATTCTGTGCCGGCAAACAGCACACCATCGCTCTCGTAGTTGGGAGATAGAACCAGGCTAAGCACGGGCGCAAACTCGGTGGGGAAGCTCACCTCCCGCCAGGCGCGACCGCCGTTCGTGCTGCGGAAAATGCCTGTCTCCGTGCCCGCGAAAAGCGTCTCATCAGCGGCGAACCTCGGCGAGATAGCCAAGGAAATGACACTCAGGTCAAGCAGGCCGAAGTTCCAGGCAGACCAGCGGCTTCCCCGGTCCGCGGAGCGGAACACGCCATCCTCCACCGTCCCGGCGAACAGCGTCCCGTCGCGGACGAAGTCCGGCGACACGGCCAGGGTCGAGATGATCGGCGGAGGTGAACGCAAGATAGCCGCGTTCCAGGTCTCCCCACCGTCCACCGAGCGCAGAATACCGCCATGTACGCCGGCAAACACGCTCTGGTCCGACTCGAACTCGGGCGAGACGAGCACCGCCGTCGTCGCGAGCGCCCCCTCGGTATTCAGCGAGCCATACGCGGGATGCCAGGTGGTCCCCCCATCATCAGAGCGGTACAGACCCGATCCACGGGCAGCAAAACAGACGCCATCCTGCGCAAAGCCGGGTGACGCGGCAAGAGCGTACACCAGGTCTTGAGTTTGAGTTTCTTCGCTCACGTTGTCTACCATCGTCGTCTCCCGTTCGATTATCCCGTCCCCATCGAGGGCTGTGCATCGAAATCCGTGTGATGGACCAGGACGTCAATGGTCAGTGCGAGCGCAGCGCCCGCGACAGCGCTGCGCACGGCCTCCTGCTGCACGCTGGCCGAGTCAAGGATGCCCGCCTGCGCCACGTCAACGACCTGCCCGGACCGCACGTCGAATCCATGACCCGCGTCCGCCCGCTTGATCTCTGCCATCACCTCGCTGGCATCGTGCCCTGCATTCGTGAGGATCGTGCGGATCGGTTCTTCTAGCGCCCTGACCAGGATACGATAGGCGGCGCGCTCGTCCGGATCCGAGCTTTGATCCGCCATCTGCCGCAACGCCGGGCGACAGGCCAATAGCGACGCTCCGCCGCCAGGCAGCACACCCTCCACAATCGCACCGCGTAGCGCATCGGCCGTTCGTTCTGCCAGCTCCTTGCGCCTCTCGATTTCTATCTCTGTCACACCGCCTACCCAAAGCGTCGCCGAGCCTCCCATGAGCTTGCCAATCCGTTCCCGGAGTTTCCTACGATCACCCGGATCATCAGCCCGATCGAAGGCAGCGCGTAGGGTGGCGATGTGAGCGCGCAACGCGCGCGGGTCACCCTTGCCACCAACGATGCCTAGATATGTACGGTCGGCCCAGACCCTGCGCGCACGTCCCAGATCCTGGGGCTCCACCCGGCTGAGTGAAGCGCCCGCCGCACCGATGGCCGGATGCCCCCCGGTGAGCGCGGCCAGATCCTCGAGCGCGGCGGCACGGTCGCTGACCGTCGACGCAGGCACCTTCACGGCGATGGCCTGGAATTTGGCCGGGTCCCTGCTCGCAGTCAGCAAAACAGCGGAGCAATCATCGGAGAGCTTGCGCGCCATGATCACCAGCGAACGGATGTTGGCGCGCACCAGCTTGTTCAGCAATTGCGCCAGTTGCCGTGGGTCCTCGATATCGAGGTCACCGATCAGAATCGCGGCATTCTCCATCTCCGTCCTGAGCTTCGCGCGGTCCAGAATCATCTGCCGGGAGAACACGCCCCCCTTCCAGTACATGCCCTCCACGTACTCCCGTTCCAGTTCCCGGCCCCGACCAGACCGAACGTCGAGCCGTCCGTGCTCGCCGATGATGCTGAAGATCTCGCCCAGCATCTTGGCCAGAGGGGGATCGTAGCAGATGGACTCAGCGATCTGGGCGAGCTTCTCCTTCCCGTCCACGTGCGTGGCCATGCCGGCCAAGTCGTCGTGGATCACCCGCATGCCCTTTTCGAGGTAGCGGCGCATCTGCATGGCATTGCCGCCGGAGACGAGGTAGCGCACGCCCTGGTCATAGACCGACTGGAACACCACGGCCGCCGTCGCCGTGCCATCGCCGACCCGCTCGTGCAGATGCCACAACATGTGGCGGACGAACATCGCGCCCATATCCTCGTCGCGATCCTGCAGTTGAAGGATGCGCCGGACGATCACGCCGCCATCGTCGAGGATCTCCGGCCCTTTGTCACTGACCAGGCGCTCAATCGCGACGATACGCGGAAGTGGTCCCAGAGTTGGACGGACCGACGCCACCATCTGGTGAATGCCCCTCTGCATACCCTTGTAAGCAGCAGGCTGAAAAACGACTCGTTGCACTTGCGACTTTGCCATCAGGTTGGGTTCCTCCTAGTCCAGCATTTCGCTATGTGTCCCGTTGCGCGAGACACGAATCGCCGTCATGCCGCAACGCCACCACGTACCGTGGTGGCAAAACACGCCTTGCGTCCATCGCCCCACTGGGTGACGTGGAGCGCGTGGGCCAAGGCAGTGTGATCCCTGAATCCGTCGATTGGGCCTGAACTGGGGCAATGATAACTCAAACCACCATCTCTGTCAAAACTGGGTCATAAGTAGGGACGCGGTAACCGCGCCCTTGCTTGAGGTGCCCAAGCCGGCCGATAAGCCGGGTTCTGTAATCCCGGCCAAAGGTCGGGACGGCGATCATCTATCTGGGGTGGCGGTTACCCGCCGCCTCTAGCGGCCTACCCAGGGCTCGGACGGGACGGGCCGCCCCGTGCCCGCCGAAACGGGCATCGCCCCTGCTTGGCCTTGCTCCCGGTGGGGGTTGCCTGGCCGCCCGTGTCACCACGAGCGCCGGTGGTCTCTTACACCACCTTTTCACCATCACCGGGGCAATCAGGCGTTCAGAGACACCCGCTGCCCCGGCTGTATGCTTTTCTGTGGCCCTTTTCCATCGGGTTACCCCGCCTGGGTGTTACCCAGCACCGTGCCCTTTGGAGCCCGGACTTTCCTCGCCCCGCTACCGGGACGCGACCGCCTAGCCGGCTTGGGCGTTAACACTATGATAACATACTAACCCTGACTGTCAAGGCCACGACGACAGAGACTCAAAGGGCCACCGGCTCTATTCTGGCGGCACGTAGTAGCGGATGTCGAAGCTGGCCGTGCGCTGCGCGACGTTCTCGATGTAAACGGTCACGCTGTAGCTCCCGCCGGGAAGCACCTGTCCAAGCTCATCGTACCGGGCGATCCAGTGCGTGCCTGCCGTTCCCGCAGTCTCCATATCCCAGAGCCTCTCCTGCCGCGCTATCTCCTCGCCGTTGCGCATCCAGAGCGCTGACCAGGGAAGGCTATCCGTCATTCCCTCGTATTCAAAGACTGCGTAGACGACCTTCGTGTTCCAATCGAAACCGCCGTCCGGCACATCGAGCGTCGGCGTGCCATCGGGCTGCACGCCCAGGGCGATGGCGATGTCGCCAAAGGCAGGGGATACCTCCTCTGAGACCACCTGTTCGACCTCTCCAATCCTGAACGCCACGCGAGCCGGTTCCTGGCCCAATCCGGTCACCGTGACCTCGTAGCTGCCCAAGGAGAATGGACCGCCGGCCGGGGCCTGGAAAGCGACCTGCGCCCGTCCCTGGGGGGCACCGCTCCACCCGCCTACGCTCTCCCGGAGCGGCTCTCCCTCGTGGGACAGCACGTGTGAGATACCCAGCCCCGGGCAGAACCCCTCGTAATCGTAGCTCAGGTAGATCACCCGCACGCCCGGCTCAAACACACGCTCACCCGGCCCGCCCGGCGCTTCCCCGGACGACTCAGGCACGTCCGCCACCTGCAGATTGGACAGACCCGGTGTGACGTCCAGCACCCGAAAGGAGTGCGCACCCACGACGTGCTCGCCCGCGTAAATCAGCAACTCGTACCGGCCTGGCTCCACGCCCTCGGAGCGCGCCTGCAGGGGGCGGACGACGTGACGCTCATCCTCTCCCCATGGCGTCGCCGCCGAAGCAGCAACGACCTCGCCCGCGCGCTGCACCTCCCAGCGCCACAAGGCCTCCGGCTCGACGCCCTCCAGCGCGACCTCAGCGACGACGTCGGCAACCCCCAGGCAGAACGTGTCGGTGGCCGACTCCAACCCGCCGTCCTCGCCCAGACCCATCCCCACCGCAACGCGACTCACAAATGGCAAGGGCGTCGGTGTCGGGATCAGCGTGGGCGTCTCCACGGCAGTGTCGCGGGGCAAGGAAAACCAGCCAACGAGGACCAGCCCGGCTGCGATAATGGCCGCTGCCGCCCCACCGACGAGCATCCACACGAGAGACGGCCACCGGCGGCGGGACGGCTCCTCCCCCTCGAGCGCAGGCACTCTGCCCGGGTCGAGCGGCTGCAACGTCGTGTCGGGATAGACACCCGTCTGATCATAGACGACGTGGCCCCAGAAGCGCAACAGCGCCCGCACTTGACTGCGCTCGGCCGGATCGGCGACGATAGCGCCGGCCTCCTGCAACTTCGCGATCAGTGCGTGAACCTCGTCGACGAAGCCCTCATCCACCGGGCCGCGTTTCATCCGGCTCACGTGCCGCCGGTGCTGTTCTTGCAGGGCGCCAGTCACGTCACTCATGCCATCTCCCCCACTAGACAGGCGGATAAGCGCTGTAGTTCATCCATAGCCGCGCGGAGTTCTCGATCGGCCAGCGCCAGGTGGCGATGACACAAGCTGCTGAACTCGCCGGCTAACTCGCGCAGGTCTCCAGGACTGGGGCGTTCTTCCTTCAGGACGTCCTCAAACAGGAGTTGCATGGCGACGACGTCCACCGCCCAGCGCTCCCCACGCAGTTCACGGCCCTCTCGGCGGAAGGGGCTGCCGATGTGATCAACACCCTCGGCGAAGTCTACCAGCCTGTCTATCGTATCCTGGCACAGTCGCCAGTTCTGCAGCAGCGCCTGAAGTTCAGCCGCGTCAAGGCCGCCTTGCCCAATCGAAGCGAGCCGGGCATGGAACGGAGAGAAGGCGAGCAGCACCTCGTGCAACCGGTGGTGGCAAGCCACCCACTCCGCCACCTGGGCCTGGCGCGCGGCCAGTTCCACGATCACGGCACGCAACTCAGCCTGCACCTGTTCGTCGGCTGGCAGCGAGCGCCGCACGAGGCAGCGCACCCGCTCCGCCATCCACTCGATTCTCTCAACGGGCACACCTGCATTGCGTTCGGCGTGAGCCCTGCCCGGCACATCCTCGGCCGCCGTCCCGCGATCCGCATCTGCGTGCGCACCTTCAGAGTCGCCCATCGACCCTCTCCTTCCGGTCAAACATCCCACCGGCGATTATAGACCAGATACGCACGCTTTACAAATTGACTGAGTTATTGTAGAATAGCACTCACTATAGTCTGTGAGTCAGAGGGAGGACGGATTGGCCAATACGAAATCAGCAATCAAGCACCTGCGCAGTTCAGAACGCAAGCGCGTTCGCAACCGGGTATACGTCACAAAGGCCCGCACCGCAGTCAAGAAGGCGCGGCGATTGATGGACGAGGGGCACGTTGACGAAGCTCGTGAGGCCGTGCGCGTGGCAATCAGCGTGCTGGACAAGGCTGCCCAGAAGGGCATCATTCACAAGAACAACGCGGCCCGGCGAAAGGCGCGCCTGGTGCAGCGTCTGAACCAAATCGAACCGACCGCTTGAGTGATTGCATCACAGACCGGATGAACTGTGCTTCGATGGCGTACCCATCGCTGTAGACCGTACTATAGACCCTAAAGGTTTCGGAAAACCTTTAGGGTCTGATGCAGGGAGCACCGTTGCGCAACACAGCGGCGCTCTTTGTTGTGTTGTTCCCACTCAGACAGATACCCATTAAGGAGGCGCAATCATGCAAATCGCTGGCTTTGAGTTCCCTGATGGTCTGTACTACGATAAGCTCCACTGTTGGGCTCAGGTGGAGGGAGACAGCGTCAAGCAGGGCATGACCGAGTTTGGCCAGGCAATCGCCCAGGAGATCGTCTTCGTCGAAGCGCCCCGCGCCGGGCGGGACGTCGAACAGGGGCAGACCTTCATGTCCATGGAATCGGGCAAGTGGGTAGGGCGCATCGCCGCCACGGTCAGCGGAAAGATCGCCGAGATCAACGAGGAACTGGAATGGGAGCCCACGCTGGTCAACGAGTCCCCATTCGAGACTGGCTGGCTGGTCAAGGTTGACATGGCTGACGCCGCCGAACTGGACAACCTGATGAAGGCCGATTCGCCTGAATTCAAGGCTTTCATCGAGGAGGAGGCGGAGAAGTACCAGGAGATCCTGGGCTAGCTGGGCAAGTTCCCGACTGTGGTGCACCACAGTCTACAACCTGGCGACGGGCAACCCCGTCCGGCTGAGCGGGGGCGCGGTTTGCGCGCCTGTTCAGCTGTGCTAGGTTGCCCGTCGTCTTTTGTCCCTCGCTCTGCGCTTGCCATCGCCAACCCTGTTCGTAGCAGCGTGGCAGCCGCGCCTGCTGTGGTCGCTGCCATCCGTCCATAACGTGTAGGGGCGTGGTTCCCGCGCCCGCTGTGGTCGCCGCCATCCGTCTGCAACGTGTAGGGGCGCGGTTTCCGCGCCCGCTGCGGCATCCTACCCTTGTCAAGGAGGATTCCAGGAAATGAAACTTTACCGTCTCGGCACCGTATCCTGGCAGGACTCCCAACTGCTGTACCATGCCCTGCCTCGCCTGGATCGCGAAGGGCTGATCCTGCTTTCCCCCGGCTCCCCCTACGTCTGCATCGGCTACCATCAGGACGTGGAGCAGGAAGTGGACGTGGCCTACTGCCGGGAGCACGACATCCCCGTCTTCCGTCGCGAGGTCGGTGGTGGCGCGGTCTACCTGGATGGCGCGCAGCTATTCTGGCAGCTCATCATCCACAAGGACAACCCACTGGCCCCGCCTGGCAAGGAGGCCTTCTATCGCAAGTTCCTCCAGCCTCCCATTGAGGCCTACCGGGCGCTGGGCATCCCGGCCGAGTACAAGCCCGTCAACGACATCGTGGCCAACCACCGCAAGGTCTCCGGCACCGGCGCGGCCGATATCGGCGACTACATCATCTTCGTCGGCAACCTAATCGTGGACTTCGACTACAAGATGATGACCCGCGTGCTTCGAGTGCCCGACGAGAAGTTCCGCGACAAGGTCTACAAGACCATCTACGAGAACCTCTCCACCATCAAACGAGAGATCGAGAACGTGCCACCGACCGATGAACTGTGGACACTGATGGCGGACAAGTTCGCAGAGATGCTCGGGCCGCTGGAGGCGCAGACGGAGGTGGACGAAGCATGGCGCGCCAAGACAGACGAGCTAGCCGTGCAGTTCCTCACCGACGAGTGGCTGTTCAAGCGGGGACGCCGCTTCGAGGGCCGTCAGGTCACGATCCGCGCGGGAGTCGAGGTCAAGCACAAAGTGCACAAGGCCCCCGGCGGCCTGATCCGCGCCACCATCCAGGTCGAGGAGGGCGTCATCCGCTACGCGGCACTGTCCGGCGATTTCTACTTCTACCCGGCCGAGCGCCTGGGGGATCTGGAGACGGCGCTGGTCGACGTGCCGGTCGAGCAGGTGGAGCAGGTCGTCGCGGCCTTCTACGCCGAGCATGGGATCGAGAGCCCGGGGGTAGCGCCAGCGGACTTCGCGCGGGTTCTGAGCTAGAAGGGGTAACCTGGCAATTCGATGTAGAACGCGGATGAACACGGATTAACACCCGTGTGAATCAGTGTTCATCCGCGTCCCAACTTGTCATCCACTTACGGCCGCGTGGCACGGTCTGCCGTTCGCTGACGCGCTCAGTA
Organism: uncultured Anaerolineales bacterium; assembly: GCA_964649415.1. Lineage (GTDB taxonomy): Bacteria > Chloroflexota > Anaerolineae > B4-G1 > B4-G1 > CAZYSK01. The sequence goes on from CAZYSK010000048.1 coordinate 43,854, forward strand.
TATCCTCTGTGACACACTGTGGCGCGGTATCCAGGATGTCCAACAGCCTGCGCTCGCAGGCCGCCTGGAACAACTCGGCCACCGCTCGCTCGAAGGGGTCGCTCATCTCGACGATGCCAAGCGCCTCAATCGCGCGCACCAACGCGCGCCCTTGATCGATGGGTGAGTCGGTGAGCTCAGGGGTCTCCATCAATCTGCCTCCCTGCCTAATGCCTATAAGAACAACGACACAGAATCAAAGCGTCAAGACTGGAGTAGTTCATCCCGGGATGCTACACATTCCGGGAACCAACCTCTATTCTATCACGCCTGTGTCGACATATTCCTAAAGGCAGCCGAAAGAAAGGCTAAAGCCCTCAGCTCACCAGAGACTTCTTTCACCCAGACTAGACGCCGTTCACCGCCGCTTGCCGCTACCGCATCTCCTGCCCGCCGGTCACGTTGATCGCCTGGCCGGTCATATAGCTCGCCTGGTCCGACGCCAGGAACACGACCGCGTTGCACACGTCCTCGTAGGTGCAGCCGCGCTTCATCGGCACCTGGTCCACGTACTTCTGGCGCACCTCC
>CAZYSK010000049.1:0-24685 GCA_964649415.1 uncultured Anaerolineales bacterium
CGACGAATACGCCGATCTTGGGCAGGCCGATCAACAGCGGCGTGCCGACGATGGCCGCACCCAGGCTGAACAGCAACCGTTCCACCGGAGCCAGCGCCAACACGGCGAGCCAGACCTCGCGCGGGAGCTGGAACATGACGAGCGCCCACGTGGAGCCGAAGCTGTGATCGACGATGGTGCCGGACAGGGCCGCCAGGAAGACGCCGACAAACACCTGCGCGCGGTTGTCGGAGCCGATCCAGTCGGAGGCCACGAACCAACCGACCAGGCTGGCGATCACGCCCAGCGACCAGATGATGGGTTGGAACCAGGCGGCGCGGCCCAGCGGGAAGATGAACCAGGCCGCCGAGAATAACACGGTCACCGCCAGGGGTACGTACCACTTCTTCCTCATGGCGAAGCCTGCGCACAGGGCGTTCAACGTCGGGATGAGGAAGGTCAGCGGGCCGAAGAACACCGTGTGCGGGGCGATGAGTTGGCCGATGAACGCGCCGATGGCGGCGCAGATCGCGCCGGGGATCGGCCCAAAGAGAATCCCCGCCAGGGGGACCAGCGCGGCGCTGACGCTGAACGTGGCCCCGGTCCCGATGATCGGGAACGCGGGCACCAGCGTCACGACGGCGATCAGGGCTGCCCAGACGGCGATAACGGCCGGGTGTGTAGACAAGAGTGCGTTACGCTTATTCATTCTGCTTACTCCTCGTTTGTTGTCGGATAGGTCAATGGGATCCGTAATCACGTGTGTCCGTGCGTCTGTGTCTTCTTCTCTGTGTCGCCTCCTTCTGAGTGGGGCGAGTTCGCCTCGCAACTCGCTCTGTGTGCTAGCCGGGCGCGGCGGCACTGGCGGGCTCGCCGCGGGCACGCCGTACGATGGGTTGACCCAGTTGCTGCACCGTAAGCGCGTTGCCCGGCAGTCCCAGTTCGCGGGGCAACGCCTGCGCCAGTTGGGTGATCTGGGGCGGCGTGACCTGCGTCCGCCGCAGGACCTCCGGCTGCGCGAAGACCCTCGCCGTCGTGTCGTCCAGCAGGATCTCCCCCTGGCCGAGCACGATGGTGCGCGCCGCGTATTCGGCGACGAGCGCCATGTCGTGCGTGACCACCAGCACCGTGCATCCTTCCGCGTGAAGCCGCTGCGCGATCTGCATGATCTGGTGGCTGCCCCTGTAGTCCTGCCCCGTCGTCGGTTCGTCGAGGATGATGATCCTGGGCTGCATGGCCAGCACCGAGGCCATCACCACCTTGGCCCGATCGCCCTTGGCCAGCGCGGGCGGGAACTCCTGGCGGAACGCCTCCAGCCCGGCCATCCGGAGGCCTAGGTCGACGCGCTCCTTGACCTCATCCTCGCCCAGTCCCAGGTTGCGCGGCCCGAAAGCCACCTCCTCCTCCACCGTCTGGGCGAACAACTGCTGGTCGGGGTTCTGCGATACGAAGCCGACGCGGGTGGTCAGCTCGGCCACGGTCGTCTGGCGGGTGTCCACCCCGTCCACGATCACCCGGCCCTCCGTCGGCAGCAACAGCCCGACGACGTGCTTAAGCAAGGTCGTCTTGCCCGCCCCGTTCTGACCGATGATGCTGACGAACTCGCCCCGCCGGACGGCGAAGCTCACGCCCTTGAGCGCCCCGACGCCCTGCGGCTCATAGACGTAGGCCAGGTCATCGACCAGGACAGCCACTTCGCGGCTGTTCCATGCGCCACCTGCAGCGCAGCCGGTCGCCCCGCTGGGTGACGGCGGGGATGAGGCCACCGGCTCCGTCTCCTCCTGAGACGGGCCCGGGGCGGGCGCACCTGCCATCAACTGCACGACCTCTCTCTTGCCCTCGTCCAGCGTGATCGGCAGATCGGCCAGGGGCAACGCTCGCTCCGCCAGGTAGTGCGCCAGTTGACACACCTGCGGCGCGCGGATCACGACCTGCTCGAACAGAGCGGGGTCGGCGAAGATCTCCCGCGGGGTCCCCTGCCCCACCAGTTCGCCTTTGTGCAGCACCAACACGCGGTCGCAGAACTGCGCCACTTCCTCGCCCTTGTTGGTGGCCATGACGATGGTCATCCCATACCGTTGGTTCAACTCACGCACCACCGAGAAGACCTCCACCGTGCCCACCGGGTCGAGCTGCGACGTGGCCTCGTCCAACACCAGGATATCGGGTTGCATGGTCAACGCGGCCGCGATGGCCAGGCGCTGCTTCTGGCCGCCGGACAGCGCGGTGGGCGGGTGGTCCTCGTAGCCGCTCAGTCGCACCACCTCCAGCGCCCACCGCGCGCGGCGCAGGATCTCCTCCGGGTCGACGCCCAGGTTCTCCGGCCCGAAGGCCACCTCACTCAGCACGCTGGTGGTGAAGAGCTGCGCCTCCGGGTCCTCCAGCACGATCCCGACCTTCTGCGCCAGATCTGCGACCGTGCACTTCTGCGTGTCCCGCCCATCGACGCGGATGCATCCCCGCATACGCCCGCCGCGCGAGAGAGGGATCACGCCGTTGAGCGTCTGGCAGAACGTGGACTTGCCCGCGCCGTTTTCTCCAAGCACGGTGACGAACTCGCCCCCGTGGATCGCGAGGTTGAGGTGTTGGAGGACGTAGCGCTTGCTGCCCAGATAGCGGTAGGAAACGTCGTCGAAGGTGATGAGCGGTTCTCGTTGGGCCACCAGTAGCTCCTTGTACCTGAGCGGTCTCGTCTGGGACGTCAGGCGAGATAGTTCGCAGCGCTCGCCGCTCCGACGTACAGCGCGGAGAAGGCGAGGAAGGCCCAATCCGCGAACCGCATGCGGATGTCCTGGATGTACGTCCGATTCTCGCTGGCCCCGAAGGCCCGCGAGTCCATAGCCACGGCGACCAGCTGGGCGCGTCGCATGGCGCCGATGATCAGCGGCGTGACCAACGAGGGGTACGCGCGCAGTTTCTCCAGAAACCTCCCTTTCTCGAAGACCTGGAAAGCGCGCAACCGCTGCGCGTCAACGATGACGTTGGCCTCGGCCTGCAATATGGGGATCAGGTTGAGTGCCGTGGTCATCGTATAGGCCAGGCGATAGGGTAGACCCAGGCGCACCAGGCCCAGCGTGAACAGGTGCATCGGTGTAGTCATGCTAATCAGTGGTAGCACGGTGATCATCGCCAGCAGGCGCAGCGAGAGCAGCAGCGCGAACAGGATACCCTCCATCGTGACCCGGCCTATGCCACCGACGACCGGCACACAGTGCGGAATGACGGGCTGTATCAAGACGGTCTCTCCGGGGTAGAGCAGGGCCTGCACAACGAACAGAAAGCCGATGATCCCAATCGTAGCCTTGCCCAATTGCGCGAGGACAGACACCGGCAGACGCGCCAGAGACCAGAAGCCAACCAGGGTGAGCAACACCGCCCCGGCCACCCACAGGTTCTGGATGACGAAAATGAGCCCAGTCATAGCCAACGTGAACACGATCTTGGAGCGTGGGTCGAGACGGTGGAAGAGGGTCTCGCCGGGAACGTATTGAACGGAGGTTCTCATCGCTCGTCTATTTGCTTTCCTTTCGATCTCACCCGCGTATTCATCGGTCCGTTTTCATGCAAATCCAGGCCTCTGATCTCAATCCTCAAGTCGAGTCGCAGGCCATCGGCCTCTTCAACAGAAATCGTATCGTCGAGGGCGATCTGTCGTCCTCCATCCCCCGCTGCGACGTCTTCATGGCCATAACCCCCGGCTCGCGCCGGGGATATGCCATGGGAATCAAGCCGGTTCAGGTGAAAGAGGAGAGAGGAGTTGTCGCAACCGACGATTTCGACTTCGGATCAGGTGCTCCGTGGCCTGTAGCCACTTCTTACGTCGTCGGTGACAACCATGCCGGTGGGCACTCCCGGCAGTTGCCAGGCACAGACCACGACAGGGACCTCCTATGCGGTCAGCGGCAGCGCGTGGCTCAAGCTGTGCTCAGCGGCGACGAAGCGGATGCAGGCACCCGCCCCTAGAGAGTTGACGGCAGCCATCGAACTCACCTGGATAATCGTTTGTGCAGTCGTTTGCGGCGATTATAAGCAATAATCCGCAAAGGGTCAAATGTGGGCTATCTCAAATCACCTGATGAAAAACGAGTCTGGCCAAGGTCTATGGGGGGCCGAACGATCGCCACGACCGCCCGGCGACCCACCGATCTCAGCCAGACTCTGAGGGGATATCCGATTGTCGGCCCGCCGGGCAGCCGGCCGGGCCAGTGGCTGAACCCGCGCCGCTATGAGAAGATCGGGTACCGGCCCGCGTAGGGGGCCACCGCTGCGGCGGACGTGACCTGGAAGCAGGCAGTCTCAAGCGCTTGCACCAAGACCTGTCCAGGCTGCGTCACGATGAACGCCTGCCCGGCCTCCAACACGTAGTCCTGCAGATCGCGTTCCTGCGTGACCCAGACCATCCCTCGCACGCAGATGATCACTCTCCAGCGTTGGTCGCCCCGCATGTGCCACAGGCCGCCAGCGAGCAGTTCTACCTCGGTAGCGGGGCCCGCGACGTTGCACACTTCGGCCATCGGGGGCCGCGTGCAGTCTATCACCCTCTCGGCACCGCATATAGCAGACATGTTGCACCTCCTGTCCCATCAAAGGCCCATTCCGTACCAGCCGGGCTCTATGATGACAGGATACACCACAAAGGGCTATAATAACAGAGCCAGAGCACACCAGTTGTTACCATAACAGTTGTTTGTTTCGATAAACTGTACTGCTTGTATCCGCGCCCAACTGTACCTTGTGAAGCGCGTTCACAGGGAGTATAATCGGGGACGTGAGCGATTCCTCCAAGGCCTACAAGTACGAGCGCGTAGCGAACGACATCGCCCACCTGATCGAGTGCGGTGCACTTCAGCCGGGCGATCGCGTGCTATCTGTGCGCCAGATGAGCCGCCAGCGACACGTCAGCGTGACGACCGTGCTGCAGGCGTACTACCTGCTGGAGGCGCGGGGGCTGGTCGAGTCCAGGCCCCGCTCGGGTTTCTACGTCCGTACCAACCTCCCGAACGTCCTGCCGGAGCCCGAGATGTCCTCGCCGGAACTCGACCCCGCCAACGTCAGTGTGCGCGAATTGGTCACCCGGGTGTCGCTGATCGACGCCCACAACCCCGACCTGATCCAGTTGGGCGTCGCCCACCCCAACCCGGAGATCGCGGCGACCCAGCGGCTCAACCGCCGCCTGGCCTCGGTGGCCCGTCGCATGGGTGACGCAGGCGGCCTGTACGACTACGTGCCGGGATGCGAGGCCCTGCGCGTCCAGATCGCCCGGCGCGCCCTGATGGCGGGCTGCAGCCTGGCACCCGACGACATCCTGATCACGTCCGGGTGCTCGGAGGCGATCAGCCTGTGCCTGCGCGCGGTCTGCGGGCCGGGGGACACGGTGGCCATCGAGTCCCCCATCTGTTTCGACGCCCTGCAGTGCCTGGACGTCTTGGGCTTGCGCGCATTGGAGATCCCCACGCATCCGCGTGACGGGATCAGCCTGAGCGCGCTGCGCTTCGCCGTCGAGAACAACGCAGTGAGCGCCTGCATGGTCATCTCCAACTTCAACAACCCGCTGGGCAGTTGCATCCCCGACGACAACAAGAGGAAGCTGGTCGAGCTGCTGGCCGCCCACGACATCCCGCTGATCGAGAACGACATCTTCGGAGAGATCTACTTCGACGAGCGTCGTCCATCGGTGGCCAAAGCCTACGATCGCAAGGGGACGGTGATGCTGTGCTCGTCCTTCTCGAAGAGCCTGTGCCCGGGCTACCGCGTGGGCTGGGTGGTGCCCGGCCGGTACAAGTCGGCGATCAGGTGGCTCAAGTACACGTCGAGCCTGGCGGCCCCCACCCTGTTCGAGCACACCATCGCCGAGTTCATGGCCGGGGGCAGCTACGACCCGTACCTGCGCCGGGCGCGACGCGCGTACGCCCGCCGGGTGGCATCCATGTCCCAGGCGGTGCGGCGCTTCTTCCCCAAGGGGACCCGGCTGACGCGTCCCAGCGGCGGGTTCGTGTTGTGGGTCCAACTACCCGAGGCCGTCGACTCGCTGGAACTGTACAAACGCGCCCTGAGAGCAGGGATCGCGATCACGCCGGGCTACGTCTTCTCCGCCACGGACCAGTATCACAACTTCATCCGCCTCAGCGCGGCGAACTGGTCAGACGCCGCAGAGCAGGCCACACAGCGGCTGGGCAAGCTAATCGCCGAGCTGGCCTGACGCCCCCTCCCCGGCCACCGGCGCCATCCGTTCGCAGCGGGGTAGGGGCGCGGTCCCCGTTCTCCACGCCATTCAAACGCTCAAACAGTTGCTGCCGGTCGGGATAGAAAAACTGGCCTTCGTGTATGTTAGCTATATATGTCATAAAGAAATATTTACTTGACATTATGCAATCTATATGTTATAATGATATCTATGAAGGCACCGGCGAGAATGAAGCTAAGGCTGGCTAGGATAGAGAAGAACCTCACCCAACAGGAGCTTGCTGACAAGGTCGATGTGACCCGGCAGACCATCGGGCTCATTGAAAAGGGAGGCTATAACCCCACCTTGAACCTGTGTATACGAGTAGCCAAAGCGTTGGACAGAACCCTGGATCAACTGTTTTGGGAGGACGAACAAGATGAAGAAAGGACCCTTCAGACTGGACGAGCGTGACCGGGACATCGTGCGCGGAGTCTGCACTGTGATGTACATCATCACCATGTATGCGCTGATAGAGTAGGGCGACTACTCGGTAGCGAAAACCCAGTAAGGAGCCGGAAATGCACTCAGAATCCAACACCCTATCCGTCATTCCGCTTCCCCTTGAGATTGAGGAGAGGGCAGGCAGGTTCGTGCTTTCTGCTGAGACGGCGATCGTTGCCGATGCAGACAATCAGCAGAATGCAGCCTACTTGCGAGATCTCGTTGCTCCGCCCACCGGATTCACGTTGCCCATCCGAACGGGAGAATCGGAGCAAGCCGACGCCATCCGCCTGAAAATCGGTGGAGACCGGGAGGTCCGTGGCCGGGAAGGGTATACGCTGACGGTATCTCCCGAGGCCGTCGCCGTCGAAGCTCCCGAACCCGCCGGCGTCTTCCACGGCATCCAAACGCTCAGGCAGCTGCTGCCGGTGGAGATAGAGAGCCCCGCCTTCGCCCCCAACGTGGTGTGGCAGGTTCCCTGTGTCGTGGTCAAGGACGCACCCCGATTCCAATGGCGGGGGTACATGATGGACGAGGGGCGGCACTTCCACGGCAAGGAAACCATGTTGCGCACGCTGGACCTCTTGGCGCTGCAAAAGCTGAACGTCCTACACTGGCACCTGACAGAGGACCAGGGATGGCGCATTGAGATCAAGCGGTATCCCCGGCTGATCGAGATCGGCTCGACGCGCAGCGGCACGGCCAGGAAGTGGTTCGGCAAGCACGACGGCGTGCCGCACAGCGGTTACTACACGCAAGAGGACATCAAGGAGATCGTTGCCTACGCCGCCGAACGGCATATCACCATCGTGCCCGAGATCGAGATGCCGGGGCACTCCCTGGCTGCACTCGCAGCCTATCCAGAACTCAGTTGCACCGGTGGCCCTTTCGAGGTGTCTTGTCGCTTTGGTCCCAAGCGGGACATCTACTGTGCGGGCAAAGAGCAGGTGTTCACGTTTCTTCACAACGTGCTGGATGAGGTCATGGCCCTGTTTCCATCGCCCGTTATCCACATAGGCGGCGACGAAGCCCCAAAAGCCCGGTGGAAGAGATGCCCCGATTGTCAGGCGCGAATCGAGCAGGAGGGACTGAAACACGCACACGAACTTCAAGTCTATTTCACCAATCGGATGGCCGCCTACCTGGACGCTCACGGGCGCAGAGCGATGGGCTGGAACGAGATCCTGCAGGAGGGCCTCGTGAAGAGCGCCGTGCTACAGTATTGGATTGGGAAGCGCAAGGCGGTTGTGGAAGCCATTCAGCGTGGTCGAGACGTGGTCATGTCCCCATTCCTGCTCACGTACCTCGATCACAGCTACAGCCTGACGCCCTTGAGCAAGGTCTACAACTACGAGCCCGTGTTCCCCGAGCTGGACGCGCAAGACGCGCGGCACGTCCTCGGCCTCGAGTCGCCGATGTGGACAGAGTACGTGCCGAGCAGGGCACGGCTTGACTATCAGACCTACCCGAGGCTGACCGCTTTCGCGGAAACAGGGTGGACAGCCAGGGAGAAGAGAGACTTCAGAGACTTTCAGAGCCGGTTGGCCACCTTCCTGCTGCGACTCGATGAACTGGGGGTCAAGTACGCGCCGGAGAACGACGTAGAGCCCCCCTGGTACAGGCAGTTGCTCGGAATCCTCACCATCGCCCAGGCCCAGACCAAGACCGCTTCATCCTAAAGGAATCGTCCCCACTTGTCATACGAGTTTCTTGACAAACGCTGTATTTGTGTGGTATACTGTTTGTTAGTTAAGTAAACTATCAAAGTGGCTCGTACATACACATTGCACGCGACGTTGAGGGTGGGATATCGTGCAAAAGGCGACCGCGCAGCAACTAAAGGAACACAATCGACGCCTGGTACTCGGAGCCATCTATAACGGCCGAGCCCTCAGCCGGGTGGCGATCGCGGAAGAAACCGGCCTGACTCGCCCTACCGTCTCGCAGATCGTGGGCGAACTGCTTGAGTCTGGACTCGTGCAAGAAGAGGGACCAGGAGAGAGCCGCGGCGGAAAACCCCCCACCATCCTGAGCTTCACCGACGACACTTACCAGGTCATCGGTCTCCACCTGAGCGGACGCAGGATAATCGGCACCGTGACCGACCTGAGAGGACGCATCCTGGCCCGCGCATCGCATATCACCGCTGACACGGCGCACGTGGTGGCGGGACTGACCCGCGTGTTGGACAACCTGTGCGCCCAGGCCACCAGGCCGCTGCTGGGCATCGGCGTCAGCGTGCCGGGAGTGGTAGACCCACTCAATGGCATCGTCCGCTACACAGCCTACCTGAACTGGCGAGATCTACCACTGGTCGAACGTCTGGCTCCCCATTGCGACGACGACGTCCCCATCTACCTGGACAACGACACCAAGCTGGCCGCCCTGGGCGAACGGATTTTCGGCGCCGGGGACGGGATAGACAACATGGTCGTCATCATGGTGGGCGTTAGCGGTATCGGCGCCGGGATCGTCATAGACGGTGAGATCTATCACGGCGCTGGGGGAGGAGCTGGCGAGATCGGCCATATGCCGGTCGCCGATAACGACGTGCCCTGTGTGTGCGGTCGGCGCGGGTGCCTGGAAGCGGTGGCCAGCGGGTGGGCGTTGGTCCGACGGGCCCAGGAGGCGGCAGCGGCGCATCCCGAATCGGCACTGAGTGCGCTGGCCTCCAACGGTCTCACCTTTGAAGACGTTCAACAGGCGGTCCAATCCGGTGATCCCACGACAGTAGCCCTGGCCCAGGAGGCGGGGTATTATCTAGGGCTGGTGGTGTCCGTCATCGTCAGTACGGTCAACCCCCAGCGCGTCATCGTCGGGGGCAGTGTGTCAGAGTTGGGAGAGCCGTTGCTCGATAGCCTCCGGCGCACCGTCAACAAGCATACGTTGCCAATCCTAACGGAGGAGACGGAGATTCTGCCAGCTAGCCTGGATTCGGACGTCAGCGTGTTGGGCGCAGTTGCCCAGGTGTTGAAGGGCGAGTTAGGGGTCTTCTAGACATCATTTCGATAAGGATTGAAGGAGGCAACCTATGGGCGGTACCACTGCCGCCACCAAGGCCGTCCCACGGCGATCCCCCATCGTGCGCTTCATCAGGCGCATTAGCTCAAACTTCCTGCTAAGGAGGATGGCCCGGGCGTTCTTCACCATCTGGTTCGTCACCACCCTGGTCTTTTTCCTCGTCCGCCTGATGCCCTCCAACCCGATCGACGTGTATATCAACGAACTGGTGGTGCAATACAGCCTAACCTATGCCGAGGCCAGCGACCAGGCCGCCTCGCTCTTTGCCATAGACCTGGACGCGCCGCTGTACAAGCAGTATTTTGACTACATGATCAACCTGTTCCAGGGTGATATGGGCACATCGCTCCGCTCGCCGGGGACACCCGTCACCCTAATCATCGCCAAGTTCCTGCCCTGGACCGTTTTCAGCGTGGGGGCAGGGCTCCTGATCAGTTTCACGCTAGGCATGACCCTGGGCATGCTTGCGGCCTATTACCGCGACTCTTTCTGGGAACCGATTGTGTCCGGGACGGGTTCCCTGTTGAGTTCGATCCCGAGCTACATCATCGGCATTCTCCTGCTGGTCTACCTGGGCGTGCGTTGGGAGTTGGTGCCCATCCATCAGATGCGCGGATCGTTCACGCCGGGCATCCAGCCAGGCTTCACGTGGGTCTTCATCAAGGACATTTTCTTCCACGCGTCGCTGCCCATCGCCACCTACGTGCTGGCTACCATCGGCGGTTGGGTGTTGACCATGAAAAGCAACACCATCAGCACACTGGGCGAGGACTACGTCATCGTGGCCCGGGCGCGGGGGCTGCCGGAAAGACGCATCACCACTGCCTACGTGGGCCGCAACGCCTCACTGCCCCTCATCGCCCAGTTGGCGATCAGCATCGGTTTCGTCGTCGGTGGCTCGATCCTCATCGAGTTCATCTTCGTCTACCAGGGCATCGGCTATCGCCTGCGGGAGGCGATCAACACCCGCGACTACCCGCTGATGCAGGGCATTTTCCTGACCATCACCACCTCGGTGATCCTGTCCAACCTGTTGGCCGATTACGTCTATGGCTGGCTGGATCCCCGCATTCGTATCGGTGGAGGTGAGTGACATGACGGCGACGACAGGTACTGAACGCACGGGGCCCAGCCGGCTGGCCGAGTTCCTCTATTCGCTCCGCATCTTCGTGCGCAATCTGACGCGCAACAAGGTGGGCTTCGTCGGCACGCTGATGATCGTCGGTTTCATCATCCTGGCCTTTGTCATGCCCCGCTTCGTGCCGGAGGCGACCAAGGATATTTCCAAGATCTATGAGCTGCCTTCCCGCGAGCATCCCCTGGGCACCGACAGCCAGGGCAAGGACATCTGGGCCCAGATCGTCCACGGTGGGGCCGACATCCTGATTATGGCTTTCCTGACCGGGGCGATCGCGACCTTCATCGGCGTGACGCTGGGCGCGTTGAGCGCCGTGATCGGCGGTCCGCTCGACTCGTTCCTGACAGCCCTGGCCGACATCTGGCTCACCATTCCCCGCTTCCCGCTCCTGGCCGTGCTGGCCGGTATGATTCAGTTGAAAGAGACGGTGACATTGGCCTTGATCCTGGCCGTCCTGTCGTGGGCGGGGCTCTACCGGGCGATTCGCGCCCAGGTCTACTCCATCAAGGAGCGAGATTACGTAGAGGCGGCCGTGGCTCTCGATTTGGGGCTGCGACACATCATCTTCTCCGAGATTCTACCCAATATGGTGGCCTATATCGCCATCAATTTCACGCTGGCTATGACAGCGGCCATCTATGCCCAGGTGGGCCTCGTCTTCCTGGGCCTGGTGCCGCTCACCCGCAACTGGGGGGTGATGATCAACCTGGCCTGGACCCAGGGGGCTATCTTCTTCAAGGACAGTATCTACTTCATCATGGCGCCGGTCGCCGCCATCGCCCTGTTCCAGTTGTCCATCGTTTGGATGAGCCGCTCGCTGGAGGAGATATTCAACCCGAGACTGCGCGCCGGGAGATAGACGGCAATGGGCAAGACACACAATCAGGTTGGGACGGCACACAGAACAGCAGAAGCACCTCTCTCTGTGCGAGATCTATGGGTTGAGTACGTGGGCGAGCGCGGTATGGTCAAGGCCGTGCGCGGCGTGGATTTCGACCTGCGACCGCAGGAGAGCCTGGCCCTCATCGGCGAAAGCGGCTGCGGCAAGACGACGCTCGGGTTGTCACTGATCCGCCTGCTGGTCAAGACGGCCTCCATCCGTCAGGGTGAGATCACGTACCGCCGTGACAATCGGGTGTCTCACGTGCTCGCGCTGGACGAAAGGGAGATGCGTCACTTTCGCTGGCGTGAGTGCGCGATGGTCTTCCAGTCGGCGCTCAATGCGCTCAACCCGGTGTTGCGCATCTGGGATCAGATGTACGACACGGTGCGCGCCCACAACCGGATGCCCAGGGCAGCGGTGCGCCAGCGGGCACTGGACCTGCTGCGCTACGTGCAGCTTGAACCCGAGCGGGTCATTGACGCCTATCCGCACGAACTTAGCGGCGGCATGCGGCAACGGGTATTGCTGGCTATGAGCCTCTTGCTAGACCCCCAGATCATCATACTCGACGAGCCGACGACGGCGCTGGATATCCTGACCCAGCGCACTATTCTGGACCTGCTGAAACGCCTGAAAGCAGAGTTGGGCTTCTCGATGATGTTCATATCCCACGACCTATCCATCGCTGCCGAGTTGGCCGACCGGGTGGCCACCATGTACGCCGGCGCCATCGTGGAGCTTGGCCCCGTCAATGACATCTTCTACCGCCCGGCGCATCCCTACACGTTGGGCTTGATCAGAGCCGTGCCCACCGTCACCGGTGAATTCAAGGACCTGGCCTCGATACCCGGCTCGCCACCCGACTTGATTGACCTGCCCCCTGGATGCAAGTTCCACATTCGCTGTCCCTACGCCACAGGCCGGTGCCGGGAAGAGGAGCCCACGCTCGTGCCCTACTACGGGGAGGATCACACCGTGGCTTGCTTCTACCCGGATCGCGTTCGGCGGGACGCGGACGCGATGTGGGAGCAGCATAGCAACTCCCGGGCAGGAGATACATGATGGCAGAGTACCTGATCGAAGCGCGAAATCTGACGCGTACCTTCGGCTCCCGCCAGGAAAGGGTGACCGCGGTCGAGGACGTATCGCTGGGCATTCAGGAGGGCCAGGTTCTCTGCCTGGTGGGCGAGAGCGGCTGTGGCAAGACGACCACCGGCAAAATGCTCGCCGGCTTGCTCAAGCCCTCGTCCGGGCAGGTCTTGTACCGGGGACGGGACGTGCAGACACGGGACAAGGATCACTTCAGGGAGTACCGGCTGGGCGTGCAGATCATTCACCAGGACCCTTACGCCTCTCTGAACCCCTCGCACATCGTTCACAAGATCCTGAGCGCCCCGCTGCTCCGCCACGGCTTCGCCGCCAACCGGAGGCAGGCGCGGGATCGCGTCGTCGAGCTGCTTGAGATCGTGGACCTGACGCCGGTGGAGGATTTCCTGACCAAGTTCCCCCACCAGTTGAGCGGCGGCCAGCGCCAGCGGGTGTCCGTGGCCCGCGCCCTCACCGTCAATCCCAGCTTCATCGTCGCCGACGAGGCCGTCTCGATGGTGGACGTCTCCATCCGCGTTAGCCTGCTCAACATGCTCTCCCGCTTGAAGGAGAAACTGGGCGTTACCTTCCTGTTCATCACCCACGACCTGGCGCTGGCCAAGTATTTCGCGTGGGAGGGGCGAATCGCCGTGATGTACGTGGGGAGCCTGGTCGAGGTTGCGTCCACGCCACAGTTGATCAACGACCCGCAACATCCCTACACCCAGGCTCTGCTGGCCGCCGTACCGGAGGCCGACCCGGAACTGACCCGGCACAAAGAATCGGTGACGCTTCGCGGTCAAGACATTCCCAGCCTGCTCGACCTACCGTCCGGCTGCCGCTTTCACCCTCGGTGCCCCTGCTTTGAGGAGGGGTTGTGTGACGTAGAGCGACCGACGCTGACGCCGGTGGGCGATGGCCGGTACGTCGCCTGCCACGCCGCTGTACGCAACATGGGGGTGCGACGGTGATCAGCCCTCGGTTGGGGCAGATGGCCTTCAGAATCGCCTTCTACATCACCCTGGTGTCGGCCGCGCTGATGTTCTTCCTGGAGCCGGGCAGCGCCGAGTTCGTCGTCGCAGGAGTCACGCTGTCGATTGGACTGGTCTTCATCGTGCTCATCACCCTGCTCGTGCGGCGATTCTCGCGCTGAAGGCTGCGCATCACACTTGGCCGGTCTCAAGAGTGTGCTGCCGGCGGTTGGCAATCCGGTCTCAGTCTTCGAGGAGGTGTGTATGAACGATTAGTGGTTCCAGTGATTGTGGCACACGTAACCTTTCAAGCACACAGACCTTGCAAGTACACAGCAAAAGGAGGAACAAACAATGAACGAGCGACATTGGCTCTTGACTGCTCTGAGCGCAGTATTAGTCCTCTCGTTCGCGGCCAGTTGTGCGCAACCTACGCCCGAGGTGATCGTCGAGGAAATCGAAAAAACGGTCGAGGTTGAGGTGCCGGTCGAGGTCGAGGTTGAGGTGACGAGGGAAGTGGAGGTAGAAGTGCCGGTCGAGGTGACCGCTGCACCTACCGGCCCTGGCGTCTTCGCGGCCGCTTATCCGTTCCAGGTACCGCCAGTGGGCCACTTCAACCCGTTCGCCACCAACGGCATCGTCATCGGCATCTACCGCGCGCTGTTCCAACCGCCATTGGCCATGTACTATTGGGCCGACGGCTCCTGGATGCCGCTGCTGGCCACCGATTGGAAGATCGACGCCGACGAGGCTACGCTGACCGTCAACCTGCGGGAGGGGGTCAAGTGGTCCAACGGCGACGACTTCACCGCCGAAGACGTGTGGGTCACCTTCATGTGCCGCCGCCTGGCCAAGGGCACCGTATGGCGCTTCCTGGACAAGGTCGAGGTCGTGGATGACTACACCGTCGTCTTCCACATGGCCGAGCCCTCCACCGTCGTCGAGCGCTACGTCATCCGCAACGAGTACATCGTGGACCGCGCCACCTTTGGGGAGTGGGCCGAAAAGCTGCAGGAGTTGGTGGACCAGGGCCTGGACACCGAATCAGACGAGTGGAACGCCCTGCTGCAGGAGTTCAACGAGTATCGGCCCGACGGCTACAATGCCACCGGTCCGTACAACATGGACGTGGACAGCATCAACGAGGCCCGCCTGACCCTGGTCAAGAACGAGTCCTCCTGGCTGGCCGACACGGTCAAGTTCGACCTGGTCTACTCCTACAACGGCGAGACGCCCACCGTGACGCCGATCGTCCTGGCCCAGCAGGTGGACTATGCCACCCACGGCTTCCCGCCGGCCACGGAGAAGGCCTTCGCTGACTCCGGTGTGCGCATCATCCGCCCACCCATCTACTCCGGCCCGGCGCTGTTCTTCAACCAGACGATCCACCCCTTCGAGGTGAAGGAGTTCCGCCAGGCCCTGGCCTACGCGATTGACCGCAACGAGAACGGCACTGTCTCCCTGGGCGAGTCGGGCGTAGCGGTGGAATACATGGCCGGCTTCAGCGACAACATCGTCCCCCTGTGGGTGGATGACCTCGACGCGCTCGACACCTACGACTTCGATCGCGACAAGGCCACTACGATGCTGGAGGAATTGGGCTTCACCAAGGGCGACGATGGTGTGTGGGTGACCGACACCGGTGAGCGCATGGAGTATGAGCTGATCGCCCCGGCCGAGTACGCCGACTGGTCGGCTGCGGCCGAGAACCTGGCCGAGCAACTCACCGACTTCGGCATCCCGACCGCCTTCCGCGGCGTCGAGTTCCGCCAGCACCCCATCGAGGTCCACCAGGGCAACTTCGAGTTGGCCATCCGCGCCTGGGGCTCCGGCAACCCGCACCCGCACTTCAGCTTCGTCGCGGACCTGTACAGCTATAACCAGGAGGCGGTCAAAGGCCCGGCCATGTTGGACGTGACGACTCAGGGGCCAGGCATGAGCTTCCCGCTGGTGCAAACCACCGACTGCTGCGGTGAGTTCGAGTTTGAGCCCAACATCGACAACATGACGGTCGGCCTGGACGTTGACGCCCAGAAGGCGATGGTGGGCGAGACCACCAAGGCCTTCAACGAGTTGTTGCCCGTCATCCCCCTGTGGGAGCGCTACGGCAACAACCCGGCCATGGACGGCCTACACACCTGTGGCTGGCTGCCGGACGACGATCCCATCTACGCCAACAGCCCCTACGCCGATTCCTTCACCGTCATGATGATCCTGGACGGCACGCTCTACCCATGCAACCAGTGATCCGGATCCCGGCGTAGCTTGGAACACGCTGCATAGCAAGATGAGACTGCGGACTCCCACCGTGGGGTCCGCAGTCTCAGAATATACCCGCTGTGACTGAGGAGATCGTATGAGAAGAGTCGGCATCGTCGGTGCCGGGCTGATCGGCACCTGGCACGCCGCGCGATGGAAGCAACTGCCTGTCGAGCTGGCCGGATTCTACGACACCGCGCCAGAGATGGCGGCCGAGGCTGTAGCCGAGTTCGGCGGGCGGGCTTTTGACGGCCTGGACGACCTGCTATCCGCCGTGGACATGGTAGACGTCTGCTCGCCCACACCTCACCACAGGATGCCTGTCCTGGCCGCCGCCGCCGCGGGCAAGGACATCGTCTGCGAAAAGCCGCTGGCCCGCTGCCTGGACGAGGCCAAAGAGATGGTCGCGGCCTGCCAGGCCGCTGGCGTGCGGCTGTTTGTGGCCCAGGTGGTGCGTTTCTTCCGCCAGTTCTCCCAGGCCAAAGCTGTCCTGGATAGCGGCGCACTGGGCCAGCCTGGCTTCATCCGCGCCGTCCGGGGCGGCGCTCCTCCCGACCCCGGCCATCGGACCTGGTTCGCTGACTTTGAACAGAGTGGCGGCGTGATCATGGACGTCAGCATCCACGACCTCGATTATGCCCACTGGTGCTTTGGAGACGTGGAGCGGGTCTTTGCCCGTGGTCTCACGTTCGCCGGCGTCGAGCCCTACGACCATGTGCTCATCACCCTGCGCTTCAGGAACGGAGCCATCGGCCACGTCGAAGGAAGCTGGGCCTACCCGCCAGGCCGCTTTCATACCAGGTTCGAAATCGCAGGCGATCAGGGCCTGCTCGAGTTTGATGACATGGTTCCAGCGCCGCTGACGGTGACCCTAAGATCGGAATCGGACGGGTCGCCACAGGCCCCGGGCATACCGCGGCCTCACAGCCCTCTGGCTTCCCACGACGATCCGTACTTCCTGGAACTGGCGCATTTTCTAAACTGCCTGGAAAGCGGTGATGCGTTCTTGGTCTCGCCCCAAGACGGTCTTGAGGCAGTCAGGCTCGCACTGGCCGCCATCGAATCCATCCGCATCGGCCGGCCGGTCTATCTGGACGAGTTTGAGGGGAGTGTCGTATGAACGTCAGAATCGGGATGTTGAGTTTCGCCCACATGCACGCCTACAGCTACGCCGCTTGCCTGAAACAGATAGCCGATGGCTCGTCGTTCGGAGTGGATCTCGTTGGAATTGCCGACGACGACCCGGTGCGGGGCCAGGAGGCCGCCAGTCAGTTTGACACGCGCTTCTTTCCCAGCGTTGAAGCGTTGCTGGAGGAGAAACTGGATGGGATAGTCATCTGCGCCGAGAACGCCAGGCACCGTCCTCTGACGGAACTGGCTGCCCCGCGCGTACCCCATATCCTGTGCGAGAAACCCATCGCCACAACCCTGGCCGACGCCCAGGCGATGATTGACGTCTGCGCTGCCCACGGTACCAGGCTCCAGATCGCCTTCCCGGTGCGCTTCTCCCCGCCGGTGCAGCGACTGAAGGCCATCCTCGACGAAGGCACGCTAGGACGCATCTACAGCGTCAAGACCACGAATCACGGGCGCATGCCCGGCGGTTGGTTCGTGGACCAGGCCCTTGCCGGCGGCGGCGCAGTCCTGGATCACACCGTCCACGTGATTGACCTGCTGCGCTGGTTCTGGAACACCGAAATCACCGAGGTCTACGCCGAAGTAGGACACAGCCTGCTCCACCCTGGCCTGGGCATAGATGACGCCGGCCTCCTCTCCTTCAAGCTAGGCATAGGCGCTTATGGCACACTGGACAGCAGTTGGTCGCGTCCTGAGAGCTATCCCACCTGGGGCGACGTCAGGCTGGAGGTGCTGGGCGAGCGCGGCATCGCCCGCGTGGACGCGTTCAACCAGAACCTGGGCCTGTACAGCGATCAGACCGGCAAGGGCCAGTGGGTTCACTGGGGCAGCAACGCCGACTTGAGCCTGATCCGGGATTTCGTGGACATGATCGCCACAGGCCGGGAACCTTTCATCACCGGCTACGATGGCCTGAAGGCGTTGGAGGTCGCACTGGCGGCCTATCGCTCCGCCGAGCGGGGCGAGCCGGTGTCGCTTCCCCTTGCTATGGGCGCGGAAACCGCGCCCCTACACCCATCAGAACGCGCCATTCCGATGGCGCCCCTACAGGAGGAGGACTGTACAGGTGCGGGGGGAGGAGAAGCGTGAAGCGGGTCGGTATCATCGGCGCAGGCCTGACGGGCGCCATGCACGCCGAGCGCTGGACGCAACTGCCGGTAGAACTGGCGGGCTTCTACGTCCGCACGCCGGAACGGGCGCAGGCTGCCGCCCGGCGATATGGCGGACGCGCTTTCCCCAGCTTGAAAGCGCTGTTGGCCGAGGTAGACGTGGTGGATGTCTGCACGCCGACGCCCTCGCATAGGGAAGTGGTCTTGGCCGCCGCCGCGGCTGGCGCGGGTAGCAGGCATCCGGCGGATAGCAGGCATCCGGCGGATAGCAAGCATCCGACTGCCATCATGTGCGAGAAACCGATGGCCCGTCACCTGCAGGGTGCCGAGGAGATGATCGCCGACTGCGAAGCAGCGGGGGTCCGGCTCTTCGTGGGCCACGTGGTACGTTTCTTCCCCGAGTACGCCCGCGCCAGGGAGATCCTCGACAGCGGGCGGCTGGGTCGCCCCGGCATCATCCGCACCGTGCGCGGCGGCAATTTCCCTTTACCTATCAGAACGCGCCATTCCGATGGCGCCCCTGTCCTGGACACACGAAACTGGTACACCGACTTCGAGCAGAGCGGCGGTGTGATCATGGACATGCTCATCCACGATATTGACTACGTGCGCTGGTGTTTCGGCGACGTAGCGACCGTCTTTGCCCGGGGCCTGACCTTCAGCGACGTGCCGGACGCCGACCACGTGCTGCTCACGCTGCGCTTTCAGAACGGCGCGATCGGCCACCTGGAAGGGAGTTGGGCCTATCCGCCGGGCAACTTCCGCACCCGTCTCGAGATCACGGGCGACGAGGGCCTGCTGGAGGTGGACAGCCTGGACACGCTGCCGCTCAGCGTGACGCTGAAGCAGGAGGGCACCGAGATGGCGGCGGGCGTTCCGGTGCCAGAAAGCCCTATGGACCCCAACGACGATCCCTACTACCGGGAGATCGCGCACTTCCTGGCCTGCCTGGAATCGGGGACCGACTTCCTGGTCTCTCCACAAGACGGCCTGGAAGCGGTGCGCATCGCATTGGCTGCCATCGAATCGCTGCGCACCGGCCGGCCGGTAGACGTGGCGACATTCGATGAGGCATGACTGATATGGACGACAAGGAGGCGTGGGTGAGCGAGCAAATCGTACTCGAGGCTTGTATTGATTCCGCCGAGGCGGCCATCGCAGCGCAGGAAGGCGGCGCTGACCGCGTCGAACTGTGTGCCAACCTGTTGGAGGGTGGTACCACCCCCAGTGCGGGGACAATCCAACTCGCGCGTGCGCGCATTGAGATTGGCCTGAACGTCATGATCAGGCCCCGCGGCGGTGATTTCTGCTATTCTGACGTCGAGTTCGAGGTCATGAGACTGAACGTCGAACTGGCAAAGAGGCTGGGCGCTGACGGCGTGGTCTTCGGTGTGCTGAACGAAGATGGATCGGTTGATGCAGAACGGGCAGGCGCGTTGGTTGGCTTGGCTCGCCCTATGAGCGTCACGTTTCACCGGGCCTTCGATATGACACGCGATCCCTACGAGGCGATGGAGGACCTCATAGACCTGGGGATAAACCGGGTCCTTACCTCCGGTCAAGAGAACTCTGCGTTGGAGGGGCTCGACCTGATAACCGACCTGGTGCAAAAGGCAGGTGACCAGATCATCGTTATGCCTGGCGCAGGCATTACGGAACGCAACGTCAAGAAGATCGTTGAGCGGAGCGGTGCCAGAGAGGTACACGTCGCCGCACCGATGAGCGTCGAGAGCCGGATGAGGTACCGCAACACCTGGTGCTTCATGGGAGGCGAGCTCAGGCCACCGGAGTTCACGCTTAGCGTGACCGACCCCAATCGAATCCAGGCGTTTGTACGCGCTATCCAGTAGAGATGGGGTGACTATTCACTCTCCGTGTATCTCTGTGTCTTCTCCGTGATGCTCTGTGTAATTCTTGCTCATTATGCAAGGATCTAAAGGTACTACTCAGGCAGACGGTCATTGGGGCCAACCAGGTAGCTTGAGCAACTCACACCGGCCTGGAAGAGCCGGTGTTAGGATGATTCTGCTCTATGAAGGAAAGAGAGGAGAGATGAGAGTCTTAATCGGTGCCATTGGCCACGAGTCCAATACCTTCACGCCGTTTCCAACCACGCTGGAGGATTTCCACGTTCTCTATGGGTCCGATCTTCTCACCAGGCCACTGCACCGCAGTTCGCTTGATGGTATCGTCACGACGCTACAGGCTCACGACGTCGAGTTGGTGCCGACCATCGCTGCGGGCGCTATGCCCGGCGGCGTCGTGGAGCACAGCGCCTACGAGACGTTCAAACAGGCCGTGCTCCGAGAGGCCGATGCCAGTTACGTCGACGGTGTCTGCCTGTACCTTCATGGCGCGATGAGGGCACAGGGAGCGGACAAAGAGCACCCGGTGGATTACTGTGAGAACGATCTACTCAGGGAATTGAGAGCGAAGCTCGGCCCAGACGTACCCATCACCATCGCCCTGGATATGCACGCCAACATCGTTGCCGAGATGGTGGAGAACGTAGATGCGATGGTGGCCTATCATACCGCTCCGCACGTAGACGCGTTTGAAACAGGTGTACGAGCAGCCGAGATGCTCCTGATTATCCTGGAAGAGAACATTCGACCGAAGATAGGCTTTGCCAAGCTCCCCTTTCTGCTCCCTGGCGAGATGGCACAGACGTCGCTCGATCCAATGGCCACGATGATGAACATGGTGGAAGAGATAGAACGACATCCCGACGTGCTCTCCGCCTCTCTGGCGAACGGCCATTGCTGGGCAGACATCCCCGACGTTGGCGTTGCCGCTGTCGTGGTCGCCAAGCGCGACGCCGAGTTGGCCCAGGCAGAGGCCGACCGTTTGGCGGCTGCCTTCTGGGAGCGACGGACGGAATTCCGCGTGAGTGCTGAGGCCTATGCCGTAGATGAGGCGATAGAGCAGGCCATGGCGGCGCAGGAATCCACCGTCTTTCTCTCCGACTCAGGCGACAACCCCGGCGCCGGTGGCACGACGGACGTGCCTCTGATCCTGGACAAACTGCTGGCCAGGCAGGCCACCAGCGCCCTGGTCGCGGGGATATGGGATGCTGAAGCAGTGGAGGCTTGTGCTGTCGCCGGCGTGGGGCAGCAGGTGACGCTCTCTGTCGGCGGCAAGCTGGACAGGCGGCACGGCTCACCGCTAAAAATCACGGGAAACGTGCGCCTGTTGGCCGACGGCTACGATTATCGAGGGGGCATCCGCAGGCCACCGATGCGCACGAAGCCTGGCCTTCTTGCGGTGCTGAACGTCGACGGCGTGGACGTCATCCTATCGTCAACCCGGCTCAGCTTCGTCGATCCGGCGCAGCTCCGCGTCCTGGGCCTCGAGCCACTGGACTATCGTATCGTCGTGCTCAAGCGAGGCTATCTCACCGCGCCCTTCCAGGCGATCAGCGAGCGCTCCATCCTCGCGCTCAGCCCCGGAGCAACCAATTGCGACCTGACGCAAATGGAATTCCGGCGGGTGAATCGGCCCATTTATCCACTGGATCCGGATATAACGTGGAAACCCGATCGAGAGATTCGCCCATGAAAGTGTCGGTTACTGTTCCCATGCGCATAGACCTGGCCGGCGGTACCCTCGACGTGTACCCGCTCTACCTCTTCGAGGGCGGCGGGCTGACTGTCAACGCGGCAATCAGCGTCTATGGCCACGTGACCGTAGAGGAGCGATCCGACGCCCGGATCCACATCCACTCCGAAGACACCGAGGCGGAGGAGTCGTTCGCCAGCCTGGCCGAGATGGGAACGGGCGGCGACCTGGACCTGGTCAAGCAGGCACTGCGCTTCTATCGCAGCCAGAGTGACTCTCGCCAGGGCCTGGACATCACCCTCCACAGCGAAGCGCCGCGTGGCTCCGGACTGGGGGCATCGTCGGCGCTGCTCATGGCGCTCTCTACCGCGCTGAGCCGGATCGACAACCTGGGTCTGGACGAGGACCGTCTCATCGACCTGGGGGCCAACATCGAGGCTCAAGTCATCGGCATCCCGACCGGCAAGCAGGATTACTTCCCTCCCCTGTTCGGCGGCATCTGCAGCATCTGGTTCGACGTGGACGGCCATCGTCTGGAGCGACTGGGGGAAGACGGTGATCTGATAGATCGCCTCAACGAGCGGCTTGTCCTCACTTTCACCAACATCAACCGCTTCTCCGGCGTTACCAACTGGGCCATGCTCAAACGCTACGTCGAGCAGGAAGGTGACACAGTGGCCCACATGCGGCGCATCAAGGAAGTGGCACTGGCCATGCGGCAAAGCCTGGCAGCCGGGGACCTGGACGAGTTCGCCCGTCTGCTGGCTTTGGAATGGGAGAACCGCAAGGTATTGGCCGAGGGCGTGACCACGCCGGAGATCGACGCCATGATCGCCGCCGCGAAGGCCAACGGGGCGCGAGCCAGCAAACTCTGCGGTGCCGGTGGGGGCGGCTGCATGATCACCTACGCCGAGCCAGAAGATGTATCCGCTGTGCAGAAGACCCTGGCAGGTGCTGGGGCCACGCCGATACCGTTCCGCATTGTGCGCGAAGGGATTCGAACGACAGAGGGCAGATGACCAAACCCCAGAAGACCGTCGCTCTGGCTGCTGGAAAGGGAGCCATCCAACGCGACCAGAGCCGCCTCCATTGGGAGGCCGGCACCTTCTCCGACGTCACCTGTGTGCGCTTTCCGCCAGATGGCTTCGCCCTCGTCGCTCTCGACCAGCGTGACCGGGCAGTCAAACTGAAGGAGGCCGCTTTCCTGTCCTACCTCATTGCGCTGGTCCGGGACGCGTCCGCCGCCCCCATCGTCGCCTGCGCCCGGCTGGAACAGGACCGGCCCACGTCGGAGACGTTCCCCGGCCTGGATCCCCACACCGAGGCCGGCGAGACGCTGTTCAGCGCCAACTCGTTCATCACCGACACGCTGCGCACACTGCTGGCGCGGGGCTATTTGCGCTACGGCCGGGGGGAATGGCAACTTGCGATCCCTCCGCGCGAGCCCGGCTGGCGGGAGCGGGCGCAGGCCGTGCTGGCACTGCTCACACAGGAAGGGCGGCTGCACCTGGAAGCTGGCCCTGGCGATAAGCGGTCGGACGGCCTGGACCTCGCGGACTTCCCCGTGCTGGAGGGCTTCGTGCCGGTGGACAGGCTCGGTTTCGCGCGCGAGTTCGTGTGGCACGAGCGGCCACGCCTGGCTTTCAACACCACCTATTTCTTGCTGATGCACGACGATTATCTGAGCCACCACTCGGCGCTGGGCGAGCCGTACAACCTGCTTGTGCAAGATGGCGTCATCCGCCGGCCGCCTCTCTACTGCCGGGGCACGCTCTACCGGCGGGCGGCGCGCCATCAGAATGGCGCCTTTGTAAGGCGGGCGGCGCGCCATCAGAATGGCGCCTTTGTAGGGATGGCGGGTGCCGGCTGGCAGGCTGGCCGCTTCTCGCTGGCCGACGTATCCATTGTACTCCCAGGCGAGACGAGGCTCGTGCCACAGGAGAGCGGCCTGCCCGGTGCCTCTTTCGCCCTCAATGCACCGGGGCGAGCCGCCGTGACCGTATACACGCGCGCGTTCGGCATCGCCACCCAGGGCCATCCCCTGGGATACACGCCCGAAGTGCCGAATCAGATCGAGTACACCGTCATAGACAGCCGCATCGTCGGGCGGAAGGTTGGCGGCGGGCTGGAGATACCCCAGAACGGGCTGGTGCTCTCCTGTGCCCGTGGCGTGCTACCAGAGGCTTTGCCGGACGCAGGTCTTCCTCGCGTAGCCTATCATTTCGTGCGGGAGGAATACAGAGACATCGTGCAGGCGCTCCAGGTTGGGCCGCTGCTTCTGCAAGATGGACGTGTGGTCTTGTCGTCGGATTCGCTGGCTGCCGAGGAGTTCTGGCCCACACCACCCGAGCCGGGCGCTCCCATCGGCGTTGTCCCCACCGACTATCCTGACGACGTGGATCGCACTCGCGCCGGGCGGATCGGACTGGGCGTGGACCGCGAGGGCCGCTTGCTTGTCGTCGCCGTGCCCGGCACCGAGCGAGGTGCGCACATCCCCGGTGTGGATAGCTACGGCGCGACGTTGGTCGAGTTGGCCAACCTGCTGCGCGAGGCTGGCGCCGTCGACGCGATCAACCTGGACGGCGGCGGTTCCACGCAGCTCTTCTTCCAGGGCGGCCTGACCACCCCGGCCGGTGGGCGCTATGGGATGCCGGGAGTGCACTTCGAGCGCATGGTACCTGCCGTTGGCGTCTTGCCGTAGCCAGCACTGTAGGGGCGACCCTTGTGGTCGCCCGGCGACGCCATCAACACCGTAGGGGCGACCCTCGTGGTCGCCCAGCAACGCCATCAACACCGTAGGGGCGACCCTCGTGGTCGCCCAGCGACGCCATCAACACCGTAGGGGCGACCCTCGTGGTCGCCCAGCGACGCCATCAA
>CAZYSK010000049.1:24785-43198 GCA_964649415.1 uncultured Anaerolineales bacterium
CGACGCCATCAACACCGTAGGGGCGACCCTCGTGGTCGCCCAGCGACGCCATCAACACCGTAGGGGCGACCCTCGTGGTCGCCCGGCGACGCCATCAACACCGTAGGGGCGACCCTCGTGGTCGCCCAGCGACGCCATCAACACCGTAGGGGCGACCCTCGTGGTCGCCCGGCGAGGACGAGGTCAGTCCATGATCCTGAAGACGAAGAAACGCAAGAACTGGGCAGCGTTAGTCCAGAAGCAAGGCTGGCCCGTCGTGCTGCTGCTGACCGTGCAACTGCTAAGCGGGATCGTACTGACCCCGCAGCGGTCCTTCTTCCCCATCTACCTGGAGGAGCAGTTGGGATATGCGGCGGTCGCTGTCTCCGCCTTCGTCACGATGGGGCAGTTGTTGGGCATGGTTGCCTCAGCGCTCGGCGGTACGTTGTGTGACGTCCTGGGGCGCAAGTGGACGTTGGTGTTGGGACTGACCGGCTTCGTCTTCGGCAGCCTGATGTACCTGGTTCGTGTGCCCTGGCTGGTCGCCTCACTCTGGGCCGTCAGTTGTCTCGGGCTGGGATTTCACGCCCTGGGTGGACAGAGCTACATGATTGACGTGGCCGGTCCGGAGCATCTAGGGCTGATTTCCGCGCTTTTCCATTGGGGCTATACCATCGGTGGGGCGCTGAGCAGCCCTGGTGCCGGGTTTATCCTGGACCGGCAGGGATTCGGCCCATTCGGGCTGGCCCTCCTGGCGCTCTCTCTCGCGACGACGGTGGGGACGCTGGCCTTCCTGCCGCGCCTGCGTGCAAGACGCGGGGCGGACACACCGGCCTGGAGCAGGTCGCTGTTCGGCTACAGGGACATCATCCGCCGCCCGGTGATGGTCATCCTGGGGCTCCTGCGCTTCCTGCCCACGTGCTATTACGGTATGGCGACCGTGCTAAACCCCCTGCTGATCAATCGTATGGCCGGGAGCAAGACAGCCGTATCTCTCTACACCACGCTCAGCCTGATCCTGGCCACGCTGGGCCAGGCGGTGACGGGCCGGGCCGCCGACCGGTGGGGCCGCCGGCGGCCGACCCTGGGCGCGTTCGGGGTGTTGATCGTTGCCATCGTCGGCCAGGCCTGTTTCGCCACTCACCTGTGGAGTTTCTACGTCTTTGGCGTCCTGGGGATCTGCGCGGCGTGGTCGCTGGCCACGTTGCTGCCCTGCCTGGTCTCTGATGCGGCGGTGGCCGAGGAGCGCGGCCGCGTGTTGGGAATGCTGGAGGTACTGTGGAACGTGGGCATGATGGTCGGTGCCCTGACCGGGGGGACGCTGGTGGAGACAGCATTGGGGCTGCCGTTCTTCCTCGCCGCAGCGTTGAACCTGGGCGCCATCGTCCTGGCGGTCTCCTTCTTTCGCCTGGTCGCGCCACAAGAGAATCGCATAGCTTGAGATGTTTCGAACCGCTCAATTCGCAGTCACGATCTGCAATCCATAAGTCCACAAGTCGAGGAGGAATCCTATGTCTCTGTATTTGCTCCCCCAACCGAAAGAGTTGATGCTGATCAAGGGAACATTCACCTTCGACGCCGACACGCTGATTTGTATTCCCGCTCAAGCGGGCGACGACGCGTTTTTCGCAGCCCGCCAAATCCAGGAGGAGGTGGCCCGGGCGACCTGTCTGACGTTGCCGGTTGTCAAGGCTTACACCCCCCCGCGTCCGGCAAACGTCATCCTGCTGGTCTGCGGGCCGGAACAGGCCCTTGCCTTTGACGTGGAACCGAGCACGGTCAACGCGCCCGAGGCCGTAGCCGCCCAGGCGTATTCGTTGACCGTCAAGCAGGGCCGCATCACCCTGTATGCCGACGCGCCGGCCGGCCTGTTCTATGCTGCCCAGACCCTGCGCCAACTGGTGCGCACGTCAGGCACACACCTGCCTGACCTGGCCATCCGGGACTGGCCCACCCTGCCCTATCGCGGCCTGATGCTCGATATCTCGCGGCGCAAAGTGCCCACTCTGGCCACGCTCAGGCAACTGGCCGAGGAACTGGGCCACTACAAGGTGAACGTCCTGCAGCTCTACACCGAGCATACCTTCCAGTTTCCGCGCCATCCCAAGATCGGGGCCGGCTGTGGTTCGCTGAGCAGCCAGGACATCCTGGAATTGGATGCCCTCTGCCGCCAGCACCACGTCGAGCTGATGCCCAACCTGCAATCCTTCGGCCACGCCCGCAACACGCTGCGCCTCCCAGAATACCAGCACCTGGCCGAATCGAGCATCCTCTGGTCGCTAAGCCCAGCCTTCGAGGAGACCTACACGCTGCTGGACGAGCTCTTTGCCGACATGCTACCCGCTTTCAGATCCACGACGCTCAACATAGACTGCGATGAGACCTACGACCTGGGCAGAGGGGCCAGCAAGGCCCTGGTCGAGGAAATCGGCTTGGGGCGCGTGTACCTCAACCACATCCTGCGCGTGCGGGAACTGGCCGCCCAGCACGGGCGGAGTATCCAGGCGTGGGGCGACATCCTGCTTCACCATCCAGAGCTCATCAGCGAGGTACCCGACGACGTCACGCTGCTCGACTGGATTTACGCCCCCGCCGACGAGTACCCCACCGTCAAGATCTTCGCTGAAGCCGGGCGGCGGTTCTGGGTCTGCCCTGGCGTCGGCTCCTGGAACACCATCTTCCCGCGCCTCTACGGCGCGAACGTCAATATCCGCAACTTCGTGCGCGACGGCGTGGCCGCTGGCGCCGAGGGGATGCTCAACACCGACTGGGGCGACTACGGCCACTACCAGCACATGGGCCTGAGTTGGTATGGCTACGCCTTCGGCGCGGAGCAGGGCTGGACCGGCGGCACGACGAGTGACGAGGATTTTGACGCCGCCTTTGGCCCGCTCTTCTTTGGCCTGGATCACGAGGCGATTATGGGAGCACTCCACCAACTCGCCCGGACGAACAAGCTGCCCAACGTCCATCGTACAAACCGCTCCCACACCGTCCTGGCCCTGTTCGACGAGCCTCTGACCGGCACCACGGTCGAGGGCGAGAACGCGCTCGCCACCGAGACGCTGGCCCAGATGCGCGAGCTAGCCGAAGAGGTCGCCGCCACCTGCGACGCTACCGCCCTCGCTCATCCCCGCGAGTTGACGCTGCGCGAGATGGCCTCCGCCGCCCGCCTCACGGCCTACGCCGCTCGCAAGACGGCGCTGGCCCAAGAGATTCGGGCTACCCTGCGAGCGATAGCCGCACAGCCCGAGCCGGTCCAGGACAACGCCGGGCGGCTGTACGATCACATCCTGGCCCTGGAAGCCCTGGACGTCGAGCTGGAGGAGCTACGCGCCGAGTTCGAGGCGCTGTGGTTGGCCCGTGCCCATCGCAGCGAGATGCACGTTGCCCTGAGCTACTTCGTCAATCTGCGCGTTCGCTACGACGCCGCCTTGGGCTGGCTACACAAGCAGCACCGCGCCCTGTTGGCCGGCGAGCCGGTGGACGCCGAGCTATCCACCTACGACGTTGGCGACTACTGTACCCTGTGGCAAACCTGGGAAAAAGCGATGAAAAGGCTGAACCGGGCCGAGCAGCAATAGCACATACCGCACAACGCACATAATCTGTAGGGGCGCCCCATGCACACAATCTGCAAGGGCGACCCACACACACAATCTGTATAGGCGACCCGTGCACACAATCTGCAAGGGCGACCCACACACACAATCTGTAGGGGCGACCCTTGTGGTCGCCCGAGGAGGTATCTCAATGTCCCAACCTATCGAAGCCGTCATGATCGGCGCGGGTAGCCGGGGCTACCACGCCTACGGCCCCTATGCACTCCAACATCCAGATGAGATCCGCTTCACCGCCATCGTCGAGCCGCACGACGAGCGGCGGCGGCGCTTCGCCGAGGCCCACGATATCCCGAAGGGGCGGCAGTTCCGTACCTGGGAGGAACTCTACGCCCAGGGCCAGATCGCCCAGGCGCTGATCAACTGCACGTTGGATCAGATGCACCTGGACTCCACGCTGCCGGCGCTCGAACTGGGCTACGACGTGTTGCTGGAGAAGCCGATGGTCAACACGCTGGAAGGGAACGTGCGCCTGGTTCAGACGGCGGAGCGGTACGGCCGACTCCTGATGATCTGTCACGTCCTGCGCTACACGGCCTTCTTCTCCAAGCTCTATGACATCATCGCCTCTGGACGGCTCGGCGAGGTTATCACCGTCGAGCACCGCGAGAACGTGGTCTACTGGCACATGGCCCACTCCTTCGTGCGCGGCAACTGGCGCGACAGCGAAAGCGAAAGCCCCATGATCCTGGCCAAGTGTTGTCACGATATGGACATCCTGTTCTGGAACCTGGGGCCGGTGACGCGGCTCAACTCCTTCGGATCGCTGATCCACTACCGCCCCGAGAACGCGCCTCCTGGCGCTACGGAGCGCTGCACGGACGGATGCCCGGTCGCTGACGACTGCCCGTGGTATGCCCCGCGCTTCTACCTGAACGACTACACCGGCTGGCCTGTCTCCGTCATCTCCGAGGACACCAGCCTGGAGGCCCGGCGGCGTGCGCTGGAGACAGGCCCCTATGGCCGCTGCGTCTACCACTGCGACAACGACGTGGTGGACCACCAGACGGTCAACATGGAGTTCGAAAGCGGCGCGACAGGCGTGCTGTTCATGCACGGACACTCCCACGAGGAGTGTCGCACCATGCGCTACGACGGCACGCGGGCCACGCTGCGGGGCAAGTTCGCCTACGGCATGGGCGACGCCATCGAGATTCACGATCACCTGACCGGTCGCATGGAGAAGGTGGACCTTGAAGCGGGGACCAGTGGCCACGGCGGTGGCGACGAGGGAGTGATGGCCGCCTTCGTCAAGGCCGTGCACGACGCATCCACGGCCCTGACCACAGCCCGCGAGTCGCTGGAGAGCCACCTGATGGCCTTCGCCGCCGAGCAGGCACGCGTCGACGGGACGATCGTCCCCATGGATGAGTTCCGCCGCCAGGCCGAGGCGACAACAAGCGCGTAAGCGGAGCGCTGTTACTGCTCAGGCTAGACCTGACAGGTTTCCAGGGAAGCCTTTTGGGATGAAGGGAATCACTGTTTGGAAGAACACCTACGCCGAGAACCAGTATCCAAAACCTGTCAGGTCTTGAGTCACGCCAGTGGCTGAGCAGGAACAGAGCGCTTTGTCATAGCCAGCAAGTTTCAACTATGCGACGTCTAACCGTCTTCGCCGCCACACCGGCGTTGCCCTCCTGCCACGCGGCCACGCTCGCCGAATTGCCGGGCGGTGACCTGCTCGCCGCGTGGTACGCGGGCAGCCGCGAGGCCGCCCCCGACGTGGCGATCTATGGCGCGCGGCTGCCCAAAGGCTCTGCCGCGTGGAGCGCGCCCTTCACCCATCGGACCGCGCCATTCCGATGGCGCCCCTTCCTCCTGGCGGACACGCCCCGGCACGCCGAGGGCAACCCGGTCTTATTTGCCGCGCCCGACGGCAGCCTTTGGCTCTTTTACGTGACCCTGACCGGCGAGGGATGGACGACCAGCCGCATGAAGTGCCGCCGCTCTGGCGATGGCGGTCACACCTGGGAACGCCGAGCACCAGCTCGGCCTAAACCGGGCTGGATGACCCGCAACCGCCCCCTGGTGCTCCCCTCTGGCGAGTGGCTGCTGCCAGTCTACGACGAGCGGGACTGGACGAGCTTCGTGCTCATCAGCGACGACGCGGGACGGACGTGGCGGCCGGGTGACCGCGTCTCTGCACCGGCGGGCGTCATTCAGCCAGCGCTTGCGCCTCTGGCCGATGGCCGCTTGTTGATGCTGCTTCGCACCGGCGGGCCCGGCGGCACGATCTGGCAAGCCACTTCCGCCGACCGCGGGCGATCCTGGAGCCGGGCCACGCCGGCCGCCATCCCCAACAACAACAGCGGCCTCGACCTGATCCGCCTGGATAGCGAGCTCCTGCTCCTGGCCTGCAACCCGGTGGCGGATGCAAAGCTGCGTACCCCGCTCAGCCTGTTTCTGTCTGACGACGATGGGCAGAGCTGGCACCGCTGGCTGGACGTAGAGACCGGACCAGGCGAGTTTTCCTATCCGGCACTCCTGCAAGCGGACGACGGCATGGTCCACGTGGTTTATACTCAGCGTCGCACGGCTATCGCGCACGTGGTACTCGGCAAGCCGGCGAAGCGGGTTTCCACCCTAGCAGATCCCGACCCGGTTGGCCTGGCCCGCGTGGACGCCGTGATGCGCAGCGGCGTGGATCACGTCTTTCCGGCCGCCGTCCTCCACGTCCGCCAGGCGGGCTCCGTGGTCTGTGAGCGGGCCTATGGGTGCCTGGATCCGGAAACACGCCGCCATCCCGCCCGCCCCGATGACCTCTTCGACCTGGCGTCACTCACCAAGCTCTTCACCGCGACCGCCTTCGTGACGTTGGTCGAGAAGGATAAGGATGACGGTCGCGTATCGCTAGACACGCCGGTGGCGGAGATACTGCCCCAGTTCGCGGGCACGTGGTCCATCGGCCCCACCGAGGACCCGCTGTCCGGGGCCATCGTCCCGCCCGATCCACGGTTCGCCGGCCAGGAGGTGGACGCCGGCACCATCACTTTCCGGCACCTGCTGACCCATACCTCTGGCCTGGCCGCCTGGCGCAGCCTCTACCGCGAGGGTGAAGATCAAGATCAAGATGAAGGCGAAGCCGTACCATTGCCCCATCAGGTCCCGGCGTCGTTGCGGGCACGCCGCATCGCCGCTATCTACGACGAGCGCGGACGGGTCGGCCTTGCTTACCCGCCGGGTGCTCGCGTCGTCTACAGCGACCTGGGGTTCATCCTGCTGGGGGAAGCGATAGCCCGCCTGGCCGGGGTCCCGTTGGAGGTCTACCTGCGCCAGGCCGTCCTGGAGCCGCTGGGGCTGCGGGCGACGACCTACAACCCGTTGGCCAACGGCTTCTCCCCCGAGCAGATCGTGCCGACCGAGTTCTGCGCATGGCGGCGCCGGCGTTGCATCGGCGAGGTGCACGACGAGAACAGCGCCGGTCTGGGCGGGGTGGCAGGGCACGCCGGCCTCTTCTCCACGGCGGAGGAGGTAGCCGCGCTGGGGCAAATGTATCTCAACTGTGGCGGGTACGGGAGAGGGCGGGCACAAGACCCGCCGGGCAAGGACAACGACCAGGTGCGATTTGAGCTGACGGTCAAAGCCCGTGGCGGGCACAGGAGAGGGCGGGCACAAGACCCGCCGAGCAAGGACAACGACCAGGTGCGATTTGGGCTGACGGTCAAAGCCCATGGCGGGCACAGGAGAGGGCGGGCACAAGACCCGCCCCTACTGCGGCCGGAGACCGTCGCGGAGATGGTGCGCGTCCAGGCAGGGGGCGACGAGGACAACCCGCGCGGCCTGGGCTGGCTGCGACGCTCGTCAGGCTACTCCAGCTCCGGCCGCCTGTTCGGCCCTCACAGCTTCGGGCACACGGGCTTCACCGGCACCTCGCTGTGGGTAGATCCTGACCGAGAACTGGTGGTCGCGCTGCTCACCAACCGCGTCTACTACGGGCGCGACCCGCAGCCGATAACGGACTTCCGCCCCCGTCTCCACGACGCCGTCGTCACAATGCTACTGTAGGGGCGACCCTTGTGGTCGCCCGTATTGATGTAGACCCTCGTGGTCGCCCGTATTGATGGTTATGAACGTCATTGGTCTTATGTCCGGCACCTCCGCTGACGGCGTGGACGCGGCCCTGGTGGAGATCAGGGGTGCGCCACCCGGCCTGAGCGTGCGCGAAATCGCTTTCCTCACCCAGCCCTACGACGACGCCACCCGCGCCGCCGTCCTCGACCTCTGCCGCCCCGATGCCCCCTTGTTGGCCCTGGGTCGGACTCACGTGCTCCTGGGCCACTGCTTCGCCGAGGCCGCGCTCGCCGTCATCGCCCAGTCTAGGCCGAGCTGGTGCTCGGCGTTCCCAGGTCCGGTTGCACCGACCGCCGTCGCCCTCATCGGCTCCCACGGCCAGACCGTCTATCACGCGCCCGGCGGCGACCCACCCTTCACGTTGCAGATCGGCGACCCGGCCGTCATCGCCGCCCGCACCGGCATCCCCACCGTCGCCGATTTCCGCGCCGCCGACGTGGCGGCCGGGGGCCAGGGAGCCCCCCTGGTCCCCTATCCCGATTGGCTGATGTGGCACCAAGACACCTGCTCGCGGGCGCTGCAGAACATCGGCGGCATCGCCAACGTCACCTACCTCCCGTCCGGCGGCGGGCCGGAGAGCGTCATCGCCTTCGACACCGGCCCCGGCAACGTGCTCATAGACGCGGTAGCTGCCCGGGCCAGTGACGGGGCCTCGCGCTACGACCGGAACGGCACCCTGGCCGCCCAGGGAGACGTGGACGAGACGCTCCTGTCTCACCTGCTCGACCATCCCTATCTGCGGCAGCCGCCACCCAAATCCACCGGCCGGGAGACCTTCGGGGCCGACTTCGCCGCCGGCCTGTGGAGGCAGGCCGAGGCGTCCGGCCTGAGCCCTGCCGACCTCGCCGCCACCGTCACCGCCTTCACGGCCGCCTCCATCGCCGACGCCTATCGCCGCTGGCTTCCTACCCCCATCAGACCGCGCCATTCCGATGGCGACCCCGTTCTGCCCGACGAGGTGTTCCTCTGCGGCGGCGGCGCGGACAATCCCGTGTTGGTGCGGATGATCCGCGATTACCTGGCCCGCGCCTTCGGCGAAGCTGTCCCCGTCGTCCGCCACTACGATGAGACCGGCTACTCCAGCGCTGCCAAGGAGGCCGTCGCCTTCGCCATCCTGGCCTACGAGACCTGGCATGGTCGACCGGGCAACCTGCCCCAGGTCACCGGGGCCTCGCGTCCCGCCATCCTGGGCCACGTGACCCGTCCGCCTCACTCGCCCCAGCCCGTGCCCTCCCCTCCCTCCATCAAACCGCGCCATTCCGATGGCGACCCTTCCCCCGTCAAACCGCGCCATTCCGATGGCGACCCCGTCGTCCGCCACTACGACGAGACCGGCTACTCCAGCGCTGCCAAGGAGACCGCCGCCTTCGCCATCCCGGCCTACGAGACCTGGCATGGCCGACCGGGCAACCTGCCCCTTGTCTCCCTGTCCCCCTGTCCCCTTGTCTCCTTGTCCCCCCGCACCGCCCACATCGCCCCCGACGGCCACCTCTGGATCGCGGGTCACGACGCCGTCGAGTTGGCAGAGGAGTACGGCACCCCCCTCTATCTCTACGACGGCGCGACGTTCCGGCACCGGCTGGCCGAGCTGCGAGACGCGCTGGCCCGTCATTACCCCGGGCCCGCCCGCGTCGCCTACGCCGCCAAAGCCTGCTTCACGCCCGGCCTGGCCCGGCGGCTGCAGGCAGTTAACGTCGGGCTCGACGTCGTCTCCGGTGGCGAGATGGCGCTGGCCCGCGAGGCCGGTTTCGATCCGGCCCGCGTCCACCTCCACGGCAACAACAAGAGCCTGGACGAACTCCAGAGCGCCCTCGACTGGGGCATAGGGCGCATCGTCGTGGACAGCCTGGACGAGCTGGAGTGGCTCGACGCATTGGTGGCAGAGCAAAGCGGGGGTTCTCAGTCCGGCGCGATTGGGAAATCGCGGCTACTCGAAAGGGCGCAGGCGATATGGCTGCGCCTGACTCCAGGGTTGGACGTGAAAGCCCATCCCTACCGCAAGACCGGTCACGCCGCCAGCAAGTTTGGCCTACACATGGCAGGGCCGGACTGCCCGGCGGCTCAAGCGCTGGCCCGAGCGAGGGAGAGTGCGTGGTTGGACGTGACCGGACTGCACACCCACCTGGGCTCCCAGATCTTCGACCCCGCGGCGTACGTGGCAGCCATCAAGTGCCTGCTGGACTTCGCCGCTGCGCATCGCTTCGTCCCCGCCGAACTCAGCCCCGGTGGGGGATGGGGCGTGCCCTACGCGCCATCAGAATGGCGCCTTTGTAAAGACAGCGGCGTGCTGGAGGGTTCTACCCCGCCGGTACAGAAGTGGATCGCGGCGGTGAGCCGGGCCATAGTCGAGGCATGCCAGGCGCGCGACTGGCCCCTGCCCTACCTGGTCGTCGAGCCGGGCCGGTGGCTCATCGCCCCGGCGGCAGTGGCGCTCTACAGCGTCGGCACCCGCAAGGTGGCCGCCGACGGAACCCGCTACGTCGCCGTGGACGGTGGCATGGCCGACAACCCCCGTCCGGCGCTCTACGGTGCCCGCTATACCGCCTTTCTCGCCAACCGTGCGTTGGAGCCGCCCGACGAGTTGGTCACCATCGTCGGCCGTTTCTGCGAGTCGGGCGACGTCCTCGTGCGCGACGTCCGCCTGCCACATCCGCGCCCCGGCGACCTGCTCGCCATCCCTGTCGCGGGGGCCTACCAATTGAGCATGGCCTCGCGCTACAACCTGGCCCCCGCCCCCGTCGCGCTGTGGCTTGAAGAGGGGAACATAGCCGAGCTGTAGATGGTCTATGGGGAATAGCGATTGTAGGGGCGACCCTTGTGGTCGCCCGGCAGGCGGTCCGTGGGGGATAGCGATTGTAGGGGCGACCCTTGTGGTCGCCCGGTGGGCTGCGGAGGATACGGATGGCAGCAAGCTACTACCTAGGAGTAGACGGCGGCGGCACCAAGACGGTGGCCGTCCTGCTCACCGGTGACGGCAGCGAGATAGCGCGCGCGGTGAGTGGGTCCTCCAACTACCATTCGGTGGGACCGGCTGCGGCGGAGGCAGCGCTGCGGGAGGCCGTTCACCAGGTATTGGCGTCCGCCGGCCTGGCAGCGACCGGCGTGACGGCCATCGGCCTGGGGATGGCCGGCGTGGGCCGTCCCGGTGACCGGGAGGTGGTACAGGGTATGTGCGCGCGCATTGCCAGCTTCCGCCGCGTCGTCGTCACTCACGACGCCGAGGCGGCGTTGGTGGGAGGCGTGGGCCGTCGCCACGGCGTGGTGCTCGTCGCCGGCACAGGAGCCACGGCCTACGGCGTCAACGCGCGCGGAGAGGCGCGGCGCGCCGACGGCTGGGGGTACCTGGTGGGTGATGAAGGCAGCGCCTACTGGATCGGGGTGGAGGGCCTGCGCGCCGTCGCCCGCGCGCACGATGGCCGGGGACCGGCTACGGCATTACAAGCCCTCCTGGTTTCGCATCTCGGCCTATCCGACGCCGGCGAATTGGTGCCGGTGATCTACGCCGTCGCCGACGATTCTCGGGCCCGGGAATGGGACGTGCCACGCCTGGCGGGCCTGGCGCCGCTGGTGGAGACAGCCGCGCGGGCCGGCGACGCCGTGGCGCAGACCATCCTCCAGGAGGCCGGGCGACGATTGAGCGCCACGCTGGGTGCCGTCGTCCGTGGCCTGGAAATGGACGACGAGGCCTTCGAAGTGGTGCTGATGGGGGGCGTCCTCCGCGGGCAAGGTCTGGTGTGGCAGACGGTCACCGCCGCACTGGGCTACATCGCACCCCGCGCGAAGGCAATCGAACCCCGGCGCGATGCAGCCGTTGGCGCGGCGCTGCTGGCCCGGCAGGCAGCAGGGGGAGCGTAGCAGGAGAACGTTGTAGCCGCGATTTCCCAATCGCGCTTTCGGGTTGTGGCTCAGGAGCGAGTGAAGGACATGATGAAAACGGACGGTTCCAATCCAAGGGAACAAGCCACTTCGATCACCGAGACGCGGAACCCGCGTACAGCAGCCATCGACACACTTTCGGCGTTGGAGATCGTGAGGCTGATCAACGACGAGGACGCCCGGGTGGCGCCGGCCGTGCGCCGGGAGCTGCCCCAGATCGCCCGGGCGGTGGACGTGATCGTCGAGCGGCTGCGGCGCGGAGGGCGGCTGCTCTACTTCGGCGCCGGCACCAGCGGCCGCCTGGGAGTGCTGGACGCTTCGGAGATACCGCCCACGTTCAGCGCTCCACCGGACCTGGTGTGGGGCTTCATCGCCGGCGGCGACGTCGCGTTGCGGCAAGCCGTCGAGGCAGCCGAGGACGACCCGGCGGGCGGCGCGCGGGCCGTGCGAGAGGCCGGCGTGCGCGGACGCGACGTCGTCGTGGGCATCACCGCCAGCGGCGGCGCCCCCTGGGTATTGGGCGCTGTGGCCGAGGCCCACCGGCGCGGCGCGGCTACGGTCGCCATCACCTGCAACCCCGACTCACCGCTGGCCCGGCAGGCCGACGTGGTCATCGCGCCCATCGTGGGGCCGGAGGTCATCGCCGGTTCGAGCCGCATGAAGGCAGGCACCGCGCAGAAGATGGTGCTCAACATGCTCTCCACGGCCACCATGATCCGGCTGGGCAAGGTCTACGACAACCTGATGGTAGACGTCCAGCCGACCAACGCCAAGCTGCGCCGCCGCGCCGTTCACATCCTGCAAGAGGCCGCCGGTGTAGACCCGGAAGCGGCGCGCGGTGCCCTCGAAGCGACGGGGTACCAGGTCAAACCCGCTCTGGTCATGCTGCTGGCCGGCGTAGACGCCGACGAGGCGCGCCGCCGGTTAGTCGCGGCGGAGGGATTTGTCCGCCGCGCATTAGACTTCCGAGATTTCCAGTAGTCCATTCAATCCGCCTGACACCCTGCGGAAGCCGCGATTTCTGCTACCTGGAGCTATGTACTACGGATTGGAACAATCCGCGATCTCGGAAGTCTGAGGCCAGTTAGACTTCCGAAGTCTTCACTAGTTCATTTGACCCGTCTAGCACCTTGCAGAAGCCGCGACCTATGCTACGTAGAGCTATGTCCTAGACTTCGGAAGTCTGAGGCTAGATGCGACATTGCCACAGTAAAGTGACGGCGCGCTGCGGGAGGTGCCTGATGTCCGTCCTACCAGGTATCGACGTCTTGCTCAGGGAACGCCTGGACCTGATCGCCGATAGGCGGGTTGGCTTGATCAGCAATGCCAGCGGCGTGACCCACAATCTGAGCAGCGACGTGGACGCGCTCCGGCGCGCGCCCAACGTCCAGTTGGCCGCGCTGTTCGGGCCCGAACACGGCTTCGACACGCTGGCGGCTGACGCCACTCCCGTCGAGTCATCCGTGGACCCGCGCACGGGCCTGCCCGTCTATAGCCTGTACGGCGACGCGCGCAAGCCGGCGACCGAAACGCTGGCCGGGCTCGACGTCCTGGTCTTCGACATCCAGTCGGTTGGCGTCCGATTCTACACCTACGTCACCACCTTGCTCTACGCCATGCAGGCCGCGGCCGGCCAGGGCCTGGCGTTCGTCGTGTGCGACCGGCCCAATCCCATCGGTGGAGAGATCGTAGAAGGGCCGGTGCTGGAGCGGGGGCTTGAGAGCTTCGTCGGGCCCGGACCTTTGCCCATCCGCTACGGGATGACCGTGGGCGAATTGGCCCGGCTGTACAACGAAGCCTGGGGTGTCGGCTGTGACCTGACGGTGGTGCCCTGTGCCGGTTGGCGACGAGCCATGTGCTTCGACGACACCGGGCTACCGTGGGTGCCCCCCTCCCCGGCCATGCCCTGGCCGTCCACCGCGCTCGTCTACCCGGGCACCTGCCTGATCGAGGGCACCAACCTCTCCGAGGGACGCGGCACCGCGCTGCCGTTCCACCACATCGGGGCACCCTGGATAGACGGGTGGGAGGTAGCTCGGGCGTTGAACCGGCTCGATCTGCCGGGGGTGCGCTTCCGCCCGGTGAGCTTTCAGCCCGCAGCAGACAAGTGGGCCGGGCAGCGATGTGGCGGCGTCCAACTGCACGTCACCGACCGCCGGGCCTTTCGCCCGGTCACGGCCGGCCTGCACGTGGTCGCCACGGTGCGGAGCCTGTATCCCGGCAAGTTCGCGTGGCGAGAGGGCATTGAAAACCTTGATCACGTGACCATCGACCTCTTGACCGGCACCGGCAAGGTGCGCCGGGCGCTGGAGAGCGGTGTGAGCGTAGTCGACCTGGTCGCAAGTTGGGCCGATGGGCTCGACCAATTCGTGCGCGCGTCCCGCGCGTATTTGCTGTACCGGTGATCATCCGCACCGCCGCAAACAGGCGGTGATGGCCGTACTCAACGCCGCGAACTGGTCGAACGCGGCAGGGCAGGCCATCCGGCGGGTGGGCGAGATGGCCGCCGAGCTGGCGTGACGCCAACTGCGGACAGCCCGCACCCCCTCCCGGCCTATGCGCGGCCGGCGTTGGCATCGGCGGCATCCGTTCGCAGCGCGGTAGGGGCGCGGTTTCCGCGCCCTGGCGCAGAAGCGCTGTCGTCGATTACCTCTCACAATGCGGCGGGGATTCGACAGGCAATACGAACCGAAGGCAACGACATCACACTCAGCCCGCACAATCATTTGACATCCACAGGAAGATGCAGTATAATATGCATACACAATGCCATTGGCCCAGGGAGCAGGAACACCTTGGAGGTAGAAATCGCAGAAGCCCATAGCCCGCCCGCATCATTTTGGTGTAGGTGGGCTTTTCGTGTTGTGATACGGCAGCGTGTCGGCCTGAAGTAGCGGGCGGGGGTAGTGTGTCATCTTTCGGACTATACTGGCCCATGGGCTTTGACAGTGTCAGTGGTTCGGAATCATAGTTCTTGCTAGGACAAGTACCCTATGCAGCCACATGTTAGCGCGGACGCTTCGCGCCCGCGCTAACGGGGCGGCGGATGAGCCGCCCCGATATCGAGTGAGGTGTTAACTTCAGGTCGCATCGAAGCGAATCTTAGGAGCCTACTATGAGTTTCACATCTGTTGGTGTATTTGTACTGGGTGCCATTGTGGGAGCCCTTGTCGAGCTAGTGATAACCGTCACATTCGAAGACACGGCCAGGTTATGGTACAGGCGAACCGGCAGAATCTTGAGGTGGCTCGTCTCTCTCCTTAGAACAAAAATGTACCCATTAAGCTATGATCTCTTCCAGATTGGAAAATGGATGACAAACTGCATTATCCTTGAAGGCTACGGTGAAACATACTATTCAGCCTACAGAATAGTGTGTCACCTTGATTCAGATAGTCTTGTATTACCCCAAGACCTGGCCCTTTTGAGGGATGATGTTTCTAGACAGCAAGAAGAAATCAAAAGGAGACAAGGTCACTCATCCTACTATAATGGCCCGATGGTTGCGTTCATTGACTATAGCATCACCAGGACTGCGATTTACGAAGATCCCCTTCTTTACCTTCGCTTCAAGCCAACGGACTACTATACTTTTCTGGCTACATCGATGTGTCTTCGGGAGACCATCCCGAGCCGAAATGGTCTATCAACAACCGTGTGGGAGAAGTACTTGTCTGCAACAGACTTGAGGAAACCGACGCCGTTCATGGCAACCTCTTTTGGCGTCAATCTGGCTGTCGTTACTAGCGACGGCTACCTCGTGATTGGCAAACGTGGTCATAGGGGTCTTTCACACTATCGTGACCACCTTCAGGTTCCTATTTGCGAGTCAGTCCATCCTTATATGGATTCTATGGATGGTTCACGCATAGATATCCACAAGACTGCAATAAGAGGAGCAAAAGAGGAGTTGGGAGTTGAAGTGAAGTCAGATGAAGTGCGATTCTTTAGCCTTTGCGTAGACACAACATTCTATCTCTATGGACTTACTGGGGTTATTTACATGGAAGCTGTCACCAAACATGACATAATTTCTCGCCGCTCAATAGGGATCAAGGATAAATGGGAAATCTCTGAGCTCTTCTATCTGCGTCTCGACCCAAAGGAGATCGTTCTTGCTCTTAAGAATATGGGTGGGCCATCCCTGTGGCATCCGGCAAGCTTTGTATCGGTTGTTCAAACTCTCGTCAATTTGTTCGGAGTATCCCTGGTCGAGGATTCATTCAAGACTATCCACCCTGGCTAAGAGCGATTGACAGTTTCACGGTAGCCAAGGGAGAGCACTAGCGAGACTCAAAGGAGACGGTAGTTGGTCAGCTTGTCAACACGAGGCCCACACGGTCATCATCACCGGCGCCAGCTTCAGAGCTCAGGGCCCTCAACGACGAGAGGAGGTGCATATCGAATCCTCAGACTCTACCTAGCGGGACGCGTTCGTCATCTGTTTTATTCCAAGGAGTTGCCCTTGTGCCTTCTCTGCGAGTGAGCCATCTTGGCCGAAAACCGGTGGCCCATTCTCGGGCGGAAAGTGACACTACCGCACGCATCGGACCCACGACGAGGCAAGAACGGACCTCTACTACATCAAGGCGTTCTACAACCGGCGTCGGCTCCACTCGGCGCTCGGCTATCTCAGTCCAGAAGCCTATGAGCAACTCTACCATCAAGGTGTTTCTCTTGCTTAACTATCTGTCTATAGAATCGGGGGAACATCAGTTTGCAGCGAACTCGGCAAGAAAGACAAGGAGTTAGGAAACCGACCGTTTTCCAGACTTTCGCTTACCCTCCCTGCAAAACAGTCTACACTTGATTCCGATCCGGACTGCGGAACATACTTGGCGGTGCAGGAAGAGATACAGCACATCTCGGAGGAAACGAGCAATGGCTAACTGCGATAATCTGTTTAGAGAGTTCAATGAGAGAATAAAACTGTCAGAGTCGAAGAAGGGATCCTTGAGAATCTCACGTGATAGTCTGCGCGGAAAAGTTCGAGATAAATTCAAGGACAAGGACTACAATGTCAGATTCTGTTGGCAAGGCTCATTTGCTATGAACACCATCATCACTCCCAAGGACGGTGACTATGATGTTGACGACGGCATTTACATTCAGACAGACAGTGAGCCCGAGGTGAGCATCGCTACCCTGCATCGCTGGATAGTGGAGGCCGCAGAAGACCATACCAACCAACCTCCTTCAGATAAGAATACTTGCGTGAGAGTTCATTTTGCGGATGGTCATCACATTGACTTAGTTCTCTACTATATGAAAGAATCGGACGAACATCCTCAACTTGCGCATAAACGCGACGGATGGATAGTGAGCGATCCAAAGGAGTTTATGGATTGGTTCAATGCGCAGTGCGACGATAAGGGGCAGTTGAAGCGGATAGTTAGGTACTTCAAAGCCTGGGCAGACGATCTGCGAGGGGACATGCCCAGCGGCTTGATACTCACGATTCTAGCAGCAGAAAGCATAGTCCTAGACGATAGAGATGATATCGCTTTCTTCGAGACTATGAAAGGAATCCAAGACCAGTTGAATTCGTCGTTTGTGTGCTATCGTCCCACTACCCCTGACGATGAAGACTTGTTTGCCGACTATTCCGAGACTAGAAAGAGCTACTTCCTGGATAGGCTCAGTGCTTTTGCTCAGTCAGGACAGCAAGCGTTAGATGAGGTAAATCAAAAGGACGCTTGTCCGAAATGGAAAAGGCATTTCGGGAAACGCTTCCCGTGCGAATTGGCCGAAGACAGGCTGGAGAATGCGAAGGCATTTGACTCGCCTGCGTTCATACGGTCGGATGCGAGGAGCGCTTGAACACCTACCAAACGCTTGATTTTGCTTCCGCTCGCCAAAAGGCTTTTAAGCATCTGAGCCGCTTTTTCACCGTCCGCAAACAAGAGGACGACTCTGCGAATCTGTCTCTACAGGGTGAATCCTGGTCAGTCGAGTTAGAAATCGATGGACCTGACGGAGTGATGTGCTTAGAAGTCCTTGTGAAGATCAAGTCTGATTTTCCCCTGTCGTTGCCCTATATCTATCTTGCAGAGGAAGACGTCGCTAAACTGGGCTTTCTCCCCAACATCGATACAAATGGTTTGATTTGCACATTTGATCGCATTACCAGCATCCCCAACCCCAAAGAACCAGAACAACTCGTTGAAGTTTGTGTTCGAAAGGCCAAAAGCATTATCGAGGATGGACTCAGCAGCGACGATCTCGAAAAATACGATCGAGAATTTCTGGCATATTGGGAGAGCAAATACCCTGATGAAACAGATGTTGACACACAGGTGCTATCGTTGATAAGCGAGGCAGGAAATCTGCCTAATTGGGTAGTCTACGTTTTACTGAGACAGCCAATAGGTAGAATCCATGCCTTTCTGTATTCTGATCCACTACAGTTTCAGGTGATTGCAAGCTATCTTGGAAGACAAAACATAGCTTATCGAGAGATTCCCACTTTCTACCTCGGTCAGTTAAAGGATTTGTGTCCGCCTTTCTGTCTACGAAACGGGGATGTTGTCGATATTACTGAAAGTATGGGCCTGAGCAATGAGTTTAGAGACTACTTGAAATCCGAACCACCCTTGCCTGTTGTCACTTTTTCGAGAATAGTCGATGGCCGTAATCTAATACTCGGCTGGCACCACGATCCAGTGGAACTCAGAAGCAGGCGTCGCGGCAAGAAGATTGTGAAGATCCCAAAAGCACTATCACCAAGACAGTATCCTAGGCTCCTTGCTTCCCAAAACCGTTCCAGGCTAGTGAGACGTTTCTCTCCGCAAGTATTCACTTGCGACAGACTAGCCCTGTGTTAAGCTGGAAGGTGTCGCCTTTTGGAGTACTATTTGAAGTGTGGTA
>CAZYSK010000050.1:0-42951 GCA_964649415.1 uncultured Anaerolineales bacterium
TTGTACACCAACCTTTTCACCTTAGCACATGGTCCAGTTTTTGGGGCCAATTACAGGCGTGCAGCCGTGGAGGAAGTGCCGGCAGGATGCCGGTGGTCCGGCGAGCGCTTCGCGTACGTGGTCTCACAGGTGGGCAGCCCTCCTGTGCTTACCTCTGTCGGGGCGGCGGCGATCGCCTCTGTGCTCCCCACTGCCGGTGCCTGGGCGTGGGCCGGGGTGTACGTGGGCCTGGCTATCTTGACCCCGCTGCTGTATCTCGTGTGGTTGGTACGCCGCGGCCGGGTCACGGACCTGGACGTGCAGCTTCGCCGGCAACGCACGGGGCCGCTGGTGTTTACGTTGGCCTGTGCCGGGGTGGCGTGGCTGGTGCT
This sequence comes from uncultured Anaerolineales bacterium, assembly GCA_964649415.1. Taxonomy (GTDB): domain Bacteria; phylum Chloroflexota; class Anaerolineae; order B4-G1; family B4-G1; genus CAZYSK01. The sequence continues at coordinate 372 of CAZYSK010000050.1, forward strand.
GGTGCTGGGCGCTGCACCTTCGCCAATGGTTGCCCTGGGAGGCGCGGTGCTGCTGCAGTTGGCGGTGATTTTCGCGATCACGCTCCGCTGGAAAATCAGCGTGCATAGCGCGGCGGCAGCCGGGGTGAGTACGCTGATCTGGTCTCTCATGGGTACACCGCTGCCATTGCTGATCGCTGTGCCGCTCATCGCCTGGTCGCGGGTGCGGCTGGGCCGCCACACAGTGGCTCAGACGGTTGCCGGTGCCTTGCTCGGTACCGCGGTGTTCACAACGGCGTTCTTCGTCGTCAGTGGATGATAGTCTCTATGCGCGTCGCCTACTTCACCGAAGCCTTCCTCCCCAAGTGCGATGGCGTCGTCAACACCCTCTGCTATCTGCTCGATTACCTGGCTGCCTGTGGACATAGCAGCCTCCTGTTTGCACCCGAAGGGGCACCTGAGGAGTACGCGGAGACGCCCGTCGTAGGATTGCCCAGCGTACCCTTTCCCCTCTACCCAGAGTTGAGGCTGGTTCCACTCGAGATCGTCGCCACGGCTGCGACTCTGCTGGCGGGCGACCCCAATGTGATCGGAGCGGTGCCAATGGATACGGAAGAAGTAGCCGTGATTCCTGGGTTGGTTTTTAGGGTTGGTATCTGTTTTGATGTAGTGTCGTACAACTTAGGGTGAGGAGAGAGGGTACACCATGGAACAGCCGCTTATCTTGGTCACGAATGACGATGGGATAGACTCGAGGGGATTGTGGGCCACTGTGGAGGCCCTCCTCCCGCTGGGAGAGGTGCTGGTGGTCGCGCCAGACCGCCAGTGGTCTGGTGGAGGGCGCTCTGTGCCGCGCCACGTCACCGGTCGCATCCAGCCGGCGACGCGCGAGGTCGACGGCGAGACTGTGACCGCTTATGCGGTGGACGCCAGCCCAGCGCTGGCGGTGATCCACGGTGTGGTTGAGCTGGCACCGCGCCGGCCGGCGCTGGTTGTCTCGGGCATCAACTTCGGGGCCAACCTGGGTGTCGAGGTGACGGTTTCGGGCACGGTGGGCGCCGCGCTCGAGGGTGGCGCGTTCGGCATTCCGGCGCTGGCGGTGTCCCTGGAGATGGATCCGGCCTACCACTTGACGGGCGACGAAAGCGCGTCTTACTCGGCTGCGCTCGTTTTCACGCAACTATTCGCCCGGCACCTGCTTGCATATGCATTGCCGGGCGACGTGGACGCGCTTAGCCTCAACATCCCCTCGGATGCGACGCCGAGCACGGCGTGGCGGCTGACGCGCCTCTCTCGGCTGCGCTACTTCATTCCGACACCGCCCGACCGGGCCAAGGGTGAGGGCAGACCTGGCTACAGGATCGTTGACGACGTCGAGCGAGCAGAGCCGGATTCCGACCTGTGGGCTGTGAAGGTGGACCGTGTCGTCTCGGTCACCCCGCTCTCGCTTGACCTGACTTCGCGGGTGAGCTTCGCCACGCTGCTCCCTGGCCTCCAGGCGGATCCGGCGGCGTGTCTGGCGGGTCTTTCGCGGGTCATGATGGCTGCGCCGTCGCCGGCTCTGGGCCTGCGTCCGCAGCCCGCTGGATGGTCCGCTGAGGAGCAGTGATCGCTGAAGGCGCAGGGGCTGGCATTGGCCCCGGTGGCGGCCGGCCGTCCGGCTGCGGGCGAGGCTGCGCGCCTGGGCGTGGCACTGCATTTAACACAACCTTAACGAACTGTTAAACAACCTTGAACGGTCGTGTGGTACGATATTCTTCTAGTCTGCTAGATGCCAGCCACGTGTGTGCCGGTGCTTGAGTCGCGGAGCGATCTGTCTCCGGAAACTAGGAGGATGTAATGCTTGAGAAGATCAGAGGTATCCTGGAGGTCATTGAATACCTGGACCCAACGGGCCAGGAAATCGTGCACCGCATTCCCGAGGAAGGTTCGGGCGAGATCGTGTTGGGGTCGCAGTGCATCGTTCGCGAGAATCAGGTCGCTGTGTTCTTCCGCGATGGTCGCGCTCTGGACATGCTTGGGCCAGGCCGTCACACGCTGACCACGCTCAACATACCGCTGCTGATCAATTATCTCAAGATCCCCTTTGGGAGCAAGAGCCCCTTCCGGGCTGAGGTCGTTTTCGTCAACGTGAAGGACTACGTGGATCTTTCGTGGGCAGCGCCGAAGCCGCTCGCTTTTCGCGACGCTGATCTGGGCGTCGTGCGGCTGGGAACCCAGGGCAAGTTTGCCTTTCAGGTGGGACGACCTCAACTGTTCGTCAACCAAATCGTAGGCACGCAGGGGTTGTATGCCACGGAGAACATCGTCGGCTATCTGGAGAGCATGCTGATCAGCCGGTTTGCCGATCTGTTGGGCGAGCTCAAGGTTGGCCTGCTGGATCTGCCGGCGAAGTACGACGAGCTGGGTTCTGGGGTGCGGGCCAGGGCGTCCGACGATTTCGAGGCGCTGGGCCTGTTGTTGAAGGCTGTGTACGTCACCGCCATCGCTGTGCCGCCGGAAGTGGAGCAGGCGCTGGACGAGCGGGCTCAGATGGGGGCCATTGGCAACATGCAGGCGTACATGCAATTCAAGGCCGCGCGGGCTCTGGGGGACGCCGCACTGGCCGGAACTGGTGAGGGCGGCGGCATGGCCGGTATGGGCGTGAGCCTGGGCGCGGGCCTGGGGCTGGGAACGGCCATGGCCAGCGCGATCGGGCAGGCGGTCCAGTCGGCAGGGGGAGGAGGCGGCGCAGCGGGTGCTCCTGGGGGTGTATCCACCGGCGTTGGGCTGCCCGAGGGTTTCGGCGCGCTGAAGCACCTCGTGTCCCAGCAACTGACGCTCTCTGCTGAGGACAAGGAGGCAGCCAGCGCGGGACTGGATGCCTTGATGATGCATTTGATGTCCGCCACGGGGACGATGGAGGACGTCAAGGCCGCTCGCCGGGAGCTGACGGAGCGCTTCCCGTGGCTGGCGGAGCCGTTGAGCAACCTGCTCAATACCCCGGCGGCGCTCCAGGTGCTGGGGCAGATTGCCGCCCGTTCGTTGTAGGCCATGCCTAGTACACCGCGTGTCAACAAGTCCTTGTTCGCCATCTATGGACTGGCGACGATCGGCGTGTTTGTCGCCGCGCTCGTTTCGCCGCCGGTGCGCGCCATCGCTTATGCGCCTCTGCGCGACCTGATCCTGCCCCCGCCGAAGCCGGTCGTCGTGTCGGTGCTGTATTCTACGGAGAAGGCGGCGTGGATCAATGAGGCGGCCACCAGGTTTGAGTCCGGACGCTTCACCGTTGACGGTCGCCCGATCGAGCTTGAGATGAAGAAGATGGGCTCGCGCGAGATGTATCTGTCGGTCCTGGAGGGTGCAGAGCAGCCGGACTTGATCAGCCCGGCCAGCATGCTGCAGATATCGCTACTCCAGGATCTGTCAGCGAGCAAGTTCGGCGCGCCTGTGGTGAACCCTGCCGATCAGAACGTATGCCGCCGTGTGTTGCTCACGCCGGTGGTGATCGTGGCGTGGAAGGAGCGCGCGGACGTGTTGTGGGGCGATGATCCTAACGGGCGGATGTGGATGCGCCTGCACGACGCACTCACGAACCCCAACGGCTGGGAGGCCTACGGTCGCCCCGAGTGGGGATACATCAAGTTCGGTCACACGAACCCGCTCAAGTCGAACAGCGGTTTCCAGACGCTCTTGTTGATGACGTACAACTACTTCGGCAAGACGCGCGGTCTGACCAGCGCCGATATCCTCTCGGACGCCGATTATCAGCAATGGCTCACTGAGTTCGAAGGGACGATTTCCGGATTCGGCGATAGCACGGGAACGTATATGGAGGACATCGTCGCGTATGGGCCGAGCCTCTACGATATGGTCGCCGTGTACGAGGCTACCGCGATTGAGCAGGCCGAGAATGCAGTGGGCCGTTACGGGGAGCTGCAGGTCTACTACCCGCCGGCGACGCACATGAGTGATCATCCGTTCTGTGTGCTGCAGGCGGAATGGGTCGAGCCTGAGAACGCCGAGGCGGCGCAGATGTTTGTGGATTACCTGACCAGCAGCGAGATGCAGGAATTGGCGCTGATGGAGCACGGCTTCCGGCCCGTGGACGACAGTATTCCGCTGGATCAGACCGGTAGCCCGATTACGCGCTACACGTCCAACGGCTTGCGGATCGATCTCCCGCCGGAGGTTGAGGTTCCACCGGGGGACGTGTTGAGCACGCTGTTGGACTTCTGGGCGCGAAACGTGGAGCCGTAGTCGCTTGGACTGCCGCTGTCTTGCTGGCATCCAGTGAACTCCCCGGGCGAGGAGGAAAGAATATGGAAACTTATGGCCGTCTCAGATTAGTGGTCGTGACCTGCTTGCTTCTGTCCACGATACTCGTCGCGTGCGATGGAATTCCTCTTGTGGGTGGGAAGATGGTCACCATCACGATGTACTACGGTTCCGAGAAAGAGGAGTGGCTGGAGCCACTGGTAGAGGAGTATAACGCTCAGAAGAACGAGACCGAGCAAGGGTCGACGGTCGTTGTGGAAGCGACTCCTATGGGGTCCATCGAGTCGGCGAACGCGATTATCGCGGAGGAGATTCAGCCCACGATATGGAGCCCGGCTTCGTCGGTCTATGTCCCCGTGGCCAACGCGGGCTGGCGCAGGGCACACGCGGAGGATCTGGTGGTGGGGACGCCCGAGGATCTGGTCCTCAGCCCGGTGGTGATCGCTATGTGGCGTCCGATGGCCGAGGCGTTGGGTTGGCCCGACAAGGCGCTTGGGTGGTCCGACATCGCGGAGTTGGCGACCTCTGACGAGGGCTGGGCGGCCTACGGCTACCCGGAGTGGGGGTCGTTCAAGCTGGGGCACACACACCCCAATCATTCTAACAGCGGCATCGTGTCCGTGATCGCCGAGACGTACGCCGGCGCGGGCAAGCAGCGGGACTTGACACTGGAGGACTTGCAGGATCCGGACTTGAAGGAATTCGTGGCCGACGTGGAGAGCAGCATCATCCACTACGGCAGGAGCACCGGTTTCTTCGCTCGTCGGATGTTTGAGCGCGGCCCGTCCTACCTGAGCGCGGCCGTGATGTACGAGAACCTGGTCGTGGAGCAGGAGAGCAAGCGGATGCGCGGGGAGAGCTCGCAGTTGGCCGCTGTCGCCATCTACCCCAAGGAGGGGACATTCTGGAGCAACCATCCCTACGCTATCCTGAATGCGCCGTGGGTCAGCGACGAGCAAAGGGCCGCGGCCGAGGATTTCCTGGCTTTCCTGCTGGACCGTCCGCAGCAACTGAAGGCTATGGAGTACGGATTCCGGCCGGCGGACCCGGCCATCCCGCTGTCTGCTCCGTTGGACGCAGCCCACGGCGTGGACCCGGATCAACCGCAGACGGTGCTGGAGGTGCCTTCGGCTGAGGTGATCACCGGCATCGAGCAACTGTGGCGGGAGGTGAAGAAGCCGGTCGACCTGGTCGTGGCGATGGACGTTTCCGGCAGCATGCGGGGCGACAAGATCGCCTCGGCCCGCAGCAGCCTGATTGACTTCATCAATCTGCTGGATGACCGCGATCGGATGCAGGTCATACTATTCAGCGATGAGTTGATCTCCCTCACTCCGCTGACACCGCTGGGCGAGAAGCGAGAGGACCTGGTCCGCCGGGTCTCCGGCATCGTCGAACAGGGCGACACGCGGCTGTATGACGCCGTGCAGATGGCGTACGACGAACTGGAGGGCAGCGGTGATCCCGAGCACATCCGCGCTATCGTCGTGCTCTCTGACGGTGAGGATACAGCCTCCCGACTGGCGCTGGGGCAGCTTGTCGGACAGGTCGGCAGCCACAGCGAGAGTGGCACCGCCACCAAGATCTTCACCATCGCCTTCGGCGACGGGGCCGACCGCGAGGTGCTGAGTCAGATCGCCGATCCTACCGGTGGTAAGCAATACGACAGCGACCCCCAGACGATCCGCGAGGTGTATGGTGAGATTGCGACCTTTTTCTAGCGACTCTGTTGGTGGCGTACGCTGCGCAGGCAGCATACGTGGGCGGTGGCGTCACACTATGTCTGCCGGGAGCAACTGAATGCACACGCGTTCTCCTTTTCTCACAGCTCTTGTACATCCGCTCAACCTGTTGACGTTGGGACTGTCTGTGGTCGCCGGGTTGATCTCCGCCTGGTGGCTCTTTCCGGTGGGCTTGCTGTTCTGGTTGATCATGGTCGTCGCCGTCGCGCGGGATCCGTCTCTGCAGATCAGCCACCAGATGGAGAGCCGGTCGCCGCTCGCTCCTCGGCTGCAGCGCTACTTCGACCGTATCGAGCGCTCGCAGGTTGGCATCTTCAACAGCCTGGCCTCGGCCCCTGCCCCCTTGCGCCGGGTCATGCGGCCGATTCAGGCTGAGATCGATGCGTTGACCAGGCAGACGTATGCGCTGTGCCAGCGCATGACTGTACTGGAGAACTACCGGATCGTCTCGCAGTCTCAGACTGATCTGGAGGCCGACCTGCAGGAGATCGGTGCCAAGATAGAGAGCACGGAGGATGCCCTGGTTCGGCGGGAGTACGAGGAGTCTCGTGAGGCGCTCCGGAGCCGTATCGGCAAGCTCGACTCCGTTTCGGTTCAGTTGGATCGGGTTGAGGCCCAGCTCATGAGCCTGTCGAATGAAATGGATAGCGTCGTGACGGAGGTGATCCGCCTGCAGGCGATGGGCCCCAAAGACGCTGCACGCCTTGTCCCGGAGTTGGTGAAACGGCTGCAGGAGCAGTCGAAGCAGCTAAGGGGATTTGAGCGGGAGACGGTGAAGATCTGATGCCGCTGGTTGGCGGGGGAGCGAGCAGGGATGCTCGCGGTCCGTTGGGGGGGGCGAGCAGGGATGCTCGCGGTCCGTTGGGGGGGGCGAGCAGGGATGCTCGCGGTCCCGCTGGGGGAGGGTCGGGGGGCTGATGGTCGCGTGACATCGTGTCAAGCGTTGTAGCGATAAGAAAGGGGTGTAACTGTATGCGATATGCCGTTGACCGAGTGATCAGATATGCGCTGTTCTTCAGCGCGATGCTCTCCATTTTCATCGTCTTCCTGATATTCTACTTCACCCTGAGGGAGGCTCTACCGGCGTTCCCATCGATTGGCTTGGAGCAGTCTCTCGGAATCGGCTATCAGGCTTACGTGAGGATTGAGCGCGGGCTGAAGGGGCTGGGAGAGGGCGGTTTCCACGAGGACATGGAAGCTGCGCTCGTCGCTGCCGATGCCAACGTGCAGGAGGAGGTCGAATCCGCGCTGAGGGCTATGGCTGACGCCGAACTGTCGAAAGAGGAGATGGCCGAGCGGCAGGCCGAGCTGCAGTGCGAGATGAAGTGTATGCGGGACTTGCGGCAGGCGGTCGAGAGCGCGTTGGAGAAGGGAAGCGAGGCTGAGGCACGGGAGGAGATTGAGCGCGTGCTTGAAGAGGCGGCCAGATCGGCGCTCGAGATCAGGCTTGGCTATCACGTCCCTGCCTGGGCACGTGGCCCCTTGCTGAACTGGATCGGTTTGACGACCATGCTGACGGAGCATGAGTGGCGGCCACAGTCGGGCAAGTACGGTCTCCAGTTGATGATCGTCGGTTCTGTCTTGGTTACCGCTATGGCGATCGTCATCGGTGTTCCCCTGGCATTGTTAGGGGCAGTCTTCCTGGCGGAGATCGCGCCACCGGCAGTACGGGAGACGGTCCGACCAGCGGTGGAGCTCCTGGCGGGTATCCCCTCGGTGGTCTACGGGCTGTTCGGTATGGTGGTGTTGGTGCCTTTGATCAGCAAGATACCCGTGGCCGACGCCAATCCTCCGAACACGGGCTTTGGACTGCTTTCGGCGTCCATAGTCCTGGCCGTGATGATCCTGCCGACCATCACTAACATCGCGGAGGATGCGATCCGGGCGGTGCCGCGGTCGTACAAGCAGGGTTCACTGGCACTCGGTGCGACGCATTGGCAGACCATCGTGCGCGTGATTCTGCCCGCTGCCCGGTCTGGCATCGTTGCTGCGATCATCCTGGGGGTGGGGCGCGCGTTGGGAGAAACGATGGCTATGATCATGGTCATCGGCAACTCGGTCAGGATGGCCCAGCCGCTGAACAACAATCCGCTGACCACGCTGCTCAGCCGGACCCGAACGTTGACCGGCAATATCGCCGTGGAGATCGCGTATGCCTACGGTGTGCAGGAGGACGCGATTTTCGTCACGGGCGTGGTGCTTTTCATATTTATCATGGTGGTTAACAGCCTGGCGCGTCTCATGTTGCGGGGGAAGAAGCAATGAATGGCGTATTGGCAGATCAAGCGGACACGGATCGTGTGTTTGGCGCAGGTCTCAGTGGGGTGGAAGAAGCAGCGGGGAAACGTGCATCCGCTGCAGCGCGGCAAGCGAACCTTGCACGTCGACGGGGCGTGCAGAAAGGAGCTTTCCTGTTGCTGTGGTTGTCGGGGCTTGCGGCTGTCCTCGTGCTCCTGATTGTGGTTGGCTACATTCTCGTGGAAGGGGCCGGTGTGGTCCTCACTGACTTTCCCGATTTCCTGCTGACCGCACCACGGGGCGGTCTCTCGGCCGAGGGGGGTATCTCGACCACGATTATCACCACGTTCTACGTGGTGCTCCTGACCGTTGGCATCGCCGCACCTCTGGGCGTGGGCGCTGCGATCTACCTGGTGGAATACGCCGAAGAAATGCAGGGTGGCACGGGCTTGATCCCGCGGCTGGTTGGCGTGGTGCGCTTCGGTGTAGAGACCCTGGCGGGTGTGCCTTCCATCATCTTTGGCCTCTTTGGTTATGCCCTGTTCGTGTCGGCCGGGGCATTGGGCTTCGGTTTTTCTCTGCTCTCGGGATCGCTGGCGTGTGCCTGCCTGATCTTGCCCGTCATCATCCGCGCGAGCGAGGAGGCCTTGCGTGCTGTGCCGCGCTCCTATCGCGAGGGCAGCCTGGCTTTGGGCACGACGAAATGGCAAACCATCTCAAAGGTGGTCCTGCCGGCCGCCATGCCGGGGATCATCACGGGTTTGGTGCTCAGCGTGGGCCGGGTGATCAGCGAGACAGCGGTGTTCTACGTCACTTTGGGCGGTACGCATAACCTGCCCAAGTCGCTTCTGAGCGGTGGGCGGACAATGGCTATGCACCTGTATACGGTGGCGACGGAGACCAACGCTCCTGAAAAGGCTATGGGCACGGGGGCGGTCTTGATCGTGACGATTGTGGTAATCAACCTGGTCATAAATGTCGTATCACGGCGTATGACGGCAGGACTCAAGGGGAGATAGATCATGGAGTCAGCTAACAACATCAAGCTGGAAGTGAAGAACTACAGCATGTACTACGGGGGTTTTCAGGCGCTGCGTGACATCGACGTCCAGGTCCCGGTCAACCAGATCACGGCGATCATCGGTCCGTCGGGGTGTGGCAAGAGCACCTTCTTGCGCACGTTCAACCGGATGAACGATTTGATCCCTGGCACGAGTGTCACTGGCGAGGTCTTGATGGACGGCGAGAACATCTTCGACGTGGATGTGGTGGGGTTGCGGCGGTGCGTGGGGATGGTCTTCCAAAGGCCTAATCCTTTCCCGAAGTCCATTTTCGACAACGTGGCGTACGGTCCCCGGGCCAACGGGATGCGTGACCGGGCGCGGCTGGGTGAGGTGGTGGAACGCAGCTTGCGAGGCGCTGCTCTGTGGGATGAGGTGAAGGATGACCTGGGCAAGTCTGGGTTGGCGCTCTCGGGTGGCCAGCAGCAGCGGCTTTGCATCGCCCGTGCGCTGGCCGTGGAGCCGGAGGTCATCTTGATGGACGAGCCCGCCTCGGCCCTGGACCCCATCGCGACGTTGCGTATCGAGGAATTGATCCAGACGTTGAAGGAGAATTACACGATCGTCATTGTCACTCACAACATGCAGCAGGCGGCGCGGGCATCGGACTACACGGCTTTCTTCATGATGGCTGACGATCGCGCCGGGTACCTGGCGGAGTTTGGAGCGACCAAGCAGATCTTCACAAATCCGAAGCACAAGCAGACAGAGGACTACATCACCGGCAGGTTTGGATAGGCGCGCAGCGCGTGCCATTCGGATTGGGTGGATGGTCCTGTATGTATGAAGGAGAACTTGTATGCCGCGCGATGTTTTAGACAGGGAAATGCAGCGCTTGCAGGACGAAGTACTGGCTCTCGGGAGCATAGTAGAGAATGCCATCGTGGAATCGGTGGACATCCTCAGACGGCGGGACGCAGAGGGCTCCCGGCGGCTGATCGCCCAAGATCGCCGCATCAATGAGAAGCGCTTCGCCATTGAGGATTCAGCTTTGGCGCTCATCGCGACCCAGCAGCCGATGGCGGGTGATCTGCGCGTGATCGCTGCTGTGTTGGATATCGTCTCAGAGCTTGAACGTATCGGTGACTATGCCAAGGGCATTGCCAGGATCAACCTGATGATGGACGAGGGTCCGCTCCTCAAGCCGTTGGTTGACATCCCGATTATGGCGGACAAGGGAAGGAACATGCTCCACAGGGCATTGGATGCATTCGCCAGGCGAGACGCGGGGTTAGCCCGGGTAATCCCGCCTGAGGACGATGAGGTAGACGACCTGTACAATCAGGTCAATCGGGAGTTGCTGACGTTGGTGTTGGCCGATACGCGCAGGATGGATCAGGCCAACTATCTGCTGTGGGTGGCCCACAACCTGGAGCGCGCCGCAGATCGCGTGACCAACATCTGTGAGCGGGTGGTCTTCACAGTCACCGGGGAGATGGTGGAACTGGACGCGAAGGAAGGGATGCGCGTGACTCTCGAGGGTATTGCATAGCTGGAGCGTGCTTCAACAGACATCTTTTCGGATTCATCCCCGCTCGACTTGACGTTGCCCCCATATCTGCTAGAATCTGGCCTGGACACGAAGACAACTTCTGCTCAGGTAGGTTCTGGCTGTGATACGGCTGACGCTGCGCCACATTGGCGACGGACTTCGCGTGTTCCGCCACATACGCCGGACGCAGCCGACCGCAGACGGTCGGGGTCGATGTCCGCAAGATAGCCCCCTATCTCTACGGGGGCTTTTCACTGACCCCCGCCCAGTACTGCGGCTGGCTGCTGGTCTGCTGTCATTTGTGATGATTGGGTCGCTGGTGGCATGCAGCCCACGGCGGGTGAATCCGGGTGGTGACGTGGCCGTGGCTGCCCAAGTCATTGAGAACAAGGGCTCTGACACTCTGGTCAATCTGGCGCTGGCCTGGGCTGAGACGTATATGGAGATGCGTCCTGAAGTGCGCATCTCTGTCACAGGCGGCGGGTCTGGCACGGGCATCGCGGCTATGATCAACGGCACAGTGAACATCGCCAACGCTTCGCGGGCAATGAAGCAGGAGGAGGTCGGTGCTGCCCAGGCCAACGGGATAACGCCGGTTGAGTTCGTGGTTGCCCGTGACGCGGTTGCTGTGGTCGTCCACCCATCCAACCCAGTGGATGAACTCACCCTCCAGCAGATCTCTGACATTTATGCGGGGGTAAACACTAACTGGAGCCAGGTGGGCGGCGAAGACCGCCCCATTGTCCTCCTCTCGCGTGAGTCGAACTCCGGGACCTACGTGTACTTCCTGGAGCGCGTGATCCGGTTGGGCGATAAGGAAAGTGGTCTGCTTTTCTCTCCGGATACTCTGCTGATGCCCTCGTCCGAAGGCATCAGCGCCGAGGTGCGCCAGAACGCCAACGCCATCGGCTATGACGGGCTGGGCTATGTGACGCCCGACCAGAAGGTGGTCGCCGTGGCCCGTGATGCCAACGGGCCCTACGTGTTGCCGGCTGTTGAGACCGTCAATGACGGCTCTTATCCGATCTCGCGCCCGCTCTATATGTATACCGCCGGCGAGCCGGCCGGGGAAGTAAGGTCTTATCTGGACTGGGTGTTGAGCGACGGACAAGCAGTGGTGACAGATATGGGATTTGTGCCGATCCGCTACAATGAACCAGACTAACGCTTCGAGAGATTCTCGTCATCGCCGAATGGAGTTCGCCGTCGAGGCCGTGATACGTGTGCTGGGGTTTTCGAGCATCGGCTTCGTGGTGCTGATCTTTTTGTTCCTGCTGCGGGAGGGTGTGCCTGCCTTTTTCGAGATACCGCCGAGCACTCTCTTAGGTACTCGTTGGTATCCCACATTCGACCTCTTTGGCACATTGCCTCTGATCGCGGGCTCAGCTCTGGTCACAGTGACTGCTATTGCCATTGCTCTACCATTGGGGGTAGGGACTGCTGTCTTTGTACGCGAGGTGGCCCCGAGTTGGGCGCGCGAGATTCTCAAGCCGATGATCGAAGTATTGGCCGGTATCCCTTCGGTGGTGCTGGGTTTCTTTGGAATGACGCTGGTTGCCCCTGCCGTCCGCGAGGTGCTAGGGGCGCCGACCGGGTTGACTGCGTTTACCGGTGCGCTCATTCTGGCCTATATGGCTTTGCCCACGATCATAAGTGTGGCCGAAGATGCTCTCGACGCAGTGCCCAAGAGTTATCGGGATGCTGGTCTGGCAATGGGTGCCACTGAGTGGCAGACCATCTGGCGGGTAGTGGTGCCGGCTGCTCGCTCTGGTATCGTCACAGCGGTGATGTTGGGCGCGGGGCGGGCCATCGGCGAGACGATGGCCGTGATGATGGTGACCGGCAATGCCGCCCGTATGCCTCTTGAGATCGATGCTCTTTTCCGTCCCGTGCGCACCATGACTGCGACCGTCGCTGCTGAGATGGGAGAAGTGGCCCAAGGCAGCGTTCACTACCACGCGCTCTTCGGCATCGGCATCATTCTTTTTCTGATTACCTTCCTCATCAATCTGATAGCCGCCTCGACGATCTTCAAGAAGCGGAGGCGAGGAGGGCTGCGCTGAAGGAGCGCCATCAGAATGGCGCGGCTGGAGAGGTGAAGGAGCGCCATCAGAATGGCGCGGCTGGAGAGGCAATGGAGCGCTATCAGAATGGCGTAGTTCGAAAGGCAATGGAGCGCCACACGGTGCAGCGTGTCGGTTTTGCTATGCTGGCTCTGGCAACGCTGTTGGTTGTGGTTCCAATCCTGTTTGTCATCGGCGCCATTGTGGGGCAAGGCATCGGCGCGATCAATTGGGAGTTTCTTAGCGCTATGCCGCGCGATGGGATGAAGGCGGGGGGCATTCTTCCCGCCATCGTCGGTACGCTGCTGCTCACATTGGGAACGGCGGTGGTGGCGATCCCGGTGGGGGTGGGAGGGGGCATTTACCTGTCGGAGTACGCTCGTGATACCTGGCTTACCCGCGCGATCCGGTTGGCTATCATCAATCTGGCCGGTGTCCCGTCGGTGGTTTATGGCCTGTTCGGGCTGGGCCTGTTCGTGCTTTTCCTGCAGTTCGGCACGTCCATCGTGGCGGGTTCCTTGACGCTCGCTATCATGACGCTGCCCATTGTCATCAGTGCCGCTGAGGAGGCTCTGCGCGCGGTGCCAACGGAGTTTCGCACTGTGATCGCCAGCCTGGGCGGGACCCGCTGGCAGGGTATCCGCCACATTGTATTCCCGCAGGCGCTGCCTGGCATCATCACGGGTGTTGTCCTGGGGTTACTCCGGGCGGCCGGCGAAACGGCGCCCATCCTGTTCACTGTCGCCGCGTTTTTCCTACCGCACTTGCCTGAGTCGGTTTTCGATCAAACGATGGCTCTGCCGTATCATCTTTACGTTATCAGCACACAGGTGCCCGGCATGCCGTTGGAAATCCAATATGGCACAGCCCTGGTACTGCTGGTGCAGATTCTATCTATGAACATGGTCGCCACGCTGATTCGCAGGTACTTCCGGCGGCGGAGGCAGTGGTAGGATGGTGGCGTTGGGGCCGATCAATCATCGCGGTACTACAGCGCGCAATACGGAACACGCCTGGTGCTCTAGCGACGCGCAACCGACGCCCATGCAAAGCCACAATGAGCCGAAGATCCGCATCGAAGCTGTAAGCTACGCCTACGGTGGTGAGCCAGCGCTGCGCAACGTCACACTCGACGTGCCAGCCCATGCCGTGACTGTCCTATTTGGACCCGCTGGTGGCGGCAAGACGACGTTGATGCGACTCGTCAATCGGTTGAACGACCTGGTGGAGGGCACGCAGATGTCGGGACATATCTTTATGGATGGGCAAGACATCTACACGCCCAGTACCGACGTGATTGCTCTGCGCCGACGGGTGGGCATGGTCTTCGCCCTGCCGCTGCCACTGCCCGGCACCGTGCGCGAAAACGTGCTTTGTGGCCCTAAGCTGGCTGGCGTGCGGGATCGAAGCCGACTGGATGGGATTCTCTTCCGCAGCCTCACCCAGGCTGCCTTGTGGGACGAGGTGAAGGACCGTCTCGATGACCCCGCCAATGCGCTCTCGGGCGGCCAACAGCAGAGGTTGTGCATCGCCCGGAGCCTTGCCCTGGAGCCCGAGGTTCTGCTTCTCGACGAACCTACGTCAGGGTTGGACCCTATCTCCACCAGAAAGGTGGAAAACGCGCTCTTCGAGCTGAAACAGGAGTATACTATCATCATTGTCCCTCATAGCGTCCAACAGGCCGCCCGTGTGGCTGACTATGCTGCTTTCCTATTGATGGGCGAGTTGGTTGAACACCGGCCTGGAAACGAGATTTTCACCACCCCCCACGACCAGCGTACCGAAGGCTATATCACCGGCCGGTTTGGATGAGGCGGACATTGAACAAGATAGAGGTAGAGAGTCTGTGTTTCTACTACGGGGATAAGCTGGCCTTGTCGGGCATCTCGATGGTCGCCAGGGATCGGCAGATTACAGCCCTGATTGGACCATCTGGGTGTGGCAAGTCCACCTTCCTGCGCTGTCTCAACCGGATGAACGACACGATTCCCGGCACCCGGCTGGAGGGGCGGGTACTGCTCGACGGACAGGATGTCTACGCTCCCGGCACGGACGTCGTTGATCTTCGTCGGCGAGTGGGGATGGTGTTTCAACGCCCCAATCCGTTTCCCCAGTCCATCGTTGACAACGTGGCGTTCGGCCCGCGCGTGTTGGGAGTGCACAAGAAGGGGAACCTGGCCGATATCGTGGAGGAAAGCCTGCGTGGAGCCGCTCTGTGGGACGAGGTCAAGGACAACCTTGGTATGGACGCGCTGAGCCTTTCCCTGGGCCAGCAGCAGAGGCTTTGTATCGCCCGCACTATCGCGGTCAAGCCGGAGGTCATCCTGATGGATGAGCCGTGCTCAGCGCTCGATCCCATCGCCACATTGGAGATCGAGGAGTTGATGCAGACACTCAAAACGGATTATACTATCGTCATTGTTACTCACAACATGCAGCAAGCGGCGCGTGTCTCCGACCGGACCGGCTTCTTTTGGCTGGGTGAGTTGGTGGAGTTTGATGATACTGAGAGTGTATTCACCCATCCAAGTCATCAACTGACAGAGGACTACATCACCGGGCGGGCGGGGTAACAAGAGGATGATTCTGTCCTGTCTTGTGGATACGGAGGGAGGTGCTATGCCACGGGAAAGCTATGAACGGGAACTGCAGCGTCTGCAGGACGAGACACTGGTGCTAGGGAGTATGGTGGAGAACGCGATCATTGAGTCGGTTGAGGTCCTCAAGCGACGAGATATGGAAGGCTCCAGAGAGCTGATCGCTCAGGATCACCGCATCAACGAGAAGCGTTTCGCCATTGAGGCGGATACCCTGGTTGTTATCGCGACTCAACAGCCGATGGCTGGCGACCTGCGCACGCTGGCCGCCGTTCTGGACATCGTATCGGAGCTGGAGCGCATTGGTGACTATGCCAAGGGGATCGCCAAGATCAACCTGATGATGGGGGAGGGTCCGCTGCTCAAGCCGCTGATTGACGTGCCCCGCATGGCGGACAAGGCAAGAGATATGCTCCACCGGGCACTGGATGCCTTCGCGCGGCGGGATGCCGAGTTGGCCCGGGCGATTCCCCCTGAGGACGATGAGGTGGACGATCTCTACAACCAGGTCAGTCGAGAGCTGCTCGCGTTGGTGCTTGCCGACCCGCGCCGGATGGATCGGGCCAACTACTTGCTGTGGGTGGCCCACAACCTGGAGCGGGCCGCGGATCGGGTGACCAACATCTGCGAGCGCGTGGTCTTCACGGTCACCGGCGAGATGGTGGAGTTGGATGTAAAGGCGGACGTTGGTCATGCGTCCGCGGCGGGCATCTCTGCTACTGAGTAAGTGGGGCCGCAGAGAAGGGCCGCTGTTCAGTTCCTCGTGCCCGGGTGATGTGAACAAGATGCGTTAGTTGACGCCCGTCTTGTTTTCGTGTATGATGGTGTTAGGGGTGGAGATTGATCGCGCGTCCAGAGGCGGTGCCGGGTTCCCCGCACCGCCTTGTACTGTGTTGGGACGCTTCTATCCCACATTGTGAGGGGAGAGAGGAGGAAGGCCGATGCCTGCAATCATCGTGGTGGGGGCTCAGTGGGGGGATGAGGGCAAGGGACGTGTGGTGGACTGGCTGGCGCGCGATGTCCGCCTCGTCGCCCGCTTCAACGGTGGCGACAACGCGGGTCATACGGTAGTCGCCCGGGGCCACACGCTCAAACTGCACCTGGTGCCCTCAGGGGTGCTCAATCCGGCGGCTATGTGCCTCATCGGGGGAGGCGTGGTGGTGAACCCGGAGCGCCTGCTGGCGGAGATGGATGAGTTGGCACCGCTGGGTGTGGACGTGGGACCGTCGCGTCTCAAGCTCAGCGCGGCTGCCCACGTCATCCTCCCCACTCACCGCGCTCTCGACGGGGCGCGGGAGGCCGTCCGCGGCCGAGGGGCGATTGGCACGACTCAGCGGGGAATCGGCCCGACTTACGCCGACAAAGCCGCTCGCGTTGGCCTGCGCGCGGGCGACATGGCCAATCCCGAGCAGTTTGCCGAGCGCGTGGCGGACGTTGTTCAGACGCACAAGCGCCATCTGCAGGAGCTGTACGCGCAACCGCTCTCGGCGGATGACGCGGACACTGTGGACTTCGATCGTGCGGCGGTCGCGGCTGGGTACTGTGCGTATGCCCGGCGACTTGCACCGCACCTGGTAGACGGCTCGGCCCTGGTCAATGACATGCTGGCGGCCGGGAAGGACGTACTCTGTGAAGGTGCTCAAGGACTGTTGCTGGACCTGGATCATGGCACCTATCCCTACGTCACCAGTTCCTCGACGATTGCTGGCGGCGCGCTGACTGGGCTGGGCTTCGGGCCGCGCCACGTCTCGCGCGTCGTCGGTGTCGCCAAGGCCTACACCACACGGGTGGGCGAGGGGCCATTCCCGACCGAACTGCTGGACCGGGTCGGCGATCACGTCCGCGAGGTCGGCTGTGAGTACGGGACGACGACGGGACGGCCGCGCCGCTGCGGCTGGCTCGATCTGGTCATCCTGCGCTACGCGGCGCGGGTCAATGGCCTGGACGGGGTGGCGCTGACCAAACTGGATGTGTTGAGCGGCCTGGATCGGCTGAAGATAGCGGTGGCCTACGAGCGAGGCGGGGAACGCACCGAGAGCTTTCCGGCTGAGTTTGGCGTGGACGCGCTGGCCGAGTGGCGGCCGGTCTACGAGGAGATGCCCGGCTGGACGGAAGACAT
Organism: uncultured Anaerolineales bacterium; assembly: GCA_964649415.1. GTDB lineage: Bacteria > Chloroflexota > Anaerolineae > B4-G1 > B4-G1 > CAZYSK01. The sequence goes on from CAZYSK010000050.1 coordinate 17,920, forward strand.
CACCGGGGTGCGCAGGCGCGAGGATCTGCCTCTCGCTGCCCGTGAGTACGTGGCGCGAGTCGAAGGGTTGTTGGGCGTGCCGGTGACGTTCATCGGCGTGGGGCCTGAGCGGGAGCAGGTGATTCTGTAACGGAGGGGTCGCTGGCCGCGGCCCACACAATCTCCGCCACCCGCCGGGCGGCATCGGGGCGGGCAAGTGTCTGCGCGCGTGCGGCCATTTGAGCCAGCCGATTGTTGCCGGGGGACATGAGTTCACGCACCGTCTTCGCCACCCGGCCGGGCGTTGGCGCCCATACGCCAGCGCCGGCTCGCACGACGTAGTCCACGTTGGGCTGTTCCTGGCCCGGGAGCGCGCCGCTCAACACGATGGGCAACCCCATGATCAGCGCCTCGCTGATGGTGCTGGGTCCGGCCTTGGTCACCAGCAGGTCTGCCGCCCGCATCCACTCGTGCATGTTGTGGACGAATCCCTCGACGCGCACCGGCAGCGGCCATTCGACGGCACTGAGTCGCTCTTGCAGCCGTCCGTTCCGCCCGGCGACGACTACCAACTGGGCCTGGACGCCGCTGTTGGCTACTGCCTTGCACAGACGGCGAAGCGGCCCCATACCCTCCGCCCCGCCCAAGAGGAGCACCAACGGGCGGTCTGTCCCCAATCCGAGCCGTCGCCGCACGGCGAGTGGGTTCTGTGAGGAGGCCGAGATGAACTGGGAGTTCACCGGCAGCCCGGTCACCAGGATGCGTTCTGCGGGCAGCCCGCAGGCCGTGGCGCACTGCCGGACGCCTTCGGTTGGCACCAGGCAACGGCTCACGCCGGGCGCGAACCAAAGGGCGTGGGCGGTGGCCAGATCTGCAACCAGGGTGACTACGGCGGTCCTGCCCTGGCCGCTCTGCAGCGCCTGGACGAGCACGTGGTTGAAGGTGGGGTGACAGCAGACGATGGCGTCGGCGGGGTGGTTCTGGATGAGTTGGTTGGCGGCTTCGCGCGCCAGCGACCAACAACTTCTCACCAGCAGCGTGGCCCGGCGCGGCCCATCTGACAGGTGATAGCCCGAAGCCCAGGGCCATCCCCCCAACCGGACTATGCCGGGGTAGATCGTGTCCAGGTGGTTGAAGGGCCACGGGGCGTAGTCGGCCAGGGCATCCACAAGCTCGACCTGGGCTTGCTCACCGTAGCGCTCCTGCAGGGCCTGGGCGACGGCGCGCGCCGCGCTGCGGTGCCCTCCGCCTGTGTCGGCGAACAAGAGGAGTAGCCGCCTAGCGCGCTGCCGCATTCTCGTCTGCGCCCAGTATGTCTCTAACTCGCTTCTCGAACTTGCTGCGCGGCAGCATCACGCGCCGACCACAGGTCAGGCAGCGCAAGCCGATGTCGGCACCTATGCGAGTGACCTCCCACTCGTATCCTCCGCATGGGTGCGCCTTGCGCAATCGCACCTGATCGCCGACGTGTACTTCCAGTGGTGTGCGCTTGCTCATAACCGGACCACCCTCGGTTTGGCACGACAGTGCTCGGCCGTGATGATGGCGATCACACGATCCACTGCCTGATCGAGCTCGCCATCCCGGTTGACCACGACGTAGTCGAACTCGGACTGTCTCCGCATCTCCTCTTTCGCGGTGGCGATACGCCGCCTGAGTTGCCCGGGCGAATCGCCTCCACGGGCACGCAGCCGTTGCTCCAACTCCTCCTCCGAGGAAGCGGTGAGGAAGATCAGCACGGCCTCCGGCGCCAGGCGGCGCACGGTGGCCGCGCCCTGCACATCCACTCGCATGATCACGTCCTTGCCCGATTGCAGGGCCTCCCGTACCTGTTGCCTGGGGATGCCCTTGTGCTGCCCGTATACGATGGCATGTTCGAGCAGCCCCCCGTCCTGCTCCAGGCGTTGGAATTCCTCGGTAGTGAGGAAGAAGTAGTCTGTCCCGTGGACCTCACCTGGACGTGGTGGGCGATCGGTGGCGGTGACGACGAAATGCAGATCGCATCCCCGCTCCTTCATGTGCTGGATCAGGCTGTCCTTCCCTACCCCCGCCGGACCCGAGACGACGACCAACAGGGGGTGATGCTCGAAACTGTACGAGTTGCTTTTCTCCACGGATGCTCCCACTTGCGATGTGCTGGTAAGTTGGTATACTGGTGAGGTGGTAAGTTGGTAGGTTGGTTGATTGGTAGATTGGTAGATTGGTAGATTGGTAAACTGGTTAGCTGGTAGATTGGTGAATTGGTAGATTGGTAAACTGGTTAGCTGGTAGATTGGTGGTCTGGCAGTTTTGGCGGTATGCCTATGAACCGGATATTGGTCTACGGACTACCAATGTACCAACTTACCGATGTACCAACCTACCGATCTATGACTACCGGAGGGTAGCGTGCCGATTTACGAATATCGTTGTCAAGATTGCAGGCGACGTGTATCGGTCTTCTGGCGTAGCTATTCGGAAGCCGAGGCGGGCACGCCGGTCTGCCCGCGCTGTGGCGGGACTAACCTCACCCGCATGATCTCCCGTGTTCGGGTGATCCGCTCTGAGGCGAGCCGCTTGGAGGAGATGTCCGACTTTGGTGACGTCCCCGATCTTGACGAGAACGATCCCAAGAGCCTGGGCCGCTGGATGCGCACGATGAGCCAAGAGATGGGTGAGGACATGGGGCCTGAGTTCGACGAAGTGGTGGGACGCCTGGAGGCTGGTGAGAACCCCGAGGACATCGAGGAATCGATGCCGGACTTGATGGGCGATGGTAATGGCGGCCTGGATGTAGCGGGCATGTAGGGTCCTACAGATGCGGGCAGGGATGCTGCGGATTGTTCCAATCCGGGCGGTCCGGCAGATGCGGGCAGGGATGCTGCGGATTGTTCCAATCCGGGCGGTCCGGGATGGTGCAGATTGTTCGAATCCGAGCGGTCCCGCAGATGCGGGCAAGGATGCCCGCGGTCCGACATCGCTAGTGTATCGCATCGAGTCTAGCCTGCACCAGTGCTCTTATTTCAGCCTGCACTTCGTCTTCTGAGCGGGCGGCATCGATCACCATCCAGCGGTGTGGCCCCTGCCGGGCCAGTTCCAGGTAGCCGGCCCGCACCCGCTGATGGAACTCCAGCGCCTCGGCGTCAAGACGGTTCCACTCCTCCCCTCCCTGCCGCCGCCGCTCCAAACCCTCGTGCGGCGCGATGTCAAGATACAGCGTCAGGTCGGGCGTGAGACCACCGGTGGCGAAGGTGGTGATCGTTCGCAGTGTCTCCAGGTCTAGCCTGCGTCCGTATCCCTGGTAGGCCAGGGTACTGCCGGCGTAGCGGTCGCTGATGACGACCTTGCCGGCCGCCAGGGCCGGGCGAATGCGTTGGGCGACGTGCTGGGCGCGCGACGCGGAGTAGAGCAAGATCTCGGTCCTGGCGTCCATGGCGGTGTTGCGCGGGTCGTGGAGCACCTGGCGGATTTGGTCACCGATGTCTGTGCCGCCCGGCTCCCGGGTGAGTACGACGTCACGTCCCTCGTTCTGCAGCCATCGTGCCAACAGGCGGGCCTGAGTGGTCTTGCCGCTGCCGTCTGGACCCTCAAAGGTGATGAACACGGGCGTTCACTCCTCCCGGCAGATGCGCACCCGTCGGTTGGCCCCCTTCTCCACGGAGTAGGAATTCAAATCCGCGGCGCGGGCCATCTCGTGCTGACGGCGACGGATGTAGGCGTTCTGGGGGGATAATTCCACCTCCGGCACGCCTGTCTGTACTTGTCTGATTGCCTCTTCTGCCTCAAGGAGTGCCTGGCGCAGCGGGTCGGGTGGTCTGCTCTCCAGGTCGAATATGTCGCTGAGGCAGGCCTCCATCTGGGAGACGGTGTTGGCGCGCAGGACGTAGATGGGCAGCCCTCGACGCTCCGCGTCCACGACCAGGCGGGGCCGCTTGCGATAGAAGCTTTTGGTGGTGATCAGTACCCCGGCCTGCCCCAGGTCGGTCACCAGGTGAACCGGCACGTGCATCCGCGTGGCGGCCTGCTGCATGCGGTTGCGGGCGACGCCATAGGGGAAGACGCGGATCGGTTTTCCCTCGTCCCGTACCACGCGCGCGGGCGCGCGCGGGCGCAGTGACCGCGCCTCTGCATCCTTGCCAGGTCGCTTGCTCTCCCGATCCTCGATGGAGAGTGGGATGGCTTCCTCGACGTGGATCTCTCCGCTGGGATCTCGATAGCGCAGTTCCGCCTGCAGCGGCCGTCCACGGAGCAGGGCGTCCACCGACTCCGCTACACTGTGGTGGATCAGAAGGCGCTGCCGGTCCTGGATCTCGATCAACACGTCGAAGGTGGGAGGCGCGCGCCGCTCCAGGATGGTCTTTTGTGTGCCACGGCGGCGTGCCTCCTCGTCGGAGAGGGTGACGCTCTCGATGCCGCCTACCAGATCGGAGAGCGTGGGGTTGAGCAGGAGGTTGTCCAACGAGTTGCCGTGGGCGGTAGCGATCAACTGCACGCCCCGCTCGGCAATCGTGCGCGCGGCCAGGGCCTCCAGTTCTCGCCCGATCTCGTCGATGATGATGACCTCGGGGTTGTGGTTCTCCACAGCTTCGATCATCACCTCGTGTTGGAGGGAGGGCATCTCCACCTGCATGCGGCGGGCGCGGCCGACGGCCGGGTGGGGGATGTCGCCGTCGCCGCCGATTTCGTTGGAGGTGTCCACAACGATGACGCGTTTCTTCTCCGCCAGGACTCGGGCTGCCTCGCGCAGCATGGTGGTTTTGCCCACTCCGGGCCGTCCCAGCAGGAGAACGCCCTTGCCGCTCTCGATGATGTCTTGGATAATGGCGATGGTGCCGTAGACGGCGCGTCCCACGCGGCAGGTCAGTCCGACGATGTCGCCCTCGCGGTTGCGAATGGCGGCGATACGGTGGAGTGTCCTGGCCATGCCGGCCCGGTTGTCGGCATCGAACTTCCCCAACCGCTCCACCACGTGCTGGATCTCGTCGTGCGTAACCTCTGTGTCTCTTAGCACGACTTCCTGGTCGGTGAAACGGGCTGTGGGCACCCGGCCCAGGTCCAGGATCGTCTCCAGCAATTCGTCACGCCGCCCAATGTCCTGTACGGCGTCGCGGATATCGTCCGGCAGGACGGACAGCATCGCGTCCAGGTCGTCGGTGATATGGTTGTAGTAGCTCATTTAATCATAGACCTGTCTTTAGGTCATATCGTCACGCCTTGCCCTCTTCCGAAAGAGTCCATAAGTCGTGAGTGAGGAAATGCTGAAAGTCGCTTATCTCTTCACGCAATCGCTCGTCGGTGATCATCTTGGGATGTGGATCAACATAGTAGACACCATCTAGTCTGTTGAGAGCCACTGTGTAGCCCATGAAGTGGTTGCTCTTGAACGTGGAATTGATGCCAAAAATGCTGTGGCCTCGGCGAGCGCGCTGAACATCGTGCAAGAAGATGGCGATGACCCGCACCTGTCTACCCAGGAATTGCGTCAAGAGGTATTTGTCGAGGAATATCTTGTCTATCCTATCTTTGCTCGTGGTTTTGACGGAACCAACAACCTCAGACGGATGTATCAGCTCGGTCTCGGAGGCAACGATCGCTTTATCACGAGAGAAGACCAAGTCTAGGTCGTACGACATCGCGTAGCCTGGCGAGCCCGGTATCGGCAGCGTCACTCTGCGGGATTCACACTCCAGCCCCACCTCTTGAATGATGAGCTTGATCAAGTTCTCGAAAAGCTGTCCCACCCGCTTTCGAGATTGATTGGGGTTGTCGAACGAATCTCCGATGCTACCTGCACTCTGTTGGACAGTATATATAACCTTATTGATCTCATTGGAATCCAGATAACCACGTTTAGCGTCTTGGTCAACGACAGCTTCTTGAAACCTCTTGAGATCGGCCAGAAACGTGATGAACCGCTCAAAAGCCATCTTGAAGTCATCAGCCGACTCGAGGAACAGATTGGTATTCAGAGGGCGCGTGATCCTGTGACCATGAGCCTCATCATATTGGTAGAACACGTAATTGTGACGCTGGGGTGAAATGATGCGGGTCGGCTGGGTCTCCTCCACAAGCGTCAGGAAGCCGTGGCACAATGAGAAGTAGTGCGCCAGTTGACCGAAGGCGGATCTATCTCTCACACTTGCCTGTAGGTCGGGCAGCGTGATCCCAGTCATCGGATGGACCGTCTCCGTCGAGCGTTTTCCAGATCGTACTCGATCCACTTTTCTACGGGCCAGTTTTCCGCCAGCTCGATTCTTCTGGCCGCCCACTGACAATACTCAAGGGACAGGTCGCACCCCATCCACTTACGCCCAAGTTGCTCGGCCACCACGGCCGTAGTCCCAGACCCTAAGAACGGGTCCACCACCAAATCGCCAGGGCTTGACGAGGATAGGACGATCTTTCTCAAGAGCTCCTCCGGCTTCTGGGTCGGATGGGGTGTCTTCTCGTGCATGCCATTGCACGTTGTAGGAATCTCGATCACATCTCTGGGTTTCGCTCCCCTGGGATGCGGTCGCCAGACACGTTTCTTTCCCCTGCCGTACTGACTGGTCTCGGCCTGGGGATGTTCAGGATACTTCAGCGTGTGCCTACCGTAGGGAATCCGTATATCATCGAAATTGAAAGTGAACTTCTCGCTCCTTCTGAAGTGAAGAATGCTCTCGTGGGACCGTCCCCAATCCGATCCCAGATTGGCCTTGTTCTTGTAGTGCCAGATCAGCCACCGACACCCTTTGAAAAAGCGCAGCGCCGGGAGTTTGATGTCAGCTAGGATTTCAGAGAACCCGCACACATACAGTGTACCGGTAGGCTTCAAGACACGGGCGACCTGCTGTATCCACTGCACTGCCCACTCAACATAAGCCTGTTGGGATTCGAAGGTATCCCACTCTGCTTTCTTGATGTTGTACGGTGGGTCAGCAAAGGCTAGATCAACGGACTCGCTTTCCAAGGACTGAAGCCAGGCGATAGCATCCCCAACCCAGATTCCTCCGTTGGGGTGGCTGTAGAACAGCGTCGGTGCGTCCGGATTCATTGCCCTCGGCTCAATCTCAGTGAACTTCCCTCTGAGCATCGGTTTTCCGAAGAAGGTGGGTATTTCGGTATTGCGTGCGTATGTTGCTGATGGCTCTTTGACGCGACCTGTCTGGGTTTGTGTCTCTTGCTTCGGCTCTGTCATTCTGGACCTAGCTCACTTCTACCGGTCGGAGCAAAGAGGTATCATAACCAGATCCTCTTCGCTCAGCATATGACCAGCGGTTACTCAGTACGTTCGTTGGCGGTCTCGTTGGTCAGCAGGTGTTTGCCGCCGTCCTCACACGTAAGTTGTTCGAGAGAGGTCCACGAAATAGCGATGAAACCGGGTGTCCTCCGTCAGTTCGGGGTGGAACGCAGTCACCAGCAGGCTGCCCTGCCGGGCTGCCACCACCATCCCGTCCTCGAGCTGTGCCAGGATATCCACTCCTTTCTGCACGCGCTCGATGAGTGGGGCGCGGATGAAGACGGCGTGGAAGGGCGGCCCTCCAAGCGCGGGCACGTCCAGGTCGGCTTCGAAGCTATCTACCTGGCGGCCAAAGACGTTGCGGCGGACAGCAATGTCCATCAGATGCAGCAGGATCTGGCCCGGCACGCCGTCCACCACTTCCTTGGCCATGAGTATCATTCCCGCACAGGTGCCCCAAACAGGCCGGCCGGATCGCGCGAAGGCGCGGAGGGGCTCCAGCAGCCCCCAGCGCTGGGCGATCTGGCCAATGGTGGTGGACTCCCCGCCGGGTATGATCAGGCCGTCCAATCCCTCCAGGTGACGGGGCAGGCGCACTTCGATGGCATCTACACCCAGGTGGCGCAGGACCCTTTCGTGCTCGGTGAAAGCGCCTTGCAGGGCCAGGACACCGACCCGCATCACCACCCTCGTGTTGCCAGCCGCTCCACCTCGGGAATCTCGCTGATGTTGATGCCGACCATCGGCTCTCCCAGGTCGCGACTGACCTCGGCCAGGATCTGCGGATCGTCGTGGTGGGTCACTGCCTGAGCGATGGCCCGGCCCCGTTTGACGGGATCACCACTCTTGAAGATACCGCTGCCGACGAAAACCCCGTCCACCCCCAGTTGCATCATCAACGCTGCGTCGGCCGGGGTGGCGACGCCGCCAGCGGCGAAGTTGACCACGGGCAGCCGGCCCAACTGCGCCGTCTCGACCACCAGGTTGTAGGGAGCGCCAATGTCGCGGGCGTAGGACATCAATTCCTCGGGTGGCATGGTGGTCAGATGCTTGATCTCTCCCAACACGGCGCGCGCATGGCGCACGGCCTCGACGACGTTGCCCGTGCCTGCCTCCCCCTTGGTGCGGATCATCGCCGCGCCCTCGCCGATACGCCGGAGGGCCTCGCCCAGGTTGCGGCAACCGCAGACGAAGGGCACCTTGAACTTGCGTTTGTCGACGTGGTGCTCCTCGTCAGCGGGGGTGAGCACTTCGCTCTCGTCAATGTAGTCCACCCCCAGTGCCTCCAGAATCCGCGCCTCGACGAAATGGCCGATGCGGCACTTGGCCATCACCGGGATGGAGACGGCCTTCATGATCTCCAGGATCTTCTCTGGGTCGGCCATGCGGGCCACGCCTCCGTGCGCGCGGATATCGGCGGGGACGCGCTCCAGTGCCATCACCGCGCAGGCGCCTGCCTCCTCGGCGATTTGGGCCTGCTCGGCGTTGATCACGTCCATGATCACGCCGCCCTTGAGCATCTGCGCCAGGCCCCGTTTCACTTTCCCTGTACCAACTTGCTTCTCTATTTCCTCATCTCCTACAGCTTATCCAAAAGGTAGACCATCGCGAATCCTTCTCCATTGTACCGCTATTTGGTAGAAGCGTCAACGCTAGAGCCATTCGATAGCCTGTTCCACCATTCTGTCCCGGCTTTGCACCGTTGCCTCCCACACCTCGACCTGCGGCAGCGCCTTGAGTGTATCCACCCAGGGGTTGGGTCTCGCCATCGCTGTCGCCAACACCGTGTAAGGCCCATTCGTTGCCTGCAACACAGCTTCCTTGAACGGCTTGCAGAAGAGTTCCATCTTGCCGACTTCGTCTACGATGACGATTTGGCCTTTCCGCATCGCCCGCCGCAAGGCGGCGACGCCTACTCGCTCGATCACACCTACATCCACTCCATAGCGGCTCACGCGAGGGCGGCCCCGTCCGCGCAGGCTCACGTGGGCCATCACCGCCTCTTGTCCATCCAGGGTCACCAGGCGGAAGCCCTGGCGGCCGCCTGGGCCACGGATTTCATCGGTGTAGAAGCCGCCGGCCTGCTCTCCCAGCGACTCTGCCACTGCTTTGATAATCGTCGTCTTACCGATGCCTGGCCGTCCGGTCAGCAATAGCACGCGTCCCACTTGCCCCTCCCTCTTGCTTCCTGCTTCCTCCCTCCTCTGGCACGATTGTAGCACAGGCCAGCCCGTTGCTCAAACACGCGGGCCGGTGTACAATGGCATGGGTTCACGTCCTGCACGCCACACCAGGAGCAAGGGGATGAGCACATACGTGGGGCTTTTCCTCCTTTCAGCCGCCACGCTTGCCTTCGAGGTCAACCTGACGCGCATCTATTCTGTGGCGCAGTTCTATCATTTCGCCTTTATGATCGTCAGTCTGGCGCTGCTCGGCTCCGGCGCCAGCGGTGCGCTCCTCGCTCTGAGGCAGAGCTCGGCGCGGGCCGGTCTACCCCGCGCGGAGGGACGGCGTGCCGCCTGGATACTGATCCTGCTGTGCTGGGGATTTGCTCTTTCGGCGGTCGGCTCTTACGTGCTCACCCTCTACGTGCCCTTCGATTCGTTTCGCATCGCCCGCGACTGGCGGCAGGGGCTTGTGTTGGCGCTGCACTACGTCGCCCTGGCGACGCCGTTTCTCTGCACCGGCCTGGCCGTTGGCTGGCTGCTGACCGCTCACCCAGAGCGGGCCAATCGCACCTACGCGGCCAATCTGACCGGCTCGGCGTCGGGATGCCTGTTCGCGGTCATTGCCCCGTCATTTGTTGGCGGCGAGGGAACGGTTCTTCTGTCCGCGGCAATGGGTATCCTGGCGGCGCTCATATCGTGTCATCACGCGTCAGGCCAAGCAACCGAAGGTTGGCCGCATCGCGCGCCCTGGTCCACGCGGTCACGCATCGTACACTGGACGTTGCGTGTCGTGCACGTTGCGCTGACTCTCGGTCTCGCCTGCGCGGCAGTGCGCCTGCCGGCTTTCCTCCACGTCCGGCTCTCGCCCTACAAGAGCCTCAGCTACGCACAGCTCTACCCCGATGCGGAACTGGTCTTCCAACGCTGGAACGGATTCTCAAGGGTGGATGTCGTGAGATCCGAGAGTATCCGCAGCCTATCTGGGATTGGGTTTCTCTGTCCGGATCGTCCGCCAGCCCAACTGGGGCTCACGGTGGACGGCGATGCGCTGTGCCCCATCAGCCACGTCGTCCCGGGTTTCACGCACCTGGGATTCACCGATTGCCTGTTGGGCGCGCTTCCGTACCGGCTGCGGCCCGGCGCGCGCGCCCTGGTACTGGAGCCGCGGGGCGGTTTCGACGTGCTGCTTGCACTGGCAGAGGGCGCGCAGGCCGTCACGGCGGTCGAGGCGAACCCGCTCATCATCGAGGCGGTCCGGGCGCAGGGAGAGTGGGCGGGCAATCTGTACGACGACCCCCGCGTGACGAGTGTGGTGGAGGAGGGACGCGCGTACACCCGGCGAGCACGGGAGCGCTACGACGTCGTGGCTCTGTCGCTGACCGCGCCGGCGCGCACGGTCACCTCCGGCGCATACAGCCTGGCCGAGGATTACCGCTACACTGTCCAGGCCTTCACCGACTACCTGGCGCGGCTGGAAGACGGCGGTCTGCTGGTGGTGACGCGCTGGCTCCAGGTGCCTCCGTCGGAAGCGATCCGGGCTTTCGCGTTGGCGGTGGAGGCCGTTGCGCGGACGGGAGGCGACCCGGAGGCCAGCATCGTTGCCTTGCGCAGCTATCAGCAGATGCTCATTCTCGTGCGGCGGGGGGCGTTCACGGAGGGGGAACTGGCGTCTGTCCGGGACTTCGCTGCGCGGCGTGCCTTTGACCTCGTCTACCTTCCCGGACTACGCCCGGACGAGGTGAACACGTACAACGTGCTGCCGGAACCAGACTACTACCGCGCCTGTGTTGGGTTGCTTCGCGCGGTGGACCGAGACGCGTGGTTTCGGGCATACCCGTTCGATGTCCGGCCTCCCGACGATGATCGACCATTCTTCGGGCACTTCTTCAAGTGGCGGCAGGCGCCGGATATCCTGGCCATGGCCGGACACACGTGGCAGCCCTTTGGGGGCGCGGGCTACTTCGTATTGCTGGCGCTGCTGGCGTTGGCGCTGGTCGCAAGCGGTGTGCTGATCCTGCTGCCGTTGGCGGTCAGGGGGCGAGAGGGGTTGGGACGAGGGGAACCGCTGGGCGCGGTGGTGGGATACTTCGCGCTGTTGGGACTGGGGTACCTGTGTGTGGAGATCCCGCTCTTGCAGCGCTTCATCCTCTTCTTGGGTCATGCGTCCTACGCGATGGCGGCGGTGCTTTTTGCGCTGCTGCTGTTCTCTGGCCTGGGGAGCCTGCTCTCGCGCCGCGTGCCGCTGGGGCTGATCTTCGTCGCACTGCCGCTGCTTGTCGCAGCGTACGCGCTGGGTTTGCCGCTCTTGTTTGGCGCTGCGCTGGGCGCGCCGCTGTGGAGCCGGTTGCTGTTGACAGTGCTGGCGCTGGCCCCGCCGAGCCTATTGATGGGAATGCCCTTCCCCAAAGGCCTGGTGCTGCTCGAGGGCAAGTCCTCCGCTCTCATCTCGTGGGCCTGGGGCGTCAACGGAGCCGTATCCGTGCTCGCCTCCATCCTCGCCGCGCTGCTGGCGTTGTCCTCAGGGTTCTCCACTGTGCTGGCGGTGGGGGCAGGCTGTTACGTGGTGGCCGCCATCATGGCAGGGGCCATTCGTGCCCGCCCTGATGGTGATGCGCGTCTGCCCCTGGGCCGGTAAGCGGCACGAAGGCGACTCCGCCCATGTTGAAGGCGCGCAATTCCCCGTCCGGGTCTTTCACGAACTTCCACAGGGTCTGGTATCGACCTGGCGCGCCGATTGGCACCACCAGGCGTCCCCCGTTGGCCAGTTGGGCCACCAGCTCGGCAGGCAGGTGATCCGGGGCGGCGGTGACGATGATCGCGTCGAACGGGCTTTGTTCAGGCCAGCCGTAGTAGCCGTCTGCTTCCTTGCAGTGCACAGACGTGTAGGCCAGGCTCTCCAGCCGTTCGCGGGCGCTCTGGGCGAGTTCGGGGATGATCTCGATGGTATAGACCTCGATGCTGGGGATCTCGGCCAGGACAGCGGCCTGGTAGCCGGAGCCTGTACCAACCTCCAGCACTTTGTCCCCCGTCTTCAGTTCCAGCAGATCTGTCATCAGTGCGACAATGTAGGGTTGAGAGATCGTCTGGCCGTAGCCGATGGACAGCGGGTAATCCCCGTAGGCGTAGTCTCGCTCGTTCTCTGGCACGAAGATGTGGCGAGGAACAGCGCGCATCGCCCGCAGCACGTCCTCGTCGGTGATGCCTCGGCTTTCAATCGTCTCGATCACCATGCGCTCCCGTTTTTGTGCAAAACCTGTCTCATCGCCCGACGTCAACCGGGTGGCGGTAGGGGCGGAGATCGGTGATGGCGTGACGGACGGTGTAGGGGCGGTGGCTGCTTGGCACGCCGTGAGCAGGGCGAGCGCCAGGTTCAGAAAAACTCCGATCCTGCGCATTGCTCGGTCCTTTCTGTTGCATGCGCACTCCTGCGTCCGCTGGTGGCTGAGGATGCAACGATAAAGGCATCTCGCATTGTGTGGCACGCATGTCTGTCTGCCTGAGACCTTACATGGACATCTGGAGTTGGATGGTCCCTGTTTCAACGTACGCTTTGAGGCCTTCCAGTGCTGCCCGGTAGATCCTATGCACGCGATGGGTGAAGAAGAGGACACGGGCCAAGAGTGCCAGGGAGCCGTAGAACTCGTGGCGGCTGAGCACCTCGGTTCCGCTGGGTGTCGCATCGAAGCGGAAGCCGTGGATTGCGTCGATCCCCGCCACCTTGCCTTCCCATGCCACGTAGGGTGAGGCACTGATCTCGCTGATGGTAGCGATTCCCCTCACCCGGCCGAGGGGGAAGCCAAACTGCACGACCTGGCGGAACCGTGCCCCCATCGTCCAGGGGATGCCGTCGATCCACTCTATCTCGAGCAGTGCCGGAAACCATTGGGGCCACTTGTCGGTATCCGTGAAGCAACTCCACAACACCTCAGGCGAAGCGGCCACGTCGATCCGGTCCTCAACCACGGCCCGAGGTTTGCGCTTCTCGGTCATCGACTTCTCTCCTGTACCCTTGTGCGTGCCGATTTTACACCATTGTACTCCAAATGCTGCTGCTTGCCAAATGGGTTGCTACTCAGCCAAGGTGGGACGCACTTGGTTTTCGTTCGAGAATTCGACGTCCAGGACTTACAAACGCTGTTGTCGAGCCAGGAAGTGCGTCCCACCTGAGTAGTACCCCAAATGGTTCGATTGGTGTCTGACCACTTCAAACCGCCAGCTTCGCGATTTGATAGGCGAGTTGGACCATTTGTGGTACAATAGCGCCTATCTCTTGGACGAAGGAGACTGTTATGCGCAAACTTGCACTGCTACTGAGTGCTCTATCGCTGGCGGCGGTTGTGGGATGCAGCGGCGAATCGGCAAGCCCGACGCCAACGCCGACGACTCCCCCCCCGCCGTCGCCATCGCCTACATCTGCACCGGAGACGACATCTGTTGCTCCCCCCGAAACCGGGCCGGCTTCGTGCGTGGCCGAACCGTTTGGGTTCACGCCGGAACCCCGCATCCCGCCGGTGACAGCGGACGATCACGTCCACGGGTCACCTGACGCGCCCATTACCTTCTTCGAGTACGCGGATTTCCAGTGACCGGCCTGCTCAGCGTTGGCCACGCTGAGAGTGTATCTGGAAGATACACACGGTGAGAACATCCGCGTTGCATATCGGCACCTGCCCCTGATCAGCATTCACGACAAGGCCGTGATTACTGCCGAGGCGGCTGAGGCTGCTGGCGCTCAGGGCAAGTTCTGGGAAATGCACGATCTGCTCTACGAGAAGCAGCAGGAGTGGACGGGCCTCGCAGAGGCCGACATGCCTCCGGTACTGCTCGAGTATGCCGAGGAATTGGATCTCGATACTGATCGCTTCGCTCAGGAACTGGAGGATCACATCTATCGGGACAAGATCCTGGCCGACTATGAGGCCTACAGTGAGTATGGCCCGATGGCCACTCCGACGTACGTGGTGAACAACGTCTTCTACCCGCAACTGGGGCTGAGTCCTCCCGTCATCTCCACCTTCGTCGATCTGGTCGTGGACCCCCCAGATACGTACGATGGTCCTCCGCCTCAGGTGATTGACTCTGACAAGGAGTACGCTGCTACCATCCGCACGGATGGAGGAGACATCGTGGTCGAGCTGTTCGCGGACCAGGCACCTGCTAACGTCAACAGTTTCGTCTTCCTGGCGCAGGACGGCTGGTACGATGGACAAGACTTCTTCTTCGTGGATCCCTCCATGGCTGCCTTTAGCGGTGACCCGACGAACGTGGGTTGGACCCTACCATTTGCGGGTTACACATGCGGCGACGAGTTCAGCCCGGACCTGGCGTTTGATGAACCGGGTATGCTGGCGCTCTACACGCCTGAACCCGGGCGCAACGGCGGCATCTTCTTCATCACCTACGCGGCGCTGCCGGAACTCAATGGGAAGTACACGATCATCGGTCGCGTCATCGAAGGGATGGATGTCGTTGAGGGCTTGTCGCCAGTTCAACCGGGGCTTGAGGGCCCGCCGCCTGACGTGGTCGAGACAATCGTGATCGAAGCGCGCTAGGTAGTACCAGGGACACACCGATATGGGACGCCGTGTGCTGTGGCTGATTGTGGGCATCGCGGGTATCGTTCTGATACCGCTTGGCCTGGGCGGCGGACTGGTGGTACTGACGCTGGTCCCCGCCAGCGGTGGGACGTTGACCGCAGCCGATGCCCTGCCAGCGGCAGCGATGGCGGCGCTAGGTCTCGGCTTGGGTGTGCCGTTGGTGCTGCACGGGTGGGCCGGTGTGCGGGCGCAGGTCTCTCGCCCGTTCAATCCGGCCCACATTGGGTGGTTGTGGCTTGCGCTGGTGCTTCTCATTGGCCTCGGAGCGGCGATCGGCGTGCTGCCTTGGGCATCTCCCCTTTTCCTGGCTCCCATCCACGTCCTGGTGATGGCTTTGCCGCCACTGATCATGCTGTGGGTCGTTGGGCGGGCATTGGATGGGACGGGAGGCGGCTGGCGTGAGGTCGTGGTCGCCGTGGCCGGTGGTGGCGTGCTGGGTATGGGGGCCTCTCTCATCGGGGAAGTATTGGTTGTCGTCACAGTTGTGGCGTTCGTAGCTCTGGTGGCCTCGACGGTGCCGGGCGGTCCGGAGCGCATCGCTGCGCTGGCGAGGGACCTGAGGGATCCGGCCTGGCAAGGTGATTCGTCCAATCTGTTCGAGTTGCTGCTTTCGCCTGCGGCTGTCATCTGCATTCTTGGGGTCTTCTCCATCCTCGTTCCGCTGATCGAAGAGTCCTGCAAGACGCTGGCTGCCGGTGTAGTGGCTCGTTGGATTCGCCCTCACGCCGCTCGCGCTTTTCTATGGGGTGTGGCTGGCGGGGCTGGATTCGCGCTGGTGGAGAACATGTTCAGCGGCGCGTTGGGCGGTGTTGAGGGGTGGGCGCTCGGTGCCGTGGCGCGGTTCGGTACAAGCGTCATGCACTGCCTCACGGGCGGGCTGGTTGGCTGGGGCTGGGGGCAACTCTGGACACGGCGACGTCCCAGGTATCTGTTGGGAGCATACGCGGCCGCCGTGGCCGTCCATGGGCTGTGGAACACGGCGGCTATGGGTGTGGTACTGCTGGGTGCCCGTGCGTGGATCCATGAGGGCCGGGGCACCTCGCTAGCCGTTGCGGGCACCGGCATGATGGCGCTCACGGTGCTGGCCGTGTTGGTGACGGTGCTGTTTGTCTTTGCGTTGTCTTTCGCCGGACGGAGGCTCGCGGCGACGGCGGAACACGCCGCTCACGAGCTCGCTCACCTGGAGGACGTGGCCATCCCCAGATCCTCTGGGGTATCGCAGATCTGATCGGTCTTCCGACGGATGCCGGACGCGCGGATTGGCGCACGATCAGCGTCCGGACATCTGACTTGTCAGGTCTGGGCTGACTCCGAAGGGCGTTGGGCGTGCTTGATGTGCCGGTAGACGTAGTACGCAAAGCCGCCCAGTAGCACGATGGCGATGGGGATATCGAAAGGGCGCATATAGGCGCGAATGAGTTCCCATTGAGAGCCGAACCAATGGCCGGCTGCCGCCAGCGCCCCGCACCAGAGGAAGGATCCTACGAACGTGAACACGGTGAAGCGTAACAGGGGTGTCTTCACGACTCCAGCAGGAAAGGAGATGAACGTGCGCACGATGGGCAGCAGGCGCGAGATGAAGGCCGCCCAATCGCCCCAGCGCTCGAACCATCGGTCCGCCTGTTCCAGGTCGTGCTCGGAGATAAGGATGTAGCGTCCATACTTCTCCAACAGAGGGCGGCCGCCGTAGTAGCCGAGGGCGTAGGAGCCGATAGAGCCCAATGTACAACCCAATGCGCCGCATACACCTCCCAGGAGCACGGCGTGCCACAGGCCGAGGCCACTCTGTTGCACCAGCATCCAGCCAGCCAGGGGCATGGTCACCTCGCTCGGAATGGGGATATTGGCGCTCTCCAGTGCCATGATGATGACGACGCCAGGCCAACGGATGGCGTGAAGGACGGTTTCCAGGAATGCTACGACAGCTTGTTCAAAGGCTTCCACTTGCTTACAATTTCCTTTCAAGAGATATGGGTGGCAATTATAGCATTATGGCGGAGGGGTGGCAAGCGCGTGACGGTCCGCATTTGACAATTCGCATGATGTGTGGTAATCTCGCCAGCGTATAGGCACGCCGAAGCACGTCAGTGTCAGGGGTACATGTCTAAGGAGGCACCAATGGCAGAGAGACCTCGTACTGAACGCCTCGTGAGGCGCTTGCAGGAACTGCAAATGAACACCCCAGATGTCGAAGCGACGGCCATTGTGAGCGTAGATGGGCTTACAATGGCCTCTTCTCTCCCAGGAGGAGTGGAAGAGGATCGTGTCTCCGCGATGTCCGCCGCAATGCTCTCCTTGGGCGAGCGCATCGCCAGTGAATTAGGGCGCGGGATGCTCGATGAAGTGTACGTCAAAGGAGAGCATGGCTACGTTGTTCTCCGCGCCGTTGGCGAGGAGGCGGTGCTGACCGTGTTGGCCCGCCAGCAGACCAAACTTGGCTTGCTCTTTCTGGATATGCGCCGCGCGTCGGAGGACCTGGCTACCATCCTTGAAGCCTAGTAGACGAAGTACCAGAAGGAGGGCGCAAAGTGCCACGGATTGAAGCAAGTGGGTATTACTATCCGAACATCGTTGCCCGTGTCTACCTCGAAGCGATGGAGGAGATCATGGGCAAGAATGGACTGAACGCGATTCTCAACCTGGCTGGCCTGTCGCACTTGATCGACAACTACCCCCCGGCCGACTTGAGTAAGGCTTTCGATTTCGCGGACTTCTCTGCGCTGAATGGGGCCTTGGAGGAGATGTACGGGCCACGCGGAGGACGAGGCTTGCAGTTGCGGAGCGGGCGGGCTGTCTTTGCGAGAGGGCTTCAGGGGCTGGGGGCACTCTCCGGGGTGAGCGACCTGGCCTTCAAGGTGTTGCCACTGGGTGCTAAGCTGAAGGCCGGCATTCCGGCAATGGCGAAAGTGTTCACTCAGGTCAGCGATCAAAAGAGCACCGTCGAGGATCGCGGTGAGTACTACGCCTATATCATGACGCCATGCCCGGTATGCTGGGGGCGCACCGCCGACCGGCCGATCTGCTTTGCAGGTAAGGGCCTGCTAGAGGAAGGGCTGCATTGGGTCAGCGGGGGCCGCAAGTTTCGGGTCGAGGAGATTGAGTGCGTGGCCATGGGTGGGAAGACTTGCACATACGCCATTTATAAGGAACCGATAGGATAGGCCTGCTAAACCAGGCCGTCCCTCGTATGGGCGAGGGTGGAGGTTGAGAACGTGGCAGGAGCTCCTCATATTCTCATTGTGGAGGATCAGGCCAACACGGCTGAGATGCTGACCTCTTACTTCCGGGCGCAGGGCTACGAGGTCACGACGGTGGGTTTCGGGAAAGACGCATTGGCTTTCATTGACCAGACCATCCCTGACCTCGTGATGTTGGACATACGCTTGCCCGATATTGATGGCTACGAAGTGTGCAACTACCTTCACGCTCACCGGCGCACTGAACACGTCCCGGTCATCTTTCTGACAGAGAGGCGAGAACGCAAGGACAGGTTGACGGGGTTGAGACTCGGTGCCGTGGATTACGTCACCAAACCCTTCGACGTCCAGGAATTGCGCCTGAGGGTGCGCAACGTGCTACGGCGTTCCAACCTGGAGCAGCTTTCGCATCCCATCACCGGCTTGCCGGCTGCCTCATTGGCCGATGAGCGTTTGCGCGAACTGTTGACCGGTACGGGCTGGGCGGTGCTCTCTGTGGGCCTGGGGGGCCTGAGGGGGTTCGCGGACAGCTATGGATTCGTGGCTCGGGACGACGTGGTACGCGCCGTGGCGCTCATGCTGAACCACGTCGTGAGCGAAAGCCGGGATCCAGGCGCGTTTGTGGGCCACCTGGACGACACGAATCTCTTTGTCGTACTCGTGCCGGATCAGGTTGGACAGATTCAGGAGGCTCTCACGGTGCGCCTGAAAGAGGCCATGGCTTTCTTCTACCCCCGGGCGGATTGGGAGGCCGGCCAAAAGGATCCGGAAGCGGATCTGCCGCACCTGAGCGTCACTTTGGGTGTGCTTGAGTCCTCTGATGGCACGTTCGACAGTCTGAAGGACTTGAGGCAGGCTCTACTTGAGGCCCAGAAAAGCAAGATTCAAGTTTAGCACGTAGACTCGGTTATGGTGCGGGTTTGTCAAGGGTGCGGCGTTGTGCCCTCTGGCAACCTGGCCCAGACTCCGGCTGGCAGGGTTGTGGCCCCTTCCACCGCAAAGGGAAGCGAAGTGGCTTAGGCCCTGTATCTGTCCGGGGTTTTTCTGTCAATAGGAATGCCGGTGAAACTGACTGTCGTTATCCCCACGTACAATGAGGCCGACAACGTGCGGCCTATGACCGAGGCGTTGCTCGATCTGGATATCGCCGCTTTGGACATCCTGATCGTGGACGATGAATCCCCCGATGGCACGGGCCTGATCGCCGATGAGTTGGCCGCTCAGTATCCCGGTCGGGTGCACGTGCTGCACCGTAGCGGCCCTCGCGGTCTGGGGCGGGCGTATCTGGCGGGGTTCCGTTGGGCTCTGGCACACGGTGCAGATCTGGTCGTCCAGATGGACTGCGACTTCTCCCATTCGCCCGAGTATGTTCCGCAATTCCTGGAGCACGTTCGTGACTACGACGTGGTCGTCGGCTCGCGCTACGTAGAAGGGGGCAAGACGGACGAGGACTGGAGCTGGGGGCGTTGGTTGCTTTCTTGGTGGGCCAACAGCATCTACACGCGGTTGATCCTGGGATGCAAGGCCAAGGACGCCACGGCGGGTTTCAAGTGCTGGCGGCGGGAGACGCTGGAGGGCATGGACTTGGACCGGATCCAGTCGGAGGGCTACGTCTTTCAGGTGGAGATGGCCTACGTGGCCGAGCGGCTGGGCTATCGGGTGTTGGAGATTCCCATCTACTTCGAGGATCGGCGTGTGGGGCGCTCGAAGATGACGATGCCGGTCAAGATAGAGGCGGCACTGCGGGTGTGGAAGCTGCGCTGGCGCTACCGTCATCTGCGGCCCAGTGACCGATTATCCGCATGAGCCGCCTGAAGCGCAGCGGCGTGTGGCTCGATCTGGCCATTATCGTCCTGTTGCTCCTGTTGCCGCTTCTGTTGTTTGCGCCGGTGGCGCTGGGGCACAGGACGTTGCTGCCGGCCGATTCCCTTTTCCTCTTTGAGCCTTACCGCACGGCTGCCTGGGGCGGGTCCTCTGAGGTCCCCGAAATCGCGGGAGTGGCCTTTCCCCACAATCACCTGATCTCCGACCTGATCCTGGAGAACTACGCCTGGAAGCGCTTCCTGGTAGAGGCGCTCCGGGGGCAGAGCCTCCCGCTCTGGGACCCATACGTCTTTGCCGGCCATCCTTTCCTGGCTAACGGGCAGCACTCGGCGCTCTATCCCCTCAGTGTGGTCTTCTACGTCCTTCCCCTGTGGCGCGCCTATGGGGTGTTCGCCTGGCTGCAATTGGGGCTGGCAGGCGCGTTTGCGTATCTCTTCGCCCGCGTCTTGGGGATCCGCCGCCTGGGCGGTCTCATCGCCGGGATCACGTTTCAATTCAGCGGCTTCATGCTCGTGTCGGTGGTGCACCCGATGATCATCGCGGCGGCGTCGTGGCTGCCCTTCATCCTGGCGATGATTGAGTTGCTGGTGCAACAGCGACCGGCCCTGGGGCGACGACCGGCGACGCTGCCCTGGGCGCTCCTGGGAGCGCTGGGACTGGGTTGCCAGATGCTGGCCGGTCATGCCGAGAACACGTACTTCGTCCTGCTGGTGACCGCGCTGTACGTGGCGTGGCGTCTGGCGTACCTGTTCGTCCGTTCCCTCGTCGAGGGGCGGGGGGGAAAGCTTGCGTTGAAGCGGCTGGCGCGGCCTGTGCTCTGGGTGGCGCTGATGGTGGTCCTGGGGCTGGCGCTGGGGGCCGTGCAGTTCGTGCCGCTGTACGAGGTGGTCGCCGGGAGCTTCCGGGGCGGGGAAGCGGCGGCGAGCCTCGAGCAAGTGCGCGGGTGGGCCTACCCGCCGCGGCGACTGATCACCTTCGGTGTGCCTAACTTCTTCGGGAACCCGGCCCACCACGGCTATTTCGACCTGTTCACCTGGCGCTGGACGCCTGCGCTGGAGTTCGCCGACGGCCAGTACATCGATTGGGGTGTCAAGAACTACGTCGAGGGCGGGGCGTACCTGGCGCTGCTGCCGCTGTTTCTCGCGCTCATCGCCGTGTTGCGCTGGCTTGGGCCGTATGCCGCGCGTGTCCGGGCCTATCTGTCGCGCACGACGGGTGACGGGGCACGGTCCCAGGTTTCCAGCGTGGCGGCTGCCGGGCACTCGGTGCCTTTCTTCGCTCTCCTGGCACTCTTTTCGCTGGGGTGCGTCTTTGGCACGCCCATCTACGCCCTGGTCTATGCGTTGCCGTTGCTCAAGCAGTCCCATTCTCCGTTCCGCTGGGTGTTCCCGCTCACGCTCTCGGTCGCCGTGCTGGCGGGATTTGGTGCCGGAATGGTGCCGGCGGGCAAATCCCAAGGGTCAAATCCCAAACCCCAAACCCCAAGACCTGGGACAGGGAGGGCGCGGTGGGGGGGGCGAATCCGCGACCTGGTTCTGCTGGGTACGTCGCCGGCGCTGGAGGCCTGGCTGGCTGCGCTGGCTTTCTGGGGTGGGCTCCTCACGGTGACCGGCCTGATTCTCAGCCGGGTGCTCTTTGTTCGGGTCGAGTCGCTGGTCGAACGGGCCTTCCGGTCGCTGGCGCTCGCGCCCACTGCCTTTCTTGACCATCGCGCGTTCTACTCCTACGAGTTCAAGTGGGTTGCGCTCTTCGGCCTGCTGCTGATGGGGACCGGCATCGTCCTGCGCGTGAGTCGCTGCCCCATATTCGTGCGTCGCCGGCCCGTGTGGGAGTTCCTGGCGGTGGGGCTGTTGGTGTTGGATTTCGTCACGTTCGGCGCGGGGTTCCACGCGGCGGTGGACCCGGCGCTGTTGGACTACACGCCGCCGGTCGTGGCGTTCTTGCACCAGGACACGTCCCTGTGGCGCTACGCCACGTTCACGCCTCCCGGTACGACCAAGACGATGAATGCTAACGTGGGGATGTTCTACGATCTCCAGTGCGTCGCCGGCTACGACTCCCTCTTCTCCCGGCAATATGCCGAGACCATGGCGCTGATTGAGGAACAGGACGAACTGCAGTATAACCGCATTGCCTCGTTCAGCGAGTGGTCGAGCCTCGACAGCCCGCTCCTTGATCTGCTCAACGTCAAGTACGTCATCACCGAGGTAGAGATCCCCAATCCCAAGTACCAACTGGTCTACCAGGACGATGCCGTGCGCGTGTATGAGAACCTGGCCGTGGCGCCCCGGGCATTCACGCTCCCGGCGTCGGCGACGGTCGAGACGGATGACTTCGCCGCCGCCGTGCAAGTCTACGACCCTCGCCAGTACGTGATATGGGATGCGGGAGACTCGAATCTGGACGGTGGGACCGCCCAGCCCGCGTCACTCGTCCCGCAGGTGGTGTCGAGCTACGGCATGAACGAGGTTGAGGTGGACGTGCAGACGTCCGAGCGGAGCTGGCTCGTCCTGGCTGACGCGTATTTCCCCGGTTGGAAAGCGTACGTGCGCCCGCAAGGCGCTGGCGCGGAAATGGAGGAGCAGGCCGAGATCCATCGGGTGAACGGTGTCCTGCGTGGGGTGCCGGTCGAGGGCGGCGCGTGGACGGTGCGCTTCAAGTATAGCCCTGACAGCGTCAAGGTGGGCGCGTTCGTCAGCTTCATCGCTGGGATGGCGGTGCTTTTCCTGACCGGCCTGTACGTGTGGCGTTTCTTCTATCGCGAGGAGGACGACGCGAGCACGGTCCGGCGGGTGGCGAAGAACTCGTTGGCCCCGATTGTGATCAACCTGTTCAGCCGCTCGATCGAGATGGCCTTTGCGGCGCTGATGGCCCGTATCCTCGGGCCGGTGGGCAACGGACGCTACGCCACGGCGATCAACATCTATCTCTGGTTCGACATCATCGCTAACTTCGGGCTGGACATGTACGTCATGCGGGAGGTCGCCCGGGACCGCGCCAACGCGCGGCGGATCTTCGTCAACGCGACGGTGCTGCGCCTGTTGCTGTACGTGACGGTGCCCCTGGCGCTGGGCGGCTTCCTGGCCGGGCGGCAGGCACTGGGCGACCCGCTGGCCGCGGAGACGGTGTGGGCGGTCGTGTTGCTCTACCTGGGCCTGCTGCCGTTCACCATCGCCAACAGCCTGACGGCGCTCTTCCGGGCTTTCGAGAAGCACGAGATCCCGGCCGCGATTCAGACCGTGACCACAATCATCAAGGTGATGTTGGGCGTGCTGGTGTTGGTGAGCGGATTGGGGATCGTGGGCCTGGCAGGGGCCTCGATCCTGACCAACTCGGCGACGATGGTGATCCTGGCGGTCCTGGCGCGGCGGTTGATATGGGCCGGGTCGCCGCGTGCCGGGGAACGGGTCGAGGTGCCCTTGCAGCGCGAGATGCTGGTCGAGAGCTGGCCGTTGATGGCGTCCTTGCTGTTACAGCAGTTGTTCCCCGGGGTCAACGTGCTGCTCCTGCAGCGCTTGCAGGGCGATGCGGTCGTGGGCTGGTACGACGCCGCCCGCAAGTGGGTGGACGCGCTGAACATCGTTCCTTCCTTCTTCACGTTCGCGGTCTTCCCGGTGATGTCAAGGCAGGCCGCTCAGGACCGGTCTGGCCTGCGGCGCTCGTACGCGCTATCCGTCAAGATGCTGACGATGCTGGCGCTGCCGGTGGCCGTGGTCATCACGATCCTGGCGACGCCGTTGGTGGGACTGCTCAGCGGGCGAGAGTTTCTGCCGCACGGCGCTATCGTGCTGCGGCTGCTGGTCTGGTCCATCGTCTTCGGCTGGATCAACAGCCTGACGAACTACGTGCTGATCGCGCTCAATCGCCAGCGGTACGTGCTCCTGGCCTCGGGCGCGCGCGTCGTGTGCACCGTGGCCGCGAACCTGCTCCTGGTGCGCGCGTTCAGCTACATCGCTTCGGCCTGGATCATCATCGGTGGCGAGTTCCTGCTGGTCGTGCTGTTCTACGCCGATCTGCGCCGCCACGTGGGGCCGGTGAGGTGGGGGGCGCTGCTGTGGCAGACGGCGCTGGCGGCGCTGCTGATGGGCGGTGTGGTCTGGGGCATCTCAGTCTTTAGCCCGGCGCTGGCGCTCGTGGTGGGCATGATCACGTATCCGGTGGCGCTGGTGGGCCTGCGCGCGCTGACGCCGGAGGAGTTGCGGGCATTGGCGCCGCTGCTGCCGGCACGCTTGCGCGCGCGACTGACTTGACGGTTTTCCCTGGCAGGGTGTCACGGCTCCACGCGTGTGACGTCGGCTATGCGATCGAAGTCGTGGTCGAACGAGTAAAGTTCCGTGTAGTCCCCATGGACTACCTCGGCGGCAATAAGCGCGTCGGAAAAGTCTATACGATGCTCAGCGTAGAGGTGAATCGCGTCCCGGACCAGGGATTTCCGGGCCATGGCAGTGCCTTTCAGCGAGATGACATCATGGGCGAAACGCGCGATGCGCTCACGTGGCCAGCGATAGAAGCTCTGGAGGGTCCAGACGACGTCGCTGAGCGTCACTTCCGGCAGATAGACCTCTTCCTTGCCAGCCTGGATGCGAGAGAAGAGGGCCTGGCAGCGCTCTGCCTGCTCGGGAGGATCGTCGAGCAGAAAACGGAGGACCACGTTGGCGTCAATCACTCTGCATTTCACGCACGACCTCCTCAGCAATGGCCCGGCGTACGTGCTCTCGTGTCTCCTTCCAGGCGACGGTGGGGCCTTCCATTTGCAGTGCCCCACGCCATTGCAGGAAGTCCCCTGAGAGCGGTTCCAATTCCGCCTTGCCTTCGCGCAGGATGAAGAGCACTTTTCCGCCAGGTTCGAGCCCTAGAGCCTGGCGCACCGGTTTGGGGATAGTTAGCTGTCCTTTGGAAGAAACCTTGGCCGTCCAGATCATAGTTTGACTCCTTACCTGTACATATTCTCCTTACTTCTTGTTGTCTATTTTACCTGTAGATGGATTACCTGTCAAGGGGCGGGCACGGTGGGATGTTCGAAGCAGAACGTGACGTTCGCATCAACCCCCGGATCGAGCAAAGCT
>CAZYSK010000051.1:0-267 GCA_964649415.1 uncultured Anaerolineales bacterium
TTGGAGCGATGATTGGCTCTCTGATCATGACGAGTCTCACCACCGGCCTCCAGATACTGAATGTCCAGGCAGCCTGGCAGTATCTGGTGAAGGGTATCGTCTTGGTTCTGGCTGTTCTGGCGGACGTATATCTCAAGAAGAGACGGTGATAGCTCTCCCGAAGCAGTTTGTAGCCCGAGCGTAGGCTGCGTTCAGACCCGGCCTGAACGCAGCCTACGGTTGGTGTCACGCCTCCCCCACTTGCCTTCTGGTTGCCAACGCGCCATC
>CAZYSK010000051.1:367-42301 GCA_964649415.1 uncultured Anaerolineales bacterium
AGAATGGCGCCTTTGTAGGAGCGACGGCGCGCCATCAGAATGGCGCCTTTGTAGGAGCGACGGCGCGCCATCAGAATGGCGCCTTTGTAGGGGCGACGGCGTGCCGTTCACTTACCCTGAAGCAGCCCCATGTCCCGCAGGATTCTCTTGGTTATCTCGACCCTCGACTCGCCGAAATCCTCGCGCCATCGGAATGGCGCCTTTGTAGTGGCGACGGTACCTGGCTCGTCGCTCTCCATGTTCGTGGCGAAGAAGTACACGTTCCCATTCTGTTCCAGGTAGCCGACGAACCATCCAACCTGCGGCTCTACCCGCTGGGCCCAACCCACTTTCCCGCTCAACCGGTATTCGCCTGTTTCTTCCAGTGTGATAATCTCTTTGACGATTCGCATCGAGCGTTCGGAGAACGGCAAATCGTCCGCATACAGCCTTCTCAAGAAACCGATCTGCTCTTCCGGGGAGATCCGCAGGCCGCCCTCCAGCCAGAAGGAGTCTATCTCCCCGGAGATGTCCTGATTGCCGTAGCCGACTGCGTCCACGTAGTGCTGCATGCTCTCCCTGCCGATGCGCCTGGCCAGTTCCTGGTAGAACCAAACGACGGAGTGCTCCATCGCTGTGCTCAAGTTGTGATCCTGGTTCCAGGAATCGTAGCCTCGATCGACGCCATCCCACGCGATAACCTCGCTTTCATCTTCGATGGCGCCCGTCTCCAATGCAATGAGCGCGTTGAGTATCTTGAAAGTGGATGCCGGGATGAATCTTTCGTTGCATCGTGTACGGTTATAATAGACGGTGGCGTCCGCGTTCAAATCGTAGACGAGCGATGAGCCTTCCACGCCGAATGCCTCGAAGTGTTTCCCATACTCGGGTCGCTCCGCCGAACCCGGCGAGCAACTGCCGATCATTGCCACGATGAGAAGCAACAAGAGAAAGACAGCCGGTCTTTTCACGAGGGATTCTCCTTTTCCCCAGGCTGGGAAAGCCTAGCCGCGGTAGACGCGTATCGCCGCCTCGCCCTCTACAGGGCACTGGTACTCGCAGATGCCGCAGCCGATGCACAGGTCTTCCAGGACGTAGGGGCGCTGGACGAGTACCATGTCGCCCCGATCGTCGGTCACACTCACCTCTTCCAGCCGGATGGCCTTCTCCGGCACCGGGCACATCTCTTCGCACACGATGCACGGTATGCCGTGGGCCCAGGGGAGGCAGCGGTCGCGGTCAACGACGCCCAACCCGAGGACTGCCTCCCGCTTGCGGGCCAGATCGAGGGTGGGGATAGCGCCGGATGGGCATACTTGCCCGCAGGCGTTGCAGCCGAAGTCGCAGTGGCCCAGGCGAGGGACCAGCCGGGGCGTCCAGAGGCCCTCAAGCCCGGCCTCGAACAGCACTGGCTGCAGGCCCGAGGTCGGGCACACCTTCATGCACTGGCTGCAGCGGATGCAGCGGGAAAGGAAATCCTCTTCGTCGCCTACCCCCGGAGGGCGGACCAGTTGTGGATGCGGTTGCTTGGCCCGGGCCCCTGTGCGGAGCAGGGCGACGCCGGCCGCACCGGCCATCAGCGCGGCCAGCGCCTGTCGCCGGTTCGGATCGTACTCGCGCGCGGGGGCAGGCCGCCAGTGCCAGCGGAATTCCACGCCGCCCTCCGGGCAGGCGGACAGGCAGTCCAGGCAGACCGTGCACTCGGACGGGACGATGTCGTAGCCCTCGCCGGTGTCAATCGCGTCCACCCGGCAGGCGCCCACACATTGGCCGCAGCGATTGCAGGCCGGGCGCACGATGGGCCGCAGCAGCGATACCTTCGACAGCAGCCCCAGCAGTGCGCCCAGCGGGCACAGGTAGCGGCACCAGAACCGGTCGGCCAGCGCGTTCAGCGCGAGGATGCCCAGGAACAGCACGGCGATGAGGGCGTTCTGACCGAAGACCGGCTGTATGACCGGCAGGACCGGCCCGCGCAGCGTCTTCTCGACCCATCCTATCGCCGGGCGCAGGGCCGGGATGGTGTAGAGCGCGTGCTCGACGGCAGTGACGAGGAAATTGAGAGCAGGGAGGATCGCGGTCGTCATGGTGCGGGTGAACAGCGTGATTGGGTCGAGGATCAACAGCGACAGGCTGCCGAAGAGCGCCATCGCGAGGATGACGAGCAGCACAACGTTCTTGACCATGCGCCAGTGTGGCGAGAGAGTGGCCGCCCGCTGGGTGGCAGCGGGGAAACGCACCCACTCAAGCAGCGTGCCCAAGGGGCACAGCCAGCCGCACCAGACCCGGCCGAGCAAGAGCGTCAGCCCGGTTGTGATCAGTGCCAGCGCCAGGCGCGGTACCCACTTCCTTGCAGCTAGCATTGCCCCGAGCGCGGCCAGTGGGTCGAGGCGGAAGAACAGGTCGGCCAGCGGGAAGGCCGCGCGCCGCTGGAGTGCCGCGAAAAGCAGATAGACGTACAGGCTGAAGGCCAGAGCCTGAACGGCCTGCCTGGCTCGTCGCCAGCGTGACCAATTCGTCGGTGCTATCAAGGGCCCCGTCCTTTGGATTGGAGCAATCCGCGTCAGTGCTGGAAGACTGCCCCTGCCTCAAGCGGGTCGAAACTGGCCGGCCACTGGGTGCTGGTGTTGTACCAGGCCCCGCTCAGGTCGGCTTCGCTGAGATCGGCCTCGCGTAGATCCGCTCTGCGCAGGTCGGCGCCGCTCAGATTGGCGCCGCTGAGGTCGGCGTGGATCAAGAGCGCCTCATACAGGCTGGCTCCGCTCAGGTCAGCTTCGCTCAGGTCTGCCTCGCGCATTCTCACCTCGCGCAAGTTGGCACCTGTCAAGTCAGCACCGGTCAGCCTGGCCGCACGCAGGCCGGCCGCGCTCAGATCGGCTGCGATCAGGTCGGTCTGGCTCAGATCGGCACCCTCCATCTTGGCCGCGCGCAGGTCTGCCCTGCCCAGATTGGCCCACCGCAGATCGGCCCTGGGCATGAGAGCGCCTATGAGCCTGGCACCGCGCAAGTCAGCCCGGCGCAGGTCAGCCTCGCCTAAGTTGGCCAGGATCAACGTGGCCCCGCGAAGCTCGGCCCGCATCAGGTTGGATCGACTCAGATCGGCCTCAAACATATCGGCTCCGCCGAGGTTGGACTGGCTCAGGTCGGCCCCCTCGCAATCCGGGGGGCATCCGGCGGGCAGGGACTGGCGGTAGAAGGCATAGCAAGTCGTCTCATCCCGGTTGTCGCGCGTGCAGGCGAAATTCAGCCTGCTCAGGAATCGAACGCCGCTGACCACGGCCAGGATCAGCGCGATGGAGAGCAGGACGACGAGCAGGGCGAGGATAGGCTTTCTGCTGCTCGGCGCGCGCAGCGCGGCCCGCCAGCTAAACCGTACGTCATCAATGGCTCCCCGGCGGTCCGTCCTATGCTGCCGGATAGGCGTTACCCTGTGGTTGTCTTGGTCGCTCACGTTCTGCTCCCTGATCAAACCGCTACGCTACCTTTTGGAGTACATATGGTTCGCGCCTGTATATGCGGCTGCAAAAAAACCTCCGAGCCGTTGGGCGGTCTCGGAGGTCTTGGTATTGCGCGGTGGACTACTGCTGTAGGAACTTGACCGCGCCGCCGATCACCGAGCCCTCGCCCTGGGACTTTCCACCCGCCGAGGGCGCGAACTTCAGGATGCGGTCGGCCAGACGGGAGAACGGCAACGACTGGAGCCAGACGCGCCCGGTCCCTTGCAGTGTGGCCAGGAAGAGGCCCTCGCCGCCGAAGAGCATGGACTTCACGCTACCAGACGTCTGGATGTTGTAGTCAATCGTGCTCTCGAACGCGACGATGCAGCCTGTATCTACCATGATTTGCTCGTTGTTGAGACGTTTCTCCACGATGGTGCCGCCCGCGTGGATGAAGACCATGCCATCGCCACGCAGCCTTTGCAGGATGAAGCCCTCGCCGCCGAAGATCCCGGCCCCCAGCCGCTTGTTGAAGGCGATGCTCACCTGGGTGCCCAGCGCGGCACAGAGGAACGAGTCCTTCTGGCAGATCAGTTCGCCGTTGGCCTCGTCCAGGTCAATGGCGATGATCTTCCCCGGGTAGGGTGCTCCAAAGGCTACGTGCCGCTTGGCCCCCTGCGCGGCGTTGGTGAAGTGCGTCATGAACAGGGATTCCCCGCTGATCAGCCGCGCCCCAACCCCCACCACTTTGTCCAGCAAACCGGCCTTCGGCTTGGAGCCGTCTCCCATCCGGGCCTCGAAGCTGATGCCGTTCTCCATGTACATCATCGTCCCGGCTTCTGCGATCACGGTCTCACCGGGATCTAGTTCGATCTCCACAAACTGGAGGTCGTCGCCAAAAACCTGGTAGTCAACCTCGTGACTTCTCATCGTATTCCTTTCCTTTAGGTGTCTGGATGCAGCTCTCACACTAAGCAACTTGCGGGCGGATTATACTTGAGTGCCCAGAATGGGTCAAGTAGAGGTACAGTTCGCGCTCTCCCGTCATCGGCTGCTCAGAGCCTGCGCCAGGAGCGTGTTGGCGCTGTCGTCGTCCACCTCCCCAAAGACCGCGCCCAGCAGGTCCCCGCGCGCGTCGGCGGCCACCAGTTCCCCGATCTGACTGCCCCGCAGCGCGATCAGTCCGGCCGATGCCGTTTCGTCGTCGGGGAACTGCACCAGCAGCAGGCGCGCCGTCGTACCGCCGACGTCGTATTGCGCCAGGACGCCATCGGTCTCGGGACTCAGCCCCAGCAGGTTCTGGCCGCCCAGCCACAGGTCGTTCTGGATGGAGATCTCCTCGTGAAAGAAGATTGGACTGCGCGCCGTTGGAATGGCGCCTTCATCGGGATGATAGCGCACCACCAATCCGTCAGGTGGCAGCCAGCCCACCAGCGCGGGCCGCTCCCCGCCGGGGGGCAACGCTGCAGAGATGGATTCCGCGATGCCCCGGATGTCGGCGTCGGGCACTTCCTGGCGGGCGCGTACGTGCACGTAGTACCGGTCCTGCCAGAAGATCATTCTGCGCCTGGGGTCGGCGTCGGCGTCGTTGCCAACTTTGGCCGGCACACCTGAGGTGCTGGCCGTGAACAGGCCATAGGCGTCTGCCGGCGTCGCCAACTCCCAGATCTCGACGCTCAACACGACGCTCTCTGCGTTCTCGTAGTCCTGAACCGCGACCTGCTCGAAGCCATAGGCGAAGAATGCATCGGCCTGGCCGTCTACCAGGCCATAGATGGTCTCATCGTCGAAGCTCTCCATCGGGCCGGCGGGAGCCCAGCCGGGGACGGCATCCGCGGCGGGAAACACGTCGGGCAGGGCGACCTCATTCCCACTGGGCGAGGCTGTCTCGCCCCTACATCCGCAGATGGCCAACAGCAGGGCGATGAGTGAAGCGGTAAACCACGTTATTCGTCTAGACACTGATCTCTTCCACCTTGATGTCCGCTAGCTCCAACGTCCCCAGCCCCATGTCGGCCGCCGCCTTGACGTACGGGATGTCGGCACCGGTCTTGTCGAACAGCGTGGCGGCGTAGGCGTCCGCCGCGACGAGATCGTGGCTGGCGATGACTGTATCTGCCTGCTGCACGTCGTTCAGGCTGCCGCCCGTGGGGCCGTGGGCGGTCAGGATGCGTACCGCGTCCACGACGGTGAGCGTGGGGCGCACCAGGCTCGCCAGATCGGCCACGCGTTGGCCCAGGTTGCGGTGCATCTGGTTCGGTCTGGTTATCACGCCCAGGAGGTTCTTGCCCCCCAGGCTCAGCCGGGCCAGCGAGTGGTGCTTGGCGATGGGTACGTTGATCAGCACGTTGGCCTGCAGGATGTCCTGGTAGACCTCCCACTCGGTGATGTCTTGCCCATCAGGGATGGGGGTCTTGACGAACTTGACCGGCCCCATGATCTCCATCTCACCGCCGGCGGCTTGCACCGCCTCTCCGATCCCCGTCACGGCGTAGGCCGAATCCGGTGTGCCGCCGAAGGGAGTATCCATCACGCGCACGCGCCGCGCGCCGGCGCCCAGGCACAGGGTGACCAGCGTGGCGACGACGGTGGGGTTCGTCGTCGCCGCGTATTCGGGTGGGTGGTAGTCCACGCAGATGTTGGGCTTGATGATCACGTCGTCGCCGGACTTGACGAACCGCTCGATGCCGCCCAGCGCGGCGAGGGCGGCCTGCGTGATCGCCGCCGGGTCAGCGCCTCTGGCGACGGCCAGGTAGGCTTGGTCTCCTGTGGGGGCAGGTGGCTGGCGGCGACCGGAGGATGCCGGCTGGGCATCGCCACCTGGCCGGGCCGTGCAGCCAGGGCCGGCGAGGGCGAGGCCTGCCGCGGCGGCGCTGGCTAGCTTGAGAAACTGGCGTCGGGTCAGGTCTGTCATCCCAGGTTCACCTCCACCACGTCTATGTGGTCTGGGTCATTCGTGCCGAGGCCCACTTCGGCACCGCTCTCCAGCCAGGGGGTCGCCATGTGCGTCGCCGGTGACGGGTTTCCTCCGCTGTCGGTCAGCAGTTGGGTGAACATCTGGAAGCCCACCATGTCGTGCGCAACTGGATCGAAGCTCATCAGGATCGAGTCTCCCGTCCAGTCAGCACTCCAATAGGGATAGGCGTGCTTGTGCCTGAGGCAGGCCGCCAGCACGTCGCCGATGATCAACCGCGTGTGCTCTTTGATCGGGGGCAGCGCGTTCAACTCCGCCATGCCTCGGTTGATCCGCTCGCCGCGATGGAAGTCAAACGGGTTGGGGATCGAGCCATAGTGGTTCTTCATGGCAAACGTGATCCCTGCGATCATGTGGGATTTGAGGATCGGCACATTGATCAAGGCGTCGGAACCTACCAGGATGTCGCTGAGCCGGGTGTTGTGGCCGGCGACTTTCCACTCGTCCGAGTATTGCTCGTCCGTGCCGTAGCAGCGCACGCCCGGTCCGTCTCTGTTGACCGGGAAGCCTGCCTCCCCCAGTTCGTTGGCGTAGCAGTCGAAGATGGTGATCTGCTCGGCCGGAACGCCTGCCTCCTGG
The DNA here is from genome assembly GCA_964649415.1 of uncultured Anaerolineales bacterium. Classification (GTDB taxonomy): domain Bacteria; phylum Chloroflexota; class Anaerolineae; order B4-G1; family B4-G1; genus CAZYSK01. The sequence continues at coordinate 7,334 of CAZYSK010000051.1, forward strand.
AGCAAATCGGTCACGGCCATCACGAGTGGGACGTGGGTCCATATCACGCTGTTTCGGAACGCGTTGACTTTGATCGCGATCCGCTCGTTGGGGGCGAACAGTGTCGCCCAGGCCGTCCGCGCGTCGTCCATGCCGGTCAGTTCGGTGATCGCGGTATCTAGCATGTGGCGAATGGCCTCCGGCACCAGTGCGTCCCCGTCCCACACGCCGGCGTGGCGAACGTGCACGACCTTGCTTGGCACCTCGGGGTGTATCTTGATGATATCCTCAGGATGGGCGGTCGTGGCTGGCGGGCTGGCTGCGCGGCAGCCGCTCACCAGTCCCGCCGCGGCCGCCATCTTCAGGAAATCGCGCCTGGAGATCGCTGGCGAGCCAGTTCTGTTGCTACGATCCGTCTTCTTGGTCACGGTTATTCCTTTCGCTAACGTGCTTTGAGGGTGTCCGTCGGACAGGATGCGACCCGATTGCATGTCCGGCCCGTTTGCGTCCGTGAGCGGGGAAGTCGTGATGTTCGACGCAGGCGTATCACGTCCCATGTACAGCAAAGCGCTTGATTTGTCAAGAAGGTGGCCGCGGTGGGGCAGGCGGTCGACCGCGGACGGTCGTGGATTGTTCCAATCCGTTGTAGGGCCCTCAAGGCCTCTGCCCTTACAAACGGCGGATGGCGTGCATTGACAGTCCTGGCGAGTCGTATTATGATGCACAGACTGGCGCTTGGCCGTGGCGGGCCCGCGCGTGGAGGGCAGGCACGAGGAATGGCGTGCTCCTACGATGGTGGTAGGGGCGGTGGGGGGGAACGGTGATTCGCAACAGCGACGTCCGATGGTGGATACTGGAAGCCAGGAAGCATCCGGAGTCGGCCCCAACGATCATCGAGGAGCTGGCCAAGCGGTTGGCCGAACTGGATGCTGAGAACGAGCGCCTGCGAGATGAAATCATCCGGCTGCAGCGGCGTGCTCCGGTGGCCGCTGAAGGCCCCAAGTTGAGCAACCTGCGCGAGCGGGTAGCCACGCTCGAACGCCTCCTGAGCGGCGAAGCCTCGACCGAACCGTGGGTCGTGTTTCTCTCCAACCGCCTGCAGTCGGCCCGTGTGCCGCTCTCGCAGGTGCACCACCTGGCCCGTGAAGGCCGCCCGGTGTTGGGCCAGCAGGCTATGCTGGGCCTGTGTCAGATGCTCCTGGTCCCACCTCAGGCCGACCTGCTGCTGTTTACCAGCCAGTGGCGCGGCTACAGGATACCGCTCTCCGACGTTCCACTGCTGGCCGAGGCGGACGCGGACATTGATAGTGCGTCCGTCCGTGCGTCCGCCGATCTTGGCCCCACTGTTCGTAGTAAGGCACGTAGGTCTGCCGGAGTGCCGTCTGCGTCCGCGGACGACTGGCCCGCTGGCGATGGGCCGGGACTGGCGGCCGACGAGCGTCTGACGGCAGCCGTGGCTGTGAAGGATTCACCCCGGTTCTGGACGCTCGTCACCAGGCGTGGCCACGTGCAGCAATTGATCCGCATTGACTTCGACCGGAGGGTGGAGCGGGGTGAGCGGTTGCTCGAAAGCCCTTTCCGCAACGATCGGTTGGTGGGCATGTGCGTTGGCGACGAGGGCGATTTGCTGCTGCTCACGCGCTGGGGCAAGGGGGTCCGATTCCCCCAGCGCGCCATTCCGACGTCTGGCGCGCTGGGGTTGGATCTGGAGCCCGACGATGAGGTCGTTGCTGCGCTCTCTCTGCAGTCTGAGATCCAGGTACTCGTCCTGACAGCGTCCGGCTACGCGGTACAGCGGAACAGCGCCCAATTCAAGGCGCGATCAAGCCCTGGCGGCACGGGCAAATCGCTCATCCAGGCCTACGATGTGCTCAACTTGCTTCCCCGTGTGCCGGATGCCGCACTGCTCTATCTGACCTACGCCGGCAAGCTGACCCTCGTCCCGGTGGCGGACATCCCGGTCCATCAGCGCTCCAGAAAGGGCACGCGGGTGCACGTCTTCGATCGCGACCCCGCGGTGGCCGTGGCGCTCGTACCCACGTCCTAGGCGGAGGGCTCTCATGCGTATCGGCCTTGATTTCGGCACCACCAACTCCGGCGCGGCCGTGTTCGACGGCAGGCGGGTGCGCGTGCTTCCCATCGATCCCGCCAGCCGCAATCCCAGTGTGATTCGCTCTTTGCTCTACATCACGCGCGGTCATGAGGTGTTCATCGGGCAAGAGGCGATGGATATGTACTACCGCCAGAACGTGGGCCGTCCCAGCAAGATGGTGCGCCAGCGCGTGGGTGAGATCGAGTTGACGTTCGCCGAATTGGGCACGTTCGTCCAAGACGTCTACGTCATGATAGACGAGCTGACGCCGGGCCGGCTGCTGCATTCCCTGAAGAGTGAGTTGTCCGGCGATTACGAAGGGACGGCGATCTTCGGTCGCTACTACGAACTGGAGGAGTTGCTCGCCGTCTACCTGCGCGAGGTCCGCCGGCGCGTGGAGGCAGAGACGGGACAGGCTGTGGATGGCGTGACGATGGGGCGTCCTGTGGAGTTCGTCGGCAGCGATGCCGAGGCCGGCAGCCAGCGTGCTGAGGCACGGCTGCGGCGCGCTGCCGAAATGGCCGGGTTCAAGGACATCACCTTCGAGTTGGAGCCGGTGGCGGCCGCGCTGCACTACGAACTGATGACGGACGGACCCCAGAACGTGCTCGTGTTCGACTTCGGCGGGGGCACGCTGGACGTCACGGTGATGCGCATCGGCGAGCCAGGACGGCGGCAGGTCCATGCGACCGGTGGCCTGGGTATCGCCGGTGACGCCTTCGACCAGCGCATCATCGAGGCGCTGATGCTGGACCACTTCGGGCGTGGGTCTAGCTGGGGGGAGGACGCGGACGTTGAACGTGCGTCCGCGGACATTGATCATGCGTCCGCGGACGCCATGCCGGCAGGATGCCGGCGGTCCGTTGGACGTGCGTCCGCGGCGTCCCAGGCACCCTTCCCCAGCCAGTACACGGCTGCATTGGTTCACTGGCAGAACATCCCCGATCTGAACCGGCCCGAGACGCTCCACTTCCTGGAGTGGGCCCAGATCACGGGCAGCCATCCATCCCGCGTGCGGGCGCTGGAGTCGCTGCTGGTCAACAACCACGCTATCCACATGATTGACGAGGTGGAGCGGGCCAAGATCGCGCTCTCGAATGCCCACTTCGCCCTCATCCGGCTCATCGGTGAAGACATCAACGTCTGGCAACCTCTGGCTCGCTCTCAGTTCGAGGCCCTCATCGCCGATGCGACGCGTCGGATCGAGGCGTGTCTCCTGGACGCGGTGGAGCGCTCCGGGTTGCAGTTGAGTGAGATAGACACCGTCGTCCGCACGGGAGGATCGGCTCAGATCCCGTGTTTCATCGAGATGCTGGGGCGCATCTTCGGCCCGGACAAGGTCTTTCTTTCGGATGTCTTCAGCGGAGTGGCTGCCGGGCTAGCGGTGCGCGCACGGCTTGGCGTGGAGGGCGGGGAGACCCCGCCCCTACAAACCGTGTGACGCCAGAGGACTATTGCGCCGCCGCGTATCAACTCGACGCGCTGCTGTAGCGCCGCAGGCCGAGCCGGAACAGGGCTGATGCACCGGCCAGAAACGCCACGGCCAGTACCCCGCTGGCGGCGAACATCCCCGGCGACAGATCGCCCGTCAGCGCGTGCGCCGGGACAGTCGTCATAATGCCGACCGGTACGACCCACGTCAGCACCAGCCTTAGCCAGCCGGGATACAGTGCCGTGGGGTAGCGTGCCATCTGGAAGATCGCGTCGAAGACCCAGGTGAACAGGAAACCAGGGCTCCAGAGGACCAGGGCGGTGAAGGCCAGCAGTATGGCGTACAGAATCGCCACGCCTATGGCCAGCGCGATGAGAAAAGCCACCAGGTGGGCGGGAGTCGGCGCTTGCTCCAGGCGCATCGTGGCCGCCCCCAGCACACCCAGCCCCAGTGCTAGATCCACCAGCGCCAGGGGTCGCCACTGGCGGAAGCTGGCCTGGAACTGGGGATCTAGCGGGTGCAGCAGCGTGAAGTCGAACGTGCCGGTCCATATCTCGCCGTCCATTCCTGCCAGGGCGTCCAGGCTTGGCCCGATGAACAGGTTGCGCAGCGCCGCGATGGTCAGGTAGACGCCCAGGATCGCCATCGCCGCCGGCAGATCCCACCCACGCACGGTGTCCACCTGGCCAAACAGGACCGCCACGCCCATCACGCCTGTGGCCAGGTTGAGCAGCGAGTGCAGCAGGCTGATCCAGAAGTTGGCGCGATAAGCCAGCTCGTTCTGGGCGGACGTGATCGCGAAGCGTGCGATGAGTTTTAGGTGGTGCATGTGCTCCTTTGATGCCGGGCAGGCACAAGACCTGCCCCTACCAGGGCCGGGCAGGCACAAGACCTGCCCCTACCAGGACTGGGCAGGTACGAGACCTGCCTCTGCTATCCCCCGACGGCTGAGTAGCGCTTCACACCTGCGCGCCACACAATGGCGAACACGGTCAGCGCGACGATCGTCCATAGTGCCTGCAGCGCGAACCCGGTCCACAGTTGGGTCGCGCTCAATTGCCCGGTCAGCACCTCGACGGGGAAACCGACCATATAGCGGAAAGGCAGCACGGTTGCTGCCGCTCGCATCGCGCCGGGCAGCAGCGCCGTTGGCGCGACCTGGCCGCCGAGCAAGAACACCAGTGAGTCCTGCAATGGCAGCAACGCGTCGGCGCGGGTGGCCCAGAAGGCCAGCAGAGCCAACCAGTATCCCCAGAGGAAACGCAGCGCCCACGCCAACGCCAGCGCAGGGACGAACGCCACGGCGTTGCGCAGGGTGAGGTGCATTTCGGGGCGCAGGACCAACGCCAGGAGCGACGCCACGGGTATCACAAACGCCACGTAAACCACCTTGCCGGCGATCTCGGTCGCGAGCGTGTTGTACGTAGGCGACATGGGCCGCAGCAGCGTGACGTTCATCTCGCCGCTGCGGATCGCATCTCCTACCGTCCAGTTGGTCTGGGAGTAGGTCAACTGGTTGACCAGGACGAGCAGCAGGTAATAGGCCACAAACTCCCCACGGGTGAAGCCGCCGATCGTCTCCGCTCCGGCGGCGGTGGACCAGACGAATAAGTAGATCAAGGGCGGGATCATCCACCCGAAGGCCAGCAGGAAGAAGAAGCCCCGGTGCTGCATCCACGAGAGCCACGTGTGCCTGATAAGCGCCCAGCCCCCTCGATGGTTCACGTGCCTTCCTCCTGGACGACGCGATAGCGAAGCCACACCCGGCCCCCCGCCTGAACTTGAGCGGACATCAGCTCCAAGCGCGCCGGCCACTCGCCGGGCTTCAGCGCCGGGGCGTCGAACAGCGACGGCGTCTCGGGGCCACCGATGATAGCGGGGAGGAACTCGACGTTGACCTCGTCCACCAACCCGGCCCGCAGGAGCGCGCCGTTCAGCTTGCCACCTGCCGTCGAGAGCACGCACGTCACACCCAGCTTGGCCTGCATCTTCTCCAGTGCCAGCGCCAGGTCAACAGGTCCGTCCCCGGCTACCAGGTAGGGGATGTCCTCGCGTCGCAGGTAGGCCAGATACTCGGGCGGTGTGTGCCGGCCGACCAGGACCAGCAGGTGCGTGCCTGCCAGGTCCTCGCCGAAGGCGCTGCCGTCCTTGATCCATCCCCGGACGCGTCCGCGGCCATCCACAGCCGTGAACCACCCCCGGTGTCCCGGGCGACGGACCACGGCGTCCGGAAGGAAGTCCTGGAGCAGTGATTCCGGGTCACCATCAAAGGGTGGCAGTTCCGTTGTCTCATTGTCCATTCTCTCTGTGACAAAGGATCCACTGCCCTCGAGCGTGGCATGCGGCCTATGAACGCGCTTGAGCCATTCGAAGGCACCGCCCGATTCCCCGACGGGGCTCCATGCCTCGATGGCGTTCCACCTCTCGTCCCCGTATAAGAGAAGGACGTCGGGGGAGACGGCGATTCTCCCGTCTACCGATGCGCTGTTGATGGTGACGACCTTTGGCTTGCTCATACGTCTCCTTCCTCTCGTTACTACTCGGCCAAGGTGGGACGCACTTGGTTTTCGTTCGAGAATTCGACTTCCAGGACTTTCACACGCTGTTTTCGGGCCAGGAAGTGCGTCCCACCTGACTAGCGACATCTGTCTGCGGAGTTGGCCGAAGTGCCGACCTGATAGACCTGGTCGATCACTGCCTCGATGGGTGGGTCTTCGACCGATAGATCGGCTACTGGCAGCGTGTTCAGCAGGTGCGCCGTCAGCGAAGGTGCTTCCGAGCGGCTCACACGCAGCGTCAGCCGCCCGTTCTCGCGCTCGATGACGTCAACGTCGGCCGGTGGGTCGAACTGCCAGTCTGGCCGCCCCAAGGCCACGCGAATCAGCTTGAACGGCGCGAGTCGTTCGGCCAAGCCACTCAATTTGCCGTCGTAGAGCAGCCGTCCGTGGTGGATGAGGATCACACGGGGGCACAGCGCTACCACGTCGGCCATGTAGTGGCTGGTGAGGATCACCGTCACGCCGTTGCGCCGGTTGTAGTCGGCCAGGAAACGCCGTAGGCGACCCTGCATCGAGACATCCAGCCCCAGAGTCGGCTCGTCGAGAAACAGCACCTCGGGCCGGTGGAGCAGTCCGGCCACCAGTTCACACTTCATGCGTTCGCCCAGTGAGAGGGTACGCACGGGTTTGGCCAGCAATGCCTGTATGTCCAGCAGATCGACCAGTTCATCCAGCGTGTGCGTGAGTTCTCTCGGCGGCACGTGATAGATCTCGCCCAACACGCGGAACGTGTCCATGGGCGGGATGTCCCAGAGCATCTGGCTCTTGTTGCCCAGCACCATGCTGATGCGCCGCAGGTAGCCGGGCCTGCGCTCCCAGGGCACGCATCCCAGCACACGTGCCTCTCCTGCACTCGGATGTAGCAGACCGGAGAGCATCTTCAGGGTGGTCGTCTTGCCCGCGCCATTTGGCCCGATGAAGCCGACCATCTCTCCCTCGCCGATCGTGAAGCTGACTTCGCGCACCGCCTCCACGTTGCGGTAGGTGCGCCGCACGAGGCTCTTGAGCGCCGCCGCCAGTCCGGGCGCACGCTCAAACACGGAATACGTCTTGGACAGGCGGCGGACGACGATCTGTTCGGTGGGCATGCAGCCTCCTTCTTCATGACCGGGCAGGCGGTCGACCGCGGACGGTCGTGGATTGTTCTAATCCGTCGAGACCTTCACACCCATTATATAACCTTGGTGGGCAAGTGGAGGGTTGATGCTTCATGACCAGGCAGGGATACGCGGATTGGGACAATCCGCATATTGCTGCCAGCAAAGCGTCAAACGTCGGGCGTCAGGCGGTGTCTCACCTGGCGCGTTTGCGGATGCCGGGCGGCGATGGTACAACCTTGGTTGCCAAGTGGAGGGTTATTGAGCGATCATGCGTTCTAACTGGGCGATGATATCGAGGGCGCGTTGCTCCAGTTCGTCCAGCGCCGAGAGCCACCGGTCGGACGCGGAGTAGACGTCCTCGTCGTGGCGTGGCGTATCGAGCGCCTGGCGCACGTCTGTCTCGTGGTCCCCATCGAGCTGGAGTAGCATGCGCAGTATGGCCATCATGCTGTAGCCGGCGCGGCGCAGCATCCGGATCACGCGCAGGCGACCGATTTCGGCCGCGCCGTAGAGCCGGTAGCGGTTGCGCGGGTTCCGGGGCACCTGGATCAGGCCGTTGCGTTCCCAGTTGCGCAGCACGTCGGGCGTGACGCCCAGAAGTCTGGCCGCATCGCCGATCCGCAGGAGTGCGGTAGCGGCGTCCGTGGGGGTACCTTGGGCCCACCGCTTGAGTAACTGTGCAGCGGCCTCGGCCTGCGCCCGCTCGCTCTGCACCAGTGCCAGGTGGGCGTACGCTTGCTCCAGCGCGCCCCCCAGGTCCCCTGACGCGGCCTGCCGGACCAGCGCGAGCGCCGATTTCCTGATTTTCCCCCCGGGCCACGGGCCGCGGAGCGCCATGCGCGCGAGCCGCATCTGATCGCGGTGTGCCTCCGTGAACAGGCGGTAGCCGCTGGGACTGCGGGGGATGGGTGGCAGAAACCCCCACTCCTCGTAGAGCCGGACGGTGTTTGGGTGGACACCTACAGCCTGGGCAATGTCGGAGGTACGTAAGTGGCGTGACATCGTGCGCTAGCCTGGCGGGTTGGCCTTCGGGCGTCCGCGGACGTCATGCCGGCAGGATGCCGGCGGTCCATCGGACGTGCGTCCGTCTGTGCGTCAAACGTCTGGTTTATTGTATCATGGACTGGACTTCTTGCCCACGCCGGGCCGACGGATTGGAACAATCCGCGTCCTGCGTGTTGGCATGGTGAATTCGCGCCGATCCGATAATGTGCTATAATGTGTGCACCTGGTTTGTCGCATAGGCCGGCCTTGATGACAGGAGGTGGAAAATGTGCGCCAGAAGAGCTTGGGGTCTCCTTTCGGTTTCTGCACTCGTCGTTGTCGTGACTGTGGCCCTGCCGCTACAGCTCGCGGTAGCGGCGGACGCTGCCGATGCCGATCGTGCGTCCGGTGAAGGTTGGTATGTTGAATTCTTCAACAATAAGACTCTCTCCGGCTTTCCCACCCACACCTGGACCGATCCGGTAATCGGCTTCGACTGGGGGTTTGGCGCTCCGGCGTCGGACCTGACGTCTGACCGTTTCTCCATCCGTTGGACCGGATCCGTCGAGTTTCCTTACCGGGGTACGTATCAGTTCTGCGCTATGGCGGATGACGGCGTGCGCATTCTGGTGGATAACGTCTTAGTGCTGGATGAGTGGCATTCCAACAGTGGGATTGCCTATTGTGGCAGCCAGCGCATACTGTCTGGGGGCACACACGAGCTCAAGGTTGAGTACTACGAGGATGGCGGCACCGCCCATATCTATGTGTGGTGGGAAGAGGTTGCTCCGATTTCTCCGTACGTCCCTGTCCTTAGCCCCGCTTCCGAGCCCGCGGTGCGTGCTTCCGTATCGGCCGATGCCCCGGCGCCGTTTGACGGTTGGTACGGCGAGTACTTCGGCAATCGCAGTCTCGGCGGGAAGCCCGACCTGGCACAGGTGGAGCCGGCGATCGGCTTTGACTGGGGACCGGAACGGTCGCTCTTCTCCGCCCGCTGGCGGCAGGCGGCGGATTTCGAGATGGGTTACTACCGCTTCTGTGCCATGGCCGACGATGGCGTGCGCATCTGGGTGGATGACGCGCTGGTCGTAGACAGGTGGCACGACAACAACGGCATCGTCTATTGCGGCACGCGCCTCTTGACCAAAGGCGTGCATCGGATCCACGTCGAGTACTATCAGAACAGGGGGCAGGCGTTCATCTACTCCTGGTGGGAGAGGGATCTGCCGCATCGTTGGGCGGGGGATCCGTAGAAGAGCGTCAAACGTCAAACGTCAGGCGTCAGACGTCAATCCTTGCGCGGTCTCGGACATCCCGCGGACTGGAACAACCCGCTTCATCGGGCGGGGGCGAGAAACCAGCTCTTTGGCGATGTTCTATCGCAGCGATTCATCGCGTGAAAAAACCTGGTTCCTGATGGCACCTGGTTTCTGGCGTGGCCTTGCCTGAATTGTGTCTGTGGGTTACAATGCCACTCCACATGGACACCGCTGCGAACAGCCAACGCCGGCAACTGCTCGTTCTACTGGCCTGGTGCCTGCTCTTGCTGCTGATCTGGGGGGGCTGGCTCTGGCAGCTTGATGCCAGCGACCTGACCTTCGACGAGTCGGTCACGCATCTCATAGCCCATCGTCCCCTGTTGGATATCCTGAGGTACCTCCGGGGGGCGGTGCGGGAGCACCCCCCGGTCTACTACCTGCTCATTCATGGGTGGATGGCCCTGATAGGCACCGGCGAGTTTAGCCTGCGTGCCTTCTCCGTATGTGCCGGGCTGGTAGCGGTCGCGCTGACCGGCTGGCTGGCCCGTCTGATTGGCCGGTATATGGGGTGCTCGACCACCGCTGCCGGTCTCCTGGCCGCCGCGTTCTTCGCTGTAGCGCCGGGCATGGTCTATTACGCCCGCGAAGCCAGGATGTACAGCCTGGGCGTTGTCTGGACCATGCTCTCGACCGGTCTGTTTGTCCGCGACTGGCTCCCGGGCCGGCTGTGGCGCTGCCGCGCCGACCGGGCGGCATTGCGACCGGTCGCCGGCGTGTTTGCACTGGTGGCTGTTCACCTGCTGGCTCTCTTCACCCACTACTATCTGCTCCTGCCCATCTTGGTGCAACCCCTGGTTCTACTCGTCGTCCGGCGCTGGCGGTCCCTGGCGGCGTGGTGTGCAGCCCACAGCCTCCTGGCTCTGGTGGGCCTGGCGTGGCTGCGGCTGGCGCCGGGCTTACAGATGACCAGTGCCGGTCTGTGGTACAGCCTCGGCCTTGCGCTGCCCGTGCCGTCACAAGTGTTGCATCTGTTGGGCAAGCTCCTGTTCAGCCCGGTGGTCCTCGTCTCCTTCCCCCTCCTCTACGGCTTGCTAGCACTGGCCACCGGGGGCGTTCTCCTTGCCCTCTGGCGCCAGCGGGCGGTGGGGGTCTGGCTGGCGCTGGCATTGTTGGTGCCGCTGGCTCTGGCGTATCTGCTGCCTCACCCGCCTGCGCCCCGGTATCTGGTCTTCCTGCTCCCATTGGTGGCCCTGGCGTTTGCGTCTCTGGACGTGATCGTCCCGTGCGTCATCAGAGTGCGCTGGCTGGCGTGGAGCGGGACGCTGGCGCTCGCACTGGTGACAGTGGGTCTCTTGGCGGCGGGCGGGTTGTACATCGCTTTGGACTTCGATCGGTCGCGCTACGGCCATACCCTGGAAACGATAAAGGCCCATGCCCGCCCCGACGACGGCCTGCTCTTCTACGGGCCGTGGCAGTGGGTTCAGCACCGCTATTATGATCCGGGCGGCCTGCCGCCGATCACACTGCTGCCGGCCCACGCGCCGCCGCACCTGAAGCCGTCCGAGGCCGAGCCAGTTCTGGAAGACCTGCTGGCGCGCCATGGTCGGCTGTGGGTTCTGCCAGCCGCCGTGGACGATGTGGACCCCCCTCACTACGTCGAGGGCTGGCTTAACACGCACACCCATACGGTGTGGGAGACGCGGGACTTCAGCCTCCATCTCCCGCCCTTGCTACCCAGTGCCCCGACAGAGGTGCTAGACCTGGCATTTGGGCAGGCGCTGCGTCTGGAGCGTGTCACCTCGGAGCCGCAGCCTGTGCCGGCGGGTGAACCGCTTCGCCTGAGCCTAAGCTGGCGGCCGCTCGATTGGCTGGAAGACGATGTGATACTCACGCTCACGCTGGTCGACCAGGCGGGCCACGTCTGGGACGTCGACCATACACTCCCGGGCAAGTGGGCCGCTCCTCCCTCCACGTGGCAGCCGGGCCTGGCTGTCACCGACCACGAGGGTTTGATGGTACCACAGGGTGCCCCTCCGGGGGAGTACACGGTGCGCTTGATGGTGGGAGACGAGGCCACCGGGGATCCACTGCCGGTGAATGGGGAGAAGGAGACGGAGCTATTGACCGTCCAGGTCGCCGAGCCCATCCATCCTCCGGTTCTGTGTGACTTGCCTGACTTCCACGGATTGGAGCAGTCCGCGGTGGCTACCTTCCATACGCCATCAGAATGGCACCTTCATGAAGATGACCGGGTGGACTGCTCCAATCCGGCGGCGAGCGTGACGTTGGCTGCCTGCGAGCCGGGTGGCCTTCGCTTCCAGCAGGGACATGCGGTGCCTCTCACGCTGCACTGGCTGGTGCCGGATGGCCTGTCGCCGGATGTGCAGTTCCGCGTGCGTGCGGTGCACCGTCCATGGTTCTCTGCCCTGCAGCCCTCCTCGGCTGCACCAGCCGGCATCGTCACCCGCACGATCCCGCTGCTGCGCGAAGAAGAGACCGCTGTGCCGGAGCCCGCGCCTCAGGCACCGTCCGGCCCCTTTCAGGTTATGCTGCCCTTCGTCGTTCGCGCTGCCCCGGCTGAATTCGATGGGCGTTTGCTCACCCTGCCACTGGCCCTGGCCCTGCCGCCCGACGCGCCGACCGGGCGGACGCAGGTCGTGCTGGAGGTTCTGGGGCCGGACGGCAGCCCGTGGCCCACGGACGACGGGGCATTGAGTGTCGCGTTGTTCACCCTCACTGTCGAGGGCCGGCCCGTGTTGCGGCGGCTGCCGGCCAGCCTGACGCCGGTGACGGTTGATCTCGGCGACGAGGTGGGCTTGCGTGGCTACCGCGTTGAGGGGACGCCGCGTCCCGGCGGTGAGCTCCGCCTCACCTACGCCTGGCACGCCCGGACACGCCCCACAGCCATCTACGCGGTCTTTAACCACCTGGTGGGCGCCGATGGCACCATGGTGGCACAGGTTGACGGGTGGCCGCAGGAGGGGCGCATGCTGACCACCCAGTGGCAAGCGGGTGAGTACATTGAGGATCGCTATACATTGACCGTTCCACCGGACGCGCCACCTGGCCCCTACGTGCTCTACGTGGGGCTCTACGACGCGGCGACTGCCGAGCGGCAGCCCGCCTTCCAGGATGGTCAGCGCCTGCCGGAGGACCGGGTGCCGATCCCCCTACCTGGCGAGGTTGAACCGTGACGGGTCATCGGAATGGCGATGTCGGTGCCAGAGCTCTGTTGTGGTGGATGATGCCTGTGCTCTTGCTGGCGACGGCCCTACGGCTGTTCGCCTTCGGGGACGTACCACCGGGCCTGTATCACGACGAGGCGTACCACGGCCTGGATGCTTTGAATGTGCTCGAGGGCCAGTTCCCCGTATACTTCCCCGCCAACAACGGGCGGGAGCCATTGTTCATCTATCTGGTCGCCGTGGCAGTAGGGGTGCTGGGGCAGAGCCCCTTCGCGCTGCGGCTGGTCGCCTTCTTCGCCGGGCTGCTCACCGTGGCGGCGACCGCTGCGATGGGACGGGTGCTCTTCTCCCGGCGCGTAGGCCTGCTGGCTGCGGCGGTGCTGGCGGTGACCCTGTGGCACGTTCACCTCAGCCGGGTGGGCTTTCGGGCAGTCCTGTTGCCTCTGTTCACCGCGCTGGTGGCGTGGCAGGTCGCGCTGGCGCTCCGGACGGGGCGCTGGCATCACTGGCTGGTGGCCGGGGTTTTGTACGGCCTGGCCTTCTACACGTATATGGCGGTGCGCTTTACCCCGGTGGCATTGGCTGCCTTCGGCCTCTACGTGCTCGGCACGGCATCGGGCGCGGACGCAGCCAACGTCGACCGCGGACCATCGTCCCTACAAAGGCGCCATTCCGATGGCGCACGGTCGGGCAGACGGTCGGGGCCAGAGAGAAACCAGGTTTTTCATGCGATGGTACATCGCCAAAGACCTGGTTTCTTGGTCAGCCTGTCCTGGCGCGGCGTCGCGCTGGCCGCCGTCGCTGTCGCAGTGACGGTGGCCCCGCTGGCTGTCTACACCGTGGGGCACCCCGGCGCGGTGCTGGGTCGTCCTGGGCAGGTCTCCGTCTTTGACCCGGCGATCAACGGGGGTGATCTCTGGGGCACGCTGGGCAAGCATACGCTTCGCACGCTGGGGATGTTCTTCGTCCGGGGAGATCGCATCTGGCGGCACAACGTCCCCTGGCGGCCCATCTTCGATCCTGTGCTGGGGATCGCGTTTCTGCTTGGCCTCGCCGTGGCTCTGGGCCGCGTCCGGCGGGATCCTGCTTGCGCCTTCGTCCTGATATGGACGGCGGTGATGGCCATGCCTACGCTGCTGGCGGAGGACGCGCCACACTTCCTGCGCGGAGTAGGCGTACTGCCGGTGGTGGCCTTCCTCCCGGCGCTGGGGCTGGATTGGCTGGCGAATCGCATTCGGCACTCCCGCAGAGACCCTAAAGGTTTTCCGAAACCTTTAGGGTCTGGTAGTTTCCGCCTTGTCAGGTGCATATTGATCCTTCCCATCCTGTTCGGGCTTGGGAGCACGGCGTGGGCCTATTTCGGCGACTACGCTCGCGATCCCATTACAGGCTACTGGTTCGAGCGGGGGGCGGTGGCGCTGGCCGGGGACATCAATGGGGCACTGGGTGTGGGGTGGGATGGCGAGCGTTGGGTGCGCGGAGGCCCCGCCGACCGGACGGCCTACATTGACTCGGGGTTGTGGCAGGAGTGGCCGCAGGTCCGTTTTCTGGTCGCTGCACCGGAGGCACTGACGGTGGGACTGGGTGATTCCGGCGAGCGACTTCCGGCGCCGCGCGGTCCGGTGGGAGTCTTCGCCTGGCCCTACGGTGACTGGCAGCAAGCCTGGGGGCTCATACCTGCCCCGGCCGAGGTCACGGTCGAGGAAGGCCCACTGTCCCAGGGCGACCGCGATTTGGAGCCCTACACGACCTACGTGGCCTTCCTGTCCGATGCCCCGGACCCGGCCGTCCCGGCCGTGGCGCGCCTGTCCGAAGGCGTCGAGTTGCTCGGGCTGGAGGTGACGCGGGGTGAGGCGGACGGTCGGGCCGTTGGTCGTGCGTCCGGGGAAACGCGAGCAGGGCTGCTGCGCGTACGTCTCCGCTGGCGGGCCACAGCGCCGCTGAGCGAGGATTATACCGTGTTTCTGCATTATCTACGGGATGGGGAGCGCATTGGCCAGGCGGATGCCGGCGCCGCGGGTGGCTACTATCCCACGACGGTGTGGCGTCCTGGCGATGTAGTCAACGACGATCACTTCGTGGATGTTCCGCAGGTCTCCCCTGTGGCCAACGATGTGCTTCTCTTCGGTATGTGGCAGCCGGAGCGTGACGTGGTGCTCTATCTGCTGGACGAGGCGGGGAATCCTGCCGGAGATTGGATCGAGGTGCCGGTGGAGTGAGGAAAGCCCAAATCCCGAATCCGAAATCCAGATTCGCCAGGTTGATGACGCGCCGCCCAGGGTTTGCCGCGTGTGCATCGCTGGTGCTGGTGGCACTGGTGGTGGCTGCGCCACTCTGGGGACCCGGCATGGTGAACACCCGGGGCGGCGGCGACAGCCCCTTTTTGCTTCAGCGCACCCACCAGATGCTGGTCAACCTGCAGGCCGGTGTGTTCCCGGTCCGTTGGATGCCAGATGCCGCCTACGGCCTGGGCTATCCGTTCTTCAGCTACTATTCGGCGTTGCCCTACTACCTGGCCGGTGGGCTCGCCTTGGTGGGCGTGGACCTGTTGACTGCGTTGAAGGTGGTGCAGACGCTCGGCTTCATGGCGGCGGCGCTGGCGATGTACGGGTGGATGCGCGGATTGACCGGCAGCCGGTGGACCGCCTGGCTGGCTGCAGTTGCCTACACCGTCGCGCCTTTCCACTTGGTCAACGTCTACGTGCGCGGCGACTCCCTCTCTGAGTTCTACGCCTTCATCTTCTATCCTCTGATCCTTTGGGGATTGGACAACCTGCTAGACCGCGGCCATCCTGGCCGCAGAAACCAGGTTCTTTCCGAAAAACCCGGTTTCTCCCCTGTCCATCCAGGCCGCATCCGCTGGGTGTGGCCTGGCTTGGCCTACGCCGGCCTGCTCCTCAGCCATAATATCTCCGCCTTCATCTTCTCGCCCTTCGTGCTGATCTACCTGCTTGCCCTGACCTTGCGCGAGCGTGCCAGGTGGCACCACGTCTTGACTATCGGAGCAGTGGCTTTGGGATTCGGCTTGCTTCTTTCGGCGTGGGTCTGGGTTCCCACGCTCGCAGAGAGGGGCGTGGTGCAGACGGAGACGCTGACCGGTGGGTACTTCCATCACACACATCACTTCCGCACCATCGATCTTGTGCAAGGCGACTGGCTTTTCAACTACGACACGGTGGCGGGCGACACGCCCTTTGCGATGGGTCTGCCACAGGCGGCATTCGCCGTGCTTGGCGGACTGGTGCTGCTCGCGCGCCTGCTCCGGGGGCGTTTGGGCCCCCGGTGGGGCAGCGTCCTGCTGGGCCTGCTGGTTTCCACGGCCATGATCACCCCGCTCTCAAAGCCCCTCTGGGATCTGGTGCCACTGCTGGCGACGACCCAGTTCCCGTGGCGATTTCTCTCGGTGCAGGCCCTGTTTGCGGCGGCAGCCACGGCCGCGCTGGTGCCGGGCCTGGTGCTACGTGGGTCCAGAGTTCGCGGATTCCGTCGCGCCGGTTCCACGCAGCCCGGATCGGAAGGGCCGGAGGGACAAGGAGACGCCGACCGCAGACGGTCGTGGGAGACAGGGAGACAGGGAGCAGTCTCGAAGCTGCTGGGACGCCGGGTGGCGTGGGTTGCGCTTCCCGTCGCGGCCCTCCTGGTGGCATCCGTGCTGTACCCCCTACGTCCAGAGCGACTGGCGGTCGGCCCGGCCGACGTGAGTCCCCAGCGGCTGCAGTTGTACGAGCTGTTCACGCAGAACATCGGCACGAGCATTGGCTACGAGTGGCTTCCCCAGGCCGTCGTCCCTCGCCCTTTCACGTCGGACGCACTGGTTGATCCCGCCGGGGCGCCATCGGAATGGGGTCTTTGTAGAGGTGGAGCTCCGGCGGTCCCGCTGGATGGCGCGTCGCTCGAAGCCGCCGTGGTGGAGCGGCGGCCCACGCGCCAGACGTGGTACGTCTGGGGGGATGGCGGGCGCATCGCGTTTCCGCTGTTCTACTGGCCGGGCTGGAGGGCGTGGGTCGACGATGAGCCGGTGGATGTCTGGCCCGTCGAAGGCTCCGGCTACCTGGCGCTGGAGGCCCTCCCCGGCGAGCACACCATCCTGCTACGCCTGGGCCGCACGCCGGTCCGCCTCGCCGCGGAGTTGGTGTCCCTGTGTGCGTGGCTCGGTCTTGGCGTCGTGCTCGTCCACGCCCGCCATAGGATCCGCTGGCCGTCTGTCGCCAGCCATTTGTCATTCACCACGCTACTGATCGTTCTCCCGCTGTGTGCGTTGTCGCTTCTTTCTCTCGGGCCTCGTGGGACGTTCGGCGGCGACGAAGACCTCACGATGGACTTCGACCTGATGCCCTACCTGCACCACAACCCGGGCGGCGTGCACTTCGCGGATGGTACACTCACGGGGTATCGGTTGTCGGCGGAGGAGTTGGCCCCAGGCGACGCGTTGACCGTCACGCTGGACTGGACGGGCCCGGTTGATGCATACACGGCGACGGTGCGACTGCTCTCCCCGGCTGCCGTACGCCAGGAGCTGGAACCGCTGGCCGAGGCATCGTGCAGGCTTCAGCCCGGAGTCTCCAATCCCGTCGCCCTGCGGCTGCCCGATGAGGTGTCGCGCGGCACGTACTTGCTCCAGTTGAGCGTCCTCGGCCCGGCAAGGGAGGTCGATGCTGCCGTGCCCTACCGGGCGGTCACGCCGGGCGGCAAGGTGCACGGTCCCCTGTACCTGCGACCTGTCCGGGTGCCACATGGCCCGTCGCTTCGCGCCGACTCTTCTGCTCTGGCTCCTTTCGGCCCCGCTATTAGGCTGCACGCGGCGACGGTCGACCAACTCGACCCCCACCGGCTGGCTGTGCGGCTGACCTGGTCGGTGGTGCGCCCGGTCGCGGTCAACTACGGCATCTCGCTGCGGTTGTTGGATGCCGAGGACCAGCGCCGCGTCGCGCTGGACACGCAACCGGGCTATGGTTTTCTGCCCACCAGCACGTGGCGACCGGACGAACTCGTCATCGACCGGTACATCCTCGACCTGCCGGAAGATCTGAGCCCGGGCCAGGGTTACCGGCTTGCGGTCATACTCTACCAGGTGTCCACGTGGGAGCCGATCGGGCAGGCACGCCTGGGCGACTTATCACTCCCGCTGGAGAAGCCGTTTGAGGCCCGGCGACCGCCCCGGGTGTTCTCGCTGCCATCTCTGCGCTATCCTGTGGGAGTGGATTTCGGAGAGGAGGTGCGGCTGGCTGGCTACGACCTGGCACGGGAACCGGGCGTGCTCCGGCTGACGCTGTGGTGGCAGGCGTTGGAGAGCCCACAGGCGGACTACACGGTCTTTGTCCATCTCTTCGATGCGGCCACGGAGGACATCCTGGTGCAGAGCGATGCGATACCCCAGGGAGGCGCGTATCCCACTTCCCTGTGGACCTCGGGTGAGGTGGTGAGTGAGACGGTCACGCTGCCGCTGGAGCAGTTGGCCGAGGGGACATACCGGCTCGGCGTGGGGCTCTATGACCAGACGTTGACGCGATTGCAGGCCGTCGGCGCGGATGCTCGGCCCGTGCCGAATGGCCGCGTGATCCTGCCGGAGCGTGTGGTGATCGAGCCGTGATGGAGCAGGAGAATGGATAGTTCCTCCCGGCAGGCACAAGACCTGCACCCACCAAGCGGGCAGGCACAAGACCCGCACCCACCAACCGGGCAGGCACAAGGTCTGCCCCTACGTGCGCACAAACTGGACGACGGGCGAACGACAGGTATTGGAGGCAGCCGACGTCGACCGCGGACGGTGCCGACCGCGCGCCATCGGAATGGCGGCGGTCGGGGGCAGACGGTCAGGTGCAATGTTCGCAGTGTCCGCCGCCACTGGGCGTTGGCCATCCTGATCTGTCTTGCGGCGCTGGCGTTGCGCGTCCACCGGCTGGCCGAGCCGCTGGTGCGCTGGGATGAGGGATGGTCAGTCGCCCACGCCAGCCTCTCGTGGCTTGAGATCGTTCAAATCGCCTCGCTGGAGGTACATCCCCCGCTCTTCTACCTCTTGCTCAAGCCCTGGCTAGCTCTGGGACGCGATGTCTTCCTGGTGCGCTTCTTCCCGGTGCTGGTGAGCGTGCTGGCGGTGCCGCTGACCTTTCGCGTGGCGATGCGCTGGGCCGGGGCGAAACCAGGTTCTTTCCGAAAACCCTGGTCTCTTGGTGACGTCCCAACGCGAGAGGGGCGGGATGGCACGCCATTCCGGGGGCGCGCCAGGCTTGCATACCTGGCGGCGGCGTTGACAGCGCTCGCTCCTGCGCTTGTCTACTACGCCCAAGTCACGCGCATGTATCCCATGGTTGTGCTCTGGCTGCTCCTGGCAACGTGGGCGCTGCTGGACTGGATCGATGGCGGGGGGAACTGGACGCTGGTTGGTCTGGGGGCGGCAGGCCTCGCCGCGCTCTATACGTTCTACTACACGGCCTGGGCGCTATTGGGGCTCTATGGCTATGGTTTGCTCGCGTCGTATTGGAGCGCCCGGACCGCCAGATCGCAACGCAGAGGCGCACAGACGCAGGGAGCGCCAGAGCATCGTGTATCTGCAGCGCGGGCCGCGGATCGTTCAAATCCGTCGAGACCTACCTCTATAACAGGGCTTGTCGTTGTCGGGGCGGTTACGCTGGCGCTCTACGTGCCCTGGCTGGCCTACGCCGGATCTGGGATGCTGGAACGCATGGCCGAGTCTGCCCCGGATGCAGCCGTTATGCCACCCACGCTGTGGAGTCTGCTGGCCTCGACGTGGACGGCATTGACGTTCGATTTCGGGACCGGCGGCTGGGCGGCGCTGGCGGTCCTGGGGGTTCTCCTCGCCGCGGTGCTGATTGCGGTGCTGTTCCGTCGCCCCAGGCGTGGGGAGGGAATCCGTCTGTTGATGCCCATCGTGGCCCTCGTCGTTGCGACGGGTGGAGTTGTCCTGAGCAGCGGGGCGTATTTCTTCGCCGCACGGCTGCTGACGCCGGCTGTGCCGTTCCTGATACTCCTGGTGGCCTGGTCCCTGGATAGGCTGTGCTGCCTGGGGAAGGGGTTCCTGGTGGCCGGGCTGGCTGTGTTGTGCGTGACATTCTGGCCCACGTCCAGCCGCTTCGTCTACGAGAAGAGCCTGGAGGTAAGTGGCCCTTTCGATCCTCACGAGTACCACGCGATGCTGGCGGGCGAGCAGGCGCGGCCGGATGAGTTCGTCTTCTTCAACGAGTTGGCGTTGGCTGGCTGGTATGAGATGGATCGCACGCCCCAGGATCCCGCCTGGGGGTACGCGCTGCGTTGGACGCCGATTGTCGAGCCGATGGCGCGTATCGAACCGCGTGTGATGGAGCGGGCGGCCGGGCACGAGCGCCTGTGGTTCGTGCTCTATCGGGGCACGTCTGGGCCGGGGGCGGAACTGAAGGCATGGCTGGACGGAACGCTCTACCCGTACGGCTTGGGCTGGGGGAGCGAAAGCCTCTTCCTTTCGTATTTGGCACCCAAGGCTCCCTGGGTCGAGGTGGCCTCTGGCTTGGATTTTGGAGGTGGTATCCGGCTCGACTCGGCGCGGTATAGCAGCCAGGTGGGACCTGGAGGTGAAGTGGGCGTGGAGCTACAATGGCGCGCCATCCAGACTCCACTCCCTGACTGCCGGGTTGTGCTGCAGGTATGGGACGAGACCGGTGCTGTCCTGGCCCACCGGGACGTGCGGCCCTTCAACTGGGATCGCCCCACCCACCAGTGGGCGGTGGGAGAGGTGGTGGTGGATCACCATGGCTTGCTGGTCAGCGGAGGGAGCGATACACGGCTCCACCTGGCCGTTTCGCTATATGACGCCGATACCGGGGAGGCTCTCCCCGTCGCGGGTGGGACGTATTGGGAGTTGGGCTCCCTGGAGCAGTGAGACTGTGGTTTGTAGCAGGCGCTTCAGCGCCGTCCAGCGAGGAATGATGACAAAGCAGGGTGAGACGTGGTCAGGGAGGGCCATCCTGGCCCTGTATCTGGTATTGGCCGTGGCTTACGGTTTCATCGCCCCCGCCTTTGAGTCGCCGGACGAGGTGGGACACTTCTTCACGGTCAAATACGTGGCCGATCACGGCCGGCTGCCGGTGCCGGACAGGGAGCTGTCAAAAGAGTATCTGTATGGTCAGGAGGGGACGCAGCCACCGCTGTACTACTTGGGAGGCGCTTTCCTCCTTCGGCTGACCGGCGTGGATACGGAAGATGCCTGGACCTATCTGCGCGTCAATCCCCATACCACGTGCGGCTCTCCCCAACTGGCGGGCAACAAGGCGTTCCTGGCTCACGACCCGGCCCGGGAGACCTTCCCGTGGCGCGGTTCTATACTGGCACTGCATCTCCTGCGTCTCTACTCGACGGCGCTGGGGCTGATCACGGTGGTGGGCGTTTACGTCACGGCCCGGTTGTGCTTCCCCGGACGACCGGTGGTCGCGCCGTTGGCTGCCGCACTGACGGCCTTGAACCCGCAGTTCCTCTTCGTCTCGGCCGGGGTCAACAACGATAACCTCGTCGTGTGCCTCTCGGTGTGGAGTCTCTACCTGATGCTCCACGCGATCCGCCACGGACCTACCCCGATGACCTCAGCCTTTATCGGCCTCTTGATCGGCCTGGCCACGCTCACCAAGATGGCCGGATTGTTGCTGCTGCCGCTGGGGTGCCTGGCGGTCCTGCTCGCCATTTGGCTGGCACGCGGGGACCGTCCTAAGGGCGCGTTTCCGGGCTGGGCCGGAACTACGCACCTGCTTCGTGGGTGGTCATCGGCGATTGGCCACTGGATGCTGATCATACTGCTGGCCCTGGCTGTCGCGGGCTGGTGGTACATCCGCAACGCGCTTCTGTATGGCGATCCGACGCTCATTGACCATCATCTGGCCATTGTCAGCCGGCGCGATCCCACGCCACTGCCGCTCATTCTGCACGAGGTCCCGAGCATCTTCTACTCCTACTGGGGGCGCTTCAGTTGCGACCTGTCGCCGGGGGGTTGGTATTACGCATTCTGGGGCGTGGTGACGCTGGCCGGGTTGGCGGGCGTCGTCGCAGAATGGCGAAGGTGGGTGGATTTCCAGAGGATCGCCGTGGCCTTGTTGGGACTCTGGTTTGTCCTGGTCTTCATCGGATGGTTCCGTTGGAACTTGATCGCCTCCGGCGTACAGGGCCGGCTCCTGTTCCCTGCGACGGTCAGCGTGAGCGTCCTGATTGGGGCCGGGCTTGCAACCTGGATGAAAGATCGAGTATGGATCGGGGGAGTGCTGGCCCTGGCGTTGATCGCACTGGTGGTCTGGGTGCCGCTTGGCCTCATCCATCCGGCATACCGCCCGCCGCGCCGTTACCCGAGTGCCAGCGGACCGGAGATCGCCCATCGCTTCGATGGCGTGTTCGGTGATTGCATCAGGCTGCTGGGATACGATCTGCAGCCCGTCGATGTCGAAGCAGGCCAGACGTTGGAAGTGACCCTCTATCTGTCGGCCGCTTGCCCTTTGACCGATACGTACTCGATGGGGTTGTGGCTTGTCTCGGCCATCCCCGGCGACACGACGCGTCTGGCTGGCCTGGACACATGGCCCGGTGACGGCAACTATCCCACCACCGTCTGGCAGCCGGGGGAGGTCGTCGCAGACACCTACCGCCTCACGATCCCAGACGAGGTACCTCGCGCCCAGGCGTGGGCGGTGAACGTGAACTTCTATCGTATGGGGGATGGGACGTGGTTACCGCTCGTCCAGAACGGGCACGAGGTGGGCGACCGGGCGATCTTGGATTGGGTGCGCGTGGGAGCGTCCGCGCCGAGCGCGGTGCCGCCAGAGCACCAGTTGGAGCCAGCCGCCGTCTACGCTGGGGCGGTGGCGCTCCGAGGCGCACAGATAACCCCGGCGGAGGACGGCCTGCGGGTTGCGCTGTGGTGGGAGGCACTGTCGCCCCTGGATCGGGACTACACGGTTTTCGTGCACCTGGTAGATAGCGAGGGGCAGTTGGTTGGCACCGGGGACGGGCCGCCTTTGGGAGGCGGGTTCCCCACCCGGCTGTGGCGCTCTGGCGATAGCCTGACCGATGAACACGTCGTCGACCTTCCCGTCGATCTATCCAGCGATATACACACGGTTCAGGTTGGCTGGTACGATCCGGACTCCGGTGTGCGGCTGCCCGCGACGCAGGGGGACGTGCGGCTTCCACACGATGTCGTGAGCATCGGCACCTGGTCTCAACCGTGAGAGGAGCCTCTATACGGTACTGACTTATGTCACTTTCTCGTGGTGCGTTTTGTCACTATCTACTTGCGCTCCCGGCCAAAGTTGGTATACTATACAATACACTCGGCACAGGCGCGTAGTCTTATCCGGTCCCCTTAACAGTCCACATCATTCTGGAGGAAGATGTCAATGGGCACAGAAGCTCTCGACCTGACGACCCTCGATCGCACGTTTACCAAGCAGGTGACCCCCGAGTGGGAGCAATTGCTCTCCTGTATCCAGTGCGGCACGTGTAGTGCCTCGTGCCCGACCGCCTTCGCGATGGATTACAGTCCCCGGCAGCTCTGGCAAATGGTGAGACTAGGAATGGAGGCGGACGTCCTTTCCAGTCGCACGTTCTGGCTCTGTACGACCTGCAAAGCGTGCCAGGTGCGCTGCCCACGTGGTATCCCGATCGCGGATACGATGATCGCGCTCAAGGAATATGCCGTGCGTGTGGACGTTGACGTCCCCGAGGGCATGAAGGCGTTTGGAGAGACGATCACCGGCAGTTACAACATCTCCGGCGACGACAACAAGAACCGCCAGATCTGGAGTCAGAATCTGGCCCACGTGCCACATGGCGTCAAGCCGCGCCGGCGGACGGCCGATGTGCTCTACTTCATCGGCTGCGTCAGCTCTTTCTACCCCCGCACGTACAGCATTCCCCAGGCATTTGTGCAGATCATGGACCAGGCCGGGGTGGAGTTCACCACGCTGGGTGGTGATGAGTGGTGCTGTGGCTATCCGCTCCATATCGCGGGCATGTCGGACCGCATGGCGGAGATGGCTCAGCACAATGTCCGAAAGGCGCGGGCCGTTGGGGCCAAGAAAGTCGTTTTCACCTGCCCCTCCTGCTACTACGCTTGGGCGCATCTGTATCCGGAATTCGTGGATACCTCCGGTATTCAGATGCAGCATGCCACCGAGTTCCTAACCGATCTGCTCGTTGACGAGGATCTGGCGCTCGGGGCGGTGGAGGAGATCGTAACTTACCATGATCCCTGTGACCTGGGGCGCAAGAGCGGGGTCTACGACGCGCCTCGCGAGCTGATGGCGCTTATCCCCGGGCTCGAGTTCCGCGAGATGTCCGCCAGCCGTGAGAATTCTCTCTGCTGCGGCGGTGGCGGTGACGTTGAGGTGGCCGATCATAGCGTCACTACGGGTGTCGCGGCGCAGCGATTGGCGCAAGTGCAGGCCACCGGCGCGAAGTACGTCCTTTCCGCCTGCCAGCAGTGCAAGCGCACGCTGCAAGAGGGCGCGCGCCAAAACAAGATCCGTGTGCGTGCCCTGGATCTCACCGAGTTGGTGTGGAAATCCATGCAGGCGGCTTCGTCTTGATGCGGTCACCTGGTTTGCGGGTGACGCACGGCTGAGCCCCTCTTAGAAGAGCCTTCCGTGTTGCGTTTCTATTCCGCTGACTTGCACATTCACACGTGCCTTTCTCCCTGCGCAGAATTGGAGATGCTGCCGGAGCTCATTGTAGAGCGGGCGCAAGAACTTGGCTTGCAGATCATTGCCGTCACTGACCACAACTCTGCCGAGAACGTCGCGGCTGTGATCAACGCTGCACAGCACACGGGCATAACGGTGCTGCCAGGCATGGAGGTTCAAACCCGCGAGGAGGTCCACCTGCTCACATTGTTTGACACGCTGGAGCAGGTGGCCTCTTGGCAGGAGCAAGTCTATGCGAGCCTGCCGGCTCTTGCGAATGACGAGGGTTTCTTTGGCGAACAGCTAGTGCTTGATGCGACAGGTGAGCCTGCGGGCTACCTGGAACGCCTGCTCGTGACTTCGGCTGATTTCTCTGTGGAAGACGTAGTGCAACTCGTGCAGGAATTGGGCGGGCTCTGCATTCCGGCGCACGTAGACCGGACAATGTATAGTATCATCTCCAACCTGGGCTTCATCCCCCCGGAGCTTGACGTGGCGGGGGTGGAGATCTCGGCCCGCATCGGCCCGGTCGAGGCCCGCAAGCGCTTCCCCCAGTTATCCCGCTATAGCTTAGTGGCGAACGGTGACGCTCACAGGCTGCAAGAGATGGTCCGGCGCACCACGTACAAGATGGCCGCGCCCACCGTTGCTGAGCTCGGGTTGACTCTGGCTGGTGTGGAGGCGCGCGAGGTGTGGGTGGATGGGTTGCGGTCGGGGGCGGTGACGCGCCATCGGAATGGCGCCTTTGAAGCGTGAATGCGCGCCATCGGAATGGCACCTTTGAAGCGTGAATGCGCGCCATTGGAATGGCGCCTTTGAAATGTGAATGCGCGCCATTGGAATGGCACCTTTGAAGCGTGAATGCGCGCCATTGGAATGGCGCCTTTGAAATGTGAATGTGCGCCATCGGAATGGCGCCTTTGAAGTGTGAATGTGCGCCATCGGAATGGCGCTTTGAAGGATGGTTGTGTGCTGGAGCTGTCGCTGCATATCCTCGACATACTGGAGAACGCCGTTGAGGCTGGGGCGACGCGGGTTGAGCTACGGATTGAGGAGGACCTGGCGGCTGACAGGCTGACTATTGAGGTCGTCGACAACGGAAGGGGTATGGACGAGGGCACTCTGGCCCGTGTCCTCGACCCGTTCTTCACCACGCGACAGACGCGCCACGTGGGGTTGGGACTTCCCCTCTTGGCCGCCGCTGCCGACCGGTGCGAAGGCGCGCTGCACGTCGAGTCACACGTTGGCGAGGGTACGCACGTGGCGGCTACCTTCCGGCACAGTCACATCGACCGGGCTCCCTTGGGAGACGTGAGGGGCGCGCTGTTGGCGTTTCTGATGTCCGAACGGCCTGTTGACCTGCACTACCTGCATCGTGTCGATGCGCGTACCTTCGAGTTCGACACGGCGGAGTTGCGGGCGCTGTTGGGGGGCGCGTCGGACGCAGCCGACCGCAGACGGTCGGGGTCAATGTCCGCGGACGCAGGATCAAGGTCCGCCTTTACCCTCCCACCCGTGCGGCGTTGGCTGGGAGAGTTCATCGCCGAGGGTGAGCAAGAACTGTCGGCTGAGAGTGGAACGTGAGCCTGTGGATTGAGACCGCACATCGAAGCCTTCCCCGGGCCGGGGAAGAGGTGTGCGGAGAGGCAGTGAGGACGTTTCAAATCGAAGACCGCTTCGGCGTCGTGTTTGCCAGCAGTGCACAGGGCGGGGAGCGGGGGCAAGCCGAGGCCGCCGCCACGGCTGAGCGTGCCCTGGACATGATGCGGCGGGGGGAGATGCCTGCCGGTGTGGCAGAGGCGCTCATAGGACGGTCGCCTGCCACGCCTCCCGGTGGAGAGGAAGTCGCTTTCTCCATCTTGGACGTGGTGGGCGGAGACGAAGCCAGCCTGATGGAGTGCGACACGATGCCGCTGTGCTTGATCCGAGGCGGCGAGGTGGCATTCTTGCCCCTGAGCGAGGAGGTCGTCCACGGACGGCTGCTGCGAAGCTATTGTTTCCAGTTGCGGAACGGCGACTACATGGTGCTGGTCAGCCAGGGCTATTTACATCCCCGGGGTTGGGGGTGGGGATGGTCCGACATCGCCGTCGCCGTACGACGATGGACTGATACCGGCTGCGATGCAGATGAGTTGATGAGCGCGCTGCTGCGCACCTATCACCGTCTGAACCCTGGAGCGCCCCGGTGGGACGTGACGGTCGTCGCCATGCGTGTCCGCCCGGAGCGGCACGTCACCGTCTGGACCGGACCACCGGTCGATCCCGCGCAGGATGAATTGGCGCTGAGGAAGCTGATGGCCGAGCAGGGCACACGTGTCGTCTGTGGCGGTACCACTGCCCTGATCGCTGCTCGGCTGCTGGGGGCTGAGTTGAAAACGGAGCCTCGCCCCGAGGATGGATGGGCGGAGGTCCCGCCTGTCTCGCGTCTGGAGGAAGTGGATCTGGTCACGGAGGGATTGGTGACGCTGGGGAAGGCGCGGGAGCGGTTAGCAGGGGCGGGACAGGCGCAACAGGCGGGCGACGGTCAACCTTCTAGGGGCGGATACCCGCGTTTGCCCGGGGGGGAGGACGGCGCTACCCGTTTAGCGCGTGCGCTGCTGGCGGCTGATCGGATACACTTTATCGTGGGTCTGGCGGTGAACCCGCAGCAGGCCGAGGATTCTGGTGCCCGCGGACGCACGATCGACGTCCGCCGCCCTTTGCGTCAGGGCATTGTCGAGGCCCTGGTCGGTGATCTGAAGGCATGTGGAAAGCTGGTGTCAGTCGAATACCTGTGAATAGTGATGATCTACAAGTACGACGATGTGGATCTGGGAGTGGATGGGAAAGCAGTGTGGTGGGCGGAAGAACTAATTGTGCATCGTGCTTCACGTAGCAGAAACCAGGAGGTGTGTATGAGAGTCGACGAGGCTCCGCAGTGGACGAACGAATCCTGTCACATAGGAGAGGTGTAGATATGGAACAACCCAAGATTGGCGTGTACATCTGCGACTGCGGCATCAACATCGCCGCTACGGTCAACGTGTCGGAGGTGGTTGCTTTCGCCAAACGGTTGCCGCACGTGATGGTGGCCCGTGAGAATAAGTACATGTGCTCCGAGCCTGGCCAGAATATGATCAAGGACGATATCCAGGAGTTGGGTCTGACTCGCGTGGTGGTCGCTTCCTGCACCCCGAGGATGCACGAGACCACGTTCCAGGCCGCAGTGGCCGAGGCGGGGCTCAATCCCTACTTCTTCGCCATGGCGAACATCCGCGAGCAGTGTTCCTGGGTCGTCCGGGACGTGGCGCAGGCCACAGCCAAGGCGAAGCGATTGGTCAGTTCGGCTGTCTACCGGGTGGCCTATCAGGAGTCCTTGGAGCCGCGCAAGGAACCGGTCACCAAGGCGGCGCTGGTCGTTGGCGGGGGTATCGCTGGTATCCAGACGGCGCTCACGATAGCCGATGCCGGTTACCCGGTCTATCTGGTTGAACGGGAGCCCTCCATCGGTGGCCATATGGCGGAACTGGACAAAACCTTCCCCACCCTCGACTGTAGTACCTGAATTCTGGGGCCAAAGATGATGGATGCCGGTCGGCATCCCAACATTACGCTCCTGACCTACAGTGAGGTCGAAGAGGTATCTGGTTACGTTGGCAACTTCAAGGTGAAGGTGCGCAAGAAGCCCCGCTACGTGGACGAGGACAAGTGCACGGGCTGTGGTCTGTGCTGGACCGAGTGCCTGACCCGGCGCGTCCCGCAACTGAAGTTGATCAAGATGGGCGAAATGAGCGTTGGGGAGAGGAGGCCCGGGGAGCGATGAAGTCAATGGGTACATTGATGAAGCCAATGGATA
Organism: uncultured Anaerolineales bacterium; assembly: GCA_964649415.1. Lineage (GTDB taxonomy): Bacteria > Chloroflexota > Anaerolineae > B4-G1 > B4-G1 > CAZYSK01. The sequence goes on from CAZYSK010000051.1 coordinate 35,409, forward strand.
CATTGGACGATCGAGTCGAAGCAATCATCGACGGCTATGGCGCTGATCCTGCGGTCAGCTTGGCGGTGCTGCATGAGATACAACAGGAGTACAACTACCTGCCGCGCACAGCGCTGCAACGGGTATCTGAGCGGCTGGGTGTTGATCTGGGCGAGCTCTACCGGATGGCCACCTTCTATCGCAGTTTCACGCTGAGGCCGAAGGGAGAATTCTGCATCCGTGTGTGTTTGGGCACCGCCTGCCATGTGCACGGTGGACCGCGTATCTTGGAGGCGTTCGAGCGCGAGTTGGGGATCCGGGCTGGCGAGAGCACGGCTGATGGCGCATACTCGCTGGAGGCAACCGCCTGCTTGGGAGCCTGCGCGCAGGCCCCGTTCGTGATGGTCAATGATGTGCCGTATCCTCAGATGAGCGCCGACCGTGTCCCTGAAGTGTTGGAAGCGTGCCAGTGCGCGATTCCCGAGACAGTGCCGACGTCGACCGCGGACGGTCGGGCAGACGGTCGGGGGGAGGTGGCGTGATGCCTAAACTCAAGAGTCTAGAGGAATTGGAGAAGCTGCGTCAGCAGTTGCAGGGAGACATCAAGGCGCGCGCTGGTACAAGCACAACCATCACGGTGGGGATGGGGACCTGTGGTATCGCCGCAGGAGCTCGCGAGGTGATGCACGCCATTCTGGCCGAGCTGGATGCACGCGGCATAGACGCTCACGTGACCACCGTTGGCTGCATCGGCATGTGCTCGCGGGAACCGCTGGTCGATATACAGCAAGGCGATGAGCCTCGTGTCACTTACGGCAACGTCAGCCCGGAAATGGTGCCCCGCCTGATCACGGAACATCTGGTTGAAGGCAACGTGATCGAAGAGTGGGCCGTCGGGCGCGTGGAAGGGTAGGAGGAGGGGAATGACTGAACAATACCGAGCTGACGTACTTGTCAGTTGCCTCCACGACCGGGCACCGGAGCTGATCCCGGCCCTTGAAGCGGAGATAGAACAGCGCGGGCTGGAAGGGGAGGTTAGAGTAGTCGAGGCTGGCTGCCGGGGCTTCTGTCACATGGGACCGGTGCTCTTGATTGAGCCGGATAACGTTTTCTACGTTGGCGTGCAAGCGGCGGATGTGCCTGAACTGGTGGAGGAGACGCTGGTCAAGGGGCGGGTGGTTGAGCGGCTGAGCTATAAGGAACCGAGCACGCACGCGTGCATTTCTTACTGCCGGGACATTCCGTTCTATAACAAGCAAGAGCGCATCGTGCTGCGCCACTGCGGGATGATCAACCCCGAGTCCGTCGAAGAGTACATCGCGGTCGGTGGCTATCAGGCACTGGGCAAGGTGCTCGGCTCAATGGCCCCTGAGGACGTGATCAAGGAGGTCAAGGAGTCGGGTTTGCGAGGCCGTGGTGGGGCGGGCTTCTCTACCGGGCGCAAGTGGGAGTCGGCACGCAAGGCCGAGGGCGAGGTCAAGTACGTTCTGGCCAACGGCGACGAGGGCGACCCCAACTGTTTCATGGACCGGGCGCTGATGGAGGCGGATCCGCACAGCGTCCTGGAGGGTATGATCATCGGCGCCTACGCGATTGGGGCACATGAAGGGTTCGTGTATATCCCGTATGAGCATGCCGGGTCGGCTAAGGCTATGGGGAATGCTATCCGGCAGGCAAAGGAGTACGGGCTGCTGGGTGAGGACATCATGGGTTCCGGCTTCGACTTCAGTCTGGAGCTCAGGCTCGGTGCTCACTCCTTTGTGGGAGGGGAGTCCACCGCGCTGATGCACGCTGTCGAGGGCAAGGTCAGTGAGCCGCGCCCCAAGCACGTTCACACCACTGACGTCGGATTGTGGGGCCGCCCTAGCTGTTTGAACAACGTCAAGACCTGGAACATAGTGCCGGAGATCATCAACCGGGGCGCCGAGTGGTTCTCCAGCATCGGTACCGAAAACAGCAAAGGGACGCAGGTCTTCTCACTGGCCGGCAAGATCAATAACGTGGGTCTGGCCGAGGTGCCGATGGGCATAACCGTCCGCGAGCTCGTCTACGACGTGGGAGGTGGCATTCCCGACGGTCAGGAGTTCAAGGCACTTCAGATCGGTGGTCCTTCAGGAGGCTTCCTCCCGCCCGATCTGCTGGATATGCCTATGGACTACGAGACGTTGGCCGAGGCGGGTTCAATGATGGGCACCGGTGGGGTGATCATCCTGGACGACCGCACCTGCGTGGTGGATACTGCGCGCTACTTCCTCGACTTCCTGCAGGATGAATCTTGTGGCAAGTGCACGTCCTGCCGCGAGGGGATTCGGCGTATGCTGGAGATCCTCACGCGCATCGTCGAGGGCGAGGGGAAGTTGGAGGACCTGGATACCCTGGAGAGGCTGGGAAGGGTGGTGAAGTCGGTCTCGCTCTGTGGTCTGGGTAAGACGGCGCCTAACCCGGTGCTTAGCACGCTGCGTTACTTCCGTGATGAATACGTGGCCCACATCGTGGATCACAAGTGCCCGGCGGGGGTCTGCAAGGCCCTGATCGAGTACTACATCATTGAGGACGCGTGCACAGGCTGTGGTCTCTGCCGCCGCAAGTGCCCACAGGAGGCGATCAGCGGGGAGAAGAAGAAACCTCACGTCATAGACCCGGAGCTCTGCATCAAGTGTGGCGTCTGCTTCGACGTGTGCAGGTTCGACGCGGTGGGCGTGAGATAACGGGAGGACGATATGGCTACACTGATTATTGACGGACAAGAAGTACACGCCGAAGAGGGGCAAACCATCCTGGAGGTCGCCCGGGAGAATGGGATTGAGATCCCTACGCTGTGCTACCATCCACTCTTGGAACCCTTTGGTGCCTGCCGTCTTTGCACGGTAGAGGTAATCCGCCGCGGTCGCTCTAGGCTGGAGACCTCCTGCACGCACCCTGCATGGGACGGGTTGGAGGTCAAGACCCGTTCCCCGGCCGTCATCGAGGCCCGCAAGACGATACTGGAGCTGATGCTCTCACGCTGTCCCAATGTGCCGGTTGTCCAGGATCTCGCACGGGAGTACGGCGTCACGGAACCGCCGTTCCCAGTGGAGGATCCAGAGCAGAAGTGCATCCTGTGCGGGCTGTGCGTGCGCACGTGCCACGAACTGGTGAAGGCAGATGTGCTGCATTTCGCCAACGCGGGCGTTGAGCGGCAGGTGGGGCCGGCGTTTATGGAGAAGACGCGGCAGTGCATCGGCTGCGGGGCATGTACGATCATGTGTCCTACGGGTGCCATCGAGATTGTGTTGAAGGATGCAGCGGTCTACAAGGAGAAGCCGTTGGGTCCCACCAGCGCGATCTGGGTGCCCTCGATGCAGGCGGTGCCTCGTGTGCCGGTGATCGACACGGATGCTTGCATTCGCTTCCGCCAGAACGACCGTACCGAGGGCGAGATCGCAGATGCCTGCGGTGTTTGCCAGACGATCTGCGAGGCGGGCGCGGTCAACTTCGACCAGAAGGAAGAGATCGTCGAGCTGGATGTGGGGGCCATCGTGGTTGCCACTGGCTTCGAGATGTGGGATCCTATGCAGCTTTCGCAATACTCGTACGGCGAGTCGCCCAACATCATCACGGGCATGGAGTTTGAACGCCTGTCGAACGCTGGCGGCATCACAGGCGGGGAGATCTTGACCGCCGAGGGGAAAAAGCCGGAGCGTGTGGCGATCATCCATTGCGTGGGCAGCCGGGATCACAACGCGCATCCGTACTGCTCCCGCATCTGCTGCATGTACTCGCTCAAGCAGGCACACCTGGTGCGGGACAAGACCGGCGCCGAGGTGTACGATTTCTACATGGATATGCGCGCCTTCGGTAAGGCCTACGAGGAGTTCTACGAGCGGGTTCAGAGGGAGGGTGTGACGTTCGTGCGTGGACGGGGCGCCGAGGTGGAGGTGCTCGCGGACGGCAAGCTGCGCGTCAAGGGCGAGGACGCGAACCTGGGCCGGCTGGTGAACGTGGATGTGGACATGGTCGTGCTCAGCACGGCTATCGAGGCTCCCCACGACTCTGACCAGGTAGCCTCCCTGTTCGGCTTGAGCCGCTCAGAGGATGGGTTCTTTGCTGAGGCGCACCCCAAACTGCGCCCGGTGGAGACCAACACCGAGGGCGTGTTCCTGTCTGGCACTGCCCAGGGCCCCAAGGACGTTCCGGACACCGTGGGCCACGCTGGCGCGGCGGCCTCTATGGCCCTGGCGTTGCTGGACAAGGGAGAGGTCGTCATCTCGCCGCAGGTCGCCGTGGTAGACGAGAAACTATGCTCGGCGTGCAAGACCTGCATCTCGCTGTGTCCCTACACGGCCATCAGCTTCATTGAGGAGGACAACGTCGCCCGCGTCAACGAGGCGCTGTGTAAGGGCTGCGGCACCTGCGTGGCCGCCTGCCCCTCCGGCGCTATCACGGCGCGGCACTTTACCGATAGGCAGATTCTGGCCCAGATCGAAGGGCTTTTCCGTGTGCCTGCATGACAGAAACTCACGAGTACACGAGGGAAGCGGCCAGGATGGCCGCGGTCCAGCGGAGGGAGGCGGCCAGGATGGCCGCGGTCCAGTTGATCGTGCGTCCGTCTGGCTCCTTGTGTACTCATATCCTTGCTACTGAGACAAGATAGGAGCAATGTCTATGAGCAACAACGGCTTTGAACCGCGAATCGTCGCTTTCATGTGTAACTGGTGCACCTATGCCGCGGCCGACACGGCAGGTGTTTCACGCCTGGGACAGCCATCTAACGTGGATGTCGTCCGCATCATGTGCACGGGGCGCGTAGACCCGGCCTTCATTCTGAAGGCATTTGCCTTGGGTGCAGACGGCGTTCTGATTTCTGGTTGCCATCCGGGCCAGTGCCATTACGAGAAGGGCAACCTGAACGCTCGAAGAAGGGTTATGGCCCTGAAGCCTTTCCTGGAAGCCGTGGGAATCGGCCAGGATAGGCTGAGACTGGAATGGATCGCAGCATCCGAAGCCCCGAAGGTGGCCGAGGTAGTTGCCGAATTCACTGAGACCATCAAGCTGCTTGGCCCCAGCCCTTTCAACGGGAGGCACGAATGAGCATCGAGTATAAGCGGGCATGGAAACCCGGATGGCGGGTATGGAAACCCGGATGGCGGGTATGGAAACCCGGATGGCGGGTATGGAAACCCGCCCTACACGGGAGGCACGAATGAGCATCGAGTATAGGGCTACGATATGCCCCTATTGCAGTTGCGGCTGCGGGATCTATCTGGTCGTGAAGGATGGTAAGATCATAGGCCAAGAGCCGTGGAAGGCTCACCCGGTAAACGAGGGCAAGAACTGCCCCAAAGGGAAAAACGCCTATCAGTTCCTATATGCTGAGGACAGACTGAGGACGCCGCTGGTGAGAAAGAACGGTGTGCTTGAGGAGACTTCCTGGGAGGAGGCGCTCGATCTCATCGCCAGCAAGTTCAAGGAAGCCACTCCTCAGACGTTTGGCCTGCTCGCCTCGGGGAAGAACACCAACGAGGATGCCTACGTGCTTCAGAAGTTCACCCGCGCGGTCATGGGTACCAACAACGTGGAGTACTGCGGCCGACTGTGCCACTCACCCTCGGCGGCTGGCCTCGGCCCCACGGTGGGCTCTGGCGTGATGGAGATTTCTGAGATTGACATCGAACGGGCGGACTGCATCTTCCTGGCCGGCGTCAATCTGAAAGAGACCTTCCCCCTGATGACCATGAGGGTGCTCAGGGCGAAGGAGAAGGGGGCCAGGGTGATCGTGATGGACCCCCGAAACACCGCCTCCGCCAGGTATCTGGGGGACATCCACCTTCAGTTGAAGCCGGGCACAGACGCGGCCGTGCTCAACGCCATGATGAGCATCATCCTCAACGAGGGGCTGGAGAACAAGGAGTTCATCGCCTCGAGGACTGCCGGGATTGAGGAACTGCGCCAGTACCTCTCCTCTCTGGATCTGAAGGAGTTGGAGGAGATCAGTGGCGTGCCGCTGGAAACGATCAGAGATGCCGCGATGGCCTACGCCACGGCGGAGACGGGCTGTGTCCTGTACGATCAAGGGCTAAACCAGCATACCACCGGGGCGGATAACGTGAAACTCCTCGCCAGCCTGGCGCTGCTGGCCGGGCACTACGGCAGGCCAGGCACCGGCGTTAACCCCACGCGGGGTCAGATCAACGGTGAGGGCACCGGTGACATGGGCTGCCTCAACGTCTTCTACCCCGGTTTCAAACGGACGAGTGAGGACGTAGCAAAGAGCTTTGAGGAGGCCTGGGGGGTGAAGAACCTGCCCGTAAAGCCCGGCTTCCCCTACACGGTGATGATGCAGAAGGTCAAGTTCCTCTACGTGGTGGGGACGAATCCGATGATGGCTGCACCCGATGTCAACAGCGTGCGCCAGTCCCTGGAGGATCTCGACTTCCTGGTGGTTCAGGACATATTCCCCACCGAGACGGCGCAGTTGGCCGACGTAGTACTGCCCGCGGCTACCTGGGTGGAGAGAGAGGGAACCCACGCCTGGGTAGACAGAAGGGTACAGAAGATAGATCAGGTGATAGACCCCCCAGGTGAGGCCAAGCCCGACTGGTGGGTTGTGTGTCAGTTGGCAGAAAGGATGGGCTACAAGGACAAGTTCGACTTCTCTTCCTCGCGAGACATCTTTGAGGAAATCAGACGGTGTGTCCCTACGTACGCCGGCATCACCTACGACAGGCTCAGCCAGGCGATCGGCGGGATTCACTGGCCCTGCCCAACTGAGGATCACCCAGGCACACCCACCATGTTCGTTCAGAAGTTCAACACCCCTGACGGGTTGGGACATCTTCAGGTGGTGGACTACAAACCCCCGGCGGAATTGCCGGACGAAGAGTATCCCTACGTGCTGACCACCGGAAGGAGCATCTTCCACTATCACACCGGGA